>NZ_KV823392.1 GCF_001815935.1 Corynebacterium sp. HMSC04H06
AGAAGCGGAACTAAACCCAGGACGCTTCATTCTACTATTCCCCGAAGTTCAAATGATCTTCCAGATCCAACCTTTTTTCCATCATTAGTGCGGACAGCTTCATAAATAGGAGCTTCATAAATGCGGTCCGCGTTTTCCATCCTGGCTTCGCACAGACCTTGAATGTATTGCCTAATCGAGTAAAGGTTCCAAATTCCATGTTTGTGCCGAATCTTGTCGTAACCCCAAGGGCCATATGGACGTGTTTTGGCATCAGGTTCATACCATCCCCGTCGTAGCACAACAGGAACCCCACATCGGTCATGCGTAGCCATCATCACCTGATCGGTATAATCATTGCCTCCAGCGATTCCACTGCCTTGTAGGGTAGGTGCATCTTGTTCGAGTCCTGCCCCAGGCATAAAGTCAGGAAAGAATTTGTCTAGTTGGCTACCGTGGATGCTGCCTTTTTCAAACTTTTGTTCCTTCCAACCGTCACTGTCACTTTCTCCGGGGTCACCAATAGGGTAGCCGACATCTCCATCAATAGCGCCTGAATACACCCATTGGAGTAGCACATCGCCTGTTATAGCGTGAGCGCCGAATTTGGGGTGCCAAACCATAATTCCTTTTTGGAAAAGGTTGTATCGCCCGATCCCGTCAGGTGTTTTTTCTTCGCTGCTGATAGGGAAACCTAAGGTACTCTTTTGGGCTCCCATGCCCTGCCATTTGTCATATATTCGCCCCTGAATTCCTGCTTGTACTGCAGGAATGGAGTTTCGTGTGTAGATGTAGCCACCTTGGTATTTCTGCTTATACCAACCCTCTCCGAGAGCGATATCATTAGTCATTGGGTACCCGAAGTGTCCGCGTTCCCAACCATGCTTTGCCCACACGACGGTTGCAGGAATGCTAACAGTATGAGCGCCTGTCTTTGGATGCCAATAGATAAACCCGTTGACGAATTCGGACCTTTTACCAATACCGTCAGGATTAGTTAGCTCGTTGCTTTTAGGAAACGTCAGAAAGCTTTTCGGTCCGCCAATGGAATCATAAAGTTCCCGGATTGCACCGCATACTTCAAAAGGAGAAGGCCAGTAAACTTTGCAACCTGGGGCAGAATTTAGGGTCGGATTATCTTCTTCTTGCAGCTGTGCTTCTTTTGTTTCTGCAAGATCCGCCTCTTCTTTGGTGAAATCACCCGGTATTTCTTCCCTATCGCTACGCATTTCTCCAGGGCGTACAGTAGATTTAGGAGATTTCGTCGGAGTCCACTCGGAGACTTCTTCCGGTGAAAGTTCAGTTTCTACAATTTCAGACGAGGCCCCCTTAGCCCACTCTGGCAGTACTGGAGTGGGGTATTCATCTGACGTTTCCTTATTGTCGATTGCCTCTACGGTATTTTCACTAGGATCAGCAGGAAAAGTATCCTGTGACACTGATGACGATAATGAATCAGAAAAAGATGATTGCGCGACTGCAGTACCGGGAGTGGTACTGATTAATAAGCTTGCTGAGACGAAAGCAAGTAGTTTGCGTGAGAGAGCTTTCATTGGCGGTCCTTAGATGAGAGTGAAACAAGGAGTTGTTCTACTAGGTCAGCTTATAGCTTGGTGGCAGGCTACGCTGGTTAAGCGAAAAAGTTCTCCTTTCTAATCTCGTCGGGTAACCATGAAAATAGCTAAAACCAGTCTTATAATCCTCACCTGCGCATTTACCGCACTGGGTGCTTCTCCTGCTGTAGCCCAGGACGCCAATGGTGATTTCGCTTCTCTACAAGCAAGTAGCACAGTACCGGTAAACGATAACCGGATTGCTGCTTTATGGTCAGCAATCCCAAGCCTGGATAATCCACAAGAACCCCGCATTCGACGCGACTGCACCGCAAGCTATCTAGGAGATAGCTTCTGGCTCACGGCACATCACTGCGTATCTAACGCACCGTTTATGGACGGTTTTCTCCGTCAATCAGATGGTGAAGTAGCAGGTATCGCTGCTATCTATACCAAATCATCAAACGATGATGTTGCCCTAATCATGAAGCGTCCTGGGTTTAGTTCCGCTTCT
>NZ_KV823393.1 GCF_001815935.1 Corynebacterium sp. HMSC04H06
CGGTGACGGTCGGCGCGGCGAAGCTGGTGCCCGTGAACTCCCGCTGCGGGCCGGTCCCATCGGCCGCCACGACGGCGCGGGCCCAGCCCTGCCCGCCGGGGGCGAGGCCCAGCGGTACCGAGCCCGGCGCGGACACCGCCAGCCCCGAGTCTGGTTGCGGGATGGAGTAGTCCGCGCGGACCTGTGGGTCAGCCAGCGCGCCCACGGAGACGACCGTGGCAGCATGGGCCGGGTAGACGGTATGGCCCGGCTCGCAGGAATCACCGGCGTTGCCGGCGGCGGCGACCACCACGGTATCGGCGGCCTCGGCGCGCTCTAGGGCGGCGTCGAGCCGCCCCGTATCCACGCTGGTGCCGGCGGGCAGGCAGGAGACCACCGAGATGTTGATCACGTCGGCCTCCTTGTCGACGGCCGCTTCGATGGCTTCGGCCAGGGTGTCCAGGTCGCCGGCGGCGGAGTCCTCCTGGCCGCTGTCCCCGCCGGCGGCGCGGTAGTGCGCCGAGGTCTGCCGGATGGAAAGCACCCGGGCGCCGGGGGCGACCCCGGTGTCGGCGGCGGCGATGACCCCGGCGACCACGGTCCCGTGGGCGTCGCAGTCCTCGAGCGGGTTCGGGTCCTCCGGGTCGACGAAGTCGGGGCCCGGCTCCAGCTGGCCCAGCTGCGGGTGCGGGTGGACGCCGGTGTCGATGACTGCCACGGTCACCCCGTCCCCGGTGGCTTGGGCGTGCAGGCGGGAGCGGTAGTCGGCCTGTTCGGCGGTCGGGGCGGGGACCTCCTCGGTGGGCACCGCCACCGCGCAGGCAGTGTCCGGTTCCACCGCGGCGGCTACGGCAGCCCCGTCCGCGATAAGCCCGCCGGCGAGCAGCGTAGCCGCGCTCTTCTTCGCTTTTCCCCCGCGCTGTGTCATCCCAGACCCCGCAGCAGGGCGAAGAGCCCGATAAGGTGCGCGGCCAGGGGCAGGCAGGTGGCGATCGCAAGCGCCTCGGCGCGCTCCCACCACACGATGGTGGTCGGTTCCGCCGTGGGCACCTTCGCCGCCCACAGCGGGGTGCTTAGCGCGCCTGCCGCGGCGATGCCGGCGACGATGAACATCGCCAGGTGCGGGTCGCCGTCGCTGGCCGGCGCGCTGGCCACAACCGGGATGAGGCACGCGGTCAGCAGGCTAGCGGCCGCTAGCAGGGACAGGCACCACGCGGCGCTGGCCTGCCCGTGCCGCACCGCGTGCATGATAAGCGCCCCGCCGACGCACAGGCACAGCGCCTGGGCGAAGCCGGACCCGTTAAGCTGCGCGCCGAAGGGCCCCTCGTAGACCGGGGTAATGCCCGTGCCGGTCAGCACCAGCGCTGCCAGCGCGGGGAGCGCGGCCAGCCCGGCGCCCAGGCAGACCCCGCCGTAGAGTTCCTGGGCGCGCCGGGCGCGGGCGTCCACGTCCGGCTGGTGCCCGTCGGAGACCGACAAGTCCTGGCCCGCGGTCGGTAGCTGCGGCACCGACAGGCCTGCCGCCCGCGTGACCACGCCCGGGGCGGCGGCGATGAGGCAGACCACCGTAAGCAGCACCGCGGCGCCGGCGGCGACGAAGGGCGCCTCGCCCGGCATGGCTACGCCACCGGCCGCCACCAACCCCAGCCCGCCCAGGGTGAGCGTGGCGGCCGTGCACTTGGGGCTAGCCACGGCGGTCACGTGGAAGACCAGGACCATGGCCAGCCCGCAGGACAGCGCTGCCAGCAGCGCCCAGGCGGCATCACCAAGCGCGGCGGGCACCACCCAGGACAGGGCGCTGTGCACAACCAGCGCGGGCCCGTCCAGCTGCTGGTTGGCCGCTTGCCACGCGGGCGGGAGGGCCCCACCCGGCGGGGCGACGGCCCACCAGCCGGCCAGCGCCCCGGCGAAAACCAACGCCGGGACCAAGGAGCGGGTCGCGGGCTGGTAGATAACCAGCGCGGTGCCAAGGGCTAGTGCGATGGCGACCGCGGCGCTGGCGGGCAGCACGCCCGCCAGCAGGGCGGCGACGGCGACCAGCCCAATACCCGCCCAGACCGCGGCCAGCCCGTGAAGCTCCGCCGGGCGGCCGGCTGCCACGAGCGCTTCCGCCGAGTCGCGGATAACCGGCGCCGGGGTGTCCTCCTGCGGGTTGAGGATGATGACCGCGCCGTCTTTGACCCGTGTGTCCGACAGTGGCTGGGCCATGTCCAGCCCGCGCCCGCCCGCGGTGCTCGCCCGCCACGGCTTGGACAGCTGGGGCGCGTCGACCAGATAGCCGATATCCTCAATCATCTCGCCCAAGCTGCCGGTCACCGGTAAGGACAGATCCGCCTCTTTCCGAAAATTACCTGCGTGGACGCGCACCGTCACGCGGACGGTATGCGTGATCGCAGCGTTCACAACACTTCACCCCCGAAGTAGTAGATCCCCGAATTCTCAGGCCGGTGGCTAAAAACTTTCTTGCCCACCTTGCCCGTCGCGCTCAATTGTGGCTTACTGTGGGCAGCGTGTCCACCGCTAGGGGAGGTGGCCGCCAAAAACATTTCGGGGGTGTAACAGCCGTGCTGGATCAGCGCGAGAATATTCAAGTAATCGAGCCAACAACCTTAACGCAGCGCCAACCGGTGCCGCCGGCGCCGACCGGCACCATCACCGCAGAGGCGGTGCCGGAGGCCCAACGCAAGCAGCCCGTGCCGCTGGTGCGCGTCATCATGCCCATCGTCATGGTCGCCGCCATGCTCGGCATGGTCGCGCTCATGGTCCTAAGCGGCGGGTCGGAGCGTACCTTCAGCCCGCTCATGCTCATGTTTCCCATCATGATGCTGGCCAGCATGTTCATGATGTTCGGCCCGTCCACCGGCGGCCAGGACCCGGACGAGACCCGGCGGACCTACCTGCGCCACTTGAAGGCGCTGCGCGAGAAGGCCCTGGACAACGGCGCCGCGCAGCGGGCCCACGAGCTGCACCGTCACCCGCCCGTCGAGCAGCTGCCCGCCTTCGTCCACAACCAGCGGCTGTGGGAGCGCAGCGCGGACGACCCGGACGCCCTGGAGGTGCGCATCGGCGTGGGCGAGACGAAGCTGGCCACGGAGATCCAGGTGCCGGAGGCGGCCGCGGCCGAGGACCTCGACCCGGTGTGCGCAGTCAGCCTGCGCCGGACCATCCAGGCGGTCGAGACCCTGTCGGAGATGCCCGTGGTTATCCAGCTCCAGGCCTTTGGCGTGCTGGGGATAGCGGGCGCGGGCGCGGCGGATCTGGCGCGGGCCATCGTCATCCAGCTGGCCTGCGCGCACGGACCCGACACCCTGGGCCTCTCCGTGCGCGGGGCCGGCTGGGAGTGGGTGAAGTGGCTGCCGCACGCCCGCCGGCCGGAGCAGGCGGACTACCGCGTGCTCATCGTCGACGGGGTGGCGACCACCGGGGTGGAAGACTTCCTCGACGAGGAGGGGATAACCACCATCATCGACGTCGGCTCCCGCCGCAACACCGCGCTCGGGCTGCGCGCCGAGCACGAGGGGCTGTGCCTGAGCCTGCGCGACGGGGCGGGCCCGGAATCCGGCACAACGCTGCTGGTCTCCACCGCCGCGGGCGAGGAGGAGCTGGGGCGCGCGGACCAGTTGGGGGAGGACGGCGCGGTGCTCATCGCCCGCCGCATGGCCCGCTGCCGCCGCCCGCTGGCTGAGTCGGGGCCCAAGCTCGGCTCCGGTGGCGGTGACCTGGTGGCCCTGCTCGGGCACCGCGACATCGCGGAGCTGCGGGGAGTAAACCTCTGGCCGGGGCGCGCCGGGGCGCAACGCCTACACGTGCCGGTGGGGCTGGACCCGAGCGGCCAGCCGGTCTACCTCGACCTGAAGGAGTCCGCCCAGGGTGGCATGGGACCGCACGGGCTGTGCATCGGGGCCACGGGCAGCGGCAATCCAGAATGTGGCTTTGGGCTACAATGGCCATATGGCAGATACTACGACACAGCGCGCGGCGATCTATGCACGTATTTCGCTTGATAAACAGGAAGAAGCCGGTATCAAGCGACAGATACATTTAGCCACTAAGCAGGCTGAGGCCGACGAGGCTGAGATCGTCGCCACCTACGTGGATAACAACATCTCTGCCTTCTCCGGTGAGTACCGTCCCGAGTACGACAAACTCATTCACGCCATCGAGAACCGCGAGATTGATGTTGTGTATGTCTACGCACTCGACCGGTTGACGCGCCGTACCAAAGACACACTTGCTCTCTTTGAGTTATGCGAGAAGCACAACGTCACAGTTAAGGCGAACCGGGGTTACAACATCGACCCAAGCGACCCAGCATCACGCCTCACTATCGTCATTCTCGGTCTTATTGCTGAACAGGAGTCCATCGACCGCGCTGCCCGTGTCCGCGCTGCATACGAGGACCGTGCCCGTACAGGACGGCCGAAGACTGGGGGTCGCCGCATGTTCGGTTACGAAGCAGATGCTGTAACAGTTATCGACGACGAAGCCCAGGCAATTCTCGATGCTGCTGCCATGGTCATTGCTGGCAAGACTTTGCGCGAAACCGTGCGCGAGATATTTCATGCCCGTGGCCTCACAGCCACGTCCGGTAGACCCATGACGGCACCGACACTGCGTGACATTCTTCTCAATCCCCGAGTGCGTGGCTTGAGCACGTTCAATCCCACCGACCCAGATACGGGCTACCGGCTTGTCAAAGATCGCAAGGTCATCGGTAAGGGCAATTGGCCCGCCATCGTCGACGAAGCCACCGGTGAGAAACTCGACGCGGTGCTGCGCGATCCATCACGGCGACGCTCGCATAGCGGCAACGCGCCCCGCTATTTCCTAGCCTCTGTCCTGACCTGCACCTGCGGTGATCCGATGTATGCGCGCAGCCGAAGGAATAAGGCGGGCGACCCGCGCCGGTACTACACGTGCAAACGGTCCGAACCTGGTGGCACGCATGTGTCCATCGGCGCTGAGGTGGACGACCTCATCGAAGCTGTCATCCTCAAGCGCATGGCGCAGCCAGATGCCGTGGATGCACTACGCAACGCCTTAACGCCGGAGGATGACGGTCTTACCGAGCAGCTACAGGAGCTTGCAGGCGAGCGAAACGTGCTGCTAGCGCGCCGAGAACAGATCGAAGAAGCGATCATCGCTGCAGATGTTGATATGTCCACATTCGCGCGCGTGTCGAAGAAAATCGAAGATCAAATCTCCACTATCGACGAGAAGATGCGCGAGCTGACCACAAGCCGCGACGCTGATCCCCTTGCCGTAGAACTGGCCGACGGCCTTGACTTCGCTGAGTGGTGGGGTAGCGCTTCCGTTGAAGACAAGCGCAGGCTGACCCGGCTGCTCATGGAAATCTGTATCCTGCCAGGCAAGGCTGGAGCGAAGAAATTCGATCCGCACCGTGTGAAGATCGCCTGGCGGCAGTAACTGTCTGCGAAGCGCGTCTATGGGGGAACGCCACGGGAGCGGGCAGTTCGGGGGGAGACCTGCCTCTGTGCCGGGGGGGACACGCTCAACCGTGACGCTCCCGGGTGAATTATGACACGGCTGCTGCCCCTGCGCATGTCGAGCAGCCGAAAGAAAAACTTTGCTGTACGGTATCGTTAATTGGTTAGTTGTGTTACACTATCTATAACGTACAACGATCTCGTACACTTTTATCCTGCTGCTCCGTGCTCACTACAGCACTGCAGTGGCGGGGTGTACGGAATCGACCGATTTAATACTGACATAGCGAGCGTGATGATTGATGGCGAAGCAAGAGGCCAAGGTAGACCTCTGGGTTGCAAAGCAACTCGATGAAGCGGGTATTACTGATTATGACCCTCAGGGGAGCGATGTCCTTGAATTGAATGAGGTGCTCAAGACGGCGTCCAAAACCGGCAAGGGCGGTCCCGGTTATCCAGAGTATGTTGCCGTAGTTAAAGACTTCGTCATCGTCATCGAGGACAAGTCCGACCAGGATTTTCACGTCAAGTTAAACGATGACGGTGTTGTGGAGTTATCCGACATAAAGGCCGTCCGTGACTACGCTGGAGAGTGTCCGTTTCTTTGTGTGCGGGG
>NZ_KV823394.1 GCF_001815935.1 Corynebacterium sp. HMSC04H06
CGCCCGCCGCCAGCCCGGCCGCGGCGGCAGCGCAGGCGTCCAAGACGCCGGCCAGCCCGGCCGGCTCCACCCCGTCGGCGGAGACTAGGTCTAGATCCTCGCCGTCCAAGCGCGCAATAATTCGCCCGCCCTCCACGCCGACCTGGCCGGCCTGCGGGGTCTGGGAGGTAAAGGAATAGAACTGCGGGGCCAGGTCGCCGGACTGGCGGGCGCGGGCAACTAGCTCCATCACGTGCGCGTCGTCCGCGCCGGCGATAGCGATGCCGCCGTGCATAACCTTGGCCTTGTCCGCGGCGTAGTTGTCGAAGCAGCCGTGCCAGTCGAGGTGGTCCTCGGCTAGATTGAGCAGCACGCCCACGTCCGGGCGCAGCTGGCTGGCCCAGTGCAGCTGGAAAGACGACAGCTCAGCGACCAGCACGTCGACGCGATCGTTGTCCTGGATGGCGTCGAAGACGGAGACCCCGATGTTGCCCACCGGCACCGCGCGGCGGCCGGTGCGACTAGTGTCTGCCTGCATGATGGCCGCCAGCATGCCGGTGGTGGTGGTCTTGCCGTTGGTGCCGGTGACGACCAGCCACTGGCGCGGCGCGCCGAAGGTGCCGGTCGAGTCTAGGCGGTAGGCCAGCTCGACGTCGCCGATGACCTCGACGCCGGCGTCGCCATAGGCGGTCAGCAGGGCCGAGTCCGGGCGCCACCCCGGGGAGGTCACCACCAAGTCGATCTGGCCGTCGGCGGCAATAGCCATAGCCTCCGCGGTGCTCATCCCGCTCGCCCGCGCGCCGCAGTCGGCCAGGGCCTGCTGCCGCGCCTGCGGGTTGTCGTCGGCGATGGTGACCTCGAGGTTCAGGCGGTCCAGCACGCGGGCACAGCCGCGCCCGGAAACGCCCGCGCCCGCTACCAGCACCCGGCGGGCCTGGGCTAGGTCCGCGGGCAGACTACGCGCCGTGTGCAAAGTCATGGTGTTGTCGAAGGCTCCTAACCTTTATCTTCAGTGTCTAGATTCCGATGCCCGCGGCGGTCAGCCAGTCCGCGTAGAACAGGGCCACGCCCAGCATGGCGGCCATGCCGGCCAGCAGCCAGAAGCGGATGACCACGGAGGTCTCCGGCCAGCCGCCGTTTTCGAAGTGGTGATGGATGGGCGCCATGCGGAAAAAGCGCTTGCCGGTGGTCTTGAAGACAGCAACCTGGATGACCACGGAGGCCGCCTCCACCACGAACAGGGAGCCGATGATGATCATCAGCAGTTCGGTGTGGGTGGTCACGGAGATGCCCGCGACCAGGCCGCCAAGCGCCAGGGAGCCCGTGTCCCCCATGAAGATCTTGGCCGGGGCGGCGTTCCACCACAGAAAGCCCAGGCAGCCACCCAGCCCGGCCGCGGCCAGGATGGCCAGATCCAGCGGGTCGCGGACCTCGTAGCAGCCGGCGGCGTGGTCGGCGCCGCAGGCGTTGCGGAACTGCCAGAAGGTGATCAGGCTGTAGGCGCCCATCACGAAGGCGGTCGTGCCGGCCGCCAGCCCATCCAGGCCATCGGTGAGGTTGACCGCGTTCGACCAGGCCGCGATGAGGATATACATGAAGACCAAAAAGACGATGGTGCCGATGACGGCACCGCCGACGGCGATGTCGAAGGTGTCGATCTCGCGGAACATCGACAGCTTGGTCGAGGCCGGGGTCAGCCCGTTGTCGTTCGGGAACTGCAGCGCCAGGAAGCCGAAGGCCAGGGCCAGCGCGAGCTGCCCGATAAGCTTGGCCTTCTTGTTCAGGCCCAGGTTGCGGGCCTTGAACAGCTTGATGAAGTCGTCCGCAAAGCCCAGGCCGCCCAGCCCCAGGGTCAAGCCCAGGACCAGGACGCCGGAGACAGTGAACCCACCCTTGCCGGAGATCAGCCCGTAGAGGCCCGTGGTCAGATAGGCCACGACGATGCCGGCCAGGATCGCCAGTCCGCCCATGGTCGGGGTCCCGCGCTTGCGCAGGTGCGACTTGGGGCCGTCTTCACGGATCTCCTGCCCCTTGCCGGCGTGGGAGAAATACCGGATCAGCCAGGGGGTGAAGAAAATCGCGACGATAAAGCTAATTACGCCGGAGACAATAATTTGGGTCACTGTGAACGTGGTCCTTCTAATACAACAAAAGCAGTCTGAAGAAAATTCTGCGCGAGCTTATCTTATCGAGGTGGTTCTAGCCCTCGCCCTTTAAGGTTGCGGCTACCCGCCACAGCTGCTGGGCGTTCGATGCCTTGATGAGCACCACGTCTTTCGCCGCGCGCTGCGACCATTGCTCCACCGCGGCGGGCGGGGTCCGCAGGGTTTCCTCGACCAGCTGGGCGGCCTGCGCGTGGTCCGCCCCGACGGTCGTGGTGATCCCGCGGTCGGCGGCCGCGGCCGCCAGCGCCCGGCAGGCCGGGGAATCACCGACGATGATCAGCCGGCCCACGTTGTACTTCGCCAGCTCCGCGCCCAGCTGCTGGTGGGCGTTCTCCGCTTCCGCGCCCAGCTCACCCATCTCGCCCAAGACCGCGATCGCCCGGGCGTCCGGGCGCGCCGCGGTCGTGTACCCGAGCGCCGCGATGGCCGCGCGCATGGAGTCCGGGTTGGCGTTGTAGGAGTCGTTGATGATGGTGACCCCGTCCGGGCGGCTGTAGACGTCCATCCGGTTCGCGGAGGCGTTCCGGTGCCCGCTCAGCGCCGCGGCGACCTTCTCCGCCGGGATCCCCGACTCGATGGCCGAGGCGGCCGCCGCCAGGGCGTTGGAGACCTGATGGACGCCGAAGACCTGCAGTTTGATGCGCTGCGGGGCGGCGTTCGGCGAGTGGAGGGTAAACGCGGCGCGCGCGACATCGTCGAGCTCGACGTCGGTGGCGGTGTAGTCAGCCTCCGGCGCCGGCGGGTTTGCCGCGGAGTAGTAGACTACCTTGGCCTCGGTGCGCTTGGCCATGGCGGCGACGAAGGAGTCGTCGGCGTTGAGCACCGCTACCCCGCCGTCGTTTGCAGCCGGCAGGGCCTCGACGAGTTCGCCCTTGGCCTGGGCGATGTTTTCGCGGGAGCCGAACTCGCCCAGGTGGGCAGAGCCCACGTTGAGTACCGCCCCGATGGTCGGGCGGGCGATGTCCGCCAGGTGGCGGATGTGGCCGATTCCGCGCGCCGACATCTCCGCGACCAGGTACTTGGTCTGCCAGTCGCACCGCAGCGCGGTGTAGGGGTGTCCGACCTCGTTGTTGAAGGAGCCGGGCGGGGCGACGGTCTCGCCCGCGCAGTGGAAGATCGCCGCCATCAGGTCCTTGGTCGAGGTCTTGCCGGCCGAGCCGGTCACTCCGACGATGGTCAGGTTGCCATGGTCGGCCAGCCGGCGGGTGACCGCCCGAGCCAGGGCCGAGAGGGCGCGGACGACCGCGGCGGCAGACCCGTCGGCGTCGTGGGCGTAAATATCAGCGTTAGCGCCGTCGCCCTCCACGCGACCGGTGGGTTCGACGACGATTGCTGGCACGCCTACCGGGCGGGCTGCTAGCACGGCCACCGCACCCTGACCGACCGCCGCGCGGGCGTAGTCGTGCCCATCGACGCGGGCGCCGGGCAGGGCCAAAAACAACCCGCCCGGGGTGATCTTGCGCGAATCGAATTCGACGAAGCTGGTGACCTGAGCCTGCGGGTCATCGACCTCGTCCAGATAGCCGCCGGTGATCTCGGCTATCTCTTTTAGCGTTAGCTCAATCATGCTTCTTCCTTCCCCGCCGGCGTGGTGCCGGAGGTCTTAGTTTCCAGTGCGCGCTGTACCTCTTCCCGGTCGTCAAAGTGGTGGACCGTGTCCCCCACGATCTGGCCGACTTCGTGGCCTTTGCCTACCACGATAATCGCATCGCCAGGCTCTGCCCACTGGATGGCCGCGTCAATGGCCGCGGCGCGGGAGGCGTACTCGGCCAGGGTGACCTCGTCGTCGCGCTCGGCGGCGGCCTCCTTCGCACCTGCCAGCACGGCCGCGCGGATGGGAGCCGGGTCTTCGGTGCGGGGATTGTCGTCGGTGACCGCGACGTAGTCGGCGCGGCTGGCCGCGGCCTGCCCCATCAGCGGGCGCTTGGAAGAATCCCGGTCGCCGCCGGCGCCGATGACAATGCCGATGCGCCCCTCAGGGCGCTCGGAGGTCCGGATCTGCTCGCGCAGCGTGTCCAAGACCGCGGCCACGGCCGCCGGCTTGTGGGCGTAGTCGACCACGGCGACGAAATCCTGCCCGCAATCCACGCGCTGCATGCGCCCCGGCACCGCGACGCCGGCCACGCCCTTCAGGAAGGCTTCCACGTCCACTCCGGCCGCGGCGGCCATCCCGGCTGCCAGGGCGGCGTTGGCCACGTTGAACTTGCCCGGCAGCGGGACCGTGAACTCGTAGTCCTTGCCCTCCAGGCTCAGCACGCCGTGCTGCTCGCCGGTCGGTTCCACCGCGGTGTGGTGGGCGGAAATTACCTTGCCCGCGTTGGTTGTTACGGTCTGCTCGGCGGTGGCGACCTCCGCGGTGGGCGTGCCCGCCGCGCGGGACAGTTCCACCAAGCGCTGGCCCCAGGAATCGTCGACGCAGATGACCGCGGCCGCGGCGGCCTCGGGCCCGGTGAACAGGCGGGCCTTGGTCAGGAAATAGTCTTCCATGGTCGGGTGGAAGTCTAGGTGGTCCTGCGAGAGATTGGTAAACCCACCCACGGCAAAGCGCGTGCCCTTCACGCGGCCCAGTGCCAGGGCGTGGGAGGAGACCTCCATGACCACGTGGGTGACCCCCTGGTCGCGCATCTGCGCGAAAAGCTCTTGAAGTTTGGGGGCTTCCGGGGTGGTCAGCGATGTGGGCACCGGGGTGCGGTTAATGCGCGTGCCGGTGGTGCCGATAAGGCCTACCTGGTAGCCGGCGGCCAGCAGCCCGGCCTCCAGCAGGTAGCTGGTGGTGGTCTTGCCGGAGGTCCCGGTAACGCCCAGGATGGTCAGGTCCGCGGACGGGTGGTCGTAGATTTCGGCGGAGATATCCCCCAGCACGGCCCGGATGTCCTCGACCACCAGCCGGGGTCGGGTGTCGCCGGCGGCGTCGAGGATTTCCGCGCCGGCGGCATCGGTAAGCACCGCCGCTGCCGGGGTGTCGGCGGCAAAACGCGCGCCGTGGGCGTGAAGACCCGGCAAGGCCGCGAACATCCCGCCCGGGGCGATGGAGTGCGAGTCCAGTCCGATGCTGCTAACTTCCGTCTCCGGCGAGCCGCTCAGGCTCCCGCCGGCCAGCTGTGCCAGTCGAGCTAGCGTACGTGCCATGGTGATGTTCTCCTATTCCGCCCGCAGTTTAAGGTTCTTACCCTCGGGAGAGGTGGGTATGTTGTCTCGGTTGAGCAGCCAGCCGGCGATGTCGCTAAAGACCGGCGCCGCGGACTGCCCGCCCGAGCCGTCGTCGTTGACGCCCGACTTCGGCTCGTCCAGCATGATGGCGACCACGAAGCGCGGGTCATCCGCCGGGGCCACGCCCGCGAAGGTGATCCAGTAGGCGGAATTAGAATACGCCCCCGTGTTCGGGTCGACCTTCTGGGCCGTGCCGGTTTTGCCGGACAGCTGGTAGCCGTCGATGCCGTTGCCCTGCGCCGTGCCGGACTGCACGCCCGCCGGGTCTTCCTGGAAGACCGCTCGGAACATGTCCAGGGTGGTCTTCGCCGCCGCCGGGCTGATGACCTGGGTCTTCTCCGGCTCGGAGTGGATGCGGTCCTCGCCGCTTTCGCCCTCGATTTCCTTGATGATGCGCGGGGTGATGCGCTCGCCCTCGTTCGCGATGGTCTGGTAGACACTCGCCATCTGCAGCGTCGTCCAGGACATGCCCTGGCCGATCGGCAGGTTGGCGAAGGTGCCGCCGGACCACTGCTCGAAGGCCGGTACCAGGCCGCCGGACTCGTTCGGCAGCTCGATGCCGCTGGCGTTGCCCAGCCCGAAGGCGTCGAGGTACTTCGAGTAGGTCTTGTCCCCCAGCTTCTCTGCCAGCATGAGCGTGCCGACGTTGGAGGACTTACCGAAGATGCCGGCCGTGGTGTAAGGCTCGACGCCGTGCTGCCAGGCGTCGTTGACCGTCACACCGGCCATGTCGATGGAGCCCGGGACTTGGTGGACCTCCTCCGGGGTGGTCACGCCCTCCTCGATGGCCGCGGCGGCGGTGACGATCTTGGCCACCGAGCCCGGCTCGTAGGGGTGGGAGATCGACGGGTTCTCGAAGCCCTTGCCGGACTTGACCTGCTTTTCGATGTCCTCGTTCGGGTCGATGGTATCCGTATTCGCCATGGCGAGAACCTCGCCGGTGGCTGAGTCCAGCACGACGGCTTCGGCGGACTTGGCCTGCGAATTGGCCTTGGCCTTCTCCAGCTTCTGCTGCACGAAGGTCTGCAGGTCCAGGTCCAGCGTCAGGTGGACGTTGGCGCCGTCGACGGCGTTGACCTCGTCGCGCAAGGTGCCCGGGATAGGCTGCCCGTCCGTGGAGACGTCCTCGGTCTTGCGCCCGTCGATGCCCGTCAGTGTCGAGTCGCCGGAGGCCTCCAGGCCGAACTGGCCCTGGCCGTCCATGGAGACCTTGCCGATCACGTTCTCGGCGATGGCACCGTTCGGGTACTGGCGGATGTCCTGGTGGTCGGCGGCCACGCCGTGGTATTCCTCGGCGATTTCTACGGCTACGTCCGGATCCACGTTGCGCACCAGCACCTCGTACTGGGTGTCTGCCTTCAGCTTGTCGAGGATCTCCTTGTCGTCGACGCTGCCGACCTCGGCGCCGGCGTCCTTGATCATCTTCGGGATGCCCTTGGACATCTCCTTCAGGCGGTCATCGACGGCCTCGCCGGCCTTTTTCTTCAGATCGTCGCCGCTGGCGCCCTCGGCGCTAAGTTCGTTGGTGAACTGCTCCTCCAGCTCCTTGCGCAAGCGCGTCGGCGAGACAGTCAGGGAGCGGGCCTGCATGGTATAGGCCAGGCGTTGCCCATCGCTATCGGTGATCTCGCCGCGGCGGGCCGGCTCCACGTAGACGCGGGAGCGCTGCTCCATGGCCTTGGCCGACAGGTCCGGGCCCCAGACCACCTGCACCCAGGCCAGGCGGCCCACCAGCAGCAACATGCCCACCAACAGGAAAGCCATGATGAACCGCAGACGGCGGGACATCATGTGCGAATTCTTGTAGAGCTTCTTGACCTGCGGCTGGGTGCTAGCCGGCCGCGTCTTCTCCGCGGCGGTGCCGTAGCTGTGGCCGCCGGCGCGCGGCTGACGTGCCGATTGCCCCACCCGCGCGCCGGTATCGCGATACCGCCGGTGCGGCCGCGATCCCGGATTCCGTGACGTCACGGTGGTAAGTCACCTGCCTTATTCATTTCCTCTGGGACAACCACCCGGCTGCCCAAAGCAACTGCTAATTCCCGGCTCCAGAATACGGGGCACGGACCGGCAGATCCGGTAACTCGTCCGCGCGTGGTGCATTCGATTCCGCGTTCTGGTCACGGTTCTGCTCGCGGCCCTCGCCCGAACGCTCGGACTGCGCCTGCGGCGAACGATGCCCATCCGGCGTAGCATTCAGACTATCGGACATGCCTTCCGTGTCGTCCGGGTTACTGGAGGCGCGGCCCGGACGGATCGCCGTGCCGTTGACGTCGATGATGGCTTCCTGCTCGTCCGTCGCCGCGCGCTTCTCCTTTACCTTGCCGTCTTCGCCGACCTCGACGACGCCTGGGTTGGTGGGCACTCCCATGTTCGCGTCCGCGGCGCGGCGGGCCACGTCCGCGGTGGAGCGCACGTTTTCTAGGTCGCGGTTCAGCGTCTCAATCTGGTTGCCCAGCTGCGATTCCTGCGCGGAGAGCTGCTGGATCTTGAAAGTCTGGGAGGTCGACAAACCCGACAGCCACATGGCAAGGAACACGCCGCCGATAAGCAGCACGATGGCCACCGCCGACAGGCGGGCGAACAGGGAGTTCTTCTTGATCGGGGTCAGGCGGCGGCCACGCTGGGAGACCACCTGCTGGGAGCCCAGCCGCTGGTAGCGCGGGCCGTGCGGGCTGGTCGTGCCGTGCGAGCTGCGCCGCGGGCGCACGTCCCAGCGTTCCGGGGCCCGCGTGCGGGCGGTGCGCCGGGTACTGCGGCGGGCATCCCGCTCGAGCAGCGCGGTGGCCGCGCCGGTGTCTTCTCCGGTCGTGAAATCTCGGCTAGCTCCCATGGAGCGGTGTCCCTTCGTCGAGGATTGGCGGGTGTGGGGTCGAGTGGTCTGGGTCATGGTGTGCCTCCCGAAGAAAGCAGCTGCGGGGTGCCGGATATCCGCTCCAGCGCCCGCACCCGCACCGAGGCGGCACGCGGGTTCTCGGCGATTTCGGCCTCAGAGGCCTTCTCCGCCCCGCGGGTTGCCACCCGGTAGTCCGGTTCGGTGCCTGGCAGGTCCATCGGCAGCCCCTCCGGGGTCGACGACGTCGATTGATCCTTGAAGAACTGCTTGACCAGCCGGTCCTCCAAGGACTGGTAGCTCATAAACACCGCGCGGCCGCCGACTCGCAGCGCCGCCGCAATAACCGGCAGGACCTGCTCGATGGCCTCCAGCTCGCGGTTGACCTCCACGCGCAGCGCCTGGAAGGTGCGCTTAGCCGGGTGCCCGCCCGTGCGCCGGGTAGCCGCCGGGATGGTGGCGTACAAAAGCTCCACCAGCCGCGCCGAGTCACGGAAAGGTTCCTTCTCACGCTCGCGCACGACGGCGCTGGCAATCTTGCCGGCGAAACGCTCATCCCCGTAGGTCTTAAGGATGCGCGCCAGGTTGCCGTGGTCGTAGGTGTTGAGCACGTCCGCCGCGGTAATCCCCTGGCTGGGGTCCATACGCATGTCCAGCGGGGCGTCCTGGCTGTAGGCGAAGCCGCGCTCGGCCTGGTCCAGCTGCATCGACGACACCCCCAAGTCAAACAACGCGCCCGCGATGCCCCACTCCCGCGCCTTGTCCACAACCGCGTGCGGGGTGGCCGGTCGGGCAATCTCGTCGCCCACCTCGTCGAAGCGCGCCTGCACGCCCACGAAGCGGTCCCCGAATTTCGCCAGGCGCTCGCGGGCCGCAGCCAACGATGCCCCATCGCGGTCCACGCCAATCACCGACACCTCCGGGAAGGTCTCCAGGAAGTATTCCGTGTGTCCGCCCGCGCCAAGCGTTCCATCCACCAAGACGGCGCCGCCCGGGGTCTCTGCTTCTGCCTTCGCCACGGCGGGCGCGAGTAGCTCGGCCATACGCTCACGCATCACGGGCACGTGACCGTGGTTGTTGCGTTCAGCTGAAGCCATGGTGCCCCCTTTCCGTAAACGAAGTAGCTTGAAGTTGGCCGCGGTGGGTTGTCGGGACAAATTAAGTGCGTATAGGGCCCTGCCCGAAATGGGTTCTGATGTCGGGGAAGTACACCAGCTACTCCACTTCGGACAGAGTCCGTACACGCACTCTGTTGAGTTGTGAACTGCCTTCTACAGCAGGCCGGACAGGACGCCATCCGCATCCGCCGCCGAGTAGGCGTCTTCAGTTTGCTCTTGGTACTCAGCCCAAGCGGCTGCGTCCCAAATCTCGAGAAAATCCACCGACCCGACAACCACACACTCTTTGGAAAGGTTGGCGTATTCGCGGTGTCCTGCGGACAACGTGATACGGCCATGCCCATCCGGGCGTTGCTCATCGGCGCTCGCTGCCAAGTTACGGATGAACGCGCGGGCGGCGGGGTTCGTCCGGGACACGGCCGCTGCTTTTCGAGCTCGTTCCGCAAACTCCTCGCGCGGGTAAACCGCTAGTGAGTGGTCCTGCCCCTTAGTCACCATCAGTCCGCCAGCTAGTTCATCCCGAAACTTAGCCGGAAGCGTTAGGCGTCCTTTGTCATCAAGCTTCGGAGTGTAGGTTCCGAGAAACATCCCGGCGTCCACCTTCCTTGGCTCGATAACTCCGACATTTCTCCACGGTCTCAAAGTTCCACTTCTCCACCGCTGCGCCCCACTTTACCCCACTTTCCCCCACTTTCAACACCCACCACGCCCCACCCACCACCCACTCGCGACATACCCGCAGGTCAAAGGCAATAAAAATAGTGGGGAGAAATCCCCAGTCGCGGCGCTTTCGAGGCCCCAGACGTCACATAAGCACCTCTTTTACCACAAGATTCTTTAGCCCCAAAGCGCACACGCCCCTACTACTGCAACCCGCACGCTGGCCTAATGCCGCACGCGCCGCTCCTCCCGGAGGCCCGCTTCCGCGCAGCACTCCCCCTTCTAGGCCCCGCGGGGGCCAGCGTGGGGGAAAGTGGGGAATTGTGTGGAGACCACGCAGAGAGACGAAAAGGCCCCTGGGATCTCTCCCAGGGGCCTTGAAAGCTAGGCCGCTTAACTCGGTGCTCTAGTTGCCCTCGAAGCGGCGACGGAAGTTCTCTTCCAGCTTGTTACCCATCGAGCTACCGCCAGACCGCGACGCCCCCGCGCCGCCCCGGCCGGAGCCCGACTTCTTCTTGCCCGACTTCACACCCGTGGCACCACCGCCGCGGAGCATCCAAATGCCCGCGCCAAACATGACGAGGAAGCCCAGGATCGACAGGACCACGAACCACAGGCTATTCTGCGCCAAGGCCACGCCACCCACCAGCATGACCAGTCCGACAACTACCAGCGCCACGCCGCGCAAGGTCACGGCCCCGCTCGGGGAACCGGCCGAGGCCCGGGCTACAGAGGCACCGAACTTGGGATCCTCAGCCAACAGCTGCTGCTCGAGCTCCCGTAGCGCGCGCTGTTCCTGCTCCGAAAGAGACACTGTACCTCCAATAAACCTAAGGGACCGCTGCCTAAAATACGGCCCTGCACGACGGCCTTTCACTGTGTTCAACGTGAGCGCCAAACTTTTAGTTCCCACCGTGCTACTTCCTCCCCCATTCTAACGTAGGTACAAAGCCCAACTTAAGCCCCGGGCCACCCCCTAGGGCTAACAACTAGGGCCAACACCTAGGGCAAACTCTGAGGGCAAGCCCTAGGCGACACAATCCCCTAGGCGGCGAAGTCGGATTCCACCGCGGCCGCATGGGTGGCGGCCATGAACCGCGCGGCTAGCCCCATCAGCTCAAAAACGGCATCTTCCTCGACCCCGTCCTCCAGGCCCAGGGAAACGCGGGAGCGCAGCTTCGAATACTGGCCGAATTCCTGCGCCCACTCCTTGTCCTCCGCGCTCACGAGCGCGAGCTGCTCCCAGGCGCTAGAGGGCTTCCGCTTGCGGCGCGCCACCATGGAGACCGCGATGCGCGCCCCCGCGGTGCGCAGCCCCGCCTGGTAGGCGACCTCGAGAGCCTCCTCGAAACGCCCGTCTGCCGCATACTCCCGCGCCTGCTCAATCAGCATTCGCGCTTGACGCAGGAAATGCTGCTGCTTCCCCACGCCGCTGGTGCGCGAGATCCGCGTGGTTGCCTGCCTAGTTGCCGAGATTACGTGTGCCATGTCCGTTCACCTTCCCTCCGAAGCTGCCGCTTGCGGGAGCGCCGTTGTTTTCTTTTGCCGTTTACTCTAGGAACACTTCCGACTCACACCCCTTAATATAGCTCAGGTGTTCGAACCCCACAACCCCTCAAGCAGGATTAAAACCTTCTTTTCGAACATGCGGGAGCTAGTTCGAACGCCTTTAATTAGGCTAATCGCTCCGCCGCGGGGCCAAACATGTTTCGATAGATTCGTGAACATCTCCATCCGTCGCCTCAGCCCGCAAGAGTTTTCCCTGCTCGCGCCCCAGCTCGTCGAGATCTACATCGAGGCGATGGACTACAACGACTCCATCCGCGTCAGCCGTACCCACGCCTGGCGCCGAGAGATTTCCCACCCGGGCTTTAGCGCGGTGGTCGCCACCACCGACAGTGGCATCGTCGGCCTGGCCTACGGCTTTCTCGGCTCGCCGGATACCTGGTGGGACCGGCAGCTGCGCCGGGGCTTCTACGAAAAGGGCGGCCCCACCGAGCAGCAATGGGCGCTGCTGCGCAGCTATTTCGAGCTAGCCGAGGTGCACGTGCGCCCCGGCATGCAAAACCGCGGCATCGGACGCCAGCTGATAACAGAGCTGCTCTGGAACGTCCCCGCCGCCTACGTCGCGCTATCAACGCCGGAAGTACCCCAGGAAGGCAATTCCGCGTTCGGCCTTTACCGCTCGCTGGGCTTTCGGGACGCACTGCGCCACCACCGCTACCCCGGCGATTCCCGCCCGTTTGCCCTCTTGTACGCCCCACTGCCGCTGCCGGCGATTGCGCAACACCGGACCGCCGCCCGCGATCGGTAAGATACCTAGGCGTGACCGCAGACAATATTCCCCAGCTTGAACAGATCCCCGACGCCGCCCGCGCTGCCCTCGCGGAATTCCTGGAGGAGCGACGGCCGGTCGTAGGCTCCATCGGCGCGCCGGTTACCCGCTCCATCGCCTACCTCGAGGACTTCGTTCTCGGCGGCGGCAAGCGCATCCGCCCGCTCTACGCCTGGGCGGGCTTCGTCGGCGCCGGCGGGCTGGACGGCGACGAGGATCCGCAGGCCGTCCTCCGCGCCGCCTCTTCCCTGGAATTCATCCAGGCCTGCGCGCTCATCCACGATGACATCATCGACGCCTCCAGCACCCGCCGCGGCAAGCCGACGGTGCACCGCGCGGTGGCAGGGCGGCATCGTCAAGCGCAGTGGCACGGCGACGCCGACTTCTTCGGCGAGTCCGTCGCCATCCTCGTCGGGGACATGGCCCTAGCCTGGGCCGAGGACATGCTGCAGGATTCCGGCCTCAGCGCCGCCGCCCTGGCCCGCACCCGCGAGCCGTGGCGCGCCATGCGCACCGAGGTCATCGGCGGCCAGCTGCTTGACATCACCCTAGAGGCCACCGGTTCCGAGTCGGTCGAGCTCGCCGGTGCCGTCAACCGCTACAAGACCGCCGCCTACACCATCGAGCGCCCCCTCCACCTGGGCGCCGCCATTGCCGGCGCCTCGCCCACGCTTATCGATGCCTTCCGCGGTTACGGCCGCGACATCGGCGTGGCTTTCCAGCTGCGCGACGATCAGCTAGGCGTTTTCGGCGATCCTTCCGTCACCGGCAAGCCGGCCGGAGACGACCTGCGCGAAGGCAAGCGCACCGTCCTGCTTGCCACCGCCCTGGAGCGCGCCGACCAGGCCGACCCCGCCGCGGCCGCCACGTTGCGCCGCCTAGTCGGCACCACCGACGATCCGGCCGATATCGCCACCATGTCGCAGATCATCCAGGACTCCGGCGCGGTCGAGGCCATCGAGGAGCGCATCGATGCCCTGACCGAATCCGGCCTGGGGCACCTCCACGCCGCCGGTGTGGACGAGAAGGTCTCTGCCGCCCTGCGCGACCTGGCCATCCGCGCGACCTCCCGGCAGAAGTAGCGCCGCGTCATGGCTACGTCCCCACTAACCATCCGCCTCCCGCGCCCGCTAACGCTCGGGCTCGCCGGTACCATCCTGCTGGCTATCGCGTCCTTTTCCGGTGGCGCCACCCGTAACCGCGGCGGCCTGTTGGAGGCGCTCAACCTGAGCTTTTTGGCCTACGGCCACGGCCGCAACCTCGGCATGGCGCTGTTTTGGGTGGGTATCTTCTGCCTGGTCGGCGCCTGGATCCTCCTGGGCAGGGAGACCGTCGCACCCGCCTGCGAGGGGGCGCTGGCTACCGTCCGGCGCACGCTGGCCTGGTGGCTGGCCCCACTCATCGTGGCCGCACCGCTGGCCTCCCGCGACGTCTACTCCTACCTCATGCAGGGCGCCATGGTCCGCGACGGCTTCGATCCCTATTCGGAAGGCCCCGTGGTCAATCCCGGTCCCTTCCTGCTGGAGGTCTCCCAGGACTGGCGCAACACCACCACCCCGTACGGCCCGCTGCACCTGTGGGTTGGCGACGGCGTGACCTCCCTGGTCGGCGACAACGTCGCCGTGGGGATCTTCGTCTACAAGCTGATTTCCTTGGCCGGCTTCGCCGCGATTGCTTGGTCAGTACCCCGGATCGCCCGGGAGCTCGGCGGCTCGCCCACGATGGCGCTCTGGCTCGGCGTGGCCAACCCCGTCATGCTGCTCCACCTCGTGGCCGGCATGCACAACGAATCCGTCATGGTCGGCCTGGTCTCCGTGGGCCTGCTGCTAGCTCTGCGCCGCAAGTTCCTGTCCGGGCTGGCGCTGATCGCCGCCGCCGTGGCTCTAAAGGCGACCGCCTTCCTCGCGATGCCCTTCGTCGTCTGGATCATGGTCCACCACTTCGCCCCGCGTGCGACCTCCAGCGTGGCCAAGCGCTTCGGCGTCTTCGTGGCGGCCGGCACCCTGATGGTTCTCGAGACCGTCGCCGTCGTGGCCGTCATTACCTGGGCGTCCGGGTCCTCCTGGGGCTGGCTGTCGGAGATTACCGGCAACGCCAAGGTCATCAACCCGCTGGCCGGCCCGACGCTGGTCACCGACGTGGTCGCGCCGCTGGTCCAGATCTTCAACCCGGATATTTCCTACAACAGCGTGCTGAGCATCATGCGCACACTGTCGATGCTCCTCATGCTGCTGGGACTAATCCTGGTGTGGTGGATTTCCCGCCGCAGCATCCGCGATGCCGTCCTAGGCACCGCCGGTGCCTACCAGGTCGCGTTCATCTTCAACTCCGTGACGCTGCCATGGTACTACGCCTCGGTCATCTCGCTCGTGGGCGTGGCGCGGCCACCGATGTGGGTCATGAAGCTCGCCACCGGCGCCTCCGTCTTCGTGGCCGTGTCGTTTTCCAGCGACGGCAACCACCAGCTCTACAACTGGTGGTGGGTCATCGGCTCCATCATCGTGTCCTGGTTGGCCGCCGAGTGGGTCTTCCCCGCCCGTCCGCGGCGGGAATTATCCTCAGGATCCCGCGCCGCGGTGTGACTAGCTCAACTCCCGCGGCGCCAAAATGGGGTTATCCACAGGCGCGCCGCATGTTGAGACC
>NZ_KV823395.1 GCF_001815935.1 Corynebacterium sp. HMSC04H06
TTCTCAGTCCAACTAATGGGGAGCAGTTCATTATCCGGGCAGGGCCTTTCTCGTGTCTGGACAGCAGTGCTAACTGCGCGCTATCAGCGCCGCTAGAAGCGTTCCTTGTTCCGCTTGGCGAACTTCGAGTAGAAGTCCGGCTTGGACTCGCCGTAGCGGGCGCGCATGCGGCGCTCGTGGGCCTCGGCGGCCGCGGCCTTGGCGTCCGCGGTCGAACCAGCGGCTGCGGCCGGGTCAGTGGCCGGGCCACCTTGCGCGTCGGCGGCGTCCAGCTGGGCCATCTCGGCTTCTTCGTCGCGGACGCGGCGCCGCTCGCGGATCTCGGCCCAGACGAAATAGCCCAGGCCCAGCGGGGCCATGATGCCGAAGGCTATCCACTGGAAGCCGTAGGACAGGTGGTTGCCGCGGTCCATCTGCGGGATCGGGATGGGGTTGAGCACGCCCGGCTGATCCTCGGTGAGCTGGACGTAGTCGAGCCCGAGGTCGGCATCGATGAGCTTGCCGACCTGGGGCGGATTGATGGAATAGACCTGGGGGTAGCCGTCGCGCTCGACGGGGGCGGAGGAATGCTCGGCCTCGTGCTGGCGGACCATGCCGATGATCTCCTGCGGCCCGCTGGGGGCGGGGGCGATTTCCGGCACGGCGTTGGCCTCGCCGGCCGGCGCCCAGCCGCGGTTGACCAGGATGGTCTGGCCGCCGTCGGTGCGGAAGGGGATCAGGGACTGGTAGGACGGCCCGGAGGCCACCGGCCGCAGGCGCACCAGCACCTCATCGTCCGGCAGGTACTGCCCGCGCAGGATAACGCGCGACCACTCCTCGCCGCCTTCGATCGCGCCGTTATCACCCAGGATCTCGTCCGCCGGGACAGGATCTTTCTCATAGGCGGCGGTGATGTGCTCATTGCGCTCGACGATGTCGTCGTCCTTACCCAGCTGCCAGGGTGCTAGCACCGTGAAGGCTAGGTAGGAAAACACGATCACGAACAGCAGCAGGAAAACCCAGCTGGGCTTGAGGAAAGTCTTCCACCACGCCGTCTGCTGCCGCGCGCGCACCGGCTCGCTGTCCGGCGCCGTCTGCTTAGTCCGAGTACCCACGAATGCCCAGTCTAGTCACGGGCATGGTCGCGAATCCAAGCCAAGAGCCCGTCGGCGGCGGCCTCGATGGCTTGGCGGGTGCGGGCGAAATCCTCCTCGTCGCCGTAGAAGGGATCCTCCACCGAGGACCCCGGGGCGGAATCCGGGTCGAAGTCGCGCAGCAGGACGACCTTGTCCGGCGCCGGGGCCTGCTCGCGCAGGGTGGCCAAGTGGCCGGTATCCAGGGCGACGATGAGGTCGGCGTCTAGGTCCTCGGCGGCCAGCTGGCTGGCGCGGTGGGCGCTGCCGTCGTAGCCGCCGCGGCGCAGCTCGGCGATGGCGCGCTTGTCGGCGCCCTGGCCGACGTGCCAGCCGCCGAGGCCGCAGGAGGTGATGCGCGCGGCATCGTCAAGCCCAGCGGACTCCACGGCGTCGTGGATGATGACCTCGGCCATGGGGGAGCGGCAGATATTGCCCGTGCAGACGAAGACGATGTGGAGGCGGGGATCAGTCTCAGAAACAACCATCAGCGGGGAATTCTCACCTTTAGCTCGATTAGTGGGGGCTGCTTACACAACCGGAGAACGCAGTTAGGATATACCGTTAGGACCTGCCAACGCTAAAGGAGCATAAAAAGTATGACCACTACGGCCACCGTGGGAGAAGTCTGTCACCACCTGGATTCGGCCTACCCGCCGGCGCTGGCGGAAAAATGGGACGCCGTCGGCCTGGTCTGCGGCGACCCGGACGCCCCGGTCACCAAGGTGGCCTTCGCCTTGGACTGCACGCTTGAGGTCGCCCAGGCGGCGGTCGATGCCGGTGCGCAGCTGCTCGTCGTCCACCACCCGCTGCTGCTGCGCGGGGTGACCTCGGTGGCCGCGAACACGCCGAAGGGCAAGGTCGTCCACACCCTGCTCAGCGGGGGCGTGGCTTTGTATGCCGCCCACACCAACGCCGACTCCGCCCGGCCCGGCGTCAACGACAAGCTGGCCGAGCTGGTCGGCATCACCCCGGGCCGGCCCATCGTGGTCAAGGACCCAGACGTGATGGACAAGTGGGGCGTGCACGTGCCGACCGACGCTGCCGACCGGGTCAAGGAGGCCCTCTTCGCCACCGGGGGCGGCCAGATTGGCAACTACCGCGCCTGCTCATTCGACATCGCCGGCACCGGCCAGTTCGAGCCTCTGCCGGGGGCCAACCCCACCGAGGGCGAGATCGGCACCCTCCACCGAGGGGCCGAGACCCGCGTGGAATTTGTCGCACCTTCGTCCCGGCGCAGCGCCATCCGGGCCGCGCTTATCGATGCCCACCCCTACGAGGTCCCCGCCTACGACGTCATGGAGACCGCCAACCCCGTGGACCTGGATCAGGCCTGCGGCCTGGGGCGGGTGGGCCGCCTGCCGGAGCCGATGACACTGCGGGAATTTACCCAGCAGGTGGCCAACGCCCTGCCGGAGACCGTCTGGGGCGTGCGCGCGGCCGGGGATCCGGAACAGCTCATCCAGACCGTGGCTGTTAGCTCCGGTGCCGGCGATAGCTTCCTGGACCAGGCGGCTAAACTAGGTGTCGACGTTTACGTGACCTCGGATCTGCGGCACCACCCCGTCGACGAGCACTTGCGCGCCGGCGGCCCCGCGGTCATCGACACCGCGCACTGGGCCAGCGAGTTCCCCTGGACTTACCAGGCCCGCGACGTGGTCGCCGGCAAGACCGGGCTAGACTGCGAAGTCCTAGAAATTCGCACCGATCCGTGGACCGTGTCGCTACATTCGGAAGGAGAATAAAGGACATGAAGCTGCTACCTGAGAGCCAGGCCGTGCTGCTGAAGCTGGCCAATCTGCAGCGCGCCGTCGACTTCGGCGCCGAGGAGCGCCAGAGCCCGGAGCAGGAGGAGCTGGCTAGCGCCGAGCGCGAGTACGCCCGCCTGGTGGATTCCGCCGGATCCGCCCAAATGGCTGTGGACGATATGGAAAACGAGATCCTGCGCATCCAGGCCGACGAGCGCAAGCTGCGCGCCCGCGAGCGCGACGACCGCAAGCAGCTGTCCGCCGAGCTGGATCCGGACAAGCGCCGCGACTTGGAGCACGACCGCTACGCGGCGAAGTCGCGCATCGCTGACCTGATGAGCGAACTGCAGGAAGCCCACAACGAGATCCACGCCCTGCGCAACAACCGCGACTCCCAGGGCGCGCAGCGCGACGAGGCCGCCCGCAAGCTCGACGTGGCCCGCCGCGCCGCGGAGGCGGCCCAGGCCGCGACCGCCAACCAGCCGGACCCGCGCGTGGAAATCGAGCAGCTGCGCGGTCAGCTGCCGGGCGAGGCGCTGCGGATCTTCGACGACCAGCGCGCCGAAAACAGCGTCGGTGCCGCCGAGTTTAAGGCGCAGAAGTCCTGCGGCGGCTGCTTCATCGTGCTCCCGCCGGCGGACCAGTCCGCGGTGCGCAACGCGCCGGACGACGAAGTCCCGCAGTGCCCCGAGTGCGGCACCTACCTCATCCGACAGTCCTAGGCGGCCGGCGCCATGAAGGTAATCATCTACGCCGACGGCGGATCCCGCGGCAATCCCGGGGTGGCCGGCTCCGGCACGGTGGTCTACGCCGCCGACGGCCGCGAGGTGCTGCGCACCATTGCCTACGTGGTCGGCACGCAGTCGACCAATAACGTCGCCGAGTACAACGGCCTGCTGCGCGGGCTCGAAGCCGCCCGCGAGCTGGGCGCCACCGAGGTCGAGTTCTACATGGACTCCAAGCTCGTCGTCGAGCAGATGAACGGGCGCTGGAAGATCAAGCACCCCGACATGCAGAAGCTGGCCATGCAGGCGCACAAGCTGGTAGCCGGCCTGGGCGACTTCCAGCTGGCCTGGGTGCCGCGCGCCAAGAACAAGGTCGCCGACGCCCTGTCCAACGACGCCATGGACGCGGCGGCCGCCGGCCACGCGGTCGGCATCGTCGGCGGTATCGAGGGCGGCATCGAGGACGATGCGGGTACGGACGACGACGCCGTAGGCACGACCGAGCACGGCGGGCCGGCGCCCAACGACTGGCTGGGCGAGCGCGGGGAAACCACGCGGATGGTGCTGCTGCGCCACGGGCAAACCAAGATGTCGGCGCAGCGCCAGTACTCCGGACACTCCAACCCGCCGCTGACCGAGCTCGGCCGCCGTCAGGCCCTAGCCGCCGCGCAGGCCCTAGCCAGCCGCTTCGGTACGGGCGAGGACGGCCAGGTCGCGGCGGTGGTGGCCTCCCCGTTGGGCCGGTGCCAAGAAACCGCGCGGGCCGTCGGCGAGGTCCTAGGCCTGGACGTGGGCACCGACGACGGGCTCATCGAGCTCGACTTCGGCGCCTGGGAGAAGCTGACCTTTAACCAGGCCCACGAGCGCGACCCGCAACTGCACGCTAAGTGGCTGGAAGACACCGCGGTATCCACGCCGGGCGGGGAGTCCCTGCAGCAGCTGCACCGCCGGGTGCGCCAGGCGCGGGAGAAGCTAGTCAAGCGCTATGCGGGCAAGACCATCCTGCTGGTGAGCCACGTTAACCCGATCAAGTCGCTTGTCGCGCAGGGCCTGGGCGGCGGGCCCAGCCTGTTCGATCGCTTCTTTTTGGATCTTGCCTCGCTGTCCGAGGTGGAGTTCTGGGACGACGGCGCGCTGGTGCGCTGCGTCAACGACGCCGGCCACCTGTCCGGGCTAGATGCGGGCCAGAGCTAATTTTCACGCCGGCCCGCGCGCGGACTAGACTAAAGCGCGCGAGTGAGTCGGCCGGGTAAACGCGGCAAATGAACCGCCCCACGTGTTGGGGCAGGCAGGCGCCGAGGAAAGTCCGGACTCCACAGAGCACGGTGGTTGCTAACAGCAACCCGGGGCAACCCGCGGGCAAGTGCAACAGAAAGTAGACCGCCTGGAGCAATCCAGGTAAGGGTGAAACGGTGCGTTAAGAGCGCACCAGCACCCCAGGTGACTGGGGTGGCTGGGTAAACCCCACCGGGAGCAAGGCATCACGGCCTGCCTTTTGGGCAGGCCCGATCAGGTGTTTGAGGGCTGCTCACCCGAGCCTGAAGGTAGCTGCTTGAGGCGGCCAGCAATGGTCGACCCAGATGGATGTTTACCACGCCGGGGACGGGCAACCGCCCCGCGCGGACAGAATCCGGCTCACAGGCCGGCTCATTCGCCCCGCACCTTTTCATTTTCCGTTGCTCACACTGGCGCGCGGGAGTGGGGCGCCTGTGGAACAATGAGCCGGTATGAAGCTGTATGCTGCGCCGCTGGACTTTGATAACGTCGCCGCGGAATTCCAGGTCTCCCGTGACTTCGACGAACACGTCACCGATCAGGCCCGCGCGGCGGTCGATCAATTTGCCGCCAGCCGCCGAGACGCCCGCGATCTGCCGTTGGTCACCATCGACCCGCCGGGCTCCAAGGACCTGGACCAGGCCGTCTACATCACCAGCGGGACCGCGGGCGGCTACCGCGTCTACTACGCCATTGCCGACGTGGGCGCCTGGCTGGGCGGGACCGGCGAAGAGGCACCGGCGGCCGTGCACGCGGAGTCCATGGCCCGCGGCCAGACCATCTACCTGCCGGATTCGCCAGCCCGCCTGCACCCACCCGTGCTGTCCGAGGACCGCGCGTCCTTGCTGGAAGGCGTGGACAGGCCGGCCGTGCTCTTTAGCTTCGACCTGGACACGGACGGGGAGGTGACCGACTTCTTCGTCGAGCGCGCCCTCGTACGCTCCCGGGCGCGGCTGGACTACGACGGCGTCCACGAGGACCTAGTACACGGGCGAATGAACTCGGCCATCCGCCTGCTGCCGGAGGTAGGCCAGCTGCGGCAGGCCTCCGCGCTGCGGCGCGAGGCGATTTCGCTGCGCATCCCGTCGCAGCGGGTCGTCGAAGACGCCGACGGGCGCTTCGAGCTAGAGATCGAGCCGCGCCACGAGGTCATGGACTATAACTCCGAGATTTCCCTGATGGCCGGCATGTGCGCGGGCCAGCTCATGCACAGCCACGGCGTGGGTTTCCTGCGCACCCTGCCAGGTGCCAGCCCCGAGGCCGAGGAGGAGTTCCGTGCCGAGGCCCGCGCCCTGGGCTTCGAGTTGGGTGAGCTTAGCATCTCCGAGTTCCTGCGCAGGGTGGATGCCAGCTCACCTCGGGGGATGGCGGTCATGCGCGAGGCTCTGCGGCTACTGCGCGGGGCGGACTACGCCCTGTTGGGGCGCGACGAGGGGCAGATCCACGCGGGCATCGGCGGCTATTACGCGCACGTGACCGCGCCGCTGCGCCGGCTCATCGACCGGTTTGGGTTGGAAGTCTGCCTGGCTATCTGCGCCGGCACCGACGTCCCCGAGTGGGTGCAGGCGGACGGTGAGGAGGCGGTGGCATCGATGCGGCGGAGCTCCCAGTTGGCCTCCCAGGTGGACAAGGCGTGCCTGCAGCTGACCGAGGCCACGGTCCTGGAGCCGTGGGTGGGCACGAATTTCTCGGCGGTGGTGCTCTCCAGGAACGCCGAGCGCGAGACCGCCCGCCTTTTGGTCAACGAGCCACCGGTCATCGGGCAGTGCGTGGGCGCGCCCGAGCCGGGCAGCGAGACCTCGGTTTCCCTGGTCACCGCGGAGCCGGAAGAGCGCGCAGTGAAATTCGCCTGGCCGGCTGACTAGAACCGGCCGACTAGGACCGGTCGATTAGGCGGCGGGCTCGCCGGGGTTGACCGGGACGACGAGCAGGCCGTCGTCGGCGAGATCCTGAGAGAAATTCTGCGCGCGTTCGGCGGGCACGTAGGCGATGACCGAGTTGGCCACGCCGGCCGCGGCCGCGCGGGCTGCCACCGCGCCGCGGGCCGTGACCAGCTCGGCGACCTCGGCAGCCACCGGCAGGTGGTAGATGCTGCCCAGCGCCGATTGCGACTGGTGGAGGAGCGGCAGCAAGTCCGCGCCGCGGCGGGAGCGCAGCGAGCGCGCGATGCCCAGGGCGCGGTCGGTCTCGGCGGCGTAGAAACCGAGCCAGCTGGCGGCATCGGCGTGCTCGGGGTGGTCCTGTTCCGGGTGCACCTCGTGGACCGCGTCCAACCAGTCCAGAACGCGCGAGGACGCGTCCGGCAGCAGGCGCAGGCTCTCCGTGCCGAAGGCGTGGCAGGCGTTGTCGACGAAGCGCTGGCGGATGCGTAGGTCAACCCCAATCTGCGGGCCCGGGGTGGAGTCCGGGACTGCGACGACGAAGGCGTGCAGCTTGTCGCCCAGCGGGTGCGGGGCCTGGGTTACGGAACCGTCGGCGTAATCGATGATAGAAACTTGCCGGCCGTTGCCGCGCAGGGCCGCGGTGTGGCGGGCGCGCAGCGCCGGCAGGGCGGCGAAGGAATTGACGGCCTGGGAGCAGACCTCGGCTACGCGGGCGCGCAGCGGGGCATCGTGGGGATCCTCGTTGCCGCCCAGCATGGCTAGGGCCACGGCGACATCGGCGGCCGCCAGTCCACCTAGGCCGGAGTAAGTAGGGATGTCAGTGACCACGGTGATGTCCACTCCGGTGGTCTCGCGGGAGAGCAACTGCCGGGAGACCATCGTGCTGACCACGCCGCCGAAGCGCTCGGCCAGCCCACCCGTCGGGAACGGCGGCGGGACCGGCTGGCCGGCCTCGTCGACGCCGGGCTGCTGCGCCGCAGCCAGCTGGGACAGGGTGTCGAGCGTCGTCGATTCCTCGCGCACCTGGGGTTCGCCGGGGCCGTCGACGCGGTAGGTCACGGTGATGGTTGAATCCTCGCGCGGGCTAACCGCCGCGGCGGCGCGCAGATCGGAAAGCCCTGCGGCAACGATGCCCCCGTAGTGGTCAACGTGCTCACCGATGAGCAACCAGGTCGCCGGTGCGCTCGCCACGTGGGCGGCTTCTACACCCACGCGTTGGTGGTGGGCGGCGCGGGCTTTGTCGACGACGTGGTCGGTCGGGGCGGGCCAAAATGGCATTGCGGGGGATACTCCTTCATTAGCGGTCGCACTCGCCGGTCCGGCGCCAGCGACGTCGGTGACGAAGATTCAGCGGGGATGAGGCGCGGGCGGGCGAGAAGTCCTAACAGAAACATTCTAGCGGCGCGGACAACTCCCGATGAGTACTGTGGGATCCCGCGGGCGATAACCCGCGCTAAATCGCTTAATAAACCCCGTCAACCAAGGAGGATTAGCCCATGGCCGAGCAGGATTCGCAATGGTATTTCAACCCGTCTACCGGTGAAGTCACCCAGGGGCCGCAGGATTCCTGGGACAACCGGATGGGGCCGTACTCGTCCGAGGAAGAGGCCCGCAACGCGCTCAAGACCGCGGCGGAGCGCAACGCCGCGGCCGATGAAGCCGAGGAAGCAGAAGACGACTGGGGCAAGCCCGCCCAGTGGGATAAGTAATCTACTTCAGCTTCTTCTTCAGCGGCTTGAACGCCGCCTTAATCTGGTCGAAGGACTCGGAGTAGTCCTCCAATGCCTCCAGGCCAATCTGGCGTTCGCGCTGGTACAGCAGCCCGTAGCCGAAGGTGTCCTCGCCTCGGCTGCGGGCTGCTTGCGCGAGCTCTAGCAGCTTGTCACGGGAAGTCACCGAGTCCTGGAAGTCGCCCAGCACCGACTGCATCTGCTTGCAGGCCTTGTACAGGCGCTTGGTCTTGAGCTTGGTCGCCGAGCCCGCCGCCTCAGCGGCGTAGCGCAGCTTCTTGGCGGCCTTGCGCATGTCGTGGAAGTAATCTTCGCGCTCGTGCAGACTGAGCTCTTCATTATCCCAGTTGACAACCGCCTTTTCGTGGCGCTTGACCAGCTTGCGGTAGGCCTTGGCCAGGTGCCGCGCCATGACGGTTTCCATGTCCTCGGGCTCGGCCTGCTCGGCCTGCTTGGTCTGCTCGGCCTGTTCCGGCTTGTCGGACTCCGCCTCGGCAGGGGCAATTTCCGCGGGCGCGGCGGAGGTGGTGTCCTCACCGCCGGCCGGGGCGGGGGCATCGGCGGCCGCCTCCGGCTCGGTTTCGGCCGGCTGGGCCTCCACGACGGGCGGGTGGGCCAGCAGCTGGTCGAGGGAGTCGAGCAGCTCGAGATAGCGGTCGGAGTTGAGGGCGCCAATGACGCGACGGTGGGCGCGGCGGTAGGCGGTGCCCATGTCGTGGGCGATGTGCCGGCGGGTGGTCTCATCTAGAGTGTCGGAGTCTTCCTCCTCCAGCAGGGACTGCCAGCGTTCCTCGACGACCTCGGCGTCGCGGGCAACGCCCAGCATTCCGGCCAGCTCCTTCAGGTTGGCCTCGATCTTTTCGATCTCTGGGCCGGCCACGATCCCGTGGAAGGTCTGCAGGTGGCTGCGCAGCTCGCGGGTGGCCACGCGCATCTGGTGGACGGAATCCCACTCGTCGGCACGGACCTTCGGGTCGTATTCGACCAGCTTGTCGCGGTTGGCCTGCAGGGCCTCGACGACGGCGGCGGCCGGGGAGTCTTCCTCCACGTCCGGGGTGCGCAGGGCCGGGGGAAGCGGAGCCTGGTCCTTGGAGCGGCCGAGGGCAGACGACAGCTTCGACGGGGAGGCAGACACCCGGGCCCCGGCGCCGATGAGCAGGGAGGTAGCAGAGCGGATGATCTCGCTGCCGCGGTCGGTGCCGGCGGTTTCCGCGGCCAGCTCCAGCTCCCACTCGCGCCAGGTGGACTGCTGGCCGCCGGGCAGGAAGCTCCAGGCGGTGACGTGGTCGTCGCAGAACTCAGCGACCGGGCGGCCGTCGTCGCCCAGCAGCAGGGTCTCGGTGCGGTTGTTATCAACCTGGGCGATGGGGGAGACCGGGTGGTTGCGCACGATGGCGCGGACATGGCTGAGCAGTTCCGCCGGGACGCGGTATTCGCCGTCGACGGGCTCGCCGAGCTCGGCGCGGACCTCGGTGCGGCCGGTCGAGCCGGGCAGCTTGATGTGCCAGCCGTCGTCCTTGCCGCCGGTGCGGCGCCGCAGGGTGATCTTGTTGCGGGTCAGCCGCAGGTCCTCGGTGTCGTAGTAGATGGCGGATAGGGACTGTTCCGTGGATTCCCCATACCCGGCGACGTGGGCCAGGCGCGTCAGATCCGGGGTGGGGGTGGATTCCGCGACTGCGAACTTCGCCTCGATCTCGAGGAAACTGCTGGTTGCCATGGGTGCCCTTTCCTTGTAAAGACTGCTGTGCCTATTAGCTGCGATCATACCCGGCTGAATTTTGCTCCGTACCGGAGCCATCACCCGCCGGCGCGGAATCCGGAAAACGTGGGCAACCACCGGGCCCGCCTGAGGCCCCACAACGGGGGCTAGGCGCTCAGCGCGCGCTGGTGGGGCGCGAGTCCGGCGGAGTCGCCGCTTAAGTGGGAGCGTTCCGCGGCGCTGGCCCCGGCGCCGGCGCCCAGCGGGTTGTTCATCGACAGGCTCGACTGGCTGGTGTGCGGGTAGACCTGCTGCAGTGCGTCCTGGGCGGCGGCCATGCGCTCGGCCAAAACGGGCAGGAGGCCGTCGCCCTCCGCGCCCCCGTCGGCGTTGGCCGCACCGACGCGGTTGGCCTCCTCGAGGAGCTCGGAAATGCGCGCGGCATAGGACAAGCGGAAGCTGCGGCGGTAGGAGGCGGTCTGGCTGAAGTACTTGGCCATTTCCGCGTCCGCGCCGTTGCGCATGTGCCAATCGCACTGGCGGTTGAGGTTGGCAAACAGGTCCATGGTGTGCGCGCAGTCGTCGGGAGCGCCCACCAGCACGGCCAGGCCGCGCTTGTCCACCAGCAAGGTAGTGACCGAGTTCGCCGCGGCGATAACGCTGAGCAGCACGGCCTGGTAGGCCACCCAGGGCGCATGCAGGTGCACGCGGTGGGCAATACAAGGCATTTCCGTCTCCGCGCCGGCGGAGGCCTCCGCTAGGCGGTATTCCTGCCGCAGCTGCTGTGCCTTGGCGATGAGCGTTTCCGCCTCGTCCAGAAACTCGGTGGACTCGGCCTTGCGCAACAGGGCGTCCACCTTGCCGGCGGCCTTGCGTTGCGCCGACGTCATGGCGGCCTCGGCGGCCTGAGAAGGATCCAAAAGCTCCCAGTCGGGCAGGCTGGGCAGGGACTTAAAATCCTCAAAGAGCTGGTCGATGGCTTTGTCTGGGACGGTGGGATCGGTCGGCGGGCCGATGGTCAACCAGGCGTGCCGCAGTGCCGGGCTGGTCACATGTGCCGGGATGCGGGCGGCGGCGTAAAAGACCATCTGGTGGGTATATGGCCCGCAGATGTGGATCAGATCCTCCGGTCGCCAGCCGGCGCGGGCGACGAGGATGAGGAAGTCGGCTAATTGCTCAAGGCGGCGGTGGTAGCTAAAACGCATGGGGTAGAAGTTCCTTTCGTTGTTTAGGGTCTAAAATTCCCAAATTCAGTAGGTGCTGCGGTGGCCTTATCCGACCACGCGGGCCAAGGGGCACTGGCAGCCGCTTCCCCTGCTGGCCACCCCCGCTTACTGGCCGCAGGCGGGCAATGTGACCACCCTGCAATGGCCCACCGGATTGGTCCGCGACAAAGCCCGCCTTGGTGAGCCCGGCCTACTAAGGTGGGGTCCATGAACAGCCAACATGAATTCGTGCTGCGTACCGTCGAAGAGCGGGATATCCGGTTTATTCGCCTGTGGTTCACTGATATCCTGGGCGCGCTCAAGTCCGTGGTGATGAGCCCGTCCGAGCTGGAATCTGCCTTCGAGGAAGGCGTGGGCTTCGACGGATCTTCCGTGGAAGGTTTTTCGCGCATCTCGGAATCCGACACAATCGCGCTGCCGGATCCGTCGACGTTCCAGATCATGCCCTTCGACCGCGACGAGCCGGAGCTGCAGTCCGCGCGGATGTTCTGCGACATCGCCCAGCCCGATGGGCAGCCGTCGATGGTGGACCCGCGCCACATCCTGCGCCGGCAGGTCACCGCGGCGGCCAACGAGGGTTTTACCTGCATGGCCTCGCCGGAAATCGAGTTCTACCTACTGCAGCAGCGTCCCGAGGCAGAAGACCTGCTGCCGACCGATAACGGCGGCTATTTCGACCAAGCCACCCAGGACGCCGCCCCGCGCTTCCGCCGCCAGGCCATGTTGTACCTGGAGGAACTCGGCATCGCCACGGAGTTTAGCCACCACGAGACCGCGCCGGGCCAGCAGGAGATCGACCTGCGGCACGCGGACGTTATCACCATGGCGGATTCCATCATGACTTTCCGCTACGTCATCAAGAAGGTCGCCGCCGACCTGGGTGTGCGCGGCACGTTCATGCCCAAGCCCTTCGAGGAATACTCCGGCTCCGGAATGCACACCCACCTTTCCCTGTTCGAGGGCGAGTCCAACGCCTTCCACGACCCGGACGATGAGTTTTCGCTGTCGACGACGGCCAAGCAGTTCATCGCCGGCATCCTGGAGCACGCCAATGAGATGTCCGCGGTGACGAACCAGTGGGTCAACTCGTATAAGCGCCTGATGTTCGGCTCGGAGGCCCCGGGCTCGGCGACCTGGGGCGTGTCCAACCGCTCGGCGCTGGTGCGCGTGCCGACCTACCGGCTGACCAAGGAGGAGTCGCGCCGGGTGGAGATTCGATCGGTGGATTCCGCGATGAACCCTTACCTGGGGTACGCCGTCCTGCTGGCCGCCGGGCTCAAGGGCATCCGGGAGGGCTACGAGCTAGGCGACCCGGCCGAGGACGACGTGCACCAGCTGACGCGCCGGGAACGCCGGGCGATGGGCTACAAGGACCTGCCCATGTCGCTGGATCAGGCGCTGCGTCACCTGGAAAAGTCCGATTTCATGGCCGAGGTCATGGGCGAGCACGTCTTCGAGTTCTTCCTGCGCTCGAAGTGGGATGAGTGGCACGCCTACCAGCGCCAGATCACCTCCTTCGAGCTGCGCCACAACCTGAACTACTAAGTCTTTAACAACCAAGCGAAAGGGGCAATTGACTGTGCGCGCGACGGTACCTTCCCCGGCCACCCTGGGGCTGACGCGGGCGAACGCGGCTGCCGACCTGGAGTGGTTGGGCTGGAGCAACGCCGAATCCACCGAGCTGCTCTGGTGCCTGGCCGCGGCCGGGGACCCAGATCTGGCGCTGAACACAGTGATGCGCCTTTATCAGGGCCTGGATGATTCCGGTCGTGAGCTGGACCAGCAGATGCGCGCGAACGAGGCGCTGCGGGTCCGGCTGCTGGCGCTGCTGGGGGCATCGACGGCGCTGGGGGATCACCTGGCCGCCGAGCCGGAACTGTGGCGCCAGCTGGCCGAGCCCTTGCCGGAGCCGGAGGAGATGCTCGCGCAGCTTTTGGGCGCGGTGGATGCCCGCCCCGCGCAGTTTGTGACCGAACTCGACCGGCCGGACACGGCGAGTGCGCAGCTGACCACCCCGGGCAGCTACGTTGCGGGCACGACGGGCCAGGACGCCGCGCGGGCGCTGAAGTCGACGTACCGGACGCTGATGATGCGCGTGGCCAGCCACGACCTAGCGGGCACGTTCTATTCGCGCAAGGGGCAATCCCGCCCGCAGCCGCGCATCGAATACTCCACGGTCACCCGGCTGACCACGGCGCTGGCGGATGCGGGGCTGACCGCGGCGCTGGCGGTGGCCACAGTAACGGTCTACGGCGAGGAGCCGCTGGATAGCCAGCTGGCCGTCATCGCGATGGGCAAGTGCGGGGCCGGGGAGCTTAATTACATCTCCGACGTCGACGTCATCTTCGTGGCCGAGCCCTTGAGCGAGGACGGCGACGCCAGGCTGAGCAAGGCCACGCGGGTGGCCTCGAAGTTCATCCAGATCGGCACCAAGTGCTTTTTCGAGGTGGACGCGAACCTCCGCCCGGAGGGCAAGTCCGGGGCCCTGGTGCGTACGCTGGACTCGCACGTGAAGTACTACCAGCGCTGGGCGCACACCTGGGAGTTCCAGGCGCTGCTCAAGGCCCGCCCGCAGACCGGCTACCTGCCGCTGGGCCAGGACTACCTGGAGCGCATCGGGCCGATGGTCTGGTCGGCGTCCCAGCGCGAGTCCTTCGTGGAGGACGTGCAGGCCATGCGCAGGCGCGTGCTCGACAACGTGCCCGATGACCTACGTGCCCGGGAGCTGAAGCTGGGCTCGGGCGGCCTGCGGGACGTGGAGTTTGCCATCCAGCTGCTGCAGCTGGTCCACGGCCGCTCCGACGAGAGCCTGCGCGTGCTGTCTACCGTCGATGCCTTGGCCGCCCTGGTCAGCGCCGGGTACGTGGGCCGCGAGGACGGCAACCAGCTCATCGAGGCCTATGAGTTCTTGCGGCTGCTCGAGCACCGCCTGCAGCTGGAGCGTTTCCGCCGCACCCACACCATGCCGCCTAACGATGACGCGGACGCGTGGAAGTGGCTGGCCAAGATCTCAGGTTTCACGCCCACGGGCCAGCGTTCCGCCGCCCAGATGATGGCGGCGACGCTGCGCACCATCCGCCACCGGATTTCGCAGCTGCACTCGCGCCTGTTCTACCGCCCGCTGCTGCACTCGGTGGTCTCCATGAGTTCCGCGGAGCTCAAGCTCTCGCCCGAGGCCGCGAAGCTGCAGCTGGCCGCCCTGGGGTACAACTACCCGGATCGTGCCTTCGAGCACCTGACCTCGCTGGCGGCGGGCAGCTCCCGCAAGGCCAAGATCCAGGCGATCTTGCTGCCGACGCTGATGGAGTGGCTGTCTGCTACCGCCGATCCGGACATGGGTCTGCTCAACTACCGCAAGCTGTCGGAGGCGGCCTTTGACCGCACCTGGTTTTTGCGGATGCTGCGGGACGAGGGCATCGTCGGCCAGCGGCTGATGAAGATCCTGGGTACCTCGCCGTACACCGCGGACCTCATCATCGCCGCGCCGGATACCGTCAAGCTGCTCTCCGACGGCGCCGCCGGGCCGAAGCTCATGGACGCCCAGCCGGAGCAGGCCTTCAAGGCCCTGGTCAACTCCACCAAGCGGCACGCCGACCCGGACAAGGCGGTGGCCGTGGCGCGTTCCCTGCGCCGGGTGGAGCTGGCCCGCATCGCCGCCGCGGACCTGCTGAGCTTCATGCCGGTCGAGCAGGTCTGCCGGGACCTGTCCCTGGTCTGGGACGCGGTGTTGGAAGCCGCTCTGCGCGCCGAGATCCGCGCCTGGCTGCGCGCTCAGGAAGAAGCAGTGGCCGACACCGCCGAAGACCCCGACGGCACGGAAGGTGCTGACGATGCCGACGGGGCAACGGCCACGCAGCCGGTGCGCCCGCCGGCGCGGATCGCCGTTATCGGCATGGGCCGGCTGGGAGGTATGGAGCTCGGCTTCGGCTCGGACGCGGACGTGATGATAGTGGCCGAACCCGCGCCGGGCGTGGACGAGACCGCCGCCATCAAGTGGGCGATCGGGATCGTGGACAAAATGCGCCGCCGGCTGTCCAAGCCCTCGGGCGATCCGCCCCTGGAGGTAGACCTGGGACTGCGCCCCGAGGGCCGATCCGGGGCGGTGGTGCGCACCATCGCCTCCTACGAGCGCTACTACGACCAGTGGGGCGAGCCCTGGGAGATGCAGGCGCTGCTGCGCGCGGCCTTCGTGGCCGGCGACAAGGACGTAGGGGAGAGGTTCCTGGAGGTCATCGACCGCTTCCGGTACCCCAGCGAGGGAGTGAGTCAGGCCACCATCCGCGCCATCCGGCGGATGAAGGCGCGCGTGGACAACGAGCGCCTGCCGCGCGGGGCGGACCGCAACACCCACACCAAGCTGGGCCGCGGCGCGCTGACCGACATCGAGTGGACAGTCCAGCTGCTGACCATGATGCACGCACACGAATTCACCCAGCTGCACGACCCGTCGACGCTGCGGGGACTCGACGCGTTGGAGGAGTGCGAGGTGCTTGACTCCGAGCAGGTCTCCAGCCTGCGGGAGGCGTGGCTGATGGCTACCGATGCCCGCAACGCCCTGGTCCTGGTCCGCGGCAAGCGCGTGGACCAGCTCCCGCAGCCGGGCCCGCAGCTGGCCCAGGTGGCCGGTGCGGCCGGCTGGTCGCCGGAGGACAACCAGGAATTCCTGGAGGCCTACCTGAAGCTGACCCGGCACGCCCGGCGGGTGGTCGACGAGGTTTTCTGGGGCGAGGCTGAATCCTTCGAGCACGACTAGCAAGCGGCAGCAATGCCCCTAGGGGGTCGCCCGGATTTCGCCCTGATTTTGCTGGCAAAGTCGGCTTTTTCCTAGGCAAGCCGTGTTCGTCTTCCTAGACTGGGATGTGCCGTCCACGGTGGCTGGCCCAGCACGTGGCCCCACCGCGGACGCGGCAGCACAGCGACCTAGCCCCACAAACAGCGGACCAGGAGTAGAGGAGAAAACACCATGGCACTGCAGATTTCTTTAGATCTTTCGGCGGCGACGTTTCGCGATCTGAGCGGGTTTATGGATTCGGCGCGCGCGGCCGGCGCGGGCGCGGACACCGAGCTGAAAGTCGACAACGACAAGCTCGTGATCACCGTCGAGGGCCCGGCCGGGAACAACCGTCCTGACGCGCCCCACCAGGTGGTCGACGAGGACGGCCGCGGCGTCGACGAGCGCAAGCCCAGCTTCGGCCCGGTAGGCGAGCAGGCCATCCGCAGCGTGATCGATATCTTGAGCGGCCGGCAGGAACCGCCGCGCCGCGGTGATAGCTTCGGGCACTTCTAAGCGCTAGAATTCCCGAGAGTTCAGCACTAGTATTTGTTCATTCGGTTTTCTATTAGTTCAGGCAAGGGGCCAGCATGGCAGGCACAGAACCCACCGCGCCCTCTCAGCTCACCCGGGCAGAGGAGCCGGCCGGGGCCGCGCGGGCGGTCAGCGGGCAGGCGGACGCGCATCGTCAGCAGTGGGTCGTCACCGGCGCCGTGGTCGTCCTGGCCCTGATTTTCGCCCTGGTGGCGGCCTGGTTCATGTGGCCGCTGAACACCACGCACCAGGGGCGCACGGTCGGCGATGCCGCCTCGCAGGTCACCGGGCCGGAGACCACCGCGCCCGAGGACGCCGACGACGAGGAACCGCGCCCGGGCTACCGCTTGGTCGAGCTGGCCGAAGCCTTAGGGATCCCGGAGGCCGCCATGCCCAAGCAGGCCTTCGAGGCAGGCGATAGCCGGGAGCAGTCCCGGGAGGAGCTCGAGGCGGTTATGGACGCCGCCGTTAGCGAGGGCCGCCTGAACGACGGCGAGGCCCAAGCGGTGCTCAAGGCCTTCGACGAGGGACTCATCGAGGGCCAGTCCGGCCCGCTAGTGGCCAGCAACGACGACCAGTAGCGCGGGCTGCATCCGGCCCTGCGGGGCAGGGCCGGGCAACCGGCAGCGAGATAGCAGGAAGCCGCCACCGCCTACACAGACGCGACGCTTATTCTTTCCCCTAGAAGATAACGGAAAGGTAACGTTTTATGCCCTGTTCTTACACCGTCCGCAGGCGCTGGCAGACGCTCGGCATGCTGGCAATCGCGCTGGGAGTGCCCATCTTGGGTGGCGTGGCCATGGCGGCCGCGGTCAACGACTTCGTGGTGGCTGAGGCCGGAAACGTCGAAACGTACCTGCCTTTTACCAGTAGAGTAGGGCTGCACCCAGCCAGCGCGCTGCCCCCTGGCGGCGCCGAGACTGGGCTGGCTGAACGGATGGCAAACGCGCTGCCTGCCCGGCTGCGCGGACTCTACTAGGGAAGGTCGTGGCTCGAGATGCTGACAACGGTAGCGTTCCGGACTTTCGAGCAACGCCGGCACCGGCCCACCAGCGCCTATGTCTGGCAGCTGCCGATAACCCGCTACCTGCAGGAGTTCGGCAAAATCGATTTTCGCAGCCCGGTGACGTTCTTCGCCGGCGAAAACGGCGCCGGCAAGTCGACCTTGCTGGAGGCTATCGCCCTGAGTGCCGGTTTCAGCGGGCGGGGCGGCCCGCTGCAGCCCGAAGAGGTGAGGGGGACCAACACGGAGTCGGAGCTGTCCCACTGGCTGACCCTGCGCTTCGACGAGACGCTCCTGCGCGGGTACTACCTGCGCAACGAGACCCACTTCGAGCTGCTGCGCGACGAGGCCACGCGGGCCGCCGGGCGCAACAACCTCGCCCGGGGCGTGGACCTGATGAAACGCTCCCACGGCGAATCCGTCTTCGACGTCCTCGGCGAATACGTCGACGGCCGCGGGCTCTACCTCATGGACGAGCCGGAGGCGGGCTTGTCGGTCATCCGCCAGATGGCGCTGCTCGCAGAAATCGACCAGGCCGTCCAGCGCGGCGCCCAGTTCCTCATCGCCACGCACTCGCCCATCCTGCTGGGCACACCCGGGGCGCAGATCCTCCAGTTCGACGACTTCGGCGTGCAGGACGTGGCCTACCGCGACACCGACGCGTACCGGGCCACCCAGGAATTCATCGAGGCCCCGGAAGCGGTCGCGGAGTTTCTGACCCGCCCGGAGCTAGACGAAGAGGACAACTGACCAGACTCGGCGCGCGGCTTAAACCGCGCGGCCTGCCGCCGGAAGCGGTTATTCCGGCAGGCGGGTGATGCGGATGCGCGGGCCGGGTTCTTCTTCGCCGCGGCGCAGCCAGCGGGTGACCAGAATGCCAATAACGCCGACTGACCACACCGCCAGGATGGCCCACGCGGCGTAGCGGAAGTCGCCCCACTCGTAGGCCGCGCCCTGGGAATGGGAATCCAGCAGGAAGGCGAAGGACTGCGCGCCCAGCATGCCGGCGATAAATCCGCCCATGTTGCCGAGGCCGGTGGCGGTGGCAACCACGTCGCGGCCCAGGTGCTCGCGGACCAGGTCGAAGCCGTAGTTCGCGGACGGGCAGCACAGGGCGATGAAGAAGGCGAAGCCTAAGGCGGCGGCCAAACCGCGCGGTTCCGAAGCGGAAAAGAACCACGCCCAGAACAGCACGTGCAGCGTGGAAAAGCCGACGGCGATCAGGTCGCGGGCATTGCCCGTGCGCGCGGAGATCTTGCCGTGCAGCGGACCGATGAGCACGAGGAAGACGGAGTTAATAGTGAGGACCAGGCCGGCGGAGGCCTCCGACAGGTCCATGCCCAGCGTCATCAGCGGCACGCCCCACATCATCACCACGACGATCTGAAAGAACATGTTGGAGTAGTGGATGAAAAACGCTTGCCAGGCCACCGGGGAGGTCACCACGGACTTCAGGCGCTGGGGGATGGACAGCGCCTGGGAGTTGGGCTTGACCTCCACTACCTGTTCCTCGTAGACGCCGGCCTTTTCCGGGGAATCGGCCACCGCGACGGCCGCGGCCAGCGCGATGATGATGCCCACCGCGCCCAGGCTGACGAACGCCGCCGTCCAGCCGGTGGCGCCCAGCAACCAGAGGAAGGGGACCGCGGAGGTGAACTGGCCCAGCTGGCCCATGGAGCCGGTGACCTGAGTGAGCATTGGCGTGCGGTGCAGCGGGAACCAGTAGGGCAGGATGCGCATGACCGATAGGAACGCGGTTGCATCCCCGCCGCCGATGAGGACGCGGGCGCCAATGGCCACCCAGTAGTTGGTGGTAAAGCCCAAAATGATTTGGCCAATACCCATGACCACCGCGCCGACGACCAGCATGTTGCGGGGTCCGAAGCGGTCGATGGCAATGCCGGTGGGGATCTGGGCCAGGGCGTAGACGCCGACCTGCACGGAGGTAAACACCGCGATCCGGGAGGCATCAACCCCGAAGCGCTCGATGGCGTCGACGCCGGCCACGCCGAAGGAGGTGCGCCCGGTAATCGCCACGATGTAGACCAGCACCGCGGCCACCCAGACATACAGCGCCTTGGTGGTGATGACTTCCCGCGGGTTGGGGCGGTGATTCTCAGGAGTCGACATGGCCGCTTAGTCTACTACCGAGTGAAATTTTGTCGACTGGGCACCGGCGCGGAAGCCGCGGCTGTGGGCGCGCTCAAAGCGGGGGATAAAAAGGGGCCCGAGCACACCGTTAACCGCTAGACTTAGCCGCGTGGATTATATTTCGACGCGTGATGTGGACCAGGTTCCGGCCAAATTTACCGACATTCTGCTAGGCGGGCTCGCCCCGGATGGCGGTTTGTACCTCCCGGAGCATTACCCGCAGCTAGATGATGAGCTGCTGAGCAGCTGGCGCGCCCTGGCCGATAAGAAAGGCTACGCCGCGGTCGCCGCCGAGGTCCTGAAGCTTTATATCGACGATATCGACCCGGCAGACCTGGAGCAGATCGCCGCGCGTGCTTATACCTACCCGAAGTTCGCTTCCGAGGAGATCGTGCCGGTCACCGAGCTGGGCGACGGTCTTTTCATCGGCCACCTGTCGGAGGGCCCGACGGCCGCGTTTAAGGACATGGCCATGCAGCTGCTCGGCGAGCTCTTCGAGTTCGAGTTGGCGCGCCGGGAAGAGACGCTGAACATCCTGGGCGCGACCTCCGGTGACACGGGATCCTCGGCGGAATACGCCATGCGCGGCCGCCCCGGCATCCGGGTCTTCATGCTGACCCCGGCCGGGCGCATGACCCCGTTCCAGCAGGCGCAGATGTTCGGGCTGGATGACCCCAATATCTTCAACATCGCGCTGGACGGCGTCTTCGACGACTGCCAGGACGTGGTCAAGGCCGTCTCCGCGGACGCGCAGTTCAAGCGCGACTACCGGATCGGTGCGGTCAACTCCATCAACTGGGCGCGGCTTCTGGCCCAGGTGGTCTATTACGTCTCCTGCTGGCTGCGGGTGACCGATAACAACCAGCAGAAGGTCTCTTTTTCCGTGCCGACGGGTAACTTCGGTGACATCTGCGCCGGCCACATCGCCCGCCAAATGGGTCTGCCCATCGACACCCTGGTGGTGGCGACCAACGAGAACGACGTGCTGGACGAGTTCTTCCGCACGGGCAACTACCGCCCGCGCCCGGCCGCCGAGACGTTCAAGACCTCCTCGCCGTCGATGGATATCTCCCGCGCTTCCAACTTCGAGCGCTTCGTCTTCGACCTGACTGGCCGTAACGCCGCCCAGGTGGCCGACTGGTTCGGCACCAAGGTCAAGGAGGGCGGGTTCTCCGTGCCCCCGGAGCTACTAGAGGACGCCCGGGACAAGTTCGGCTTTACCTCCGCCAGCTCCACGCACGCGGACCGGCTGGCCACCATCGCGGACGTGGATAAGCGCTACGGCGTGCTCATCGACCCGCACACCGCCGACGGCGTCAAGGCCGCCCGCGCGGCCCAGGCAGCCGGCGTGGAGACCCCGATCGTCTGCCTGGAGACGGCCCTGCCGGTCAAGTTCGCCGACACCATCCGGGAGGCCACCGGCCGGGAACCGGAGGTGCCGGAGCGCTTTGCCGGTATCCTAGATGCCGAATGTACCGTGGCGGACCTGCCGAACGACGCCGCCGCGGTCAAGGACTACATCACGCGCTCGATTGACACCACGGAGGTATAACCATGGCACAGGAACAGTTCGCTGGGCCCGAGTACCACACGGAATTCGATCCGGAGAAGTTCCTGCGCGACCTGCGCGCCCAGGCCGCCGAGGAAGAGGATGAGACCACCCCGGACGATGGTGCATCGCGAAGCTAGCCGCGTGGCCCTCGCGGCCGCCGCGGTCGTGGGGCTTAGCAGCGCGTGCAGTCTGCCCGCGGTAGACCCGCTGGAGGAGAGCAGCCAGCGTACCGCGCCCGCGACGGATCTGGGCGCGGCGGCGGAGCAGACGGACATCCCGCCGCGCGAGGACGAGATCCTGACCCCACAGTTCGCACCCGTGCCACCGGGCGCGGCCATCCACCTGTCCGCGCAGACGCCGCAGCCGGGGGAGTACTTCAGCTACCAGCTGTGCACCGTCGCCTACTCCTTCAGCCTGCCCGACGGCCGGAGCATTGCCGTGACGGCATCGCACTGCGGCAAGGTCGGCGACCAGGTCTGGGCGGCGGACGAGTACGGCGAGTTTTCCTACCCCGCGGAGCCGGTGGGCCAGGTGGTCTACTCGGATTTCTACGCCGCGGATACCCATCACCTGGACGTGGCGTTTATCGAGCTCAACGAGGTGGGAACCTCCGGGCAGATTCCTTTCCACAGCGCGGAGTCTTTGGAGACCAACGTCGCCACGCAGCTGGCGCAGCTTCCCGAACATGCCTGCAAGCTGGGCGGATCCACCCATAAGACCTGCGGGGAGGTCACCCACCTGCCGGAGCTGAGCAAGCTCAATGCCGACGGCGAGCAGCTCGAATCCGAATCCGCGCGGGCCCGCATGTGTGCGCGCACGGGCGATTCCGGCGGGCCCGTCTACGCCTTACGCGACGGCCGGCCCGTCATCATCGGCTTGGTCTCCGGCACCACCGAGCGCATGGATGGGGGAACGACCTGCGAGGACTACCCAGACATGGAGGTCTCCTTCACCCCGGCGGTGGAGGTCCAACGGCTGGCCGACGGCCTGTGGGGCGAGGCGGCCCGCGCCGACGCCGCTACCCCTTAAGGCCGCTGCGTGCCGTAGGCTAGGGGTATGGCAACCCCGGATTTCATTGTGTCCCTGCGTGAAAAGATCGGCCACGACCAGCTCTTCCTGCCCGCCGCGACCGCCGTCATCGTGCGCGGCGTACCGGACGGCGCCCCGCTGTGGGAGGTGCCCACGGTGTTGCTGGCCCGCCGGGCGGACAATGATAAGTGGGCCCCGGTGGCCGGCATCGCTGAGCCGGGCGAGGAAATCAGCACCACCGCCATCCGGGAGGTGGCCGAGGAAGTCGGCCTTGAGGCCCGCGTCGAGGCGCTCTTGGGGGTTGGCCAGGTCGGCCCCGTGGAGTACGGCAACGGCGACAAGTGCTTGTTCATGGACACCACCCTGCGGCTCAGCGTGGCTGACGATGCCGTCCCGCACCTCGCCGACGACGAAAACACCGAGGTCGGCTGGTTCTCCGTGGCGCAGTTGCCGCAGTCGCTCAACGCCCGCCACCGCATGGTGATTGCGGACGCCGTGGCGCAGATGAAGCACCCCGCCGGCTTCCGGCCCCGGATCGGCTACGCTAAGCGCAACTAGGCGGCCCGACTAGCCCCCGCAGCTGCTCGGGGCTGTCCGCGAAGGCGAAGCTGTCGATGCCGTCGTCGATCTCCTCGCGGCCGTGGATGCGCCCGCAGACGATGATGTCGACGGCCCCGCGCGCCGGGGCCACCAGCAGCCGGCCGCGGGCGGCCAGCGCGTAGAACAGGTCGGCATCGTCCGCGCCCCACTCCCAGGCCGTCGCGTAGACATCCCGGCGCCTCGCCCCAGCCAGGACGTCTCCAGCACCAAGCCCGGGCGGGTGAGGTAAATCCCGTCCCGCTTTAAAGAACCCAGCACCCGCCGCACCGCCGCCACGTCGGCGGTGTCCAGGGCGACGAAGGTTAGGGGGTTGAACATGGAAACGAACCTAGCACGACCGTGGAATACTAAAGTGGTGGCTTTGGCGTCAATCAGGGCCGGCCGTTGGATATACGAACTATAGGTGGTGCGAACATGGCAGTGTCTTTACCGGGATACGCGGTCGTTGACTTTGAGACAACCGGCTTCGGGGCGACCGACCGGATCATTGAAATCGGGGCCGTGCTCTTGGACCATAACTTCCGCGTCGAGGGCGCCTTCGAAACCCTCGTCCAGCCGGACCGGGACGTCCCCAATAGCTTCGTCCACCAGCTGTCCGCCTCCGATCTGGTGGCGGCGCCGCGGTTCGCGGACATCGCCGGCCGGTTCGCGGCGGCGCTGAGCGGCCGCGTGCTGGTGGCCCACAACGCGCCTTTCGAGGTTCGCTTCCTGGGCTACGAGTTCGCGCGCCTGGGGACCCCGCTGGCAATAAGTAAATCCAGCGTCGTGGACACCCAGACCCTGAGCCACCAGGCAACGGGTAAGCGCAAGCTGGCCGAGGCGCTGGACGCGGTGGGCATTTCCAACCGCCGGGCGCACTCTGCCCTAGCGGACGCGGAGGCCACCGCCGCCTTGCTGCGGTGCCTGGTCCGTGATTACGGCGTGCCCGTTCCCGCGGGCGCGGGGTTGGTCATCGCTGCACCCGGCCAGGTCGGGGCAGCGCAACCGGCGGCGTTGCTTACGCGCGACGATGCCGCGAAGGCCACCGAGGAGCCCCAGGCCTGGCTGGCGCGCCTAGCTCAGCTGCTACCGCCGGCCGGCGGCGCGGAGGAGGAGACCTACCGCGGCCACCTAGCCGCGGCACTGGCCGATAAGAAGCTGTCGGCCTCGGAGCTTAAAACCCTGGAGGCCTCCGCCCTGGAGGCGGGCCTGGGCTTGCAGGACGTGCTCGATATCCACGAGGACTTCCTGCGCCAGCTTGCCGTCGAGGCCTGGCTGGACGGCGTGGTCACGCCCGCCGAGCAACAAGTCCTCAACGAACTCGCCGCGCAGCTAGGCCTGCCGGACGAGCTCGTGGGCGAATTGCTCGCCCGCCCCGTAACCGGGGAAGCCACCGTGGGCGTCCACCTTGCCCCGGGCGACCGGGTGACCTTCACCGGCGCGCTGGATCTACCCCGCGAGACCTGGGAGTCGCGCGCCCGCGCCGCCGGCCTGGACGTCGGCGGTGTGACCAAGCGCTCGGTGCTCGTGGTCTCGGCCAACCCAGACTCGATGAGCGGCAAGGCGAAAAAGGCGCGCAGCCTGGGCGTTCCCATCGTCGACGAGAAGACCTTCGGACAGCTGCTCAAGGCCCTGGGGGCGGTCCCCGTGGCGGTTCCCGCCCCAGAGGCGGATGAGGCGGTGGCGCCGTCGGCATCACCTAGCCCAGCCGCGCCCGCCACCGAGGATCCCACGGAGCCGGCAGCAACGCCGGGCGGGGCGGCGAATGCGCTCTTTCCCTGGTTCGGGGACCAGCTGGACTACCTGGGCAGCCAGGCCGAGGCGATTACCGCCGCCATCGCCCGCGGGTGGGTGCGCTCCCATGCCAGCACCCCGCTGGTGGAGCTGTCGCCGGTACTGGCGATGAATGCCCCGCTGGAGTTCAACAACTCCTCGGTGCGCAAGGCCTCGGCGTTGTGGCAGCGCCGTTTCCCGGTCATGCTGGAGGCCACTGTGCACGACCTGGGCGATCTGCCCGGCGTCGGCAAGGTCAAGCTCCACAAGCTCGTCGAGACCGTCGTCCTCGCCGCCCTCGATACCCCGGAAGCAGCCACCGCCGCCGCGGCGGAAAGCGAGGCCACGGGCGGGGCGGAGGTAGCCCCCAGCGTCTACGCCGACGAGGACGCCGTTGCCACGAACGGCCTCGCGGAGCGCGCGTTGGCCTGGCTGGGACTTAACGGCCCGCTGGAGCTGCCCGCCGGGGTCTACCCGGACTACGATCATGCCCGCAGCCTGCAGCGTTTGTGGGACGACTGCATGGAGGACATCGCCGCCGCGTGCGGCACGGACAAGCGAAAACTGGCCATCGTGCGCGACCGCTGGGTCGGCGGGGCCACTCTCGATGAGGTGGGCCAGACCCTGGGCCTGTCCCGCGAGCGCGTGCGACAGATCGAAAAGGCGCTGCGGGAGGCCATCGACAGCGATTGCGAGCTGGCACGCGCCACCGCGCAGCGCCTGGCCGAAAACCTCGGGACAATCCGGGACGCAGCCGAACTCGACAAGCAGTGGCCGGGGTTCCGGGACGGCCACACGACACTCGGGGGCAGCCCTGAGGAGGTGCTGCGCGCCGTCTTCGGCCTGTGGGAAACGGACGGCCAGTTGCTGGCCGGGGCCGGCTGCGGGGACGAGGTGAGCGGCGAGGAGATGCTGGATGCAGACATCCAGGAATCGCGCGGGCTGGCACACTTCGACGGCGCGTGGCACCTGCTGCTGGAGGTGACCAGCGACCACCTGCGCGGCTCTGGATTCGGCGTCCCGGCCGGCATCGCCGCGGAATTCGGCGTGCCCATAGGAGGTGAGCAGCAGTGGTCTAGCCACCTGGGCGAGGTCAGCCTGCGCGTAAACCGCCTGCGGCAGGCGTCCCTGTCGGCCATCCGGCGTTTCCTCGAGGAGCTGGGCGCCGAGCCCGGGCAGCGCGTGTGGCTGCGGCTTGGCGACGGCTTCGAGGTAACCCCGGCCGAGCCGCGCCGGGCGGGGCTGGAAGGCCTTGACGAGGTGCTAAACGCGATGGGGCTGGCGCCTGTCGGCGGCGGTCATCAGGACAAGATGGCCGTCATCAACTCCGCCCTGGGGTGCCGCCCGGACGTGCCGGTGCGGCGTTCCGTGGCCATTTTCGGACACCGGTGTCAGGACGAACTGGCGGATCTCATCCGCACCAGCCGGCCCTAAACGCCCTGGGCCAGTACATCGGACTATTGGCGGACATCATGCTGTCCGCCGTGCTCGTGATGGTGCCTCTAGACTACTTCTTCCTCTTCGTTGGCTTCCGCAAGGAAGGGCCTTCGGCCGAGCCTCAAGAGCCCAAATCAGTGTCAAGGTGATGGCAGACCGGCAGCGCGTGTTGTAAAGTGGGGTAGTAACTATTTCCTACGGAAGCTATGCCAGTGAAGATTTAAGCCTTTTCCGCAATTGCTGAGGGCACAGCTTGTGTCCTCAGCTGGGCTATCGGCTTGTAGAAAGGGCATCTTCCTGTGCGATTTTCTGATTCACAATCATCAATTTCTTTTCAAGACTTGGGGTTGACTTGGTCCAACGGGACCCCTTGTTTTTCGCATGTTACGGGCCATCTTGGCCGCGGCGTGACCGGCTTAATCGGAACCAACGGATCGGGCAAAACGAGCCTCTTGCGTGTACTCAACGGTAACCTCAATGCTTCCTCGGGCAACTTTCAAGTCCCCGACTCAGTCGCGTACTTGCCGCAAAAGTTGGACATAGCTGATGCGAAAACGATCGCGGATATGTTCGGGATAAGGGACTTAATCGATGCACTGAGTGCGTTGGAATCCGGAGCTTATGATGAAGCTCTGTTCGAGCGCGTCGGGGATGATTGGGATGTGCCGGAGCAGATCCTAGCGGAGCTTTCTCGCTATGGTTTGAGTTATTTATTGGATTCGGACGACGGGGAAGGGACGTCGCCATTGGAGTTTTTTCGACGACCGGTTACTTCTTTGTCTGGGGGTGAAACAATGCAGATTGCTCTGTGCGCTGTATTGCTTGGTGGCCCCGACTATCTCTTGTTGGATGAGCCTACGAACAATTTAGACACGGGTGCACGTAAACGACTCATGGCTATGCTTCAAACCGCCAATGTTTCCGCATTGGTTGCGAGTCATGACCGGCAACTCCTCCATTCCGTCGATCGAATAGCAGAGCTTTACGACGGACAGTTGCGAGTTTTTGAGGGAAACTACGAGGCGTATCAAGAGGTTGTTCGGCAGGAGCAAGAGCATGCTGCTCACGACCTCAAGGATGCGCGTCAAGAAGAGCGGCGACAGATACGGGAGCAACAGGCTTTACAGACCCGCCTTGCACGGGACGCCCGCCGTGGCCGGCAGTTCTCGAAGAGTAAACGGAAACCTGGAATGGCGCTGGGAAATGACAAAAATCGTCACGAAAAGAAGTCTGCGAAGCGAAAAGCGGGGCAGAAGCAGGCGCTGGAACGTTCGAGGCGAAACGTGCAAAAGGCGCAGTTGCACCTGAGAGAGGAAGAAAAGGTCTATATTGACCTCGAGGATACTGTCCTAGCTTATGGGACGAAAGTATTGCAACTCAGTCTAAACGATCCAGCGTTGGCTACTGAGACCTGCCCGGCCATGGTGACGATCACGGGGCCGGAGAAGCTGCGCATCGCAGGTGCTAATGGAGCTGGTAAGACTACTCTTCTCCGGAGCATCGTAGGTCAAGAGCCGAAGCTTGCCGGACGTTATAGCGTTGATTATGTGTTGGGGGAATTTGGCTATTTGCCTCAGGCAATATCCCTCCCAGAAGACAAGACCGTTTGGGAGGTTGTCACGGAGGCCAACCGGCGAGTTGAACCGCAACGGCTGCGGAATAAATTGGCTGAGTTGTTGTTCCGCGATGACGATGTCCACGCTCACGTCAACGCATTGTCCGGAGGCGAGCGTTTTAGGGTGGCTTTTGCTTACGAGCTCTTGAGAGATCCTCCTCCAAAGCTATTGATCCTCGATGAACCGACAAACAACTTGGATATTCCGACCGTAAATTGGTTAGCTGAAGTGCTGCAGTCTTACCAAGGAGCGTTAGTTGTAGTCAGCCATGACGAAGAGTTTTGTGCCGAGATCGGATTCTCTCAAAAAATCGTACTGCCGAGGCTGTAGAGGAATGCGTGCACACACGGGAGCGCTAGTGATTAAAAGACAGAGATGAAAACCGGACAATTCATGCCCACGCCTGCGGCCCGAGTAAACACCATTGTTCATATCGTCTCGCCAGTGTTTGGGCCTGGCCCCCGGAAAGTGGACACGTCGGGGGTTAGTTATGCTGCTTTGGCCAGTGTAGCTGAAGTCTCGGCTTCAAAGACGTCAGGAGCTACAAGATTGCACCAGGAGTGCCGCCGGCGTGTGTTATAGCGCATGCACCACCGGAAGACTTCTTGGCGGCAGGAGATCGGATTGTCAAAGACTTTCCGCTCTCGCAGTACTTCCCGCTTTAAGGTGGCGTTAAATGATTCTGCTAGGGCGTTATCCGCACTCGTTCCTACCGCTCCCATGGGCTGGCGCACACCCAGCGACGAACAGTAATTTCTGAAGGCTTGTGAGGTGTACACACTGCCGTGATCGGAATGGAATATAGCCCCGTTAAGACTGCCACGCACACCATGCGCGTGGGATAGAGCATCGGTGACCAGTGAGACTCGCATGTGGTCTGCGAGTGCATAACCTGCAAGTTTGCGTGAATATGTGTCAATAACTGTGGCCAAATACATGTTTGTGCCTCCCCTACACGGCAGGTAGGTAATATCGCCGACATAGACGCGGTTCGGCTCGTTGGCTGTGAATTTGCGGCCTAGTAAATCTGGCATGACGCGGTGGCCAGGCTTACGCCTGGTAGTGATGCATCGGCGACGTGTGGTAAAACCTTTAAGTCCCATGGCTTTCATGATGCGTGCGACCTTCTTGTGATTTATCGGGCCAAAGCTCGTATCGGCTTTAAGGCTTGCAGCGATGCGCTTAGCCCCGTAAAGACCATGCTCATCATCGAAGATGGTTGTGATCCTTGCACCAATGGCGGCGTCAGAATACATCTTTAACCTGCGCTTTTCACGGGTCTGGGCCCATTTATAAAACGAGGAACGATTCAGCTTTAATACGTGGCACATCCGCTTAACCGAGTATTCGGTTCGGTGGTCATAGACAAACTGGAAGCGGATCACCAGTGAGTCTCTTTAAGCAAAATATTTGGCGGCCTTGCGCAGGATGTCGCGTTCTTCGCGCAGTTTTGCGTTTTCTTTTGTCTAGCTGGCGAATCCGTTCGGAATCATTCGCCGCTTGGGCTTTATCCTGCACGGCTTTAATGCGGGCACGTTTTCCGGTGCCGTACTTCTTGACCCAAGAATGCAGCGAGGCACGGTTGATACCGAGCTCTGCTGATGCTGAGTTCAGCGAGAGGTCCTCATTGTTTTCATAGAGAGCCACAGCATCGCGTTTGAACTGTTCGGAGTACCTGGACATGGTGGTAGATTACCTTTCTTCCAGCCCGACTGGGCTGGATATCAGGTGTCCACCAAACAGGGGTCAGGCCCCGTGGGTAGCATCGAGTTGGCCATACCGAAATTGCGACACGGCGCCTTCTTCCCCGACTGGGCGCACACGGGCCGAGCGCGCTGACGACGGTGATCGCCACCTGCTACCTCAAAGGGGGGTGTCGACGCGCAGGAGAAACGACCTGGTCGCCAGCCTGGGGATCACCAACCTGTCGAAGTTGAAGGTCCCCGAGATGGCCGAAGACCTCGACGCCATGGTCGAGGATTTCCGCGCCCGCCCCCTAGATACCGGCGCCTACCTCTATGTTTCCTGCAAGACGTTGACCATGAAGGTTCGCGAAGGAGGCCGAGTGGTCAAGACTTCTGTCCTGCTGGCCACCGGTGTCAACGCCGAAGGGTATCGGGAGTTGTTAGGCATGCAGTTCGCCACGAGCGAGTCTGTCGCGTCGTGGATGGACTTCTTCCGCGACCTCACAGCCCGCGGCCTGAATGAGGTTTACCTAGTCACCAGCGACGCCCACCTGGGCATCTAGCACGCCATCGGCGAGGTCTTGCCCCCACGCCTCCTGGCAACGCTGCCGCAGGCATTTCGCGAAGAACTTCTCCGGCCTCGTGCCGAAAACGCAGCGGCCGACGTTACCGGCGATGTTTCACACCATTTTCGGCAACCGGATGCGGCATCGGTGTAGACCCAGGCGAGGGAGGTGGGCAGCTACTGTGAACAGAAGTTCCCGCACGTCGCAGACTACCTGGAGGAATCCTCCGATGAGCTACTGGCATGTACGAACACGCCCTAGAGTGTGTGGACGAAGGTGTGGTCGAATAACCCGACCGTACGACTGAATCCTGAGATCCGCCGGCGCGCCGACGTCGTCGGGATCTTTCCGGACCGCGATGCCGTGGTACGTCTGGTCGGGGCGGCGCTCGCCGAGCAGCATGAGGACTGGCCCCAGCAGAAGCGCTCCATGTCGCTGACGAGTCTGGAGAAAACCAGGGCGATGATGAGCGCCAGTATCATCGACGCCGACGAAACGCATCAGGGGATCGCATGAGCCGGCCCCGGTGTCGGGGGCGTGCCGGCCCCTGACACCGCCACACTGCTTGCTTTATCCGAAGGGCAGATACGCCACTCACACGGATTTGACCGACTACCTTGGTGGCTGCATGTCGCTCACCTTCGGAATGACGCCGCTGGACAACAGCTCCTTGAGCTTTGGCCTAATTGCGGTTCCGAAGTTCTCTATCCCCGTCCCTTTGTAGGCGCGGTCAAACTCGTGAGCAATTTTCCGAGCTTTCGAATCACTAGTCATGTTCGACTCGGCAATGCGCTTGATGTTGCGGTTTGCTGCGTTTGCCGCGGACGTGCTGGGTCGAGCAAAGTTTTTTGGTAGCTCGAACTTGAAATTAGCCATGATTAGATTCCTTTCGTTTCACGGCCTGGATGAAAACGCTTGTAGATGTTCCCCTGTGGATCTAGCCACGGGGAGGGAAGTCGTCCTCGCCGTAGCTATCTCGGGACCGGATCTGGCCGTCGCGACCATGGATTGTGAATTCGGCCTTCTGGTTTCGAGCGATGGGGCGCCCATACTCGATTGCATCTTTTTGGGTGTCGAACTTCTTGATGGGCTTACTTGAGCCTTTACGCTGGAACTTCCACTTGTCCCCATTGGGAGAGACGTTGTAATTCTTGGCTCCCATTTGAAACCAATCCTTCCTGCACGCCTGAATTCGGCGTGCCATGTGGCGCGAGCGGAAAGGAACGCTGGTACTGTCGCACGAAGAGAGAATCGCCAAATTTTCTTCGTGTGAAGCCCCTGCGCCGCCCCTGCGGTTGCAGGGGCTTTGCTCGCTAAGAATGAACCTAGCACAGATGGTCGACATAGTTACACGGATGGGATTCCACCCCCGCCCTGTGGATAAATCTGTGAATGTACTTGTTGATAGCCTGTGGATAAAATGGTATCCACAGGGAAGGGGTGTAAAAGTAGGTCAAAATTGCGTATTTTGAGCCAAAATGGTAACTGGAATCAGGCAAACGGGCTTAGCGGAATGAGACTTGGCCCTGTGGATAACTTTGTCTAGTGGCGCAGTTTTGTGACTAAATAGTGACGTAATTCATAACGCCCCCGCTACGAATTCTCGTAGCGGGGGCGTTTAGGTATTCGGCACGGGGGCGTGCCGGCGACCGTGCCGGAATGCGTAACGGTGCCGAACCGGGTGCCCGTAGCGGGGAACTACAGTTTCGGCATCCGCTCCGTGTGACACATCGAGATCAAAGCGGTTAAAGAATCGGCCTGCTTAATCTGCGACTCGAAGGCAAGAGGTAGCCCCATGACTGGTCCTCATAGTCGGGGTGAATAATCAACTTCCGCATCACACGCTCAGCTGCCTGTCGCTTTGCCTCGACGGTCTCATCACTGAAGCGTCCTGGGTTTAGTTCCTGCCTTTGCTAAGGAAGGATTGGCACTATGCCCAGAAAGTATTCCGCCGAATTCAAGGAGAAGGCGGTCCATCAAGTCCTAGAGATGGTCCGTCTGGAGTCCTGCTCACGGCACGCGTACGAGGAAGTCGGAGAGCTCCTTGGCGTGTCCCACCACACGTTACGCGCCTGGTACCGCGACAGCGCCGCCCATGAGCAGGCCGCACCAACAGATGGCGAAACCATGGAAGAAGAGATCAAACGGCTACGCCGGGAAAACCGCGAGCTAAAACGAGCCAACGGAATCCTCAAGACTGCCTCGGCTTTTTCGCGGCGAAACTCGACCGACCCACGACCAGATGATCTCCTATATCGACGAGTACAAGGAGCAATTTGGAGTCGAGGCCATCTGCCGTGTTCTGAAACAAGCAGACCGTGGATTCATCACCTCCCGCGGCTACCGTAAAGCCACCACCCGCGCCCCGAGCGCCAGGGTCTTAAGCGATAGCCTGCTTATTCCAGAGATTCAGCGCGTCCATGCGGAAAACTTCTCGGTCTACGGCATCCGCAAGATTTGGCACGCCATGAACCGTGAGGGGTTTCATATCGGCAGCGACAAAACCGCACGCCTGATGAAACTTGCAGGTGTGTCTGGTCGACGACGTGGACGCACCCCGGTGACCACGATCAGCCCTAAAGTGCCGGATCATCGTCCGGATCTTGTGCAGCGAAACTTCCGGGCAACAGCACCTGGGCGACTTTGGGTCGCCGACATTACCTATGTTCGCACCCTGTCAGGATTCGCGTACACCGCGTTTGTCATTGACGTCTACAGTCGCAAAATAGTCGGTGTTGCCACCCGCTCTACGATGCGCACCGATGCGCTGCCGATGGAGGCACTGGAACATGCATTAACGACTGCCGATCGAATCCACGGCGACCAGCTGATACACCACAGTGACCGGAGAAGTCAGCACGTGTCCCTGAAGTACTCCACCGCTTTAGCCGAAGCCGAGATCCGGCCGAGTGTCGGCACAGTCGGCGATTCCTATGCCAACGCGCTGGCCGAGACAGTCAATGGTCTCTACAAGGCTGAACTTATCCATCCTCAAGGCCCGTGGACATCAGTAGGCGAAGTCGAGCTAGCCACCCTGCGGTGGGTGCACTGGTGGAACACCAAACGCCTTCACGAGGCGTTGGACTACGCCACCCCACAGGAAGTCGAAACCGAGTACTATCTCACCGCGCCCATCAGCACAGGGCCGTAAAAGAAGCGGAACTAAACCCAGGACGCTTCAGATTCCTTCTACGAAAACCTCGAGCTACCGGGTATGATCTGGGGCATGCTTACCCGCTTTGAAGTGAACGGGTTTAAAAACCTGCGTAAACTCTCCATTGACCTTGGTCCGTACACGTGCATTGCTGGTCCGAACGCTGTGGGAAAATCGAACTTTTTCGATGCTCTCCAGTTCCTTTCCCTTTCAGGCACGCATACGCTGAATGAGGCCGCGATTAAGATTCGTGGCAACGGTGGGGATGTGCGAGATATCTTCTCTGGGGATCGCAAGATGCAGTTTGCGGCGGAGATGATCGTGGAAAAGGAGTTTGAGGATTCTTTAGGGAAGCCGATTTCACTGGAACGTACCTACCTACGCTACGAACTGGACCTGGAGTTGCGGGAAATTACTGTGGGGAACAATCGCAACATTCCCAGCATTGTAGTTGTGCGAGAAGAGCTCAAGCAGCTTACTAAGGGTAACGCCAAGGATAATCTCGGTTGGGCGAGCGGTAAATTTGTGGATTCTGCCGTCTTAGGAGGCCGTGGCAAGCCGTTTATTGCAACTATTGCTGAGGAGCAGCAAATTGAAGTGTACTCAGGACGCAGGCCGTCAGTGGTTTCCCTCAAGGGGCAGGGACCTTCACGCACTACGTTGTCGGTCTACGGCCAGCAGGATCAATATCCGGTTGTGATGGGTGTCCAGCGAGAGCTGGAATCTTGGATGTACCTTTCGCTAGAGCCGAGCGCGATGCGCGCTCCGAGTGAAGCGCTCGCTCCTGGCTTTGTCAATGCAAAGGGCGGGAACCTTCCTAAAACTCTGGACCGCCTTGTGGGTGAAAGCCCTGAATACGATGTGCTGGGGGAACTTGCTGATGTGGTCGGGGACCTTGTGGATGTCCGCGAAATCACCATTGACTTCGATGAGGCCCGGCAAGTGTTCACGCTGCAAGCTCGTGTGGGGAATGCTGGAAGAGTACCTGCACGATCCCTCTCGGACGGTACCTTGAGGTTCTTGGTTCTCGGAACGTTAATGCTCGATACGCAGGGCAGCCGACTTATCTGCTTCGAAGAACCGGAAAACGGTATCCATCCGCTGAAGATCCAGGCTATGTATGCTCTTTTGCATGACTTGAGCGCAAGCGGCGAGGAGGGGGTAGGTCCTGAAAACCCGCTGCGGCAGATTATCGTGAATACGCACTCACCTGCCTTTGTTGCGTTGCATAGCGAAGATTTTGACGAGTTGTTGCTGGGTTCGCTAAACGCGGTTGATGGTTCCTTCGTGTTTACGCCGGTGGTAGCGAAGGATTCTTGGCGGGCATCCAAGGTCAAGTTGTCTACTGAAAACATTGCGGAGCTGTTGCGGGAAGCCTTCCCGGAGGTTGATTTTCAGGAACTTGCTGCGCCGAGACGATCGCACAGGGGGAAGTTATGAATAGAGAATTATATTGCTTATTGGTGCGGGAAGGCACAAGTGATGACGGGCTGGTTAGTCCTTTGACCGCGTTACTTATCGACCTAGGTTACAACCCAAACAGTCAAATATTGCCGCAAGCCAACGGGGGGTCGAAGCGTACGGTGGATGTGCTTCGGCGCATTTGTGATGAGGGACAGACACCGGACATTGTGTTTGTGCATCGGGATGCGGACAACGACGGCCACGAATTGCGCGAAACTGAGATTTCTGACGCTTATGCGGAGGTTGCGCCAACTTTCGCGGTGGTTCCGGTGGTGCCGGTGAAAATGACGGAAGCGTGGGTGCTGCATGCGCTCCACAACAAAGAATACCGACGAAAGATTGATTTCAAGGGCCCATTGGACAAGTTGCCAAAGCAAGACAATATTCCAGGTGTGGCCGCTAAAGATCGCCTACATGAGATACACGCAGCATTATCGGAAGGGCGTCGGCGGAGGAAGCGATCCAGTCCGGATCGGTTTACCACCGATCGGTCCCGCTGGGTGGAACAGATTACCGACGTTTCGTTTCTTGAAGGCTGTACTTCCTTCGAACGCGTCAGACAAGCCATCCGCGATCTCCATCTTTAGCCCCCGCTCCCCCCGCCCATAGCTGCTGCGGGAAGGCGTGCTCCGCAGACGCTTACTCGAGCCGGCGTAGCCAGTCGGCCAGCATTCCGGACACAACTTTTTGTGCAGGTAATTCGGATCGATGAGGTCATCAGTCTGCTTCATCTTCTGTACCACGTTTAGCACCTGCTACGTGGTTGCATTTCGCGGGAAACGGCCGAGAGCAGCGGCATAAACCAGATCCTGTCTGCGCAGGCAGACGCCATCTGTGGCGCAGACTACGCAACCGCAGGCTGTTGGGAACGGTCTAAGGGGACCGATGTGCAGGGGCATTGCCGGCTAGTGTATCTCTGACATTTTATCTGCTCATCGCCGTATTCTAGGGGTATGGAAAACCTGTTTGACCGCGCACGGTCGATCCTTACTGATGCCGCCTGCGTCGAGGTGTTCACCGGCGCCGGCATGAGCGCCGACAGCGGTATTGCTACCTACCGCGACGCGCAGACAGGCATCTGGGAGAACGTCGACCCGGTGGCGATGGCCTCGATCAGCGCATGGCGCAGTGACCCTGAGCCTATGTTCGCCTGGTACCTGTGGCGCGCCCAGCTGGTGCAGCAGGCGGAGCCGAACGCCGGGCACCGTGCCATCGCCGCCGCCCATGGCGTGACCGTGACCACGCAAAACATTGACAACCTCCACGAGCGCGCCGGAAGTGAGGGGGTGGTCCATCTGCACGGCTCCTTGTTTTCCTTCCGCTGCGCCGACTGCGAGACACCTTATGACGGTGACATTGCGCTCCCGGCCACACCTGTCGAATCCATCACGCCACCGGAGTGCCCTGTGTGTGGCGGGCTCGTGCGGCCGGGCGTGGTGTGGTTCGGCGAGGTCCTGCCAAACGATGAGTGGACGGAGGCCGAGCGCCGCATGTCCACCGCTGACGCGCTGCTCATCGTGGGAACCTCCGGCGTGGTCTATCCCGCCGCCGGCCTGCCGCAACTGGCGCACGCTCGCGGCATCCCCATCGTGGAAGTCACCCCGCAGCCCACAGATCTCTCGCCGCTGGCCACCGTGGTGGTCACCGCCACAGCAGCACAGGCGCTGCCGCGCATCCTCGCGGGGCGAATCACAAGTGACAGCGCACCTGCAGGAGCCTAGGATCACCGTCTGCAACTAGAAGCATCGTCCTGATGTGTCCGGGACTAATTACTGGGCCCGCGGCCTAGAACCATGTTGCGCGCCTGTGTGCAGGCCAGCGTACGGTCGCGGGTTGGCCCAACAAATTTCCTGGATCGCACAGGGGACTTGGGGAGTGGGAAAACCAGATCCCGCATGAAGCGCCCAGTTTAAGGCGGGTTCATGCGGGATGTCGGTGGAGCGCTTGGGGCTTGTGCGCCGGCCGCAGGGCCCAGCGCGCGGACCTGCTAGCCCAAGGGCTTAGCAGTCGAAGTACATTTCGTACTCGAGCGGGGTCGGGCGCAGGCGGGCCGGGGTGATTTCCTCGTCTTCCTTGAGCTTGATGTAGGACTCGATGAGGTCCTCGGTGAAGACGTCGCCTTCGGTCAGGAAGTCCATGTCGTTGCGTAGGGCTTCCAGGGAGGCCTCCAGGGAGGTCGGGGCCTGCGGGATGGAGGCGGCCTCCTCCGGCGGGAGCTCGTAGAGGTCCTTGTCGACCGGGGCGTGCGGCTCCAGGCGGTTCTTCACGCCGTCGATGCCGGCCAGCATCATGGCGGCGAAGCCCAGGTACGGGTTGCCGGAGGGGTCCGGGGCGCGGAACTCGATGCGCTTGGCCTTCGGGTTGGAGCCGGTAATCGGGATGCGGATGGCCGCGGAGCGGTTACGCTGCGAGTAGACTAGGTTGATGGGGGCCTCGAAGCCCGGCACCAGGCGGTGGTAGGAGTTCAGCGTCGGGTTGGTAAAGGCCAAAACCGCGCCGGCGTGGTGCAGGATGCCGCCGATGTAGTAGCGGGCGGTGTCGGACAGGCCGCCGTAGCCGGACTCGTCGTGGAAGAGCGGGGTGCCGTCCTTCCACAGGGACATGTGGGCGTGCATGCCGGAGCCGTTGTCGCCGGCCAGCGGCTTCGGCATGAAGGTAGCGGTCTTGCCGAAGGCCGCGGCGGTGTTTTTGATGATGTACTTGAAGGTCTGGACATCGTCAGCCGCGTGCAGCATGGAGTTGAAGCGGTAGTTGATCTCGTTCTGACCGCCGGTGCCGACCTCGTGGTGGAAGCGCTCGACGTCGAAGCCGGCGTCCTGCAGGTTGCGGACCATGGCGTCGCGGACTTCGCCGGTTTTGTCGTACGGCGCGGTGGGGAAGTAGCCGCCCTTCACGCGGGTCTTGTAGCCGGTGTTCGGGGTGCCGTCGATGTTGGTTTCGGCGCTGCGGTTCCACCAGCCCTCGTCGGAGTCGACCTTGAAGAAGCCCTCGTGGACGTCGGTGGAGTAGCGCACCGAGTCGAAGATGTAGAACTCGGCCTCCGCGCCGAAGAAGCAGGTGTCGGCGATACCGGTGGAGTTGAGGTACTCCTCGGCCTTGCGGGCGATGTTGCGCGGGTCGCGGGAGAAGGGCTCGAGGGTGAACGGGTCGTGCACGAAGCACTTGATGTTCAGGGTCTTCTCGGTGCGGAACGGGTCGATCATGGCGGAGGACGGATCCGGCAGCAGGGTCATGTCGGATTCGTCGATGGAGGTGAACCCGCGGATGGAAGAGCCATCGAAGGCTAGACCCTCGGCGGCGGCGTCCTCGTCGAACTCGGAGGCGGGGATGCTGAAGTGGTGCTCGATGCCCGGGACATCGGTAAAGCGGATATCGACAAAGCGGACGTCTTCGTCCTGAATAAACTTTACGATGTCCTGAACGGTCTCGAAAGCCATGGTCATGCTCCTGAATATTGAGATAAAAATGGGCTCTAGGCAAAGATTTTACGCGCTGCCTTGAGACATATGAGAGATTGCCTTACTACTTTAACAAATCACCTATTACCTGATAGATTTTGGGATTTCCGGGCGGGGTTTTCCTCTGCCTTCCAACCCCGCTAAATTAGTGGGCATGGCTGAAAAGAAAACGTGGCTGGACGGCCCCAGCATCCCCGGTGAATATGATTCCGCCGAGGCAGTCTCCCGGTGGCCCGGGGAGCTGCTTGGACTGCCGAAAAGCGGCTCCGGCGCGCAGGCTTCGGTCATGCGCCGCGCCGGCGGGGTGCTGATCGACTGGGGCATTAGCATGGTCCTGGCCATCATCATCACCCAGTTCACCGACGCCCTCGGCGCGGCCGCTACCCTGGGGTACGGCATCTGGATCATCCTGGGCATCGTCTGCGGCTGGCTCTTTGCCCGTACCCCCGGAATGGCGGTGCTGGGCATGGGCGTGGCCCGCGTCGACGCCCCCGGCACCCGCGTGGGCTTCTGGCGCGCGGCCGTGCGCACGTTGCTCACGGCCGTCTTCTTCCCGGCCGCCATGGTCGACGCCGACGGGCGCGGAATGCACGACCGCGGCACCGGCACCACGGTCATCATGGCTTAATTTCCAGCCCCGGCCCGCAAAAACAACGGCGCCCGCCTCCCAGCCCGAGAAAGTTTGGGGTAGGAGGCGGGCGCCGTTTTTATCTGGCGCGGGAACCTTATTTCTTCTTGCGGCCGGCGGCGCGGCGCATGCGGCGGTTCATGCCGGACATGTTGCGGGCCTGCTGGGGCATGGGGCCCTTGGGCACGCCCGGCATCTGGCCCGGCAGGGAATCCATGGCCTCGATGCGGCGGGCGTTGGCGTAGACCTCGTTCTTGTTGTAGTTACGCGGCAGGCGCATGATGTGGCTGCGCAGCTTGGCCAGCGGCACCTCGCCCTCGCCTTCACCGACGTAGACCTCGTAGACCGGCACGCCGGCGGCGAGCTTGTCGATGCGCTTTTTCAGCTGCCCCACGGTAGCGGACAGGCGCTTCTTGTCGCCCTCGCAGACCAGCACGACGCCCGGGTTACCGATGACCCGGTGGACCAGGTCCTGGTGGCGGGTGACCGCGACGCCCTGCTCGACCTTCCAGGCGATGCCGACGGTGTTGCGCAGCTGGTTCTCCAGCGCGTAGCCGGCCACGCCCTTCTGGTCCTCGACCTTTTTGTACATGTCGCGCTCGAGGCGGCGAGTGAAGATGAACATGGCCAAAAGCGCGCCCAGCGCCAGGCCGATGGGCAGCATGAACCACTGCCCGTTGAAGAGCATGCCGATGAGGAAGAAGAGCAGGCCCAGCCCCAAGAAGGCCAGCAGCATCAGCGGGATAAGCGCCTTATCCTGCTTGCGCTGCATCTGGAACGCCTGCCACATCTGGCGGCGCGTCTGCTTGCCCTTTTCGCGCTTGGCTTTCTTCTCTGCCTTCTTTGCGGCCTTGAGATCGGCCTTAGTATTTCCCTGTGCCATGCCCTCTACTCTAAAGGGTTGTGCCCGCAAACTGGAAACGGGGCCGCGCTGTGGCGCGGCCCCGCAACAGTACGAAGTCAGCTAAAGGTAGACAGGTGAGTGCCTGGCAGTGGCTTAGCTCTTGACGCGAGCGGTCACCGGGGTCTCCTCGGACGGGCCGTACTTGTCCAGCAACGTGGAGGCCTCCTGGGCGGTAGCGCCCTTCGAGGTCTCGGCCAGGTGGGACAGGTGGGCGGGCAGCTCGCGGCCGCGGGCCTCCATGGCCTGAACATACAGGCGGCCGGCGCGGTAGGAGGAGCGCACCAGCGGGCCGGACATGACGCCGCCGAAGCCCAAGGACTTAGCGAGCTTCGAGTGGGAGACGAACTCCTCCGGGCGGACCCAGCGCTCGATGGGGTGGAAGCGCGGGCCGGGACGCAGGTACTGGGTAATGGTGATGATGTCGCAGCCGGCCGAGCGCAGGTCGCGCAGGGCCTCCTCGATCTCCTCGGCGGTCTCGCCCATGCCGAGGATGAGGTTGGACTTGGTGATAAGCCCGTAGTCGTGCGCCTGGCGGATAACGTCCAGGGAGCGTTCGTAGCGGAAGGCCGGTCGGATGCGGCGGAAGATGCGCGGGACCGTCTCCAGGTTGTGGGCGAAGACCTCCGGCTCGGCCTCGAAGACTTCCTGCAACAGGTCCGGCTTGCCGGAGAAATCCGGGGTGAGGGTTTCCACGCCGGTGTGCGGGTTCAGCTCGTGGATCTTGCGCACCACCTCGGCGTAGAGCCACGCGCCCTCGTCCGGCAGGTCGTCGCGGGTCACGCCGGTGATGGTCGTGTAGTTCAGGTCCATCTCCCGGATGTTTTCGGCCACGCGGCGCGGCTCGTCCGTGTCCAAGGCGTCCGGCTTGCCAGTCTTGATATCGCAGAAATCGCAGCGGCGGGTACAGGAGTCGCCGCCGATGAGGAAGGTGGCCTCGCGGGATTCCCAGCATTCGTGGATGTTGGGGCAACCGGCCTCCTGGCAGACCGTGTGCAGGGAGGCGCCGGCGACGCGGTTGCGCATATCTTCGTAGCCAGGGCCGGTGCGCACCTGGTTACGGATCCATCGGGGTTTCTGCTCGATCGGAGATTCCGCATTCTTTTTCTCGATGCGTAGCAGCTTGCGTCCTTCAGGCTTAATAGTCACGTTGTCTACCCTACGTCGTTGAGTTGGCGAAGTGGAAAATGTCCGGTTTTTCGGGGCGTCCGGCACTCCGGGGATGTCTCAGTCACAACCACGAAAGCGGTGTGATCATTCCTGGTTGGCTTCCGGGGTCGTTCGTTCGGGGGTGGCGGCCTGCTGGCGGGCGCGCCGGCGGGCCTCGTTGGCTAGCTTGGTCGGATCCGGCGCGGAACCGAAGGTGTGGTCGGCGACGACGAGGCGGCCCGAGAGGGCATCGTCAAGCGCACCCAGCAACGGCTCGGTGGCTTCCTCTAGGCCGACGTGGCGGCCGAGCTCAAGAGACAACGTGGTCACGTCGGCGTCGTCGATGCCGCAGGCCACGATGTGCTCGTAGAACTCGAGCGTGTTGCAGCAGTTCAGGGCTAGGCCGTGCATGGTCACCCCGCGGGTAATGCGGATGCCCAGCGCGGCGATCTTGCGGTCGCGGTGCGGGGCCTGCGGGTCCTTCGGCTCCGTGGTGGACGGCACCCAGACCCCGGAGCGGCCGTCGATGCGCCCGGCGGTGGTGACCCCCATCTGCCGCACGGCCTGGATGGTGGCCTCCTCCAGACGGCGGACGTAGTCGACCACGTCGACGGGCTCGGCCAGGCGGATGATGGGGTAGACCACGAGCTGGCCTTCCCCGTGCCAGGTGATCCGGCCGCCGCGGTCGACAGTGATGACGGGCTGGCCGTTATCCGGCATGTCGGATTCCATGGTGCGCTTGCCGGCCGTGTAAACGCTGGGGTGCTCGACCACCAGCACTGTGTCCCCGATATCCCCCTGGGCGCGCTGCTTGGCCAGATCGGCCTGCAGGTCCCAAGCTTCCTGGTAGTCCATCCGCCCCAGGTGGCGGATGTCCAAGGGCGCGTTGTCGGCGCGAATGGAGCGGTCGGCGGGGAAGAAAGGATCGCGCGGTGCAGTCATAGATACCCATTGTAATTCGCCTCGGCCGCTAGGTCGCGGGCGGATGCCCAACTGGGTATACAAAAGCACCCCCAGCACGCGGAAGCGCGTCCGTGTACATCCACGGGCGGGCTACCGGGTCTTGCCGGGGGCGCGGGACGCTGGCAGGGGCCAGCGCGCGGCTGAGATGGGTCTTAGATACCGTTGGCGGCGGCGTAGTCGGCGGCGCTCATCAGCTCGCCGGCCTCGGAGACCTCGACCTCGAAGAGCCAGCCGTCGCCGAAGGGATCGTTGTTGATGACGGAGTAGTCATCGTGCACGCCCTCATTCACGGCGGTCACGGTGCCGGTGACCGGAGCGAACAGGTCGGAGACGGACTTGGTGGACTCGACCTCGCCGCAGGAGTCGCCCGCAGTGATGGAGTCGCCGACGGCAGGCAGCTCGGCGAAGACGACCTCGCCCAGGCGCTCAGTGGCGACCGAGGTGATGCCCACGCGGACGGTCTTGCCCACGACGTCGTCCGGAGCGGCAGCCAGCCACTCGTGGTCCTCGGAGTAGGAGTAGTTATCAGGCAGGTTGGCCATGGGTAAAAGTCCTTTCTGAAAGGATCGGGCGTTATCGAGCTTTATCTTAGAACGGTTTTACTTGTCCCGCTTGTAAAACGGCAAGGCCGTTACGGTGAATGGGTAGCGCTTGCCGCGGATGTCGACCTCGACCTCGGCGCCGGGCTCCAGGCCCGCGGAGGTATCCAGCAGCGCCAGGGCGACCGGGTGGCCCAGCGTGGGGGAGGGCTGGCCGGAGGTCACGGTGCCCACGTGGGTATCTCCCACGTAGACCTCGGCGCCGGAGCGGGCCGCGCGGCGCTGGGAAGACTCCAGGCCGGTGATGACCTGCTGCGGGCCCTCGGCGGCGCGCGCCCGCATGGTTTTCGCGCCCACGAAGTCCGCTTCCTTTTTGGCGAAGGCGCGGGACATGCCGGCCTCGACCGGGGTGATATCCCGGGACAGCTCGTTGCCGTAGAGCGGCATGCCGGCCTCCAGGCGCAGGGAGTCGCGCGCAGCCAGGCCGCAGGGCTTGATGCCGTATTCCTCGCCGGCGCGCAGGAGCTCGTTCCACAGCTCCGGGGCGTCCGCGTTGTAGACGATGAGCTCGAAGCCGTCCTCGCCGGTGTAGCCGGTGCGGGCGACGATGGCGAACTTGCGGGCCACCTTGCCCATGGTGGCGGCGTAGTAGCCGAGCTCATAGACAGCGTCCTGCTTATTGTCCTCGACCAGCGGGACGAGGATCTCGGCAGCCTTCGGGCCCTGGACGGCGATCATCGCCACGTCCTGAGACTCGTTTTTGAGTTGCACGTCGAAGTCTTTCGCGCGCTCCTGGAAGGCCTCCCAGACGGCCTGGGTGTTGCCGGCGTTCGGCACCACCAGGAATTTCTCCTCCTCGAAGCGGTAGGAGATGAGGTCGTCGATGATGCCGCCGTCTTCGGCGGCGACCATGGAGTACTTGGCCTTGCCCACTTTGACGGTTTCCAGGTTGGAGATGAGCGCGTAGGACAGGAACTTGGCCGCGTCCGGGCCGGTGACCCAGATTTCGCCCATGTGCGACAGGTCGAACAGCCCGGCGGCCTCGCGCACGGCGCGGTGCTCGTCCAGCTCGTTGGCGTACTTCAGCGGCATGTTCCACGGTCCGAAGGCGGTGAAGGTGGCGCCGAGCTTCTCGTGCTCAGCATGCAGCGGGGAATTGCTTAGTTCGGACATTTAGCTCTCCTTTTCGTTGGTCATCTCGAAAGCCTCCGGCGGCGGGCAGGAGCAGACGAGGTTGCGGTCGCCGTAGGCTTCGTCCAGGCGGCGGACCGGGGCGAAGTACTTGCCGCGGCGCAGCGTGTCCACCGGCCAGGCGGCCTGCTCGCGGCTAAAGCCGTAAGCCCAGTCGTTGCTGGACACGGACAGCGCCGTGAACGGGGCGTGGGCGATGACGGAATCCTCGTAGGCGACCTTGCCGTCGATGATCTCCTGGATTTCGGCGCGGATGGTGCGCATGGCCTCGATGAAGCGATCCAGCTCGCCCTTGTCCTCGGACTCGGTCGGCTCGACCATCAGGGTGCCGGCGACCGGGAAGGCCAGGGTGGGGGCGTGGAAGCCGAAGTCGATGAGGCGCTTGGCCACATCCGCGGCGGTCACGCCGGACTTGTCGGTCAGCTCGCGCAGGTCCAGGATGCACTCGTGCGCGACCAGGCCGGCGTTGCCGGTGTAGAGGATCGGGAAGGAATCGTGCAGCTCGTGGGCCAGGTAGTTCGCGCCCAGAATGGCGTGCGCGGAGGCCTGCTGCAGGCCCTGGGAGCCGGCCATGGCCAGGTAGGCCCAGGAAATGGGCAGCACGCCGGCGGAGCCGTACTGGCTGGCTGTGATCGGCACGCCCTCGCCGACCGGGGTGGCCTCGGTGGCATCGTGAGCCGGGTCGGCGGCGTTGGACGGCAGGAACGGGATGAGGTGCTCGGCTACGGCCACCGGGCCGATACCCGGGCCGCCACCGCCGTGCGGGATGGTGAAGGTCTTGTGCAGGTTCAGGTGGCTGACGTCGCCGCCGAACTGGCCCGGCTGGGCCCAGCCGGTCAGGGCGTTCATATTCGCGCCGTCGATGTAGACCTGGCCGCCGGCGGCGTGGATCTTGTCGCAGACCTCGCGGACCTCGGGGTCAAAGACGCCGTGGGTGGACGGGTAGGTGATCATGATGCCGGCGATGTGCTCGCCGTGTTGTTCGATCTTCTTGTCCAGGTCCGCCAGGTCAATCGAGCCGTCGTCGGCGGTCTTGACCACGCTAACGCGCAGGTTGGCAAGGGTCGCCGAGGCGGCGTTGGTGCCGTGGGCAGACGCCGGAATGAGCACGACGTCGCGGCCATTGTCGCCGTTGGCCACGTGGTAGCGGCGGATGGCCAGCAGGCCGGCGAGCTCGCCCTGGGAGCCCGCGTTCGGCTGGATGGAGACCTTGGCGTAACCGGTAAGCGCAGCCAGCCAGTCCTCCGTCTGGGTGATGAGCTCGCGCCAGCCGGCGGTGGTCTCCTCCGGGGCGTAAGGGTGGATACCCGCGAACTCCGGCCAAGAGATGGGCTCCATCGCCGCGGTCGGGTTCAGCTTCATGGTGCACGAGCCCAGCGGGATCATGCTGCGGTCGAGTGCTAGGTCCTTGTCGGCCAGCTCGCGCAGGGAGCGCATCATCTGGGTCTCGGAGTGCAGGGAGTTGAAGATCTCGTGCTCCAGGAACGGGGTGGAGCGCTGGAGGGCTTCCGGCAGGGCGAAGGGTTCGGTGTCCGCGACCTCGCCGCCGAAGGCCTTGGCGAGGGCCTCGACGTCGGCATGGGTAGCGGATTCGCCGAAGGAGACCGAGACCTTGTCGCTGCCGATGGCGCGGACCAGATAGCCGGCCTCCTGCAGGGAGGACTTGATGGCGGCGGCGTCCACGCCGGTGATGGTGACGGTGTCGAAAAAGTCCTCGGCGGCCAGATCCAGGCCCTCGCCCTTGACGGCGGCGGCGAAGGTAGAGGCCAGGCCGTGCACGCGCTCGCCGATTGCCTTCAGTCCCCGCGGGCCGTGGTAGACCGCGTACATGGAGGCGACGTTGGCCAGCAGCGCCTGGGCGGTGCAGATATTGGAGGTGGCGCGCTCGCGGCGGATGTGCTGCTCGCGGGTCTGCAGGGCTAGGCGGTAGGCCGGGCGGCCCTCGGCGTCCTTGGACACGCCCACGATGCGGCCCGGGATCTGGCGCTTGAGCTTGTCAGTGACGGAGATAAACGCGGCGTGCGGGCCGCCGAAGAACAGCGGCACGCCGAAGCGCTGGGAGCTGCCCGTGACGATGTCGGCACCCATCTCGCCCGGGGCCTCCAACAGCGTCAGGGAGAGCGGGTCGGCGACCACGGCGGCCAGGGCGCCGCGGGAGTGGGCCTCCTCGATGACCGAGCGCGGGTCGAAGATATCGCCCTCGGTGCCGGTGTAGGCCGCGACCACGCCGACGATGTCCTCGCCGGCCAGGCCGTCGGTCAGGTCCGCGACGATGACCTCCAGTTCGATGGCGCGGGCGCGCTCGGCGGCGACGTTGAGCACCTGCGGGTGGAGGCGCTCGTCCAGGACCACGCGGCGGCCCTTCTTGACCGCGCGGGACATCAGGCCGACGGCCTCGGCCACGGCGGAGGCCTCATCCAGCAGAGAGGCGTTCGCGATCGGCAGGCCGGTCAGGTCCTGGATCATAGTCTGGAAGTTGAGGAGCGCTTCCAGGCGGCCCTGGGAAATCTCCGGCTGGTACGGGGTATAAGCGGTGTACCACCCGGCGTCCTCGAGGAGGCCGCGGCGGATGACCGGCGGGGTAATGGTGTCGCTGTAGCCCTGACCGTAGAAGGACTTTAGCAGGTGGTTCTTGCCAGCCAGCTCGCGCAGGCGTTCCTGGGCGTCGTGCTCGCTGAGCGGTTCCGGCAGGCCCGGCAGCTCCGGCCGCTGGTCGGCCCGAATTTTGGCCGGGATAGCGGCGTCGACCAAGTCTTCAACGGTGGAATAACCCACCGCCTCCAGCATCCTAGATTGTTCGGTGGCATCTGGCCCGAGGTGACGGGAGATGAATTCCATTAGCGTTACTCCTTGATTGGGTAGGCAAAACGGCCATACGGAACACCAGTATATTGTTGCGCGCCGCACCCCCGGGCCTTTTTCACCCCCAACCACAGCGCGTTAAATACGCCTCGCCACGCCTCGGGGACGTCGGCCCCGCGTGCGGGGGTTAGTGACATCTCCAACTGGACCAAAACACTGTGACCAAATCTGCCCCACAAGGGGGTCGCGGGGGTAGTTGGCCAAAGACGAAGCCCCCGTTGCCTTTCCCTAAAGTCATAGGAAAAGACAACGGGGGCTCGGGCCGGCCCGGTAAGGCCGGCGACTCAAGGCCACGTCTTAGCTGGCTTAGAGAGCCAGGTCAGACTCGAAGTCCGCGGTCTCCAGGCGGTCCTTGATGGTGGTGATGAAGCGGCCCGCGTCAGCACCGTCGACCACCTGGTGGTCGTAGGTGAACGGCAGGTAGCACATCTGGCGGATGGCGATGGCGTCCTGGCCGTCGTCATTGACGACTACCGGGCGCTTGGTGATGGCCGCGGTGCCCAGGATGCCGGCCTGCGGCGGAACCAGGATCGGGGTGTCCAGTAGGGCGCCCTCGGAGCCGATGTTGGTCACGGTGAAGGTAGCACCGGTCAGATCGTTCGGCTTCAGCTTGTTGTTGCGGGCCTTGTCGGCCAGCTCGGCGATAGCCTGGGCGATCTCCGGCAGGGTCTTGTCCTGCGCCTTGTGGATGACCGGGGTGAGCAGGCCGCGCGGGGTGTCCACGGCGATGGCCACGTTCACGTCCGCGTGGTAGGTCATCTCCTTGGTCTCCGGGTTATAGGAGGCGTTGACGTTCGGGTGGGAGACCAGCGCCTCGACGGTGGCCTTCACGATGAACGGCAGGTAGGACAGGTTGGCGCCGTACTTGTCGATGAACGCCTGCTTGTTCTTCTTGCGCATGTCGGCCACCGCGGTGACGTCGACTTCCTGCACGTGGGTCAGCTGCGCGGAAATCTGCAGGGCCTCGACCATCTTGGAGGCGGTGATCTCGCGGATGCGGTTGACCTTCTGGGTGGTGCCGATGAGCTCCTGCTTCTCCGGATCCACGGACTTGGTGGACCAGTTGGCGCGCTCGCCGGACTTGCCGGAGGCAGCCTTGTCGGAGCCGGACTTCGGGGCCTCGCCCTCGCCGGCAGCAGCCAGCACGTCCTGCTTGCGGATGCGGCCGCCGACGCCGGTGCCTTCCACGGAGTTCAGGTCAACGCCGTGCTTGTCAGCCAGCTTGCGCACCAGCGGGGTCACGTACGGGACGTTGTCGCCGTTGTTGACCTTCGCGGAGGTGTTCTTAGCCGCGGACTCGTCCTTCTTCGGGGACTCTTCCTTCTTTTCTTCCTTCTTCGGCTCTTCGGCCTT
>NZ_KV823396.1 GCF_001815935.1 Corynebacterium sp. HMSC04H06
CCATTCGGCGTGCCTACTCGGCGCGCCTAGACGGTGGGCCAAGGTAGCGAGCTTTGATCGTGAGCCTAGGGCGCGAACTTGGGCTGAGTGTTTAAGTTGCGCCGGTGTATCGCGCGCCAAGGTTGCGAGACCAAATAGCGCACCTAGACCCCACGTTTTAAAGGCTGGTAAGGCCGCGGACCACGGCGCTGGCGGCGCCGACCGAGGCGATAAAGAGCGAAAACTTGTGCGCCGCCCCACGCGGGACGCGGCGCGCCAGCGCGGTGCCGGTGCTAATGCCCAGCAGCATCGCTATCAAGCCCACCGGCCACAGCCAGCCGCTCACGCCGTCGAGGCCGCCGGCACCGACCAGCAGCTTAACCGTGACGGAGATAAACCCGCCCACCATGAAGATGGGCTGCAACGTGGCGGTATACATCTGCTGTGGCCAGCGCGCGGCTTGAGCGTAGACCGTGATGACTGGTCCTGCGATGCCGGCCAGCGTGTTGGTAAACCCTCCCAGGATGCCGGCGGAGACGGCGGGGCCGGTGCCCTGCATCGGCGGCACGAAGCGCTTGCCGAAGGTCACCACGCCCAGCGCGACAAGCAGCGCGCCGCCGACGATTACCAGCAGCGGAGCCGTGTCCGTGCGCGCCACCAGGAAACCGGCCGGAATGGAGCCGAGCATCATCACCGCCGCAATCTGGGCGAAGACCTTCCAGTCCACGTCGCGGCGCACTGACACCGTCGTCAGCGCGGCGTTGATACAGGCCAGCACGTTGATGACCAGGATGCCCTCGACCGGCCCCATCAACAGCATGAGCACGGGCCCGCCGATAAGCCCCAGCCCCATCCCCGAGACCCGCTGCATGCAGGAGCCTAAAAGGACGACGGCAAAGACCGCCAGCAGCATCATGCGTGGTACTTGTCCATGACCGCGCAGGCCACCGCCTCGGGGAACATGCCCTGCACGTCGCCGCCGAACTTGGCGACCTGCTTGCACAGGGAGGACGAGATATACCCGTATTTCTCATCGGTGAGCAAGAACATGGTGTCAATCCCGGTCAGCCGCCGGTTCATCTGCGCCATCGGCAGCTCGTACTCGTAGTCCAGCGAGGAGCGCAGGCCCTTGACCAGGCAATCGATGCCGTGCTCGCTGGTGTAGTCCACCAGCAGGCCGCCCCAGCTATCGACCTTGATGTCGGCGGGCACGCTCTGGCGGATGAGCTCCATGCGCTCGTCGATGCTAAACAGCCCCGACGGCTTGTCCGGGTTGCCGGTCACGAGCACGGTGACCTCGTCGAACAGCTGGTTAGCCCGGGTAAAGATGTCAAGATGCCCCAAGGTCATCGGGTCAAAAGAGCCCGGGCACACGGCCTTCGTCATGGCGTTCAAGGTCCTTCCTGTAGCGGTCTAGGAGGCGCGGTGGTACAGCGCCATATCCATCCGCGCAATACCAAAGGTACGCTTCTTCAGTTTCTGACCGGTCGGCTCGAAGCCGGCGGGCCACTCGGTGTGTGGGGAGTCAACGTGTCGCTCGATGACGACGATGGCCTCGTCGGCCAGCGCCGGCTCAATGGCGGTGATGAGCTCATCGACGGCATCGAAGGCGTAGGGCGGGTCCGCTAGGACCATGTCGAAGAACCCGCGCGGGGCGCCCGCCAGGTAGGCCGAGGCCTTCTGCTGCCGGATGGTTACCCGCGGGTGTCCGACGACGCCGACGTTGTGTTCCATGGCGCGGCAGGCGACGGCGGCATCATCGACCAAGACGACCTCCTCGGCGCCGCGGCTGGCTGCCTCCAGGCCTAGCGCCCCGGAGCCGGAGAACAGGTCCAGTACGCGGGAACCGGCAAAGCCCCAGCGGGCGTTGAGGGAGGAAAACAGGCCCTCCCGGGCGCGGTCGGCGGTCGGGCGGGTTCCGCTATCCGGCACCACGATGGTGCGTCCCCGGGCGTGTCCAGCAATGATCCGCGTCATGGGCGCTCTCCAATCTCGGCCAGCCGGTCACCGCCGGCCACGGTCGAAAAATCCGGAACCAGCACCCGGCTCACGATGCCCGGCGCCGGGCTGACCACCGGGCTCTCCAGCTTGGTCGCCTCCACCGTCGCGACAGGGGCGCCGGCGTCAACCGTGTCCCCTTCCGCCACGTGGTAGCGGACGATGCCCGCGAAGGGCGCACAAATTTCCATGCCCCATACCCTAGCACCGCGCCCGGTTAGTTCTTCTCCAGGTAGCTGAGTTTGTCCGCGTTCATCTCCTGGGTCAGCTGCAGCGCCAGATCCGGGTTGCGCTCGACCAAGGCGAAGGCGTCGGCGTGGCTGCGCTCGATGATGTCGCGGTCGCGCAACAGGTTAAGCAGCTTGAGGCTGCGGCGGGTGCCGGACTGCTCGGTGCCCAACACGTCGCCCTCCTGGCGCTGGGCCAGATCCAGCTCGGCTAGCTCGAAGCCCGAGTTCGTGGCCGCGACGGCCTGGACGCGGTTAAAGGCCGGGGTGCCCTCCTCGGCGAGCGTGTGCAGCAGGCAGACCGAGGCGTTGCCACCGCGGCCGACGCGCCCGCGCAGCTGGTGCAGCTGCGAGACGCCGAAGTTCTCCGCGTTGCGGATGAGCATCACGGTGGCGTTCGGCACGTCGACGCCGACTTCTACCACGGTAGTCGCCACGAGAACGTCGATGTCGCCGCGGGCGAAGGCGGCCATCCGCTCGTCCTTGTCCGTCATACGCCCGTGCAGCAGCCCAACGCGCAGGTCCTTCAGCGGCCCGTGGGCTAGCTGCTCGCAAACAGCCTCGACCCCGCCCTCGCCCTCGATCTGCGGGCAGACGATATAGGCCTGGTGCCCGGCCGCGACCTCCTCGCGGATGCGTTCGAGCGCCCGCGAGACCCAGGACGGCATCCACTCGGGCACCACCGAGGTCTGGATAGGCTTGCGCCCGCCCGGAAGCTCGGTCAGCGTGGAGACGGCCAGGTCGGCGAAGACGGTCATCGCCACCGTGCGCGGGATGGGGGTCGCCGTCATGACCAGCAGGTGCGGGCTAAAGCCCGGGTGAGACTTGGTGCGCAGGGCCTCGCGCTGCTCGACACCGAAGCGGTGCTGCTCGTCGACAACGACCAGCCCCAGGTTGAAAAACTCCACCTTGTCCTGGATGATGGCGTGCGTTCCGATGACGATGTCCGCGTCCCCGGAGACGATGTCCAGCAACGCCTGGCGCTTCTCGGCGGCCTTCATCGAACCGGTCAAGCAGACTACCTTGACATCCGCGGGGACGGTGGCCGTCACGGACTCGTAGTGCTGCGCGGCAAGCACCTCCGTCGGCGCGAGCAGGGCGGCTTGGAAGCCGGCATCGGCGGCCTGCAGCATGGCCAGCACGGAGACCATCGTCTTGCCGGAGCCGACCTCGCCCTGCAGGAGCCGGGCCATCGGCACGTCCTGGGTCATGTCGTGGGAGATGTCGGCGGTAACGCGCTTTTGCCCGTTGGTCAGGTCGAACGGCAGGTTGCTTAAAAGCTCGGCGCGGAAGCCATCATCCAGCGGTGGCAGTGGCTTGGCCCGGTGCGACTGCGCGTCGCGGTGCCGCAGGGCCATTACCAGCCCGATGCCCAGCGCCTCGTTGTACTTCAGGCGCTGGATGGCACGCTGCGGGCCGGCCGGCCCGGGCTGGTGGACCTGGCGCAGCGCGGTGTCGAAACTGACCATCTGCCGCTGGTCGAGCGGCTCGGGCACCGTGGGCAGCGTGTCGAGGACGCGCTTGACCGCCATCATGATGAGCCACGAGGGGGCCTTCTCCGAGGCCGGGTAGACCGGGAGCCACTCCCACTGGCTCAACACCTCCTCGAGCTCACCGGCGCTGGCCAGCCCGCGCAGGGCTCCGGAGCCGGACACCGTGCCGTCGTGGCTATCGAGCATCACGAAGTCCGGGTGCTGCAGCTGTGGGGTCCCGCGGAAAAACTGCAACTTGCCGGAGAACATGGCCCGGCGCCCGCGCTGGAGGAATTTGCGCTGGAACGTCGGGTTGAAAAAGCTCACGACCAGGCCGTTGTCCAGGAAGACCCGCAGCACCCCGCGCCGGCTGGTGGGCCGGAAATCGGTGCGGGTGATAACTCCGGAGAGGGTGACGTGGTCGCCTTCGTCCGCATCGGCGATGCCCACGTCGTAGCCGTGGCGCATATAGTCGCGCGGGTAGTGCTCCAGCAGCTGCCCGCAGGTGGTGTAGCCGAAGGCGGCCTCCAGCCGGCGCGCCTGCTTCGGGTCTAAGACCTCCGACAGCTTTCGTTCATCGCGCCACCCCAGCATGCCTGCTACTCTACCCCAACTTCCGTGGCGATCCCGGGCACCTGGAGGGCCGCGACCTCGGCGCCGAGCCTTTCCCCCAGCTCCACCGAGTCGATCGGCTGGGCGGACAGGACGGTGACCTGTTCCCCGCCCGCGGCCAGCAGCCGGCGGCCGGCTTCCTCGACGGCCTCGGGGGTCTCCTCATCTAGGATCTCAACGCGCATGGAGTCGGCGACCTCCTGCATGGCCTGCGCCATGGCGGTGGTGTCGGGGTTGCCGGGCTCGTAGACGCTCAGCGCGGCCAGGCCGGCGACGAAGGATCCCGTCGGAACCACCTGGCAGCGGCCGGTCTCGGACTCGGTGCCGTTGGTGAGGAAAATATCGTTGTCCTGCGTCTCGCCCGCGCTCTGCCCTGGGGCGACGACGTCCACGCCGGCTGCGGCAAAGAGCTTGGCCACCGCGCCGTCCGGGGCGACCGCGATGACTCGGCGCACCTGCTCGCTGCCTGCCGCAGGCTCCGACGGGGCCGGCAGGACCTCCAGGCGCAGGTCGCTGACCTGGCCGGTTGCGAAGGCCTCTTCGATGACCGGGCCGGCGACGGTGGTGTGCAGGTGGACGGTGGCGGCATCGTCGGCCGCGGGGGCGACGACCAGGCAGTTGCCCATCGCGTCCAGGCGGGCCTGGAGCTCGTCAACGTCGCCGCGGAAGAAGAACATGACCTCCATCCAGTCGCCCTCCTCCGCCGGCGCGGCAGACGGGGCGGGCTGGGTGTCGGTGGACAGCAAGGACTCGAGGAGCACGACCAGGCCCGCCCCGCCCGCGTCCACGACGCCGGCCGCGGCCAGCTCCGGCAGCAGCGAGGGCGTGTTGTGCAAAGCGATTCGCGCCGCCTCCACCGCCGCCTGCGCCACTGGCTCTAGGTGCGGGTCGTCCTCGGCCGCGTCCTCGGCGGCCTCCGCGGCCGCGCGCAGGACCGTAACCACGGTGCCCTCCACCGGCTGCGCGATGGCGCGGCTGACGAGCCGGACCGCTAGCGTCAGGGCATCGGCGAGTACTTGGCCGTCCAGCGGGCCGTCGTGGACGGTCTCCGCTACCCCGCGCAGCACCTGGGAGAGCACCAGCCCGGAGTTGCCGCGAGCCCCGCGCACCGATCCGACGGCGAGCGCCTGGGCCACCCCACCCAGGTCCGCCTGCGGGTGCTGGTCGGCTTCGCGCAGCGCGGCCTCCATGGTGTAGGCCATGTTGGAGCCGGTGTCAGAGTCCGGCACTGGGAAGACGTTCAGGGCGTTGATCTCCGCGCGCCGGCGCGAGAGTTCGCCGGTGGCCCGGCTGGCCCACCCGCGCAGCCCGGCCGCATCTAAGGACCCTAGAAAAGACATGGCCGTTATCTTACAAGCGCCAGTCCACTTCGCGCGCGCCAGCCGCCCGAAGGTACTCGTTCGCTTGAGAAAATGGCCGCGAACCGAAGAACCCGCGGTGCGCGGACAGCGGCGAAGGGTGCGGGGCGGCCAGCTTGTGGGCGTGCGGGATGAAGCTTGCGCACTTCTGCGCGTCTCGGCCCCACAGGATGGCCACGAGCTGCTCGGAGTCCAGGCTGCGGATGGCGGCCTCCGTGACCGCCTCCCAGCCGTGGCCGCGGTGGGAACCCGCCTGGCCAGGCGCCACGCTCAGCACGCGGTTGAGCAGCATGACCCCCTGGTCGTTCCAGGCCGACAGGTCACCGTCGGCGGGCGGCTCTACGCCTAAGTCTTCGTGGAGCTCTCTGTAGATGTTAACCAGCGACTTCGGCGGCTTGACCCCCGGCTGGGTAGAAAAGGCCAGGCCCATCGGGTGGCCCGGGGTCGGGTACGGATCCTGTCCCAGGATGAGCACGCGCACCTGGTCGCGCGGCTGCCAGAAGGCACGGAAAAGGTTCTCGGCAGCGGGCAGAAAAGGCCCGGTTTCCAGCAGGGACTGGATCTGCGGCCAGTGCTCGTCCAGGACGGGGCTCAGCACCTCCTCCCAGGACGGGTGGTAAGTCGGCGTGCACGTGGGGATATCGCTCATGGGTTTTAGAAGGCCTCCCAGCCGGCGTCGTAGGCGGATTCTTTCCCATCCACCGTAGCCGCCGCGCCCTTGTTAACGCTGCCGATGACCCTAAACCCCGACGGCGCCTCTTTCGCCGTCGTGCCCACCAGGGTGTGGTCCTCGCCGCCGGTCAAAACCCAGCGCCACGGATCCTCCCCCAAGGCGCGGCCGGCCTCGACTAGCAGCTCGTGCGGTGCGATAGCGGCCGAATCCAAGTCGATGTTGACCCCGGAGCGCGCCGCGATGGTGCCGACATCGCGGATGAGCGAATCGGAGATGTCCGTCATGGCGGTCGCGCCCGCCGCCCGGGCGATCATACCCCGGCTAGGATCCAGCCAAGGGCAGCAATGGGCATCGATGAGCGGGCTGAGGTGGGCCAGCTCGGTGGGTAGCTCGCGGCCGAACCGCTCGAGCAACGCCAGCCCGGCGGCCGACCAGCCGATCTTGCCGTGCGCGACCAGCTGCTGGCCGGGACGGGCGCGGTCCAGGGTCATCGCCGACCTATCCCCGCCCAGGTGCCCGATCGCGGTGACCGTGACGGTCACCTGCATGCCCTGGGTGAGATCGCCGCCCACCAGCTCGGCGTTATAAGGCTCGCAGCGCTGCGCGATACCCTCCGCAATCCCCCGCACGAACTCCACCGGGGTCTCGGCTGGGGCACTGATGGCTAGAAGGGCCGCGATGGGGCGCGCACCCATGGACTCGACGTCGGCGAAGTTTTCTAGGATGGCCTTCTGCCCAATCTCGTTGGGCGTTGACCAGTCGCGCCGGAAGTGGCGGCCTTCGACCATCATGTCCGTCGCCGCGACGGTGCGCGTGTTGGGGGCGGCCGGAAACATCACCGCCGCGTCGTCGCCGTTGAGTGCGCTGGGCGCGGCCGCGATGATCTCGCCGATGACCTCGTGTTCGCCCACATCGGCCAGAGTCGGGGTTAAGTTCACCGAATACCTTTCGATAAGATTGCAGTTTATGGACTCTCAGGGTAACCAATTTAACCGCACCGCAGTCTACGCGCTGCTGGCTATCTCCTTAAGCCTTATCGTGGCGGTCCTGTTCGGGGCCAAGTACTACTTTTCCACGGTGGCGCGGGAGCCGGTGGCGATGTCGCCGGTGCCGTCGCAGGAGGCATCGTCGGCCGAGTGCGCTGCGGTAATAGACAACCTGCCGGGCAAGTTCTACGGCCACGGGCGCTCCGACATCGTCGAGCCCGTGCCGGACGGGGTGGCCGCCTGGGCGACCATCTCCTCCGAGGCCACCACGCTGCGCTGCGGCGTCGACCTGCCGTTGCAGTACACGCCCTACTCCGAGACCACCGAGGCCAGCGGCGCGCAATGGCTGCAGGTCCGCGACATGACGCCGGGGTCGACCCTGACCACGTGGTACACCGTCGACCGCGCCCCCGTCGTGGCGGTGACCACCCATGACGACGGCCAGCCCGACGGCTTAGACGAGTCCCTGGGCCAGCTGGACCAGGCGGACCAGCAGCCGCACGCGGCTCCCCTGTCCCAGCTCCAAGCCGCCGCAGGCGACAACCGCTCGACCTGCCGCGCCCTCGATGCCGCCCTGCCGGAGACCTTGGCCAAGGACTACCAGCGCCAGCGGGAGCTGCCGGAGGGCACCGCCGCGGGCACGGCCGTGTGGACCGCACCGGGCCGCGAGGCCATCGTCCTGCGCTGCGGGGTGGAACCGGCGCCGGGCTATGCGGCCGGCGAGCAGGTTCAGCAGGTCGACGACGTGCCCTGGTTCGAGGACACCACCCTGGCTCCGGGCACCACAGCCAGCACCTGGTTCGCGCTGGGCCAGGACACCGACATCGCCGCACACTTGCCGCAGGACGTCGCCGACAGCGTGCTAGTGGAGCTGGGCGATGCCCTTGGGGCCGCCGACTAATCCGCGGCTTCGGCCGCGTCTGCCAGCGCGGTTTCAATGAGCGTGTCGAGCAGGGCCTCGTAGTCGACGCCGCTGGCGGCGAGTACCTTCGGGTACATCGAGATCGGGGTAAAGCCCGGCATGGTGTTGATCTCGTTGAGGACCGGGCCCTGCTCGGTGACGAAGAAGTCCACGCGGGATAGCCCCTTGCAATCCAAGGCCTGGAAGGTCTCCAGGGCCAGCTTCTTGAGCTGGTCGATGACCGCCGGTTCGAACGGGGCCGGGATGGTGGCGGAGACGACGTTGTCCAGGTACTTGGTCTCGAAGCCGTAGAAGCCTTCCTTCGAGTCTTCGGTGCCGTTGAGCAGCGCCGGCACCGACGCCAGCAGCCTACCGTCCGGGTACTGCAGGACGCCGACCTCAACCTCGGAGCCAACGATTTCCTTTTCCACGATGACCTTCTGGTCGGACTCGCGGGCCAGGCGGACGGCCTCCGGCAGCTGTGCCCAGTCGGTGACCTTGGAGATGCCGATCGAGGACCCGCCGCGCGCGGGCTTAACGAAGACCGGCAGGCCCAGCACGGCCTTTTCCTCCTCGGTCAGCTCGGAACGGCCACGGAGGATGACCTCCGGGGTGACCGGCAGGCCCTCGGCGACCATGAGCTTCTTGGTGAACTCCTTGTCCATGCCCGTGGCCGAGGACAGTACCCCGGTACCCACGTAGGGCACTGAGGACATCTCGAACAGGCCCTGGATGGTCCCGTCCTCGCCGAAGGGACCGTGCAGGACCGGGAAGATGACGTCGACCTCGGCGTAGACCTCGCCGCGGGTGACATTGACGAAGCGCCCGCGGGAGCTGGGGGTCAGCGACAGCGAGAGCTCGTCGCCGGCGGCAACCTCCGGCAGGACGCCGCCGTCCAGCTGCAGCCCCTCGGTGGTTCCCGGGGTCCACAGGCCCTGGCGGGTAATGCCTACAGGCACCACCTCGTATTTGTCGTGCGGGAGGTGGCTCATCACCGCCCCGGCGGAGATACAGGACACGGAGTGTTCAGTGCTGCGGCCACCGTAGACGACCGCCACGCGGATCTTTCGGGAACTCATAGGCAGCTAGCTTACCGGGTGCCTACTCCGACTTCTTGGACCGACCCATCAATGCGACGATCATTTCCTCCACAGCGACCCCGCGGTGGCACACGCCGTAGACCGAATGGGTAATGGGCATGTCGATGTTGTGCTGGTGCGCCAGGCGGAAGACCGAGTCCGAGGAGATAACCCCCTCGGCGACCTGGCCGTTGGTGGCGGCCTTGGCCTCCTCCAGGGTCCCGCCCTGGCCCAGGCGGTAGCCGAAGGTGCGGTTACGCGACAGCTCGGAGCTGCAGGTGGCAACCAGGTCGCCCAGGCCGGCCAGGCCGGCGAAGGTGCGCGGATCGGCGCCCAGCTCCACCCCCAGGCGGCTGATTTCGGCCAGGCCGCGAGTAATCAGGGAGGCCAGGGTGTTGTTGCCCAGGCCCTTGCCGGAGGCGATACCGCAGGCGAGGGCGATGACGTTCTTGCAGGCGCCGCCGATCTCGCAGCCGATGACGTCGGTGTTGGTGTACGGCCGCAGGTAGTTGGTGGCCACGGCAGCCTGGACCAGCTGGGCGCGGGACTCGTCCTCGCAGGCGATGACGGTGGCCGCCGGCTGCTCCAGCGCGATCTCCTTGGCCAGGTTCGGGCCCGAGAGCACAGCGATGCGCTCGGCATCCACGCCGGAGTCCGCAATCACCTGGCTCATCCGCTGCAGCGAGCTCGACTCCACACCCTTGGAGATGGAGACCACGGTGGCATCGCCAGGCAGGTGCTGCGACCAGGCGTCCAGATTTTCGCGCAGGGTCTGGGAGGGGACGGCAAGGACGACGATATCGGCATCGACAAGCGCGTTTTCCGGCTCGGTCGTCGGGGCGATAGTGGCGGGTAACTCGATGTCCGGCAGGTAGTCGGCGTTGCGGTGGGTCTCCCGGATGGTGGCGGCCAACTCCGGCCGGCGGACCCAGAGCCGGACACTGTTGCCGGCATCGGCGAAGACCTTGGCCAGCGTGGTGCCCCACGAACCAGCCCCCATCACTGCAACTCGAACCATTAAGCGCTCCTCCATAGACATCACGAACAATAACAGTGTAGCCGGACCCACCGCGGGACTATGATGGACCGCGAGAATTATCCGCTACCGACAGTTGCAAGGAGTAGGCGCGCGCCCATGCCCAAGCCCAAGAACATGCACGAAAACGACAAAGACAGCCAGTCCGAGGTCTTCATTTCTGGGCGGCACCAGGAAATCATCCCCGATCCGGCAAAGGAATTCGCCCGGACCACCCTGGCGGCGGGCGCGGTGCTGTGGCGCGGCAACCCCCACGATCCGGAGGTGGCCGTCATCCACCGTCCGCACTACGACGACTGGTCGCTGGCCAAGGGCAAGGTCGATCCGGGCGAGTCGCTGCCGACGACCGCCGTGCGCGAAGTCGCCGAGGAGACCGGCTACCAGATCAAGCTGGGCAAGCTCATCGGCAAGGTCACCTACCCGGTCCAGGGGCGGACCAAGGTGGTCTACTACTGGCTGGGCAAGGTCGAAGGCGGCGAGTTCACGCCCAACGACGAGGTCGACCAGATTAGCTGGATGACCGTGGACGCGGCGATTAACCGACTGTCCTACCAGGTGGACGCGGACGTACTGCGGAAGGCGAAGAAGCGCCTGCGACTGGCCCCGACCACCCGCGTGCTCTACGTCCGCCACGCCCGCGCCCTGCCGCGCAAGGGGTTCAGCGGCGACGACAACCTGCGCCCGCTGGACAAGAAGGGCCTGCGCCAGGCGGAGATGCTCGTTCCGATGCTTACGCCCTACAAGCCGACGGCCATCTATTCCGCGCTGCCCGACCGCTGCCAGCAGACCGCCGCTCCCCTGGCCGCCGAGCTCGGTTTCGACGTCACGGTGGACGAGCGCCTAGGCGACGACGGCTGGCTGCAGGACAAGGAGGCGGCACGGGAGGCTTTCGACGGCATCGTTGAGCAGGGCGGCACGCCCATCATCGTGAGCCAGGGCCTGGCCATCCCCGAGATGATAGCCAGCCTGGAGCCGGTGTTTTTGAAGTGCGACGTGGACGACCTGAAGGTCAAAAAGTCCTCGGTGTGGGTACTGTCCTTTAACGGCGGCGAGCTGACCGGCGCGGACTACCTGGCCAGCCCGCTGCCCGTGCGCTAGCGCCTACCAGCGCGCGGCCGGGCGCCGGGTCAGGCAGCGGTAGGCCAGGACCCAGGCGAAGTAAAGCACCGGCAGCACCACGAGGCTGCCGACAATCGGAATGAGGCTCGCGGCCAGCTGCAGCAACACCAGCAGGACGACCAGCAGCAGCGTGGTGCCTATATTCTGGGTGGACAGGCGGTAGGACTCCGCCATCGCCTCGCCGATGCCCTTGGACGGGTCCTCGGCCTTAATCACGGCGACCCAGCACAGCAAGAAAGCGATGATAAGGCCCGGGATGATAAACAAAAGGCAGCCCAGCCACACCAGGATCCCGTAGGCGGCGAGCGTGACCATGGTCCCGACACGGCCTCCGTCAAAGCGGAACAGCCCGCGGAAACTTACGCGCTGCCCGTTGGCCTCCTCGACGGCGCCGTGGTAGAAGTTTGCGTACATCCACAGGCCCACCAGAAACACGCAGGCGCCCAGCAGCAGCAAACTAATAAAAGCAGCGGTCGCACCGATTGGGCCGGGGCTCGCGGTGCCCTCGGCTTCGAGGATGCCGGAAAGCGCGATGACGAACGTAAACGGGATCATGGGGACGAATTGCAGCACCAGGTAGACCACCGCGGCGCCGAACCAGGGGCCGAAGTTCTGGAAGTAGCCTTTGAAGCCCTGGCCTACGGCCCCGGGCGCGTCCGGCGGGGTGGGCGCGTAAACGGTCCCCGGCTGGAAGCCGGCCTGCGGGCCGGCCCCGGCGTAGCCGGGCTGGCCGTACGGCGCGCCTGGGTTCGGGTTCTGGTTTTGGTAGCCGTAGCCTTGCTCGGAGCCTTGGCCGTAGTTGTGGGAGTTGTTCCACTCAGGTGTCGTCATGACACTAGAGCATATTCCAACTCCTAGCGCACCGCTGGTTTAAACGACGGGCGGTTACCCTCGTACGCTGTGATGGTCTCCTCGTCCCGCAGCGTCAGCCCGATGTCGTCCAAGCCTTCCAGGAGGCGCCAGCGCGTATAGTCGTCGACGTCAAAGGGATAGACGTTGCTGCCGACCGTGACAGTGCGTGCCTCCAGGTCGACGCTCACGGTGGTCTCGCCGCCCTCCAGCTGCTTCCAGATAAGCTCGATGTCTTCTTGGGCCATCACGCCGGCCAACAGGCCCGCCTTACCCGCGTTGCCGCGGAAGATGTCGGCGAACCGGGAGGAAAAGACGGCCTTGAAGCCGTAGTCGTTGAGTGCCCAGACGGCGTGCTCGCGCGACGAGCCGGTCCCGAAGTCGGCGCCGGCGAACAGGACGGAGCCGTCGCGGAAGGTCTCCTGGTTCAGGACGAAGGCGGGGTCTTTGCGCCAGTTGGCGAAGAGGGCATCGGCAAAGCCGGTGCGCTTGACGGATTTCAGGTAGACGGCCGGGATGATCTGGTCCGTATCCACATTGGAATACGGCAGGGGCACGCCGGTGCCGGTGTGCGTGGTGAATTTCTCCATCGGAATGTACTCCTCTGTGTCGGTTGTCGGCTCGGGCGCGCTTAAGCGGGCAGGTCGGCCGGGGAGGCCAAGTGGCCGGTCACGGCGGTGGCGGCGGCCACCAAGGGCGAGACCAGGTGGGTGCGCCCGCCGGGGCCCTGGCGGCCTTCGAAGTTGCGGTTAGAGGTGGACGCGGAACGCTCGCCTGGGCGCAGCTGGTCCGGGTTCATGCCCAGGCACATCGAGCAGCCCGCGGTGCGCCACTCCGCGCCGAAGTCGGCGAAGACGCGGTCGAGCCCCTCGGCCTCGGCCTGCTGCTTGACGACGGTAGAGGACGGCACGACCAGCATGCGGGTGCCGTCCGCGATGCGGCGGCCGCAGACAACCTCGGCGGCGGCTCGTAGGTCCTCGATGCGCGCGTTGGTGCACGAGCCCAGGAAAACGGTGTCGATGGCGACATCGCGCAGCGGGGTGCCCGGCGTCAGGTCCATGTACTCTAGGGCCTTCTCGGCGGCGGCGCGGGAGTTGTCGTCGCCGAAGTCCTCCGGGCTCGGCACGGTGGAGCCCAGCGGCAGGCCCTGTCCCGGGTTGGTCCCCCAAGTCACGAACGGGGTCAGCTCGTCGGCGTCGATTTCGACGACGGTGTCGAATTCGGCGCCCTCGTCGGTGGGCAGAGTCTTCCAATACTCGACGGCCGCGTACCAGTCCGCGCCCTGCGGGGCGAACTCGCGCCCGCGGACGTAGTCGAAGGTGGTCTCGTCTGGGGCGACTAGGCCCGCGCGGGCGCCAGCCTCGATCGACATGTTGCAGATGGTCATGCGGGCCTCCATCGACATCGCGCGGATGGCCTCGCCCCGGTATTCGATGATGTGTCCTTGGCCCCCGCCGGTGCCGATCCTGGCGATGATCGCCAGGATCAGGTCCTTGGCGCTCACGCCTTCGGCCAGCTGGCCCTTGACCTCGATGGCCATGGTCTTGAACGGCTTGAGCGACAGAGTCTGGGTGGCCATGACGTGCTCGACCTCGGAGGTGCCGATGCCCATGGCGATGGAGCCGAAGGCACCGTGGGTCGAGGTGTGCGAGTCGCCGCACACGATGGTCATGCCCGGCTGGGTGATGCCCAGCTGCGGGCCGACCGTGTGGACGATGCCCTGTTGCTCGTCGCCCATCGAGTGCAGGCGGACTCCGAACTCCTCGCAGTTTTTCCGCAGGGCGGACACCTGGGTGCGCGAGGTGGTGTCGGCGATTTCGTTCAGTTCGCCGATCTTGATGCCGGTGGTGGGCACGTTGTGGTCCTCGGTCGCCAGGTGCAGCTCCGGGTGGCGCAGGCTGCGGCCGTTGAGGCGCAGCCCCTCGAAGGCCTGCGGGCTGGTAACTTCGTGGAGGAGCTGGAAATCAATATAAATGAGGTCCGGGGCCCCGTTCTCGCCGCGGGCGACGACGTGGTCACGCCAGATCTTCTCTGCCAACGTCATTTTTTGACTCATGCTCTTCCTCCACACTTGAAATCTCAGAATTTGAGACGTAAATTTCAAAGTATGGGAGATTATAGCGCAGTTTCCGGGATCAAGGTACTGGATCGGGCCGTGGCCATCATGATGGCGGCCGCCAACCGGCCCTCGAGCCTCAATGACCTGTGCGAGACCACTGGTTTGCCGCGGGCCACGGCGCATCGTTTGGCAACCGCACTGGAAGCACACCGAATTTTAACCCGCACAGATGAGGGTAAATGGACCGCCGGTCCCGCCCTTCCGGGCAACCGAGACCGGTTGCTCACCGCGGCCGGGCCGATCATGGATAAATTGCTCGAGGAAACCGGCGAATCGGTTCAGCTCTACGAGCTCACCGGCACCACCCGCACTTGTATTGCCACCCGGGAGCCGGAAGCCGGCCTCCACAACGTCGTGCCCGTGGGCCGGCAGCTGCCGCTCACCTCCGGCTCGGCGGCGCGCATCATCGCGGCGTTTACCCCCACCACCGTCAGCGGCACCACCTTCGGTAAGGCCGATATCGAGGCCGCCCGCAGCAATGGCATCTCCGAGTCCGTCGAGGAGCGGGAGGCCGGCCTCTCCTCAGTCTCCGTGCCGGTCCTCGACCCGGCCGGCACGTTCATCGCCGCGCTGTCCGTTTCCGGCTCAGCCGAGCGCTTCCGCCCCAGCCCCGCCGCTAAGTTCGGTTCACCCCTCAAGGACGCCGCCCGGAAGCTGGGCGCGCTGTTGTAGACTACCGGGCCGGTTCGGCATCGTTAGCCGTAGCGTCCGGCTTGCGGCGCCAGCTGCGCGCGCCGGAGATGACCACCGGCATTACGGAGACGCCCACGATGACCAGCACGATGGCGTCGATGCGGTCAGCAATCCCCGGGATCCCGCCCAGGAGGACGCCAACCATGGTCATGGTGACGATCCAGGCCACCGCGCCCAGGACGTTCCAGCCCACGAACTTCTTGTACGGCATCGCGGCCGTACCCGCCGAGACCGGCACGTAGGTGCGCACGATGGGCACAAAGCGCCCCAGCACCAACGCCAGTGGCCCGTGCTTGCGAAAGAAGGCCTCCGCGCGCTCGAGGTACTCTACCTTCAGGATCTTCGCGTCCGGCTTAAATAGCCGGCGGCCGAAGGTATGCCCCAGCCAGAAGCCCACCTGGTCACCCAGGAAGGCCGCCACCGTGCCGACCAAAAGGATAAGCGGGACGCTCAGGCCTAGGTCGTCGCGGAGGATGGCCGCGGTGACCAAGAGGGAATCGCCGGGAAGGAACGGGAAGAGCACGCCCGACTCGATGAAGATGACCAGGCCCAGGCCCGCGAGCGCCCAGCCCCCAAAATTCTGGAGCAAAACGCCCGCGTCCATGAGATCGCTAAGATGCACGGCGCATCCCTTCTGTGGCAGGAATATGGAGAACGTTTTAGTTTTACTCCCCCGCGCCCCGTTAGACCAAGGCAAATACGCCGTTGCGGGCAAGTCCCCAGAACATTCACAGCCAGCTGGCGGCAAAAGAAAAGCCCAACCCGGTGAACTGGCCCCCGAAAGTTGGACTGGTTT
>NZ_KV823397.1 GCF_001815935.1 Corynebacterium sp. HMSC04H06
AAAGGGCGCCACGGAAACCACTCCGTAGCGTCTACTCGGCGTGCCTAAATACCTACGTAGACGAAGTCTCGACCGCGGCCAGCAACTCGCGCGTGTAGTCGTGCTGCGGGTTCTCCCACACCTCGGCCGTCGGCCCCGCTTCCACTACGCGGCCGTCGCACATGACCACCACGGTGGGGCAGAGGTAGCGAATCACCGACAAGTCGTGGGAGATGAATACGACGGTGAGATCGTAGGCATCGATGAGCGAGTCGAACAGATCCAGCACCTGCCGGCGCACGGAGACGTCCAGCGCGGAGACGGCCTCGTCGGCGAGCACGATATCGGGCCGGCCCACCACGGCGCGCGCAATCGAGATGCGCTGGCGCTGCCCGCCGGAGAATTCGTGGGGGTAGCGGGAGGCATCGCTTGCTTTCAACCCCACCTGCTCCAGTACGCGGGCGACCTCCTCGGGTCCGGCGCCGCCCTCGGCGATGGATCGCCCCACCGTCAGGCGCGGGTTGAGCGAGCCCTGCGGATCCTGGAAAACCATCTGCACGCGCCCGTCCACACGCACGGACCCGCTGTCGGGGCGCTCCAGCCCCGCAATCAGCTTGAGCACCGTCGTCTTGCCGGACCCGGAGCCACCGACCACCCCGACGCGCCCGCCCCGCGGCACCGCCAGGTCCACGCCTTCTACCGCCGCCGCGCCGCTGAAGCTCTTGGTGACCGACTCCAGCGCGATGACGGGGTCCTGGCGGGTGGGGACGGCATCGCCGGCCGGCAGCCGGGAGGCGCCCACCAGCTGCTGGGTGTACGGGTGCTGCGGGTTGTCCAACACGTGCTCGCCGGCCTCGACGATGGCCCCGTCGCGCAGCACCGCGATCTGCGAGCACATTCGTTGCGCAACGCGCAGGTCGTGGGTGATAAACAACACGGCTGTGCCGTGCTCGGCGGCCAGGGCGTCGATGAGGTCGAGGACCTCGGCCTGCGTGGTCGCGTCCAGGGCGGTAGTCGGCTCGTCGCAGATGAGCAGGTCAGGGGTGCGCGCCATCGCCATGGCAATGAGCACGCGCTGGCGCTGCCCGCCGGACAGCTCGAATGGGTAGCGCCGCGCTGCCGATGCCGGCAGCAGCACCTTCTCCAGCATCTCCGGGCTCCCCCCGGCCAGACGCAGCTGCCGCCCGACGGTCATCAACGGATCCAGCGCGCTCATGGGCTCCTGGAAAACCATCGCCATCCGCTCGCCGCGCAGCCGCCGATGCCGCTTATCCGCCAGCCCCACCAGCTCCTGGCTGTCGAAGCGGATACTGCCGGCGACGGGCAGGTCGTGCAGCCCCATCACCGACAGGGCGGTTAAAGACTTGCCGGAGCCGGACTCGCCGATAAGGCCGAGGCGCTGGCCGCGGTCCAGGTGCAGGGAGACGTCGTCGACGAGCCCGTCGCCCACGCGCAGGCCCTCGATGGCAAGCAAAGTCATGCGTCCTCCTTCGGATCCCAGGCGTCGCGCAGCCCGTCGCCCAGCAGGTTAAAGCCCAGCACCGTTACGGCGATGGCCGCCCCCGGCGCCCACACCAGCCACGGGGCGGTGCTCATCAGCGTCTGCGAGTCCTGCAGCATCCGCCCCCAGGATGCGGCCGGGGGAGCAGTGCCCAGCCCCAGGTAGGACAGGGCGGCCTCGGCCAGCACGGCCAGGGCGAAGTAGACGGAGGCCTGGACGATGATGAGCCCGCGGATATTCGGCAGCACGTGGCGCAGCGCAATCCGCGGCGCGGACACGCCGGAGACCCGGGCGGAGGAAATGTAGTCTTGGTGGATGACCTGCAGCGTGCCGGAGCGGGCCACGCGCGCGAACGCCGGGATGCCCGCGATGCCGATGGCCACCATCGCCGTTACCGTCGACGGGCCCCACACCGCGCCGGCGACAATCGCCAGCAGCAGCGCCGGGAAGGCGAGCACCAGGTCGGAGCCGCGCATGATGAGCCAGTCGCCGTAGCCCATGCCGGCCATCACCCCCAGCGGCACGCCGACGGCTGCCGCGATGCCGACCGCGAGCACGCCGACCAGCAGCGTGACCTGGGATCCCACCATGATGCGCGCGGCCACGTCGCGGCCAAACCGGTCGGTGCCCAGCAGGTGTTCGGCGCCGGGGCCGACCAGCCGGGCGGCGGTATCTGCTAGGTCCGGTGGGTAGGGCGTCCACACCAGGGACATCAGCGCCAAGATGACGGGGATGGCCACCAGGACGACGCCTAGGTACTTCTGCATTACGCGGCCTCCTTAACACTGGGGCGGGCGCCCGCGCGGCCGCCCGCCAGGCGCGGGTCAATTAGGCGGTAGGCCACGTCGACGAGCAGGTTCACCGTCAGGGTGAACGCCACCAGGAGCATGACCAGCGTCTGGACGGTGGTGAGATCGCGGTTGGCGACGGCATCGAGAAGCATGCTGCCCAGGCCCGGGACCACGAAGACGGATTCGATGACCACGGCGCCGATGACCAGCGTGGTCAGCTGCACCCCGGCGACGGTCAGCACGGGCAGGGCCGCGTTGCGCAGGCCGTGGCGGATAAGCGCCCGGGTGGGCGAGGCCCCCAGCGCCCGGGCGGTGCGGATATAGTCCTGCCCCATGACCTCGCGGACGGCGGCGCGCACGTACCGGGTCAGCATGGCCGCCTGCACCAGTGCCAACGAGATCACCGGCAGGATAAGGTGCGCCACGAAATCGCCGAAGCCCTGGTTGGGCGGCACCCACCCGCCGGTGGGCAGCCAGCGCCCGAAGGCGTTAATAAGCAGCAGGCCGACCAGGAAGTTCGGCAGTGCGATGCCCAGCTGGCTCAGCACCGACAGCCCCGGGTAGCGGGCGCTGGCAATCCCCAGCGGCACCGCGATGACCAGCGCCAGCAGCAGCGCCAGGCCGACCAGGATGAGCGAGACCTGGGCGCGGTCGAGCACCTGGGCGGTAATGGAGGTCTGCGAGGCCAGCGAGACGCCGAAATCGCCGCGCAGCAACCCGCCCATCCAGTCCGCGTACTGGGTGATAAGGGGCTGGTTGAGGCCCAGGGTGGCGCTGAGCTCGGCGATGGCGTCGTCGGTGGCGTTGATACCCAGCGCCACTCGGGCCGGGTTGCCCGGCACCGCCCGCATCATGGCGAAGATGACCACGCTGGCCACCGCCAGTACGAAGACGTAGCGGCCCACCAGCTTCACGATGCCGACTGCCCTCACCGCGCGCTCACCTCCGTGAGATCGACGGAGTCGGTGACCATGTCGGGGCGCAGCCCGGTCACTCCGGGGCGGCTGAGCACGATATTGGGCATGTTCATCAGTGTTATGGCGCCGGCCTCGGCCATGATCTGGTCGACGGCCTGGGAGGTCAGCGCGCGGAATCCTTCGGGGGTCGCGGCGGTATCGGCGGCGGCGAAAAGCTCGCGCACGCGCGGAGAATCGTAGCCTAGGTAGTAGTCCGGGCTGCCGAACAGGGTGGTGAGATCGCGCGGCTCGACGTGGGAGACCAGCGAGACCTGGTAGTCGTGGGCGCCCATGACCTGGCCCAGCCACACCGCGGGGAATTCCGCGGACTCTAGCCGCACGTCGAAGCCGACCTCCGTGAGCTGCGAGTAGATCAGCTCGGCGGCGGTCTGGGCGTACGGCAGGGTGGGCACGGTGATGGTGATGGGGGCGCCGACGGCTCCGGCATCGTGGAGCAGCTGGCGCGCCCGCTGCGGGTCGAAGGGGTAGTAGTCCTCGCCGGTGAACCAGGGGTCGGTGGGCGCCACTGGGGCGGCGCCGGTGTCGGTGGCCAGCCCGCCGAAGAGGATCTCGCTGGCGGCCTGACGGTCAATGGCATAGGCCACGGCCTGGCGCACCCGCGGGTCGTCGAAGGGGGCGGCCTGGTTGTTCAGCGACAGCAGTACCTCGCCGTTGGTGGTGCCGACGTGCTTTTCGATGCCGTCCGGCAAATCGTCGAGTAGCTCCGGCGACTGGACGGCCCAGACCACGTCCGCCCCGCCGGAGCGCAGCGCGTTGAGGGCGGTCAGCGAATCCGGGAAGTAGCTGATGGTGACCGGTTGGGCGGCCGGGGTGCCCCAGTAGTTGTCGCGGGGGTCGAGCGCCACGAACTCGTTGGGGCTGAACTTGCTCACGGCGTAGGGGCCGGTGCCGACGGGGCGGCTGGCGAGCTGGTCCACGCCGTTAGGCGTCATCATCGCGCCGACGGTGGTGCCGAGCTGCCACAGCCAGCTGTTGGAGCGCTGGTGCAGATCGACGGTGAGCTCGTGCTCGCCGGTCGCGCGGGCGCTTTTGACCACGTCCATCTGGGAGGACAAGGCGTTCGACCAGTGGTTTTTGACGTAGTCCAGGCTGAAGGCTGCGGTCTCCGCGTTGAAGGGGGAGCCGTCGGAAAAGCGCACGCCGCGGCGCAGCTGGAAGACGTAGTGGGTGCCGTCGGCGGAGACCTCCCAGTCGGTGGCGAGCTGGGGCACGACCTCGCCGGTCTCGGAATCGATGGCCACCAGGGTCTCGTAGACGTTGTTCATCAGGGCGGCGGGGATGGCCGCGCCGCCGACGGTGGTGAAGTCCAGCGACGTGGCGGGGGAGGGGGTGGCGACGGTGAGGGCATCGCCGGCCTGGCCGGCAGGGGCTGGGTCGACGACGGCGGTATGACCGGCCGCGCACCCGGATAGCAGGGTAGCGGCGAGTACCAGCGACGCGTTGCGTCGGCCTCGGAAAGTCATATCCAAAGGGTAGTGCACCCCGTCACTATTTGGCGAAATTGCCACGCACTAGCTGCCGCTAGACCCCGGGAAGACCTCCAGCGGCGAGGCGCCGCCGCGCACGGAGGACAGGTTCACCGACAGGGCGTCGGCGCGGTAGCAGTAGACCGCCAGCTCGACGGGGCGGCCCTGGTGGTTAGAAATAAGCATCTCCACGGTCCAGATGGGGGAGCCGGGCTCGATGCCCAGGGCCTCGGCATCGTCGGCAGTGGCGGTGCCAATGTGGATGCGGCGGTTGACGTTGTCGAAGTCGACGCCGGCGGCGCGCAGGTGGGTGTGCAGCGAGCCGGAGTCGGCGTCGAAGTTGAGGATTTCCTGCCCGACGTCGATGGGGAAGTAGAGCCGTTCGATCACCATCGGGCGGTCGTTGCAGCTGCGCAGGCGGTGGACGTAGACCACCTGCTCGTCGGAGCCGACCCCCAGGCGCTGGGCGACGTCCTCCGGGGCGGGGCGGCGGGCCAGCCAGAAGGTCTTCTGCTGCGGGGTGTAGCCGTGCTGGCTGAGCCAGGAGCTCACGGAGATGATGGAGTCGAAGGTCTCGGCGTTGAAGTTGCCGAGCACGACGGAGCGCCGGCCGCGGCCGGAGGAGATGGCGCCCTCGGTGCGCAGGACGGCCATCGCTTGGCGGACGGGGCCGCGCGACGAGTTGAACTGCGCGCACAGTTCGGCCTCGCTGGGCAGTTGATCCCCCGGTTGGAGTTCGCCGCTGCGGATCTGCTCCTTGAGGTAGTCGCAGATCTTGAGGTGCTGTTGCGGTTCTCGGTGCTGCCTCACTAGTTGTTCAGTGCTCCCTTCAATCCAGACAGGCTGGAAAACGCCGACGCTTCCGTCACCTGGGGTGGCAGGCGCCGGCCGGCCCGCGAGCTGGGGAGAACGCGGACCCTAGTAACGGTTTGTCTTAGTTGTGTCAAGTGTAACGAATAACGGTTTTATAAAAAAACGACATACAAGTAATTATTTGGATGTAGACATGTTTTGTTTAGGTTGCGACGATGGGTTGGTGGCCATCTGGAAGGGGCCGGTCACCGGCGCGCTTTTCGCTCCCTAGCTAGCGCGATTATAGGGTTGCCGGGGCGTGTAGCCAAGGCGCAGGGACGCCGCGCAAAGCTAAGAGAAAACTCAGGAAGATAGATAAGTCACACAATCGGCGGGGGTGTCGCGAGGAGGAAAGTGTATACAAATCCGCGTCCGCACCGTTCGAACGTGGCATAGCTGTGCCGCTTTGATCCGCGTATATGTCTACATCTGTTGATCTTTTGCTTCCGGCGATTGTCAATCGGGCGGGGTTGATTATTAATTCTCAGTTTCGTCGATTCGGGCAGTGGCGTCCGCTACTCTGGTGACAGCATATTTCGTCCAAAGATAGGATCATTCCTCATGTCTTCCGATCGGCCCAAGAGGTTTCTTGGGCTCAAGACCGACCCCTTTGTCTTTCTGGTCGCCGCCGGCTTCATCGTGGTTTTCGTGGCCGGCACCCTGTTTTTCGGGGCCCAGGCCCGCGATCTCTACGCGGTGGCCTCCAATTCCTTGCTCACCAACCTGGGCTGGCTGTACATCGGCGGCTTCTCGGTTATTTTCGTCTTCTTGATTGGCATCTTCGTCTCTCGTTATGGCAACCTGCGCCTAGGTGATGACGATGACGAACCCGAGTACTCCCTGCCGGTATGGTTCTCCATGCTCTTTGCCGCCGGCCTGGGCGCGACCCTGCTGTTCTGGGGCGCGGCCGAGCCGCTCCACCACTCCTTCAATCCGCCCCGCGGGGGACTGGAGCCGATGAGCCAGGCGGCCATCGACCAGGCATTCCACTTCACCTACTACCACTTCGCGGTCCACATGTGGGTCCCGTTCGCTCTGCCGGGCTTGGCGATGGGCTACTTCGTCTACAAGCGCAAGATGCCTGCCCGCATGTCCTCGGTCTTCTCCCCGCTGCTCGGCAAGCGCGTCTACCGCTGGCCCGGCAAGCTCATCGATGCCCTCTCCATCATCGGCACCGTCTTCGGCCTCGCCGTCTCGGTGGGCCTGGGAGTGCTGCAGATCAACGCCGGCCTGAACATCATGTTCGGCGTGCCGCTGGTCGGCTGGGTCGAGGTGTTCATCATCGTGGCGGTCACCGCGATTGCCTCCATCTCTGTGGCCTCCGGCCTGGACCGCGGCGTGAAGATCTTGTCGAACGTCAACATCGTCGCCGCGTTCGTGCTGATGTTCTTCGTGCTGGTGATGGGCCCGACGCTGACCCTGCTCAAGCACACGGTGGAGGCTTTCGGCGGCTACGCCAGCTCCCTGCCGGAGCTGATGTTCTGGACGGACTCCTTCGAGGAGAACCCGGGCTGGCAGGGCACGTGGACGGCCTTCTACTGGGCCTGGACCATCTGCTGGGCCCCGTTTGTGGGTATGTTCATTGCACGCATTTCGCGCGGGCGCACGGTGCGCCAGTTCATCGGCGGCGTCCTGGCGCTGCCGACCATCGTGGTCGTGGTGTGGTTTTCCATCTTCGGCCGCGCGGCCATTGAGACGGAGCTGGACAACCCCGGTATTCTGACCAAGCCGGTGGTCGAGGACGGCGACACCCCGGTTGCGCTGTTCGCCCTGTTGGAGCAGTACCCGCTGTATATGCTCTCCGGCACGCTGGCGCTGGCGGTCATCATCGTATTCTTTATTACTTCGCTGGACTCGGCGGCGCTGGTCATGGACACCTTCGCCAGTGGCGAGGAAAACAAGACCCCGACGTATTACCGCGTCTCGTGGGCCTGCGCGGTAGGCCTGGTGACCGCGGCCTTGCTGTTCATCAATGACACGGGCATCGAGGCCATCCAGGAAGTCGTCATCGTGGTGGCGCTGCCGTTCTTCCTGATGGAATTCGTGATGATGTATTCGTTGGTCAAGGGTATGCACGATGACTCGGCGGCGCAGCGCCGCACCCGCACGCGCCACTGGGGCAAGACGGACACGCCGGAGAAATACGAGGCCGCCGATGCCCGTCCGGCCCCCGGCTACGACAGCGAGGGCAACGAGCTGGATCGCCCCGAACTCGAATACGACGAGGACGGTAATATGCGCATCCCGGGCAATATCATCGTCGAAGGCGACCTGGGGGTGGGCGGCGACTTCGACGACGACTGGGACGGCGAGGACGCCGCCGGCCCGGGGAACAAGCCTCGCGCTTAAGGGGGAGCGGGTCTGAGGCTGGGCCCTAAAAGCCCGCCTAGAGCCCGGCTTAGACCGAGCCCGTAGCCCGGTCTAGAACCAGGCCTTGGCCAGGATGTCCAGGGACTTGAGCGTCTCGGCGCGGCTGCTGGTCTGAATGGAGACCATCAGCTCGTCGGCGCTGGCGTGATCCTGGAACCACTCGAGGTACTCGCGGACCTCGTCGCCGGTGCCGACGGCGGAGTAGCGCAGCATCTCCAGGATCTGCTGGCCCTGGTAGGAACCGATGATCTGGTTGACCTGCTCGTCGGTCAGGAACTTGCCGCGGCCGGCAAACGCCTTGACGCGGTTGAAGCCGACGCGCTCGAAGATTTCGGAGGCCTCTTCGGAGGTATCGCCGGCGGTGACGTTGACCGCGGCGATGACGTAGGGCTCGTCCAGGACGTCGGAGGGCTGGAAGTTGTCCCGGTAGTACTTCGTCGCGGCCTCCAGGTGCTGCGGCGCGAAGTGGGAGGCGAAAGAGTAGGGCAGGCCGTACTTGGCTGCCAGTGATGCCCCGAACATCGACGAGCCCAGGATGTAGACCGGCACGTGCGTGTTGGCGCCCGGCACTGCCTGGACGCCCGGGATGATGGATTTGCCGGCCAGGTAGGCGGTCAGCTCGTGCACGTCCTCGGGGAAGCGCTCGGCGGCGTTGCCGTCGCGGCGCAGGGCGCGGCCTAGCGTGTGCATATCGGTGCCGGGGGCGCGGCCGACACCCAGGTCGATGCGGTCCGGGTAGAGCTCGGCCAGCGTGCCGAACTGCTCGGCGATGATATAAGGAGCGTGGTTCGGCAACATCACCCCGCCCGAGCCCAGCCGAATGCTGTTGGTGTGGGCACCAATATGGGAAATCAGCACCGCCGGGGCGGAGGAGGTGATGGTGGACATGTTGTGGTGCTCGGTGTACCAGAGGCGCTTGTACCCCAGCTCCTCGGCCCGCTGGGCGAGGGTGACCGAGTGGGCCATGGACTGGGCGGCGGTCTCCCCCTCGTAGATCGTGCAGAAATCCAGAACGGAAAGCGGTGCGTGGGCAGTCTGGGTAGTCAATGGTGCTCCTTTAGAAGACGACATCTTGCTACCCACCGTACCTGCGGCGGATTTTATTCGGCGGCGGGGCGCACGAGGGCATCGATAACCGCGCCGACGACGAAGGCGATCGCGGTGGGCACGACCCAGCCCAGCGACAGCGCCTGGCCCGGCGAAAGGTTGAGCATCGGCTCCAGGGCGCTGGCCCAGCCCAGGTCGGCGATGACCGTCAGAGCGGACCAGAGCACGGAGACCCACAGGCTCAGTCGGTAGCCCCAGTAGAAAGTCACGGCCTTTTTGACCAGTGGCTGCAGCAGCGTGATGAAGATCAGCGTGATGGCCGGCGGGTACAGGAAGGTAATAAACGGCACGGCCACCGACAGCACGGTGTCCAGGCCCTGGAAAGCCAGCAGGATGGACAGGGCGGTAAAGACCACGGCCCAGAAGCGGTAGGTGGTCTTGGGCACCAGCATCTCGAAGAAGGCCGAGCAGGCGGTGATAAGGCCTACGGCGGTGGTCATGCACGCCAGCAGCACGATGGTGGAGAAGACCGCCTGGCCGACCGTGCCCATGGTCATATTGGCGGAATCGGCCAAAAGGACCGCGCCGGACTCGTAGTCCTGGCCGTTGGGCAGGGTCTGCGCCAGCCAGGCCAGGCCCAGGTAGATGGCCGCCAGCAGGCCGCCGGCGACGAGGGCGGCGGTGATGGTGCCGCCCATCAGGGACTTGGTGGACTTGAATCCCTTGCTGCGCAGGGAGCCCACGATGACGATGGAAAACGCCAGGCCCGCGATGGCGTCCATGGTGTTGTAGCCCTCGAACAGGCCGGTGACCATGGGGGAGCTGGAGTAGTCCTCGGTAGGCACGCCCGGGTTCCGCGGGTTGGCGGTGGTGGCCAGGATGATGAGCAGCGCCAGCAGCGCCACCAGGGCCGGGGTCAGGAACTTGCCCAGGGTGTCCATGATGGAGTTCGGCTTCCAGGATAGCGCCAGCGCGATCAGGAAGAACACAGCGTTGAAGATGCCGTTGGCGGCGGTGCCTTCCCAGCCCAGCAGCGGGGTGATGGCGGTTTCCATGGAGACCGCGCCGGTACGCGGCAGCGCGTAGAAGGCGCCGATGGCCAGGTAGGCCATGGCGGAGAAGACGACGCCGAACCAGGCGCCGCCGTGGGCTCCCAGGTCACGGACGCTGCGGCCAGACAGCGAGACTGCCACGACCGCCAGTACCGGCAGCAGCACGCCGGCGGCGAGGAAGCCTAGGACGGCGGGCCAGAAGTTAGTGCCGGAGGACACGCCCACCATGGGCGGGAAAATGAGGTTGCCGGCGCCGAAGAACATCGAAAACAGCATGAGCGCCGCCACGATGATGGTCACAGCGGGCCGCTTCGGTGCGGACGTAACGGGTTGAGCCATTGCTTAAGCCCTTCATTGACAGGGGTCGTATAGTATTGCTCCCGCCGCCGCGCCCCACGGGGGTGGTGTGGGGCCCAGCGGCGGGTTATGGCCGGCGGGTCGCGCCGTTCGTATAATGAGACAATACCGCCCACTGTATGAGAAAGTAAAGACGGGGTGCTAGTTTTCGAAGGCGCGGCCCAGCCGGTCGAGCGCCTCCTGCAGGATTTCCCGCGAGGTCGCGAAGTTCAGCCGCGCGTGGTGCTTGCCGCCGGTGCCGAAGGTGGAACCCTCGTTGAGTGCGACGCGGGCGTTGTCCAGCACCCAGCGGGCCGGGTGCGGATCGGAGCCAATCTTAGTGTCGGAAAAGTCCAGCCACAAAAGGTAGGTCGCCTGGGGGCAGGCGGTCTTAATACCGGGCACGCGCTGGGGAAGCTCCTCCAGCAGCCAGTCCCGCGTCTGCTTTAGATAGGCCAGCTCTTCGTCCAGGTGCTCGCCGCCGTCGCGGTAGGCGGCCTCGGCGGCGATAACGCCCAGGGTGCCGGTGCCGTCCTTGGCCACCCCGGACAGCTTCTTCCACGTGGCGATATCGGCGGGGTTGGAAAAAATCATCTGCGCGCATTTTAGCCCGGCCACGTTGAAGGCCTTCGACGTCGAGGTCGCGGTGATAGTCACGTCCGGGCCGACAGATGCCACCGGCGTGTGCTGGCCCTCAAAGACCAACGGGGCGTGGATCTCGTCGGCCAGGATGCGGGCATCATAGGTGCGCGCCAGCTCGACCAGGCCGCGCAGGAAGTCCTCGTCCAGCACGCGGCCCAGCGGGTTGTAGGGGTTGGCCAACAGGATGGAGCCGGCGCCGGCGGCGAAGGCGCGCTCGATTTCGGCCAGGTCCATCTCCGCGGAGACCTCGAGCTTTTCGCGGCCGGCGGTGGCGGGCACCTCCAAAAGCGGCGGGTAGGACGGCACCGGCACGACGACCGGGGAGTCCGGGCGGGTGAAATACTGCACGCCCAGCAGCATGCCGCGCACGACGTCGCCGATCCAGAAAATCCCCTTCTCGTCTGGGCGCCAGCCGAAGCGCTCGGCGTAGAAGTCCGCGAGCGCTCCCGGCAGATCGCTGACGCGCGGGGCCGTAGTATAACCGAAGGTCTCGCGGTCCACCATGCCCTGGATGGCGTCTTTGACCGCGGGCGCGGTGGGGAAGTCGGATTCGGCAATCCACAGGGGGATGACGTCGGAGTCGTAGACGGTCCACTTGCGGGTGCCGCGGGCGGCTAGTTGCTCAAGACTCGGAAATTCCATGGCCCCCAGCCTAGCCGGGCTTAAATCTCGGACTCATCCTCCGGCTCGCGCTCCGGGCTGCCGTCAACGAAGCCGAAACGCTTCAACCTCCGCCTATCCGCCGCGGAGGCCGACTGAGTCAGCTGCAGCAGCTGTGCATAAATTCCGCCCGAGCGGGCCAGCTCCGCCGGCGAGCCGATCTCCTGGACGCGTCCGCGATCCAGCGTGACGATCGTGTCCACGCCCGCGATGGTGGACAGGCGGTGGGCGATGATCAAGGTGGTGCGATCCTTCATCAGCTCGTCCAGGCCGGCCTGAACGGCGCGCTCGGCCTTGGTGTCCAGCGCCGAGGTCGCCTCGTCGAGGACCAGGATGGGCGCGTCCTTGAGCATCGCGCGCGCCACCGCCACGCGCTGCTTCTGCCCGCCGGACAGCCGCAGGCCGCGCTCGCCGATGACGGTGTCGTAGCCGTCGGGGAAGGCGGTGATGAAGTCGTGGGCATTGGCGCGCTGGGCGACGGCGACGATCTCGGCATCGCTAGCGCCCGGTTTGCCGTAGGCGATGTTCTCGCGCACCGTGCCGGAAAACAGGAAGGGCTCCTGGAAGACCACGCCCACGGAGGCGCGCAGCTGCTCCGCGGTCAGGTCGCGGACCGGGTGACCGAGTACCTCGAGGTTGCCCTCCGTCGGCCGGTACAGGCCCAGCAGCAGGTTGACCAGGGTGGACTTGCCGCCGCCGGACTCGCCGACCAGGGCGACTTGCTGGCCCTCGTGCGCGGTGAAGCTGACGTTTTCGACCACCGGCTTGCCCTCCTCGTAGGAAAAGGACACGTCGTGGAAGGCAAAGCCCGCTCGCCCTGGGGTCTGTTCCAGCGGGGCGACGTTCTGGGAGCCGGGCTCGGTGGCATCGGCGGCGCGGGCGGCGCTGATAAGGGCCGGGTTGGCCGTGGGCTCGACGTCCTCGCCCATGACGCGGAAGTAGTCGCGGGAGCCGGCGATGGCCCGCTGCGCGGAGTCGACAATCCAGCTCATCATGAACACCGGCTGCTTGGCCATGGTGACCATCTGGATGAGCATGACCATATCGCCCAGGCCGAAGTGCCCGCCCAGGGTGCGCCAGAAGATGACGGCGTAGATGCCGAAGAAGATGGCGGCCATCGCCAGCCCGCGCAGCCCGTCCATGGTGTGCCACCAGCGCGACTGCGGGCGGGTGGTCTCCACGTACCCGCGGTAGTGGCGGGCAAAGCTGGTCAGCTCGCGCAGCTCAGCCACGAAAGACTTGGTGACCTTGACCTGGCCGATGACCTCGGCGAAGCGGCCGTTGGCGACGTCGATGTGCTCGTTTTTGACCGCCTCGTAGCGCTGCCAGCGCTTGGAGGTCAGCGCCGTGAGCCACATATAGATAGGAAAGAGCAGCGCCAGCATGATCGTCAGCGGCCAGTAGTAGAAGGCGGTGATAATCAGGATCGCTACGACCTGCAGCAGCATGGAGATGAAGTTGTTGGAAAACGACTGCAGAAACTGCGTGACGAACATGATCGAGCGGTCCAGGCGCGCGATGATAGTGCCGGTTATCTGGTTGTCGTAGTAGCGCTGCGGCAGCGATAGCAGCTTAGCGAAATACCGCGTGGACAGGATTTGCCGAAGGCGCGAGACCATGACGTCGCCGACGTAGCCGCCCAGGTTGTTGAAGATGGAGCCTAGGGCATCGGCGGCAAAAAGCAGCAGGGCGAGCCAGATGACGGTGCGCAGGGCGGTCTCGGCGGGGTTGTCGCCGGTCACGGCGGCGACGATGGTGTCCGTGGCCTCGCGTACGATAAACGGCGAGGCCAGCGACAGCGCCGCGGCCAGGGTGGCGGTTAACACCACCCCGAGGTAATAGGGCCACAGTGCCCACGCGCTTTTGACGATCCGGGCCAAAGAATTCATGCCCTGCCTCCACTACCTAAAGCGTTGTTTTTGATTAAGTCACGGGAACCCACAGATACTAAGCCCGCCAAGCACGCCTGGCAAACGGGACGTCGATGCGTTAAAAGGCGGCCGCGTCGGTTAAGCTTACGGCGAGCAAGTACTACACGGACGGGAGATAATCCACGGTGAATAACTCGCAGTGGCGGGCCCTCGGGCTGGTGCCGGTGTGCGCGCTCGGGCTGGCGGCCTGCAGCGTGCTCGAGCCCGGAGAAGCCGGCCTGAGCCCCGACGAAGAAATCACGGTCACCTCCTCCGAGATGCCCGATTTCAACCCGGAGGACGTGCCCGACAAGGAAGTCAAGGACGACCTCACCCAGACCGTCAAGGACGAGGGCCTCAACGTCGAGTGGACCCTGCAGGGGGTCTACGCCGACAACGTCCAGGGCTCCGTGGTCACCGTCGCGCTGAAAAACCTCAACGACGTGCCCCTGCCCGCCGATGCCATCGGCCAGCCCAAGCTGGAATATCGCTCCGGTAGCAGCTTTGAGGAAGTCGACCTGCTGGACTACGATCCGGAGGTCAACTCCGACGTCAACCCGCCAGGCCTCGACTACCCGCTGGGGGAGAAGGCGACCACCAACGTCCAGTACCGCGTGGACGCGTCCCCGACCGCGCTGACCGATGCCCGCTTGACCCTGGGCAACGTCACCTGGGTAGGGAACCTGAACCTGTGACGCCGAAGACGCCTATGACGCCCGCTCCAGAACTCGTCGTGCTCGCCGGCGCCGACGGCCAGCCTGCCGGGACCGCCGACAAGGCCACGGTCCACACGGACAACACGCCGCTGCACTTCGCGTTTTCCGCCTGGGTCCACCGCGGCGACGAAGTCTTGGTCACCCGCCGCGCCCTGGCTAAGAAGACGTGGCCGGGCGTGTGGACCAACGCCTTTTGCGGGCACCCCGGGCCCGGCGAAGATACCGCCGATGCCGTCCTGCGCCGCGCCGCCTTCGAACTAGGCCTGCGGGATACCGCGCGGCCGGAGTGCGTGCTGCCCGATTTCTCCTACCGCGCGGTGGATTCTTCTGGCGTGGTCGAAAACGAGATCTGCCCCGTCTACGTCTTAGAACTGGCCCCGGGGACTGAGCCGGCCCCCAACCCGGACGAGGTGGACTCCTACCAGTGGGTTACGGCGCGTGCGCTTATCGATGCCGCCCGCGCCACCCCGTTTGCCTTTAGTCCCTGGATGGTCGAGGAGCTGGCCGAGCCCGCCCTGCGCGACTACCTGTTGGGGGCATCCGGGCGGTAGCAGGCCCACAGGTAGTCCAGCGGGCCGGGGTGCGGCTGGTGGGCGCCGGTGGCGAGATCGAAGCGCTGTGCCGACCCGGCGGGGAAACCGGCGTCGCCGGTGCGCGCGAAGTGGGCCAGCCACTCGGCGAAGACCCCGTCGGCGGGGTCGAAGAGGGCCGGCAGGTCGTCGCAGTGGCGCGCCGGCGCCCCGTCGGAGCGAACGAACTCTATGTGGCGGACCAGCTCCGGATACGGGTGCTGGTGGGCCACGGCGGCGACCCAGCGGCGGATGGTGGCATCGCCGACCACGGCGCGGTTGCTAACCGAGTGAGTGCCGGCGCGCCAGGTGGCAAAGCGCGGCAGGTTCAGCGCCGCGGCCAGCGGGCGCGGCGGGACCTTGAGCCGGTCGAGGCGGCGCGCGCCGGGCTGGTCCCACATCTCCTCGCGGGTGCTGCTAACCACCAGGGGAACCGCAGCGAGCTCCGCTGGCTCCAGCGGCCACGGCCCGAGCGCGATGTCGAGGGCGTGCCGGGCGCGGAAGCGCCGGTAGCCGCGCTTCAGGCGGCCGCTTTTGGCGAGCTTGGACAGGCTGCGGCGGGTCACCGGGGCCGCGAGCGCGGTGCGCAGGCTGGCCTTGCGGCGGGAAAACGGGGCGCGTGGAAAGGCGGGGGAAAGAGCTACGGCCCGGCGGAAGCCACCGCGGAAGTGATCGCGGCGGCACAGCCACAGCGCGATGGCCGCGCCGGCGGACTGGCCCACTAGGGTCACGTTGGTCGGATCACCGCCGTAGTCCTCGATGTTCTTTTGCACCCACTCCAGGCCCGCCAGGCAGTCGTTGATCCCGCGGTAGGAGCGCGGCTCGTCGCCGGGGAAGCGCGTGAAGCCGGACAGGCCCAGGCGGTAGCTGAGCTGGACCAGGACGAGGCCGGCGCGGGCAGGGTAGTCGCCGATGGCGTCGCGGTGGGAGCCGGAATCAAAGCCGCCGCCGTGGATGAAGACCACCACGGGCAGGTCCGCGCCCGGGCGCGTGCCGGCCGGCCGCGTGATGGTCATCGACCCGACCTGCGGGGCGGCATCGAAGGGATCTTTTGGGGCAGCTGCGGGAAGCTCGAGGGATTCTGGCGCCATGCTATAAGATCATAGGCCATGGATCTTCTCTCGGAGCTTGCCGATGCCACCTCCCAAGCCGTGGCCTCGGCACCCATGTGGCTGCAGGTGGTGATCATGCTGCTGACGGTCGTGCCGACACTGGTGGTGGTGGCCTGGGTGCTCATGCTGGTCGTCGACTGGTGCGCTCGCCGTTTCCGCCGCCGGCCCGGGCGGCACTAGGATGAGTCATTATGGATGACAAGCACGCCGCGGACGCCCCGGAAGAGGTAGGGCGCTCGCACCGGAAGTATTCGCCGGTGGACCCGCGGGTAAACCCGTCGGCGGATCAGTCGCGCCCGGATTACCAGCCGCGCGAGGGCTTGTCCGGGTCCCAGGCGCCCGAAACAGCCGAAGCGGCCGAAGCAGCCGGGACGGCCGGGGGCGGGGCCGGCCACGCGGCGGGGGCAGGGCAGCAAAAGCGCAAACGCTCGCTGCCGCGCTCCCAGGTCACCCCGACCCTGCGCCTGCTTATCGCCCTGGTAATCGTCGCCGCGCTAATCGGGCTGTTCGTTTAGCGGGCTGCTTGTCTAGCCGCCGCCTCGTCTAGCGGCCGCCGCCAGGCGGGCAAAGAGCGGCTGGCCGGCGATATCTTCCAGCAGGACAGGGCGCTGCTGGCTATCGCACAGCGGTACGCACCAGTTGGGGTAGAGATCCCGCGTGGTGCCCGGCTGGTTCTGGGCGCGGGTATCGCCGACCATATCCACCAGGTTCGTCACCGTCAGCGCGGCCGGGGTGGCTGCGGCGAAGCGGTGGAGGGCCTCGACGACGGCCAGCTCGTCGTCCGGCCGCGGCGTGACGGCCGGGTCGAGGACGCCCTCGGTGGCCAGCTGGTTAAAGACGGCCTGCTGCCAGGCGCGATCCTCGGCGTCTTCCACCTCGGCCGGGCGGGTGAGCACGCCTAGCTCCTCGCGCAGGGTGATGTGCCCGCCGCGCAGATAGGACAGCGTCGGCGGCATGTCGTGCGTGCCCACGGCCACCAGCGCCAGGCGCCGGTAGTCCGCCGAGGCCCGCGCGTTTTCCGTGTCCCCGGCCTTTTCAAACCAGACCACGTTGGTGCCCAAGATCCCGAAGCGGGCCAGCTCGCCGCGCACGGATTCTTCCACCGTGCCCAGGTCCTCGCCGATGACCACGGTGCCGGTGCGCTGGGCCTCGAGCGCCAGGATGCCCACCATGGCGCGCGAGTCGTAACGCACGTAGGTCCCGGCCGTCGGCGGTAGGCCGCGCGATCCAGTAGAGGCGGAACAGCCCCAGGATGTGGTCGACGCGCAGGCCGCCGGAGCGGCGCATGGCCGTGCCCAGCAGGTCCCGCCACGGCCTGTAGCCGGCTTCGGCCAGGCGCACCGGGTGCCACGGCGGCTGCGACCAATCCTGGCCCAGCTGGTTGTACTCGTCCGGCGGCGCGCCCACCGAGGCCAGCGGAGCCAGGTACTCGGCCAGGTTGACCGCGTCCGCCCCGCCCGGGTGGATGCCGACGGCCAGGTCCATGATGATGCCCACGCGCATGCCGGCCGCCCGCGCCCGGTCCTGGGCGGCGCCCAGCTGCTCGGCGCACAAAAACTGCAGCCAGCTGTAGTACTCGGTCAGCTGGTCCAGCCCCGCCTGCTGCCGATGCCGCCTCCCCGCCTGCGCCGCCAACTCCGCCTCGGCGCACCAGCGGGCAAACTCCTCCAGGCCCGCACCCTCGGTGCGGGTGAACTCGCGGAACTGCGCGCGGCGCTCCTCCGTGTGATCCAGGAAGAACAGCTCGCGCAGCACCTGCAGCTTGGCGTCGAAGATGGCGTCCCGATCGATGACCTCGGCGGTGTTGTTGGCCAGCCGGAACTCGGCGGCGAGTTCGTCGACGTCGGCGCGGGTGTCGGCATCGAGAAGCGCAAGCTCCGGCACGTCCTCGACGCGCAGGTAGAGCGGGTTAATGAACCGGCGGGTCGTGGGCAGGTAGGGAGAATCCTCCACCGGTGGGAAGGGCTCGGCGGCGTGCAAGGGGTTGACCAGCAGGAAATCCGCGTCCGCGTGCTCGGCCACGAGCTCGGCCACAGCGCCCAAGTCGTGGAAATCGCCCATGCCCCAGCTGGCAGCCGAGCGCACCGAGTACAGCTGCGCCATGACGCCGGTGCCCGGCTGCGTGAGCAGCTCGTCGGCGGTATCCAGGTGGGACGGCACCACGATGAGCGGGCAGCTCGCCTCCAGATCCTCGCTGCGCAGGTGCAGTTCGTGGTAGCCCAGCGGCAAGTCGCCCGGCACGTGGAAGCTGGCCTCGCCCCAGAACTTACCGTCGACGTCGACGTCGGGGGAGTCGTTGGGATCCTGGTAGGTCGGCGCGGTGCCGCCGTTTTCCAGTTCTACCGTGACCTCGGCGGGCGCGCCGGCGGGCACGTGGACCAGAAACGGCTCCTCGTTGCCGGCCGTGGCGACCACGCAGGCCGGCAGTGGGCGGGAGGCGGCGGCCTGGTAATCCCAGTAGAGCTGCAGGGTGATGTCGTCGTCGCTGGGCTCGGCGGGAATGCCCACGCCGAGGGCGCGCAGGGTGCCAATGATGGTGGGGGCATCAATAGCAATGTGCTCGCCGGATTGGGCGGTATACGCCGTCGCGACCCCGTGGTGGGCGGCGAGCTCGGCGAGGAGGTGGCGGGAAGTCACGGTGCTCATTGTGCCATGAAAGCCGCAGTGTTGCTTGCTGAATATAGGGCGGGAATTGGTAGAGTGGACCACGGTTTTTATGAGGAAATGGTCATGTTCTTGAAGCAGGCCTGAAAGGAAAATTGTGACCCTACCGGAAGTACATACCCCTGCAGAGTTTGAGATCGAGGAAGGCGAGACCTGCCTGACCGCTCTCATCGCCACCGCCAAGGCCCGCCCCCACGGGGTCATGTTTACCCGCCCGGCCAACTACGAATGGGTCAACGTCACGGCCAAGGAATTCATCAACGAGGTCTTCGAGGTCGCCAAGGGCCTCATTGCCTGCGGGGTGGAAAAGGGCGACCGCATCGCGCTGATTTCGGCCACTCGCTACGAATGGTCGCTTTTGGACTACGCCATCTGGGCGGCGGGCGCGGCCTCCGTGCCGGTCTACCCGTCCTCGTCGATGTCCCAGGTCCAGTGGATCATGGAAGACTCCGGCGCCGTCCTGGCCATTACCGAAACCCGCGAGCACTCCGAGCTGGTGCGCCACCTGGTCCTACAGGACGACGGGCAGCCGATGCTCAAAGACTCCCCGTCGCAGCTGCGCCGCGTGCTGGAGATCAACTCCGCGGCCATTGACACGCTGAAATTTGAGGGCCGCGGGGTGGAGGACTCGGTTATCGAGGAGCGTATCGCCGCCACGCGCACGGATGACCTAGCCTCGCTGGTCTACACCTCCGGCACGACCGGCCGGCCCAAGGGCTGCATGCTCACCCACCGCAACTGGCTGGCCGAGGTTCGCGGCTTGCTGACCAACCCCATCGGGCACATCGCCGTGCCGGGCACCCGCGTGTTGACCTTCCTGCCGCTGGCCCACGTGCTCTCGCGCGCGGTCTCGCTGGCGGTGGCCATCGGCGGCGCCACCCAGAACCACTGGTCCGATTTTTCGACCCTGTCCATCGAGTTCGCTCGCTCCCGCCCGAACCTCATTCTGGGCGTGCCGCGCGTGTTCGAGAAGGTCTACAACTCCGCCGCCGCCAAGGCCGCCGACGGCTCCGGCGTCAAGGCTGCCCTGTTCAGCCAGGCCGAGAAGGTCGCACAGGACTACTCGCGCGCCCAGGACACCCCGGAAGGCCCCAACCGGCTGCTGCGCGCCCAGCACAAGCTCTTCGACAAGCTGGTTTACTCCAAGATCCGCGAGGGCGTGGGCGGGCAGGTGCGCTATGCCATCACCGGCGGCTCGGCCATGAGCCACGACCTGCTGCACTGGTTCCGCGGCATCGGCCTGCCGGTCTACGAGGGCTACGGCCTGACCGAGGTCGCCGCGGCCGCCGCGGTGGACTTCGAGGACCAGAAGATCGGCACCGTCGGCCGCCCGCTGGAGGGGGTTACCATCCGCACCAACGAAGAAGGCGAAATCTGCATCAAGGGCGACATCGTCTTCGCCGGCTACTGGAACAACCCGCAGGCCTCCGCAGCCGCCCTCGAGGACGGCTGGTACAACACTGGCGACCTGGGTGAGATCCTGGATTCGGGCCACATCATGATCACCGGACGGAAGAAGGACCTCATTGTCACCGCCGGCGGCAAGAACGTCTCGCCGGGGCCGATGGAGGATATGCTGCGCTCCCACCCGCTCATCTCGCAGGCGATGGTCGTCGGCGACGGCAAGCCCTTCGTCGGCCTGCTGCTGACCCTGGAGCCGGAGGCGCTGGAGCGCTGGAAGCGTGAGTACAACATCCCGGCTAGCCGCAGCGCCCAGGACGTGGCCACCGACCCGACCCTGCGCGCCGAAATCCAGGACGCCATCAACCAGGTCAACGCGACCGTCTCCCACGCGGAGGGCATCAAAAAGTTCTACATCCTGGAATCCGACCTGACGGAGGAGGAAAACGAGCTCACGCCGACGATGAAGGTCAAGCGCAACGTCGTCGCCCAGCGCTACGCGTCCGCCATCGAGCACATCTACAAGCGCTAGAGATAAAAATCTTCTCGGAGTGTCGCCCAGAAAGTTGCCAGGTTCTCGCCTAAAGTCAGCAAGCGTCGACGGTAAGTCTCAACCTTTACTTCAGGATTGGGTTTGTTCGCGGAAAGGACGATATGCACAAACTGGCTGCTGAATTGCGCCACCGCGAATTGACGCAGGAGATCTACAACATCGGCGACGAAGTGGCCGAATACATCGAGCACCTCATCGAGGCGCTGGAGGACTGGGACGTCGAGCTGGTCGTGGATTGCGTGGCCGAGCTCGATGACATTATTGAGGACGCGCGCGTGGACGCCGGCCGTTGCGTCGGTGAGCTCATCGGCCTGCGCCAGGCGCTGGTCTCCGGGGTGCGCTCCGGGACCATCTCCGCGGCGGGGTCAGGCGAGTTCGACGTGGCCCCGCCGGCGGGGCTGACGGCGGCGCGTTTGGAGGCTGACTACGCCGTGGCGGGCCCGCCGGTGGACGTCCACCAGCTGGCCACCGCGCTCAACGCCCGCACCCGGGCGACGGCCGAGAACCTGCGCGAACAGGTCGACTACGTCCTGGCGCAGACCGATGCCGTGGCGCGCAACCTCGACATGGTCTCCCTGCCGCACCTGTACAAGCGCGTGGGACAAACCGTCGGCGTGGCATTGCAGGCCTGGCAGCACTGCGTTGCCGATGCCCACCCCGGCTACGTCCGTGCCATGCGCGGGCACAACCCGCCGCCGTTCTTGGCAGAGCGCGCCCGCGTCCAGGCCGTCGTGGCCAAGGTCGCCGCGAAGCGCGCCGCCCAAAAGACGAGCAACGCTACCGCTTAGGACTTAACTAGACTTCCTTCCTTCTGGTCTGAGGGAAGGGCCGACGCCGCTGGATTCCCTCTCCAGCGGCTTTTCATTTTCCACTGGTCGACGGCAATAAACAGCACCAGGGTCGCGCCGAACAGCGGCAGGAAAGTGCCGGCCGTCGCCACGAACAGGCCGACGATGGACCACTCGCCCCAGCTCAGCCGCGGGTGGCGGCCCGGGATCCGCGTCGGGCGGCGCTTGAACCACATCGCGTAGCCCGCGCCGATCATCACCGCGATGGCCACCGCCGAGGCCAGCAGCAGGATCTGCAGCGGCAGGCCGAACATGATGCCCATGTGCAGGTAGGTGCCCCACGAGGTCAGCTGAGAAAACAGCGGAAGGTCGCTAAAGGGGAGGGAGGCGGTGACGGCCTGGGCGGTCGGATCGATGGCCACGGCATCGGAGGCCAGGCGCCAGGGCACCCAGCGCTCGGCGGCCTGCCAGCCGTGGGCGGTGTCCTCGCCGGGGAAGAGGCGCAGGGGCCCGGTGAGTCCGGCATCGCGGGCGGTGCGCCAGACGCCGTCGGCCTGGTCGGCGATTTCCGCGTCGAACCACTGGCCGGCGACGACGGGCGGGTGCGGCAGGGCGGTATCGACCGGGTCGGCGCTGCCGCGCAGAGCGCTGATCGTCGTTGCCACGTTGGCCCCGGCGACGTTCGACCAGGTGATGCCGGTCGCGGACAGGCCGAGCAGGACCACCAGGAGCCAGGTGCCGAGGCTGCCGTGCAGGCGCATCAGGCCGCGGCGGCCGAACCAGGTGGTGCGGGGGCGGCGGTAGCACAGCCAGATGGCCAGACCGCCAAGGGCGACGAACCACATCCAGGACGCCGCCAACTCCGAGTACAAGGCCCCAATGTCGCCGAGGTGAAGCGACTTGTGCAGCTGGGAGAACCAGTAACGCACCGGCAGTTCGCCGACACCCGAGTAGGACGGCTGCGCGCCCAGGACGTGGGAGTTGTAGGGATTGACGAAGACGGCCAAGAGCCGGGACTCGCCCAGCGCCGGGTCGGCCACCAGCACGCGGGTCGTGTCCGTGGCGGAGTCGGCCGGCCAGACCTGCTCGACGGGGTAGTCCGGGTAGGCCGCCTGGGCGGCGCGGACTTGGTCGCTGAGTGGCTGGGGTGGGGCATCGTTGGCGCTGACGTGCAGCAGGTCCCGGTAGACGAAGTTCTCGATCTGCGGGGCGACGGCATAGCCGGCACCGCTGATGGCCGCGACCAGGATGAATGGTGCGATGAATAGCCCGGCATAGAAATGCAGACGTTTGGTCAGGGCGCCCAGGCCCGTGTTGATAAAGTTCACGCGAGTATCCCTTGTGGAAGGAAGAAACGGTCAAGGACAAGGAGCGTCGCGTCTGCAGCCGGAAACTCTTCTAAGAAGTCGTTATCGCTGACAGAAAAGTTCCCGGCTGTTGAAAATTGGTGCGTTTAGGCAGCGCGCGCGCCGAAGTTCCCCGGCGCCTTTAGGTGGCTAAGCAGGAGGGCCTCCGTCCGGCGCGGGTGCTCGGTCAGGTCGTCGTAGCGCAGCCTGAGTGGGCGGTAGGAGGCGTGGCGGAGGGCATCGTCGCGCAGCTGGAGGGCTGAGGCGTGCAGTTGTGTGCTCCCGCACGCCGGGTCCTCGACCTCGACGGCCAACCAGTTATTCAGCAGGATGCCGATGAGCGCGCCCGTGCTGGCAAACGTGCACAGCTTCATGTCGTTGAGGTGAGGTCGCAGGAGGCCGGAGGAGAGGATGAGCGCGCGGGCGTAGGACTCGCCCACGTGGCGCACCGACGGGTTGGAAAGTTCCGCCACCCGGCGGGCGACCTGGATGTTGCGGGCGCGGCCCAAGAATTCGATCTCGCGGCGGAAGTCGGTGGGGGTGATACCTAGGGCGCGGGCGGCGTCGCCGGCGATGAGCCCGGAGATAAAGCCATGGAAGCGCGCCACGTCGATGACGGCGCGGGCGGGGTTGACGCAGCGGATGCCGTCGATGATGTCGTACTGGTTTAGCCGCGTTTTGCGGAACATGATTCCGGGGATATGCCGATCGTGGGGCGGGAGGTTGTTATTGGGCAGGGACATCTCGGTCGGCGCGTTGGCGGCCGGGCCGGCCACCGGCAAACGATGCATATGCGCCGCCGCCGCAGAAATCGCCACCGCGCTATAGGAGCTCAGGCCCGCGGCGATGGCGCGCAGGCGGCCCTGCTCCTGGTGGGGCAGGGAGTGGAAGTAGCGCGCGGAGACGGCAAACCGGCCCGCGACGCGCAGCAGCGCCCCGGTTTCGAGGCGGTGCCAGACGAATGGGTGGTTGCTGGGGGTCTTGGAGAGGTTGATTAGAGCGTTGGTGTGGTCGGGTGCGGGCGAGCGGAAATACTGTGGTGAAAAGTTCATGGTTCCCAGCCTTGCGGGCGACCCGCCTCCGCGGAAGGGGGCCCACCCGCCACCTGTGGACAACTAACGCGGTTGTGTGCGGTTCGTCACCTTTGGGGCGTTTCAAGGACGCGTTTCTGTGGATAACTCGCCTTCAGGCACGCCGAGTAGGCGCTACGGAGTGATTTCCGTGGCGCCTTTTCTAGTGCCTTTGCTTGTTGCCCGGCAGTCGCGGGGCTCGGCTGGCTTCTTTTTATGGTTTGCGGCT
>NZ_KV823398.1 GCF_001815935.1 Corynebacterium sp. HMSC04H06
GCCTCACACACAAACTTCCTGACACCCTCCACGACATCCCACGAAGCCCCTCATCCATACGGCCCGCCACCTCATCCAGGTCACCATCGAACAAATCCGCATACGTATCCAGGGTGAGCATCGCGGACTTATGGCCCAACTGCCGCTGCACCGCCTTCACAGACGCGCCCGCGGCCACCATCTGCCCGGCCGCCACATGCCTTAGCCCATGCGGGGTAAGACTGTCCGGGATTACCCCATTCTGGACACACCGTCTTACCGCCTGGTGAAAAAACGACGTATGGCCCAGTGGGCGCAGAAACCCACCAGAAGGACGCTCCCAGACCAGCGCCTCCGGGCCCTTACCGGCTATCGCGGTCTGAATCAGCGGCATAATCGACGCCGGCACCGCCACAGTCCTCTGCTCCCATGATTTAGACTCCATCGGCACCCACTCACCCGAATCATCACGAGCAATAGCCTGAGCCACCGTCAAACGACGCCGCAGCACATTCACATCCTTGACCCGCAGGCCCGCCAGCTCGCCCCACCGTAGGCCAACCGTGCCCAGGACAGCGATAATATCCCCGCGCTCGCCGCACTCCGCGACAAGCGCGTTTAGTTGGGCAGGGGTGAGGTACGCCTTCACCGGGCCGGACTTACGAGGTAGCTTCACCCCTACCGCCGGGTTAGAGCGAAGCCTACCGTCGTCTACCGCGACGTCAAGAATTTGCTTGAGAACCGCGTGGCAATTGGCCACCAGCGTCGACGACGGGGAAGTAGACCCCGACTTATTCGGACGAACACGCCGAATCGTGGAGACCCATTCTTGCACCTCTGACCGGCGGATACTGGCCACCTGGCGGTTGCCCCACACGGGGCGCACGTGATGGTCCCAGGCCACGTCTAGCTGACGCCGGTAGTTTGGCTTGCAGTGCGCGAGGGAAGCCCACCAGGCGCCATGCATCGAGTCGACCGTGGTCTTGCCCGCCGCCGGGTCTATCCAGTCATTTTCACGGACTGCAACCGCGTTTTTGTCCGCCCATGCCTGGGCCTCGGTCTTGGTGCGAAAGCCTTGTTTAGTCCGTGAACGTCCATCCGGGGACCGGTACTGCACACGCCAAGCCCGCCCTTTTGCTGTCTTGTACGCCTTAATCGATGCCATGCTAAAATCACTTCCTAGCCGGTGCTGTAGGACAGCAAAGGGCTATCTTGAGAAATACTAGGGGCGCTCTTGGAACATCGCACGCCAAGGGCGCCCCGTAGTTGTCATGTTTGAGCTGAGACAGTCTTGTCTTAAAACTCAAGAATTTCTTGCACTGGGGAATTTCGCTTTGTGGCCTTGGCGAATAGATAATCGAATTCTTGCTTATCATCTGAGGCTTTCATCAGAGCGATTACTTGTTGTATCTGTCCTTCCAGATGGGTAACCCCGACGTTTTTTGCAAGGTGTTGGTGGTGCTTTCTGGGCCGATTTCCTTGTTCGTTTTTCGGGTTCAATTCACGTAATCGGTCGAGCACCCCTGATGGCATAGCTTCGTAGATGTATTTGTTGATGATTTTTCCGACGTATTGCGGGTGATGGTGATCACCTGGTTTAAACTTCCAGCCGTGTAAACGGTAAATCTCCTTGAAAAAAGTCTCAGGGAACGTCCTAATCCATGGGCGAAAATCTTCAGCGATGTATGCATCCAAGAGCTTTTGTAGTTCATCTTTCGCCCTGGTCTCTTGGTATCCTGTTGCTTCATCGACGAGGGCAGTGATGCCTACAAGGGAAAGTGCTTTTACTACCCTCCGTGATGCGGCAGCTGCTGGTTGCTGATTTGCGGTAAGAACTCCATCTTCTTCTGCGTCCATGTATACGTTGCAGATGCGGGGGAGGATTTCGGCGTTGTATCCACTCTTTTCTTGTTTTTCGTCGCCTACTCTGTATTGAACTCGTTGAAGTTGTTCTTTGAGTTCCGGTGTGATATATGGCAGGAGGTTATTTGCCTCCAGAAATGGAGGCCGATTGTCGTTCCGTGTGCGGCGACCGCTCGATTGGGAGCGGTTTAGCACTTCCATGATCGAGGCTTGGCTGATTATTCTGCGCCCGTCGGTGAGGACGGAGCAGTCGAGTATCGTTCCTGCGATCTCGAGGGGGCCTTGGTGTGTTGCTCTTTCGACTGTTTTTCCCCATCGGGCGTCGGCGGCGGTTTGGGCTGCGACTTTGCGGGGGTCGGGCGTCGGCAATTTTCCGTTATGCGATGTCATATCGGCATAATATCATACTGTGAAATTGTGGAGGGCGCGCGGCCTTTTTACCAGCATATTCGCAAAGAACTGCCTGGTGGCGAACAGGGCTTGCGCGCTATGCCGTTGGCGTTGCGCATAGTGTTTTACACTGCAGCAGCTGGTTGACTAGCCCCGCCCCTCCCTGGTCCCACGCCGGGTGAGGGGCGGTTTCGGCGTTTTACGCCTTCAGTGCCACACAGCGCGCCCGCAGCTGGTCCGCAAACTGATAGATATCCTCAACAGCGGAAATATCGAACTGGTGCTCTTCCTTGTTCTCGTCGAAGATGCCGATGCGCGGAACCTGGCGGTCAAAGTACAGGCGCGCAATCGGCTTGCGGTTGTTGTCCTCGAAAAGGATTGCGCAGTAGCTCTTCGCATCGCGGAGCGCGATGTCAGCGGCCGGCACCTCCGCGCAGCAAATCGCGCGAATGATATTGAACGCCGCGATTTCCTCCTCGGTGGTCACAATACCGTTGTCCGCAGCTGCCCCTGCGACCGCATCCTCTTCAACCTCCGGCGCTGCAACGCCGGCTGCAACGGGCTGCGTCTCCTCGAAGTCCTGCGCGGAACGCAGCCGGCGGTTCGCCTCATCCTTCAGGAACTGGCTCTGCGCCGTCTCCACAAGCTTGGTGAACACCTCGAGGTTTTGCGCGGTCATGCGCCGCGACGTCACGCGTGCCGCAATGAGCTTAACCCAGTCTGCGTCCGGCTCCCGGAACTGCGACACTAACACCTTCTTGATTTCGGCGACGTACTTCAGTTGCTCCGCGCTGGCGGCAATCGTGTCGGAATCAAACCTGGACTTCGTGCACATATCAAGGTGTGGGAAAATGCGGGCATCGATGTTCGCCAGGTCCAGCGTCATGAACGGCTTCTCGTCCATCCGGTTCGCCGCGTCCAGCTGGGCGTAGAACTCGTACACCTCACCGTTGGTGAGAATCGCAAACTCGGTGTCGGTGACGTTGAAGTAACGGACCAGCTGGTTCGCGTGGTTCAGGCTAAGTGGCTCGCCAATCTTTTTGCATTCGATGAGGAATCGGAAGTCATCGCCTGCCTTGATGGCAAAGTCAACCTTTTCGCCCTTCTTGATGCCGACGTCTGCGGTATATTCCGGGATGACCTCGCGGGGGTCGGTGACGTCGTATCCCAGCACGGTGCTGATGAACGGGATGATGAAGGCGGTCTTGGTTGCCTCTTCGGTTTCGATGATGGGTTTGAGCTCTTTTACTTTTGCCGCGAGGGTGTGTACGGCTTGGTCGATGCTCATGGGGCGGTTCCTTTCGTAGGGGTGGGCAAGTTTAGGGACGTTGGCGGCGCGCTGTGGTCCAGGAGGTTAGGCGGCGCGGTGCATGTGCATTCCGAGCCAGGTTTTGAGTATGTGTTGGGTGACTTCGAGTTCGTCGGCGATGGCGGGCAGGTGTCCGTTGTGCCATACGGCGGCGGCTTTGAAGTCGGTGGGGTTGATGAGTAGGCGGGCGGCGTATTCGTCGGCACGCCTTTCTTGGCGCTGGTCATAGTGCCCGTTGCCGGTAGGGGTGTCGCGCTGGGCGGCGTGGCCTAGCTCGTGGGCCAGGACGCTTTTGTACTGGTTGATGGATTGGCCGCGCCTCGTGCTGATTATGCGCCGGTGGTGGTCGTACCAGCCGGGTGGCCCGCCGGTGTGGCGCCGAATCTGCACGCCCATGCTTTCGGCTAGGAGGTGCAGCTCTACCGCGCTAATCGTCATCCGCATCATTCCTTTCCGCGTCTTCATCCGGGCCGCTGTAAGCAACCGCGCTGAGCGGCATTGAATCATCCACGTCGGACACGGGGGCACCCGCACGACGAGCAGCCAAGTCATTGATGTCGGTAGTGAACTCGTCGGTCTTGAGGCCGCGTTTCATGCGGCGCAGGACCTCGTCAGCTAGCTGGTCCTCGGTGACGCTGCGTAGGGCGGTCATGGGGTCGACCGTGCGCGCGTACTTCTCATCCAAATAGCCGGTATCAACCAGGGCACGAACCGGGTGCGCGCCGTAGGCGGTGGCAATGGCAATGACGTTTTCGGCGGAGATTTCTCCGCGCTCTACCTGGCGGGAAAGTGTGCGCTGAACAATACCGGCACGGTTTGCGGCCGCATTGACTGACGCGTTGTTGGTGACCTTTTCTAGCCATTCACTGTTGTTCATGGCCTCCACAATACAGCATGTTAGGCGTTTTGTCTAACTGTTGACCTGGGGTTACGAACAATTTTGATACAGGACTTGACACGTCGCCTAACGGTAAGGCATAGTGTCTAACTGTCAGGTAGAAAGCACTAAGGAGGTGAATGGAATGGTCCCGAAGATTCACAAGCTCAACATCGTGCCCGACGATTCGGGAATCAATATCGATGTAGACGGCGCGTCGGAAGGCATTCATATCGAATACAAAATCTTGCCCGAGGTTATTGAAGCCCTTGTGGGCGAGAGGGTGTCAGGAAGTTTGTGTGTGAGGCT
>NZ_KV823399.1 GCF_001815935.1 Corynebacterium sp. HMSC04H06
CCCCGCACACAAAGAAACGGACACTCTCATGTCGTGGGGTGTGGCGTAAAAAAGCTGCTCAGATAGGGTAAACTGTTATATGTAAGCGGCCTCGTAGGTGCTGGTAACACCACACGAGGCCTAACCCAAACAACGCTAGTAAGGAGCGTGAGGGCTATGACTAAGCCTACCCATACCAATATTGAGAAGTGGAAACCAGTCCCCGGATTTGAGGGCCTTTATGAGGTCTCCAACAAGGGCCGTGTCATGTCTCTTCGCAAGAAAAGAATCATGAAACCGTGGAAACACTATCGCGGTGGCCTTCGTTTAACCCTTGTCAAGAATCAAAAGGGAAAGATGTACCAGATTCACCGTTTGGTTTACGTAGCATTCAAAGGCCCAATCCCTGAGGGGTACGTGGTCAGGCACCTCAACGACGATTCTTTAGACAATCGTGTTGAAAATCTTGCTGTTGGCACGTATCAGGACAATACGAATGACATGTTGCGACTGCATGGGCACTACCAACAATCGAGGCTTACGTGCCCTCGCAATCACCCTCTTATTGAAGGCAACCTAGTTCCAGGGCAACTGAAACGTGGCCACCGCTCTTGTCTTTCTTGCGACCGAGCCCGCTTACGCGTGAAGCGGAATCCCAACCTTGGCACCCTTAAAGATGAATCTGACCGCCTTTTTGTGAAGCTGCATGATGAGGGGAAAATTTCGGATGCAGCGTTTTTGTCGTGGAATTGAGTAAGGCCCCCTTTCCGATTTCTCGAAAAGGGGGCCTGACCTGGTGCGGCCTACAGGGCTCGAACCTGTGACCTATTGGGTGTAAACCAATTGCTCTTCCAGCTGAGCTAAAGCCGCAATGCGCGAAAAGCGCTTTACAAAGACTAGCCCGACGCCGCGAGCTAGTGCAAATTCACCGCGCCAGCTGGCGGTGGGGTCTTATTTCTTGGTGTAGCCGCGGCCGACCAGGCAGCTGCCCTGCCAGTCGCCGAGGCGCTCCGCCTTGGTCTGGACCAGGCCGGCCTGCTGGGCGGACTCGGAGATTTCGCCCGGGGCGACGGTGCCCGGCTTGCCCGCACCCGGAGTCAGCAGCCAGATGACCCCGCCCTCGCCCAATGGGCGCAGGGAGTCGACCAGCCCGTCAACCAGGTCGCCGTCCCCGTCGCGCCACCACAGCACGACGGCGTCACACAGTTCGTCATTTTCTTCTTCGAGGAAATCTTCCCCGATGACGTCTTCCACGGATTCGGAGATTGCCGGATCGCAATCCTCGTCCCATCCGAGCTCTAGGGCAACCATGCCTTTGTCGATGCCCAGCACCTTCGCGTAGTCAGCATGGTCGTTGGTTACGCCCGCAGCGTCCGCCACTGAAATTGTCCTCCTGTGTGTTTAGGGCCCTGGCGCTTCACCAGGCTGTGTCAGGTAGCACTCTACCGCTTAATACTGCAGTTTTCTCACTGTCGCCCTAATTGTGCCCTAGTTGTGGTTTCCGCCCCTTCCCAGCCCGCGACTTAACAGGCTTCACAGATTCTCCATTCCCACTGCACAACGGCACAAATAAAAGGGTAGGTACGATTTGCAACGGCCCGGCCCGCGCGCGCGGAGATAAAGCGCGTATTCTGGACGGCAAAGTGCTTAACTTACTTCAGGAGGCTTTTAATGGCTGAAAAGGACGCCCTGCAGGGGGACTCCAACTTCCCGCTGATTCGCGACGGCGTCGCGTCTTACCTGCACGATAAGGACCCGGAAGAAACCCGCGAGTGGATGCAGTCCCTCGACGGCCTGCTGGACTCTTCCGATCCGGAACGCGCCCGCTACCTCATGCTCCGCCTGTTGGAGCGCGCCACCGCTAAGCGCGTGCAGCTGCCCGCGCTGACCTCGACGGACTTCGTCAACACCATCCCGACCTCGCTGGAGCCGGAATTCCCGGGCGACGAGGAGCTGGAGAAGCGCTACCGCCGCTGGATCCGCTGGAACGCCGCCATCATGGTGCACCGCGCGCAGCGCCCGGGCATCGGCGTGGGCGGCCACATCTCCACCTACGCCGGCGCGGCCCCGCTCTACGAGGTCGGCCTGAACCACTTCTTCAAGGGCAAGGATGATCCGTCCGGCGGCGACCAGATCTTCTTCCAGGGCCACGCCTCCCCGGGCATGTACGCCCGCGCCTACCTGGAAGGCCGCCTTACCGAGGACGACCTGGACGGCTTCCGCCAAGAGGTCTCCCGCGGCGAGGGCGAGGGCCTGCCGTCCTACCCGCACCCGCGCCTGATGCCGTGGTTCTGGGAGTTCCCGACCGTGTCCATGGGTCTGGGCCCAGCCAACGCCATCTACCAGGCCCGCTTCAACAAGTACCTGGAGCAGCGCGGCATCAAGGACACCTCCAAGCAGCACGTCTGGGCCTTCCTGGGCGACGGCGAGATGGACGAGCCCGAGTCCCGCGGCCTGCTGCAGATGGCCTCGCTCTACGAGCTGGACAACCTTACCTTCGTGGTCAACTGCAACCTGCAGCGCTTGGACGGCCCGGTCCGCGGCAACACCCAAATCATCCAGGAGCTGGAATCCTTCTTTCGCGGCGCCGGCTGGTCCGTCATCAAGGTTATCTGGGGCCGAGGCTGGGACAAGCTGCTCGAGGCCGACAAGGACGGCGCCCTGGTCAACGTCATGAACACCACCTCCGACGGCGACTACCAGACCTTCAAGGCAAACGATGGCGCCTACGTCCGCGAGCACTTCTTCGGCCGCGACGAGCGCACCCTGAAGCTGGTCGAGGATCTCTCTGACGACGAGATCTGGTCCCTGCGCCGCGGCGGCCACGACTACCGCAAGATCTACGCCGCTTACGCGCAGGCGCTGGACAACCACGGCACCGGCAAGCCGACCGTCATCCTGGCGCACACCATCAAGGGCTACGGCCTGGGCCACAACTTCGAGGGCCGCAACGCCACCCACCAGATGAAGAAGCTGACGCTGGAGGACCTGAAGCTCTTCCGCGACAAGCAGGACATCCCGATCTCCGACGAGGAGCTGGAAAAGGATCCGTACCTGCCGCCGTATTTCCACCCGGGCAACGACGCCCCGGAGGTCAAGTACATGCTCGAGCGCCGCAAGGAGCTCGGCGGCTTCCTGCCGGAGCGCCGCGTGGACTACACCCCGCTGAAGGTGCCGGAGCTGTCCAAGCTGCGGTCCGTGATGAAGGGCTCCGGCAAGCAGGAAGTGGCCACCACCATGGCGCTGGTGCGCACCTTCAAGGAGCTCATGCGCGACAAGGAGCTGGGCAAGCGCGTCGTGCCCATCATCCCGGACGAGGCCCGCACCTTCGGCATGGACTCCTGGTTCCCGACGCTGAAGATCTGGAACCCGCGCGGCCAGAACTACGTGCCGGTTGACCACGACCTGATGCTGTCCTACCGCGAGGCCACTGACGGCCAGATCCTGCACGAGGGCATCTCCGAGGCCGGCGCGTCCGCCAGCTTCACCGCGGCGGCGACCTCGTACGCCACCCAGGGTGAGCCGATGATCCCGCTGTACATCTTCTACTCGATGTTCGGCTTCCAGCGCACTGGCGACGCCTTCTGGGCCGTCGCCGACCAGATGGGCCGCGGCTTCCTCATCGGCGCTACCGCCGGCCGCACCACCCTGACCGGTGAGGGCCTGCAGCACATGGACGGCCACTCCCCGGTCCTGGCCTCGACCAACCCGGCCATCGTCTCCTACGATCCGGCGTTCAGCTTCGAGGTGGCCCACCTGGTCCACCGCGGCATCGAGCGCATGTACGGCGAGGGCGAGGGCGAGAACGTCATCTACTACCTCACCGTCTACAACGAGCCGGTCCACCAGCCGGCCGCTCCGGAGGACCTGGACGTCGAGGGCCTGCACGGCGGTATCTACCACTACAACACCGCCGAGGGCGGCTCCCTGCCGGCCAACATCCTGGCTTCCGGCGTGGGCGTGCACGAGGCCCTCAAGGCCCAGGAGATCCTGGCCCGGGACTACGATGTCAAGGCCAAGCTGTTCTCCGTGACCTCCTGGACCGAGCTGGCCCGCGATGGCGCCCGCCGCAACCAGGAGGCCCTGCGCACCGGCAGCGAGCCGAGCGAAGCTTTCGCCACCAAGCAGCTCAAGGACCACGAGGGCCCGTTCGTCGGTGTGTCCGACTTCGCCACGGACCTGCAGGAACAGATTCGCCCCTACGTGCCGGGTACTTACATCGTGCTAGGCGCGGACGGCTTCGGCTTCTCCGATACCCGCGAGGCCGCTCGCCGCTACTTCAACACCGATGCCGAGTCCATCGTCGTCGGCGTCCTGGAGGGCTTGGCCCGCGACGGCAAGGTTGACCGCGACGTGGTAAAGAAGGCCGCCAGCGACCTCAAGCTGGACGACCCGACCAGCACCACCCCGAGCGACAGCGAATAATCCCGCTAAGCCGGCAAAAGCCCCGCTTCCTAGCGCTCAACAGCGCTGCAGGAGGTGGGGCTTCGTGCTGCCTCGGGCCGAAAGACCGGCCTAGACGTCGCTGTAGTTATCGAGGAGCCGGCCCAGGCACTCGGCGACCTTCTCCGGTTCCTCCAGGATGACCATGTGCCCGGACTCTTCGACGATCTCGAGGTCGGCCTGCGGCCAGTGGTTCAGGATGACCTCGGACTGGCTGCGCGGGGTGACGATATCCAGCCCGCCGACGACGACGGCGCCCGGCAGGCCGGACAGGCGCTCCTGCGCGGCGAACTCGCGGTGCTCCACCAGGTCGTCGAAGAATCCGACGAAGGAATCCAGCGGGGTATCCAGCAGCATCGCAGCGTGGAATTGGATGCGCTCCATCCGCGGAAAGCCCGCCGCCAGCAGCGCCAGCACGGGCGCGGCGAACTGGGCGACCTCGTAGCGTATGTTGTTCATCTTCTCTGGCAGGCGGTTGCAGGCCTTGTACAGCCCGTGCATCAGCGCCGAGTTCAGCACCAGGGCCACCCCGCGCGCGGAGAACCGGCGCATGGAGGTCGAGACCAGCAAAGCGCTATCGATGCGCCCGTAGGTCTTGGCGTCGCAGCGCCGAATCAGGTTGAGCGCGACCATCCCGCCCAGGGAGTGCCCGACGATGACTAGCCGGCCGTGCGGGGCGCGCTCGCGCACGACGGCGAGCACATCGTCGGCCGCCGAGCTAATCGAGCACTCCTCGCTGGGCACCGTGGTCGATTGCCCGTGCCCGCGCAAGTCAACCAGCAGGCTTTTGGCCCGTGGGTAGTGCTCGCGCAGGTAGTCGACCTGCTCGTAGAAACTCTCGGCGGCCAGGGTGTAGCCGTGGATGAAGACGACGGTGACGTCGGCATCGTCAGCGCCTGCCTCATACCAGGCGATATCGATGCCGTTGCCCGTGCTGGTCCCCTCCGCTAGCAGGTGGGTAAGCCCCGGCGCGGTGCGGTGATCGTGCAGTTGCTCGTAGGCTTTGCGCAGCTGCCCGCGGCCGGACGGCAGGAACCGCTTGCCCCAACTGCGAGCGATGATCTCGGCCTGGTATCTCCTTCTCATGTTGAGTAATAATCCTATCCGAACCGCCGCGTTTAACCTACTAGACTAGGTCCCATGGCCAACGATCTCACCGCGCAACTTCAGGCGCACTTTTCCTCCGGCCCGGCCGAGGAGTCCACTTCCTCGGCGGGCGACACCTACGGCGAGCTGTGCCAGCTCATCGAATCGGTCACGGGGGTGAATGCCGACGACATCGAGCGCGATAAGGCGCTCGCGGACGTCGACCTGCGCTCACTGACGATGATCGAGCTGACCGTCAAGGCCGAAGAAAAATTCAAGGTCCGACTCGACGAGGAGACCGTCCTGGGCTTTTCGACCGTCGGCGATTTCGTGCAGTATGTGGAGGACCACCAATGATTTCTTACCTGTCTGACATGGACGGCGTGCTCATCCGCGAAGGCGAGATGGTCCCCGGCGCCGACCGCTTCCTGCAGGCCCTCTACGACAACGGCATCGAGTTCATGGTGCTGACCAACAACTCCATGTCCACGCCACGGGACCTGTCCGCGCGACTGGCGAATACGGGCCTGCGCATCCCGCCGGAACGCATCTGGACCTCGGCGACCGCCACCGCGACCTTCCTGTCCACGCAGGTCAAGGACGGCACCGCCTACGTCATCGGCGAGTCCGGCCTGACCACCGCCCTGCACGAGGCCGGCTGGATCCTCACCGACGCGGACCCGGAGTTCGTCGTGCTGGGCGAGACCCGCACGTATTCCTTCGAGGCGATCACCACCGCCATCAACCTGATCCGGGGCGGCTCGCGGTTCATTGCTACCAACCCGGACGTGACCGGTCCCGCCCCGCAGGGCGTGCTGCCGGCCACGGGCTCGGTCGCCGCGCTGATTACGACGGCCACGGGCCGTCAGCCGTACTACATCGGCAAGCCGAACCCGGTGATGATGCGCTCGGCGCTGAACCACATCGGCGCCCACTCGGAGGACACCGTGATGATTGGTGATCGCATGGACACCGACGTCAAGGCCGGCATCGAGGCAGGTTTGCGCACCGTGCTGGTGCGCTCCGGCATTACTGACGATGCCGAGGTCACCCGCTACCCCTACCGCCCCACGGCGGTGCGTGACTCGGTTGCCGACCTAGCCGGCAACGTCCTCGAACCCTTCTAGCTGCGCGCTAAAGCTATAAGCGCCCGCCAGCTGGCTCAGCTCGGCGGCAAAGTCCGTCAACTCCTCACGGGTGCCGGTCAGCACCTGCCGGCAGCCAACCCCGCAGGGCGTGCCAGTGGCCCGGCCGGCGGCCAGCGCAACGATATTGTCACCGGGGTAGTCCTTGTGCCAGCGGGTGCACCACTGGGCGGTCAGGGGGTCGTCGCCGGGCACGACGAATTCGGACTCGGACTCGATGACGCGCGCCATCAGTTCCTCGACCACCGGCCGCAGGCGCACGGGCATGCCGGAAATCCTCAGGACCGTGGTGCACGTCGCGGCCGCGGCCGTTCGCGGCGCGACCCCGACGGGACCGGCCGGCCAAGAAGCGGCATCCGCCGAAGATGCGGCGATGCCAGTGGGTGTTACGCATGTACTCAAAGCCGAATCTCCTCCGCGGAGTAGCCCCGCCACCGACGCCCTCCCCGGCACGGATTTGCCGTGCCGCGCCCGCACGCGGGCCGAAAGCCAGGTGCGAAAAGCTGCACGCTGACAGGCGGAAATCCCTAGCGGAACCTCCTGCCAGAAACGCGCAACCGGGGCGTCGTTTAGTGGCGCAAGACGAGCATCGTCTTCCCCAACGAACTCGAATGCGTTACCTGACTTAGTCTTCCCTCACACCCGTCACATCAGCAACTCTAAACCACTACTTCAGTCCCCCGTTTACTCAACCTCAAGTACAACTTGAGCCCCACCCCGGGTGGCGTGGGCTCCCCAGGCGCGGGCTGGTCCGACGGGCTGTTCCGGCAGGCTGCTCCGCTGGGACCGAACCGCCCCTAGAACCCGCCGTCTGCACTGCGCCTATTCCGACTGGCCGGTCAGCTCGGCGTAGATGGCCGCGTTGGTCTCGGCCCACAGCGGCTTGGCCCAGTCGCCGAAGTCGCGGTCGGTCAGCGCGACCATGGCGTGCTCTCCTGCCATCCAGAGATAGGTTCCCGACATCCCGAAGTGCCCAGCGGTCTCCTCCGGCATGTTCTTTCCGGTCCAGTGCGGGTCCTTCGACCCGCGCAGCTCGAAGCCCAGCCCCCAAGGGCAGGGCTTATGCATCCCGTAGCCGGGCACGATGCCGCGCAGCTCCGGAAACTGCACCGTCCGCATCTCCTCGACCGTCGACGGGTCCAAGAGCTGTGGGTTGAGCACCTCGCGGGCGAAGGCGGCCAGGTCGTCGACGGTGGAGACCAAGCCGTGGCCGGCCGAGCCCTCCAGCGCGGTATCCCGCATGCCCAGCGGCTCGAGCACGCCCTCGCGCAGGTAGTCGGCAAAGTCCATCTCGGCCGCCGCCCCCACGATCTCGGCCGCCCACTCGTAGCCGGCCGAGGAATAGATGCGCCGCTCGCCCACCGGCTTCTGCGGCTCGCGGGAATCAAAGCCCACCCCGGAGGCGTGCGTCAGCAGGTGGCGCAGCGTCGATCCTGCGGGCCCGGCGGCCTGGTCGAGCTCGACTGCGCCCTCCTCGACAGCGAGCATCACCCCGTAGGCGACAACGAGCTTGGTCACCGACGCCACCGAATACCGCCGGCTGGTATCCCCTACCGAATCGACTACCTCGCCGCCGCGCAGTACCTGCGCAGCAACGTTGTCGACGGGCCACTGGTCAAGATGTTCACGCAGACTCATGCCTTCCCAGCGTACCGGGGCCCGGCCGGTCAGGGTTTAAGAGCCGCACGCGGCAGCATCGGGCTGCTCGCCGGCGCCGCGCTGCAGGCCCCACAGGATAAGCGCCTGGGCGGAGGCGTCGCGCGGCAACTGCGGGTGCTCGGGGCTCGCGCCGCAGGTCTCGCCCAGGTCGACGTTGACGACGTCCGCGCCCTCGACCGCCGTCAGCTGCGAGGAGCTGTTCGGCGTCACGGTCTTATCCGCCGGCGAGTAGATCGAGGTGTACTTCACTCCCGCGGTGGTATCCGGCAAGGCGTTGAGCTTTTCGATAAACGGCGAGCCAATCACCTGCTGGATCGCGGCCGTGGAGGCCAAGAAGCCTGCCAGGTTCGGCACGGCGGTGATAATCGGCCCGAGGAAGTCCAGCGCCCCGCCCAGCGTGGTGCCGTGGTAGTTGCCGCCGATGGCCACCACCCGGGCGACCGTGCCTTCGTCGCCGTAGATCTGCTCGTAGGTCTTGGTGTGCATCCCGCCCTGGCTGTGCCCGACCAGGTTGACCTTGTCCGAGCCGGTGGCCTGGCGCACGTAGCGAACCTGCTCGGCGACCTCCCGGCCGGACTCGTCCAGGTCGCCGATTGCCTTCAGGGAGGGGATGGCGTTTTGCAGGGTGACGTCGTCGGCGCCGTAGTCGAAGGCCCACACGCACATGCCGGCGTCCTGCAGCTGCGGGATGAGGCTCTCCCAGTTGCTGGAGTTGTCGGAGGTGCCGTGGAGCAGCACGACGGGCTCGTCCACCTCGCCGGTGGGCTGGCAGGTCGGGTCGTTGATACCGAAACTTTCGTCCACCGAGGTCTCAAACGGCGCTGCCGATGCCGCCACCGCCTGCCCGGCCCCCGCCGCCAAGGAGGCGACCACGACGGCAGCCACCACTGCCCCACGCTGTGTGCGCATAATATGTCCTTTCCCAAAGAGAGATGCTGAATATAATTCAGCTCATCCTATCGCCTGGGAAGGCTAGCGGCAGGCCGGGCAAAACAAAAAGTGACCGACGTCATGCCCGAAGCCCAGCCGCGGCGGACTCAACCCCGCATGCTAGTCCGCAAAGGGGTAATCCGTGTACCCGTGGGCGCCGTTGGCGTAGAAGGTGGCCTGCTCCGGGGTGTTGAGCGCCAACCCTTCCTTCCAGCGGCGCACGATGTCCGGGTTGCCGATGATTTCGCGCCCCACCGAGACGGCATCGACGTAGTCGAGCCGCTGCATGGCCTCGGCGTCGGGCAGCTCGGTCAGCTGGGCAAACCCGTTGTTCATCAGCACGCGCGTGCGCCCGTTGCGGCGGGCGCGGCGGGCCAGGTCGGCGACCAACTCGTCGGTCGGGTCGGAGTGCAGGATGGACACGTAGGCCACCCCGAGCTCGGCCAGCTCATCGACGAAGCGGCCGTAGACCTCCACCACGTCCGCGCGATCGTCTTCAATAACGCCCTGCACGTTGTGCTCCGGGGAGATGCGCACGCCGACACGGTCGGCGCCGATCTCCTCGACGACCGCCCGCGCCACGGCCAGCGGGAAGCGCAGTCGGTTGTCCACGCTGCCGCCGAAATCATCCGTGCGTTGGTTGGACGACGGCGCCAAGAACTCGTGCAGCAGGTAGCCGTTGGCGCTGTGGATCTCGATGCCGTCCACCCCGGCATCGACAGCCCGGCGCGCCGCGGCCCGGAAATCGCCCACGATGCGCTCCATCTCCGCGACCTCCAGCTCCCGCGGGGTCACCGCGTCCTGCTTGCCGTCGAAGGTGTGGATCTGAGCGCTGGAGCAGATGGCGGACGGGGCCACCGGCTCCGCGCCCTCGGTCAGGTTCGGGTGGCACACGCGGCCGCCGTGCATGACCTGCATGAACATCACGCCGTCGGAGGCGTGGACGGCCTCGGCGACGTGCTGCCAGCCGGCCTGCTGGGCATCGTTAGTGATGCCGGCCTGGCCGGGGAAGGCGCGCGAGTCCAGCGACGGGAATACGCCCTCCGTCACGATAAGCCCCAACGATGCCCGCTGCGCGTGGTACTGCGCGTGCAGCTCGGTCGGCACGCCGCTGCGCCCGGCGCGCTGGCGGGTCATGGCGGCCATCGTGATGCGGTTGGACAGGGTGTGGCGCCCGAGTTCTAAGGGCGCGAAAAGATTCGAAGACTCCATGTGGGAGCAACCCCCCGAACCTTAGATTTTATTCCTTTTCATTCACGTAGAACGTTTGCTTGTTGACGAACTCGTCCATGGCCAGCGGGGATAGCTCGCGGCCGTAGCCGGAATTCTTAATCCCGCCGAAGGGCAGCTCGGGGGCCGAGGCCTGCGGGATGTTGACGTGAATCATGCCGGTCTCGATCTGGGAGGCCACGTGCTTGGCGCGCTCCTCGTCCGCGGAGAAGACCGCCCCGCCCAGGCCGTAGCGGGAGTCGTTGGCCAGCGTGATGGCCTCCTCCTCGCTGCCGACGCGGTAGATTTCCGCCACCGGGCCGAAGAACTCGGTGTAGTAGGACTCCGAGCCGACCGGCACGTCCGTGAGCACCGCCGGGGAATAGTAGGCGCCAACCTCGGCCACCTCGCCGCCGACGTGTAAGCGCGCGCCGGCCTCCACGGCTTCTTTGACCTGCTGGTCCAGGGTCTCGGCCGCCGCGCGCGAGGACAGCGGGTAGTACTTTCCCTCGGCCCCGTCCAGCGGGTCGCCGGGCTGGTAATCCTTCGCGATGCGCACCATCTCCGCCACGAAGTCATCGTAGATGTCATCCAGCACGATGATGCGCTTGTTGGAGGTGCAGGCCTGCCCGGTGTTCGCCAGGCGCTTGTCCCAGGCCTGGCGGGCGGCGGCCGGGATGTCGGCGGCGTCCAGCACGATGTAGGCGTCGGTGCCGCCCAGCTCCAGTACGCATTTCTTCAGCGCCTTGCCCGCCTGCGCGGCCACGGCCGATCCGGCGCGCTCCGAGCCGGTCAGGGAGACCCCGCGCACCCGCGGGTCGGCGATAATCGTCGAGACCTGGTCGTGGGTGGCGTACAGGTTAATGAACGCGCCCTCCGGCAGGCCGGCCTCGGTGAGGATCTGCGCGAACGCCGCCGAGGAGCGCGGGCAGATTTCAGCGTGCTTGAGCAAGATCGTGTTGCCCACCATCAGGTTCGGCGCGGCAAACCGGGCGACTTGGTAGTACGGGAAGTTCCACGGCATCACGCCCAGCAGCGGGCCCACCGGCAGGCGGCGCATGATGGCGGTGCCGCCGCTGTGCGGGATCTTTTCGTCCTGAGCGAACTCGGCGCCGTTGTCGGCGTAGTAGTCCAGGATCTTGGCCGAGTACTTCACCTCGCCAATACCGGAGCCGAGCTCCTTGCCCATCTCGGTCGCCGCGATTTCCGCCAGCTCGGGCGCGCGCTCGCGTAGGAGGTTCGCGGCGTTGTTGAGGACCTTCTTGCGCTCATCGAAGCTGGTCTGACGCCACTGCTGGAAGGCATCGGTCGAGTCGGTGATGGCCTGCCCGATGGCGGCGTCGGTGGCGAACTCGAAGGTCTGCTCGATTTCGTCGGTCTTGGGGTTCTGAACGCGGTAGTTCTGTGACATACCCCGAGTCTAAGGATTAGCCCGGGCTGTGTCACCCGCCTCGGTCGGCTCCGCCTGCTCGGTAGGAGCGGCCGGCGATGCTGTCTCCGCCCCAGTCGCCTCACCCGGCGCCGGTGCTCGCTGCTGGCCCGCGCCTCGCCCCGTACCCTGCCCGGTGCCCTGGTCGGACCCGCCGGACCCACCGGACTGGCCAGAGTCGCCGGACTGCCCCTCCTGCTCCGTCGCTTCTGCGGCGGTGGGATCGGCGGTCTCCGGCTGCGGCTCGCCCGCCTGCTCCGTGGCGGTGTTCGTGCCGGTCGCGGCGTCGTCGCCCGCGGTGGTTTCGGTCTCGGCTTCCGGCGTGGGCGACTGCGTCCAGTTCGCCGGCGAGAGCCAGCCGGCGCTGGCATTTTCCGGGTTGCTGGAGGCCAGCACCAGCAGGCCGATGACGGCCAGGGCGGCGAACAGGCCAGTAGTCGAGGCCCGGATCCGCCCGCCCAGGGTCACCAGCTTGCCCCAGCGCGTGGCTGGTTCGTCGTCGCGCCAGATGCTCCCGTTGGCCGGGCCGTCCTCCAGCTCCTCACTGTCTTCCAATGCCGCTTGGTCCGCGGCAACGTCCTCGGGCTCTTCCATGGGAGTGGTGCCTTCCGGCCCGGGCAGCACGACGGTCTCGGCGGTCTCCGGGTCAGGCGACCCCGGCGACTCCGGTGCCGGCTGCTGTGTCCCGGCCAGTGCCTCGACGGCGGGCCGAGGCAGCTCGCTGGGGGCATCGGCGGCCAGGTGGTAGTGATCCCAGAAGGCGTTGAGTAGCGCGGAGCGGATGCCGCGCTCGACGGCCCACTGCCGGGCCGGGTTGACCCGGACCATGACGCGGTAGTTGACCTGCCACGGCTGGCCGGCGGCCGTGGGGGCCTCCAGGCCGGTGGCGGGCAGGACCTCGACCTCGCCGACGACATCGGGGGCGATCTGCGGGTCGGCGATCGCCTCCTCGGAAATCCGCTCGACCTGGGCGGTGATGTCGGCGGGGTTCTCCCCCGTCGAGACCGGCACCGCAAGGTTGACCACCGCGCGCGACCAGTCCTGGGAGTAGTTGGTGACCACGCCTGCCGAGCCGTTGGGCACCGTGACGACCTCGCCGGTCGGCGTGCGGACCTTGGTGGTGCGCAGCGTCAGGGCCACCACCGTGCCCTCGATGCCCGTCGCCCCATCAAAGCTCACGTAGTCGCCCACGCCGAACTGTTTTTCCGAAAGGATGAAAAAGCCGGACAGGAAATCCCCGATGATGGACTGCGCGCCAAAGCCGACGGCGGCAGAGACCACGGTCGCGGGGATGGCCGCCCCCAGCGGCGGCACGCCGATATTCGACAGCGCCGCGACCACCAGCAGGAAGTAGGCCACGACCTCGCCGACGTAGACGAGCGCCCCGGCCAGCGCCAGGCGCGCCTTGGTGGCCTCTTCCTCCTGGTCCAGCCGGCTTTCGATGATGCGCACCACCAGCCGGCCAATCCGCGGGATGAGCACCGCGGTCAGCACAATGCCCAACAGGGGCAGGCCGTGATCGACCACGATGCCCCACAGTTGGAACAGATAGTATTTCAGGTTCATAACGGCTAAATTAGTCCGTCAACCTGAACGTTTAATGCCACGCAACTGCGCACTGTTTTCAGGTTTTTAATCATTGCTGTCACCGCGCTGCTTGTAGCGCTTGACCAGGCGCTCGATGAGCTCGTCGGTCAGCTCGTCGTCGGCCAGGATGCGGTCGAGCATGTCGCGGTGCTCAGAGTCGTCACTGTCGTAGCTGTCGTAGGAGTCGCCGGCCAGGTCCACGCCCATGCCGGACAGCAGGCCGTCGTCGCTCGAGGTGTCGGTGTCGGAAGCGGGAGCATCGTTGAGCGCGGTGGGATCCACGGCGGCGAATTCGGAGGTAAATTCCTCCATGAACTCGTCGGCGGCGGTCTCCGCGTCCGCGCGGCGCGTGCCTTTGCTGACCTCGGCCTCGATGCGCCGCTTGAGCGCCTTTTCCATCTGCCGATGCCGCCACCGCCGCAGCTTGCCCGGCTCCAGCCGCCGGCCCACGGCCCGGCCCTTGTGCTCGGCCTTCTTGGCCAACGATGCCATCTGCGCCGCCGTATCATTCACCGGCGCCCATTCCTGGTTCGTGGAGACACGCCAGTTACCCCAGTAGCCCCACAGGGTCAGCACGAAGCTGATAATCGGACCGGCCACCATGCCGACGGCCATGCAGCCGAAGTGGTGGGCCACCAGCACCGTGACGGCGCAGGCTACCGCCGGGATGACGGTGGGGCGGTTATCGCCGAAGACGGCCGGCGTGCGGCCGGTGACGGTGTCACGGATCATGGACCCGCCCGTGGCGGTGAACACGCCCATCATGATGCACGGCAGGACCGGCAGGCCGTAGGTAATGGCTTTCACCGCGCCGGTGGCCGCCCACAGTGCGGAGACCAGGGCGTCGCCGTGGACTTCGAAGAATTCCCAGGTCTTGCCCTTGAAATAGACGAAGCGGGCAATCAGCGCGCCGGTGAAGGCGAGGATGAGGTACTCCGGCTCGCTCATGGCGGCGACGGTGCCGCGGTTGATCAGCACGTCGCGGATCATGCCGCCGCCCAGCGCCGAGAACAGCGCGATGAAGAAAAAGCCCACGATGTCGTAGCCCCGCCGGCGCGCAATCGTGCCGCCGATGATGCCCATCAGCAGCACGCCGCTAACATCGGACCAGCGGTACAGCGCGGTGATTAGGGGGTCTACCTCTTCGACCGTCATACTGCTGATTTTAGAACCACCCCGCACGCGCCGCTGGCACCACACCCCCGGTTTCTTACCCGGCGGGTCCGGCCCGCTACACTAGCTTCCAGCGCTGCGCGCGGTTACAAGGGGCTATAGCTCAGTCGGTTAGAGCTACGGACTCATAATCCGTTGGTCGCGGGTTCGAGCCCCGCTGGCCCCACTGCTCACAAGGCGCCTGGGCGCGCCTAAAAGCGCCTCTAGCTGCGCCGATTAAGGCAGACAGTTTAAGGCAGGCAGTCTTTTAGACACGCCGACGGGGCGTTCGTGGGCAATTTTTCCCGCGAACGCCTCGCCTTTGACTTCTTTGCCGTCTGTGTCGTGTGTCCCGTTTTTGGGATTGCGGTGCTTTAGGCTCGCGCCTTCGATTCGCGCTCTTGAACGCGCGCCGTTTAGGCCCGGGCAGCAGTGGCCCCAGCGGCTGGGGCATCGGGCGGGCGCTGCGGCGGCACCCAGACGGTCTTGCCGCGCACCCGGGCTATGCGCCCGCGCTTTTTCGGGTTGTTCACGCCGTCCTCGTTCGCGCCGTTGTGGTGCGGGCACAGGGTGGCCAGGTTGTCCTGGTTGGTCGGTCCGCCCGAGAACCAGGGCCGGATGTGGTGGACCTGGCATTCGTCGGCGCCGGCCAGGCATTGCGGCCAGGCGCAGACGGGTGTTCCATCATCGCCAAGCGCCGCTGCTTCCAGGAGGCCAGGCGGCTATCGCGGTAAAGGTTGACGGGACCTGCGACGGGGTCGAAGACGCCGACGTAGCCGGCATCGTTAAGCGTGCGGGTGACCAGTTCGGCTCCGCTGATGACAGCGCCGTTGGTCAGCTGGACGGCGATATCCTCGCCCGCCCCGCCGGATACCAGCTCGCCGAAGTCTTCCAGGTTGAGCACCACGTTGGTGGTGACATGGGCGCGCTCGGCGCTGCCCTCCCCGGTGAACAGGGCACGGGCGTCGTCGACGTCTTTGACGTGGGCTTTGATGTCGGCGACAAGCCCGGCGTCGGCGACTAGGCGCATGGCCCACAGGCCCGCGGTGGAGCGGGTATAGACCACGCCCGACACCGGCTCCGGCTTGGGGGCGGCGGCGCGGACCTTCCGGGCTGCGGCCCGGCGCATGCCGGCGGCGCCCAGCTCGAGGGCGGACAGCTCCTCCATGATGCGCCAAGCGTCGTTTTTGTTTTTCACCCGCCGCAGCACCCCGCAGACTACGTCGAGGACCTGCAGGCCGTGGCCTAACCGCTCGGCGTTGGCGCGTACGCCGCGCTGGCGGCGGCTGTTGTTAACGCGCCCGAACAGCGTCTGGGCCAGGCCGATGACGCGCTCGACCTCGTCCTGGTTCTGCGTCATGTCGGCGCGCAGGCCGGCCCAGTCGGCGTGCCAGGCGCCCTCAATGACGGCGATGCCCGGCTGCGCACTGGCAGCCAGGAAGCGCTGCAAACAATCCCCCGATGTCATGGGGCCGACTCTAAAACAGCCGGCTAGTCCTCGCAACCGGAAAGGGCGCCGACGGCATCCACGACCAGGTCCCAGAAGGCCGCGTGGTCGAGCGTCGTGGCGACCTGGGTGTGGCAGTCGTCGCTAGCTGGGGCGCGGAAGTCCGTGACCGTCATGCCGGTGGTCAGCGCACCGCTCAGCTCCACCTGGACCGGGGCCTTGACCGTGCGCACGATGGCCGGGTCGATGAGGTAGGCAATCGTGCACGGGTCGTGGACCGGCGGGTCGTCGAAGCCCTGGTTTTCCCGGTAGGCCTCGCGGAAGAAGCCGAACAGGCCTACCACGAAATCGCCCAGCGGAGTGCCCATCGCACGGAAGCGCTCCTCGACCTCGGCGGTGGCCAGCGCCTGGTGGGTCAGGTCTAGGCCCACCATGGTCACCGGCCAGGCCTCGCCGAAGACGATGTGCGCGGCCTCCGGGTCGACCTTGATGTTGAACTCCGCCACTGCGGACCAGTTGCCCTGGTGGTAGCCGCCGCCCATGAGGACGACCTCGCGCACACGCTCAACGATGCGCGGTTCCTTCCGCGCCGCCAGCGCAATATTGGTCAGCGGGCCCGTCGGCACGAGGGTGACCGTGCCGGGCTCGTTGGACATGACGGTATCGATGATGAAATCCACCGCGTGGGAGTCTTGCACCTCGACGCTGGGCTCGGGCAGTTCGATGCCGCGCACGTCCATGCCGGTTGAGCCGTGGATGTCCGCGGCGACCTCGACGTCGCGCACCAGCGGGCGGTTACAGCCCGGGTAGACGGGCACCTCGGTGTGGCCGGCCAGCTCGAGGACGACCTGCGCGTTGCGCGTGACCTTGTCGAGCGTCTGGTTGCCGCCGACGGTGGTCACCCCCAGCAGATCGATGCCGGGGTTGCCCAGGGCCAGCAGCAGGGCGACGGCATCGTCGTGCCCGGGATCGCAGTCCAGAATTATCTTGGTCATCTTCTCCTACCAATCTCCTAATCGTGGTTGGCGGCTGCGACCGTGTCGCCTATGGATTCCGGCTTCGGGATGAGCAGGCTCATGGCCAACGCCGCTGCCAAAATGATACAGCCGGTGACCAGGCCCGCATGGTAGCCGGAGTCGAAGGAACCAGCCACGCCGAAGAGGATGGCAAAGCTCAGGCCCGCGCCCAGGTTGAAGGCGCCGGCGTTCATGCCGGGCAGGTAGCCCTGGTTGTCGGCCGGGGACAAAACGATGCCCAGCCCGTTGAGCATGATGTTGGCAATACCCGCGTAGGTGATACCGATAAACAGCGAGACGAAAAGCAGCGACAGCTTGCCGGGGTTGCCCACGATGAAGACGGTGACGATGAGGCCGACGACCGTGCCGACCAGGCCGGTCTGCAGCACGAATTTGTAGCCGACCCGCGCGGCCATCCAACCGGCGATAGGCCCGAAGACCAGTCCGGCCAGCGCGTACGGGGTCAGCGTGTAGAAGGAGACGACGTCCGCGCTCATGCCGGCGCCGACCTCGGCGTCCTGGCCCAGGTTCGGGATAAGACCGTTCATGACGGCGAAGACACCGGTCATCGTCAGCAAAGTCGTCGACAGCAGGGCCCAGGTGCGGCGCTGCTTGAGGTAGTCGACGGTGACCAAGGGGTGGCGCACGCGCTTTTCGATGTTCCAGAAGACCACCAGGCAGACCGCGCCGACTAGGAGGAGGATGACGACGAGGAGCCAGTTGGCATCGGCAAGCTTGCCGGCCTCGTTGAAGGCGGTGAGCACGCAGCCCAGCGCCACGGCCAGCGGCGCGATACCCGCCCAGTCCATGGAGATGGTCGCGTCCGCCACGGATTCCTGCGTCCAGCCGCGCACGCCGATAACGGCCAGGGCGCAGATCACGGCCATCGTCCAGAACACGGAGCGGAAGCCGAAGTGGTCCGCCAGGACGCCGCCGGCCAGGGCGTCCACGCCCGCAATACCGCCGTTAACCGAGGTCAAAACGCCCAACAGCAGGGCGTACTGCTTCTCGTTGGCGACCTGCTGGCGCAGCATAATCAGCGTCAGCGGCACCGTCGGCCCCGCCACGCCCTGGATAACGCGGGCCAGCAGCAGGATGGTCACGTTCGGCGCCAGCGCCGCCACCAGGCAGCCGATGCCGGTAACCGTCATCATGCCGACCAGGACTTTGCGGCGGCCGATGAGATCACCCCACCGCGGCAGGAAGAGCGAGAACAGCGCTGCGGCGGTGAAAAACGCCGTCTGCGTCATACCGATCTGGGAGGTCGTCGCCCCCAGCTCAGTTTCCATCGTGGCCAGCGCGGGCGAGAGCATGGAGGCGTTGAGCTGGAAGGCGAAGACCGCCGCCAGCAACGCGACCATGAGAGGGACCACCTGTTTGAGGGCAAGCGGCCTGGGTTCAGCAGTAGCGTGCATGCCTACTCTTTCTACTGGATGTGACGGGTTTATTAGCTAAAAGGATATTAGGCATTGCACCGCCAGGCCAGATCGCGGAGCCGGCCCGCCGCACGTAGGCCTGTATGCTGGTCATATGGTTTTATCTTTCTTTATTTGTGAAGGGTTGACCCCATGAACGGTCTCGCAGAATTCATCGGAGCCCGGTGGCAGGACATCGCCTTCCGCGCTTTCCAGCACACCAGCCTGGTGCTCCAGTCGGTGGCCGTGGCATTGATCATCGCGCTGGTCATCGCGGTGTTGGTGACGCGCTCGTCGAAGGCGACCGCCGCTGCCAACGCGCTGTCGTCCATCGGGCTGACGCTGCCCTCGCTGGCGCTGCTGGGCCTGGCGATTCCGCTCTTCGGCATCGGCACGGTCCCGTCGGTGGCGCTGGTGGTCTTCTACGCCGTGCTGCCCATCCTGCGCAACGCCATCGTCGGGCTGCAGGGCGTGGACTCGGCCGTGGTGGAATCCGCGCGCGGGCAGGGCATGTCGCCGGCCGCGGTCCTGTTCCGTGTGCGGCTGCCGCTGGCGTGGCCGGTCATCATGACTGGTATCCGAGTCTCCACGCAGCTGTCGATGGGCGTGGCCGCCATCGCCGCCTACGCGCTGGGCCCTGGCCTGGGTAGCTATATCTACTCCGGGCTTAGCCAGATCGGCGGCGCCAACGCGCTCAACTACGCGCTCGTCGGCACGCTCGGCGTGGTCATCGTCGCCTTGGTCGTCGATGCCTGCCTCGCCGGCCTCCAGAAACTCACGACCTCGAAGGGGATTTCCGCATGACCGAACATTCCACTGGCGCCGAGATCGTCTTCGACGCCATCACCAAGTCCTACCCCGGCCAGGGCTCCCCGGCCGTCGACAACCTCTCGCTGACCATTCCGCGCGGCGAGCTCGTGGCCTTTGTCGGCCCTTCGGGTTGCGGCAAGACCACCTCGCTGAAGATGATTAACCGGCTGGTCGAGCCGACCAGCGGGCGGATCCTCATCAACGGCGAGGACGCCACGGCCAAGGACCCGACCCGCCTGCGCCGCGAAATCGGCTACGTCATCCAGGGCGGCGGCCTCATGCCGCACATGACGGTGGCGGACAACATCGCCATCGTCCCGCACCTGCTCAAGTGGCCGAAGTCGAAAACCGCCCAGCGCGTCGACGAGCTACTCGACATGATCGGGCTGGATCCTTCCGTCTACCGGGAGCGCTTCCCCCGGGAGCTCTCAGGTGGCCAGCAGCAGCGCGTGGGCGTGGCCCGCGGTCTGGCGGCCGATCCGCCGGTGGTGCTGATGGATGAGCCTTTCGGCGCCGTGGATCCGATCACCCGTACGCGCCTGCAGGACGAGCTGGTCAATATCCAGTCGGATCTGGGCAAGACCATCGTCTGCGTCACCCACGACATCGATGAAGCGGTCAAGCTCGGCCACCGCATCCTGATCCTGCAGCCCGGCGCGCGGATCGCACAGTACGATACCCCGGAAAACATACTGGCCGCCCCCGCCAACGAGTTCGTCGAGGACTTCATCGGCTCCGGCTCGACGCTCAAGCAGCTGAGCCTGAAGCGCGTCGAGGAGATGGATTTGTGGGACCCGCCGATCGCGCGCATCGGCGAGCCGGCCGACGAGGTTGTCGCCCGGGCCCGCGCCGCCGGCGAGGAGACCGTAGTGGTCCTCGATGACAAGGACCGGCCGCGGGAGTGGGTCACGCTGCGCCAAGTGCAGCGACACCGGGTCCTGCCGGAGCCCACCGTGGAGTTGTCCTCGGTGGTCGGTGCCCGCTCCACGCTGAGCGATGCCATGTCGGCCATGCTCGTATCCTCCCACGGTGGCGCGATGGTCACCCGGCGCGGAAAATTCATCGGCGTGCTGCTCTACGACACAGTCAATGACTACGTGCGCACCCTGAAGGCGGAGGCGGGTGACAGCGAGAAATGAAAGAAAAACTGACTCACGCCTCGGCTGAAAACCGCCTGCTCATGGTGGGCATCCCGGTGCTCGTGGCGACCGCGCTCGTCGGGTGGTTTATCTGGCACGCGACTGCCGACCTCGACGACATCGAGGCGCGCACCCTGGACCTTGCTAACGTCGGCTACCTGGCGCTCGAGCACCTCCAGATCGTGGTGGTGACCGCCGTGCTGGTGGTGGTCACGGCGGTGCCGCTGGGCATCGTGCTCACGCGCCCGGCCACGAAATTCCTCGCCCCGCTGGCCACAGGCCTGGCCAATATCGGGCAGGCCGCCCCGGTCATCGGCGTCATCGTTTTGCTGGCCATCTGGTTGGGCTTCGGCCCGCCGGTAGCGATTGCGGGCCTGTGGGTCTATGCCTTCCTTCCGGTGCTGGCCAACGTGGTAGCCGGCCTGCGCGGGGTGGATCCCGCTCTGGTGGAGGCCGCCCGGGGACTGTCGATGTCGCCGGCCCAGGTCCTGCTCAAAGTCGAACTGCCCATGGCCCTGCCGGTGATTATGACCGGCGTGCGCACCTCCCTGGTGCTTTTGGTCGGCGCCGGGCCCTTCGCCACGTTTATTGACGCCGGCGGGCTCGGCGGGCTGATCACTACCGGCATTAACCTGTACCGCAACTCCATTCTGGTCTCCGGCGCGGTGCTCATCGCGGCCTTGGCTCTGGCCGTCGAGTGGGTGGGCCGGCTGCTGGAAGTGGCCCTGACTCCGAAGGGGATGAACGCATGAAGTTTCGCACGCTAATCGCCGCCGCCTGCCTGGTGCCCACGCTGGCCCTGGGCGGGTGTGGGCTGGGCACCGCGGGCGGGTTCGTGCCGACGGCCGAGCTCGACGGCGAGCTTTCGGATATCGATTTGTCGGGCACCAACGTCTCTATCGGTTCGAAGAATTTCACCGAGCAGATCATCCTGGGCAAGATCGGCGCTATCCTGCTGCAGTCGGCCGGCGCGGATGTCCAGGACCTGACCAACGTGCCGGGCTCGACCTCGGCGCGCCAGGCGCTGGTCGCCGGGGACATGGACATGATGTTTGAGTACACCGGCACGGCGTGGATTACCTACCTGGGCAAGACGGACCCCATCCCGGACACCCAGAAACAATACGAAGCCGTCAAGAACGCCGATGCCGCCAACGGGCTCACCTGGCTGCCACCGGCACCGATGAACAACACCTACGCCCTGGCCGTTAGCGAGGACACGGCGCAGGAATACGGCATCGAGTCGCTGGATGACATCTCCAAGCTGCCGGTCGAGGAACAGACCATCTGCTCGGACGCGGAGTTCATCGCCCGCAACGACGGCCTGATGCCCATGCTGGATGCCTACGGCGTGGAACAACCCAGCCGGGAGCGCCTGTTGGAGATGGATTCCGGCGCGGTGTATGCGGCCCTGGACCGCGGCGAGTGCCGGATGGGCTCGGTCTTTGCGACCGACGGGCGCATCGACGCGCTCGACCTCCACGTCTTGAGCGATCCGAAAGGGTTCTTCCCGAAGTACAACATGGCCCCAGTGGTGCGAACCGAGGTCATGGAGGAAAACCCCGAAATCGCCGAGCTGCTGGCTCCCCTCTCCGACATCCTGACCGATGAGCGGATGCAGCAGCTCAACGCGCGCGTGGACGTCGACGGCGAGGACTACGCCACCGTCGCCTACGACTTCCTGCGCGACGAGGGCCTGATTAGTTAATCAGCTTCAGCAGCACCGGCCCGCGGCGCGCCCCACCGGCGGCGCCGGGGCAGGTGCCCGCTGCCGCGCAGCC
>NZ_KV823400.1 GCF_001815935.1 Corynebacterium sp. HMSC04H06
CGCCGCCCCGGTTTTCCCGGGGCGGCGGCGGGGCTAAGCTTGGTCACCGTTGGGCCCTAGGAGTGTCCTAGGAGTGCCCGAGGAGAGCCCTAGGCGTCGACGGCGACCTTCTCGTCTACCGGATCGATGCCCAGCTTGCCCAGCATGTAGAGCACGCGGGCCTCTAGGTCGTCGGCCAGCTCCCGGGTCTGCTCGACCGTCTCGGCCGGCAGGATGTCCCAGATCTTGACGTCCTTGCCTGCCTCGTCGCGGTGAACGTCGCGGCCCAGGTAGACAATGAAGTCCGGCATGGCGACCGTGCGGGCATCATCAAAGTGGCGCGGCTGGCCCTCGCTTAAGCCCCGCTCGGCCAGGACGTGGCTCATGTGGCCGGCGTCCTCGTTTTCCGGGTGGGAGACGGCGGCGTCCACCAGCAGGGCGTCGCCGGCGTGCTTCTTAGTCAGCTCCACGGCGGCCTCCGCCAGCGCGTGGTCGGCACCGGCGGTAAAACGCACGTGGATGCGGTGCTCGCCGAAGTATTCCATGACCTCCCGCTCCACCAGGACTGGGACAAATTCGTCCAAAACCGCACGGGCGGAGTGCTTGGCGATGACCTCGTCCAGCTTGGCATCAATCGCCGCGGCGCTGTGCGCATGCCCGAACGCTGCGTGCAGGTCCTCGCGCAGGGTGTCAAAAACTCGGTTATTGTTCATCATCGCTATTCACCTGATTTCCTGTTATTCCGGCGAAGACTCATTGTCTTCAACCACTCGAGTGAACCTTCTGTTCCCTCAAAGTTAACCTGCCGTTAACCTTAGCAGATCGTTGGGCAAATGTAAATGATGGGCCTAAACCAAATGTTTAGTGGGGGCCGGATCGCAAAAACGCCGCCGCTTCCCCAAAGAAACGACGGCGCTTTCGATGCCGCGTACGCGCTACTTCTTTTCCGCCAGGCGCAGCCAGGTATCAACCACGGTATCCGGATTCAGGGACAGCGAGCTAATCCCCTGCTCGACCAGCCAGTCCGCCAGGTCCGAGTGGTCGCTGGGGCCCTGGCCGCAGATACCGACGTACTTGCCCTGCTTCCGGCAGGCCTCGATGGCCCGACCCAGCAGCACCTTGACCGCCGGGTTGCGCTCGTCGAAGTCGTGGGAGACCACGCCCGAGTCGCGGTCCAGGCCGAGGGGGAGCTGGGTCAGGTCGTTCGAGCCGATGGAGAAGCCGTCGAAATACTCCAAGAACTGCTCCGGGATAAGCGCGTTCGACGGGACCTCGCACATCATGATGAGCTCCAGGCCGTTCTCGCCGCGGCGCAGACCGTTGGCAGCCAGGGCCTCGGTCACCCGGCGCGCCTCATCCGGTGTGCGCACGAACGGGATCATGATCTTGACGTTTTCCAGCCCCATCTCCTCGCGCACGATCTTCATCGCCTCGCACTCCATGGCGAAGCACTCCGCGAACTCCTCAGAGACGTACCGGGAGGCGCCGCGGTAGCCCAGCATGGGGTTTTCCTCGTGCGGCTCGTAGAGGTTGCCGCCCAGCAGGTTGGCGTACTCGTTCGACTTGAAGTCGGACATACGCAGGATGACCGGGTTCGGGGCAAACGCCGCCGCGATGGTGGCCACGCCCTCCGCCACGCGCTGGACGAAGAAGTCGCGCGGCGAGTCATAACCGCCGGTCAGAATCTCCACCTCGGACTTGAGCTCCTCGTCTAGGTTGGGGTAGTCCAGCAGCGCGCGCGGATGGATGCCGATCTGCCGGTTGACGATGAACTCCAGGCGCGCCAGGCCCACGCCGTCGTTGGGCAGGCGGGAGAAGGCGAAGGCCTGCTCGGGCGTGCCGACGTTCATCATGATCTTCGGCCCGATTTCCGGGACCTGGTCCACGTCGGTCTCGGTCACCTCGAAGTCCAGGGAGCCGTCGTAGACGTAGCCGGTATCGCCCTCTGCACAGGAGACGGTGACCTCGCTGCCCTCGGCCAGGACCTCGGTGGCATCGCCAGTGCCGACGACGGCCGGGATGCCCAGCTCGCGGGCGATGATCGCCGCATGGCAGGTGCGGCCGCCGCGGTTGGTAACAATCGCCGAGGCGCGCTTCATAATCGGCTCCCAGTCCGGGTCCGTCATGTCCGCGACCAGGACCTCGCCCGGGTTGAAGCCGTGCATCTGCTCCAGCGAGTCGAAAACGCGCACCTTGCCGGCACCGATCTTCTGCCCGATGGCGCGGCCCTCCGCCACGACGGTGCCACGCTTGTGCAGGCTGAAGCTCTGCAGCACCGAGCCGCGGCGGGACTGCACGGTCTCCGGGCGGGCCTGCAGGATGTAGAGCTGGCCGTCCTCGCCGTCCAGGCCCCACTCGATGTCCATCGGGCGGCCGTAGTGGTCCTCGATGATGAGCGCCTGGCGGGCCAGCTCTTCTACCTGCTCGTCCTGCAGGGAAAAGCGCGCGCGGTCGGCTTCCGGGGCGTCCACGAACTCGGTGGTGCGGCCGACGCTGGCGTCGTCGGTGTAGACCATCTTGGTCGCCTTTGCGCCCAGCGAGCGGGAGATCACCGCGCGCTTGCCATCGCGCAGAGCCGGCTTGTAAGCGTAGAACTCGTCCGGGTTGACCGCGCCCTGGACCACACCCTCGCCCAGGCCGTAAGCGCTGGTGACGAAGACGACCTGGTCGAAGCCGGACTCGGTGTCCATGGTGAACATGACGCCGGAGCTACCGATGTCCGAGCGCACCATCTTCTGCACGCCCGCGCTCAGGGCGACCGCGTCGTGGTCGAAGCCGTGGTGGACGCGGTAGGCGATCGCGCGGTCGTTGTAGAGGCTGGCGAAGACCTCGCGGATGGCCACCAGGACCGCGTCGATGCCCTGGATGTTCAGGAAGGTCTCCTGCTGGCCCGCGAAGCTGGCCTCCGGCAGGTCCTCCGCCGTAGCCGAGGAGCGCACCGCGAAGCTGGCCTTATCGCCGGACTCGGCGGCCAGCTTGTCGTAGGCAGCGCGGATATCGCTCTCGATGCCCTCCGGCAGCGGCGTCTCCAGAATCTCCGCGCGGATCGCCTTGCCGGCGGCCTCCAGCTGGCGCGTATCCTCCGTGTCCAGCCCCTCGAGCAGCTTAGAGATCCGCTCGTCCAGGTGTGTTTCCGTCAGGAAGGCGCGGTAGGCGTCGGCCGTGGTGGCAAATCCGTCGGGGACGTTGACGTTGAGGCGGGCGAGGTTGGAGACCATCTCTCCCAGGGAGGCATTCTTGCCGCCCACTTGCTCGACGTCGTTCATTCCGAGTTCGGAGAACCAGCGAATATTATCGCTCATATTCAGGCATCCTTAGTATTAAACGGGGTACGTGATGGCAAGCATTGTAGTCGCTGGGTGGGCCTGCGCGGGCGGAAATCGCGGGGGGTAAAAATCACACTAGCGACCGCTCGTTATGGATAGGTACTGCAGAATCATCGCAGACATCTCTTCGACAGATTTGGTCGAAGAATCCACGTAAGGAATCCCATTGGCCTTCATCATCGCCTTCGCGCCGCGCAACTCGAAGCTGACCTGCTGACGGGAGGCGTAGCGCGAATTCGGCCGGCGCTCGTTGCGCACCTGGCACAGGCGCTCCGTGCTGGTGACGATCCCGAACAGCCGATCCTGGTACTTACGCACCGGGCGCGGCAAGGCGGTCGACTCGAAGTCCTCGTCCACCAGGGGGTAGTTCGCCGCGAACAGGCCGTGTTGCAGCGCCAGGTACATCGACGTCGGGGTCTTGCCGCAGCGCGACGGCGCCAGCAGGATGATGTCGGCCTGCTCCAGCGCGCGCAGGGACTGCCCGTCGTCGTGCTCGATGGCGAATTCGATGGCCTGCATGCGGCTGTTGTAGCGCTGGCTATCGGCCAAGGTGTGCAGCTGCTTGGCCCGGCGCACGCTGGTCGTGCCCAGCGCCCGCTCGACGCTGCCCAGGTAGGCGCTCAGCAGGTCGATGACCGTCGCCTTCGAGCTCAAAATGCAGTCGCGGATCTCGTCGTCGACCGCGGTGGAAAAGACCAGCGGGGTGCGCCCGGCCGCGACCTGCATATCCAGCCGGGCCACCAGCTCCCGGGCGGCCTCCAAGCTGCCCAGAAACGGCACCGTGGTGCGCGTAAAAGTCAGGTGCGGGAACTGCACGAGCAGCGCGTTACCCATGGCCTCCGAGGTGATACCCGTCGAGTCCGAGACGAAGAAGACGGGCACCACCGGCTTGTCCTCGCCGTTGACGGGAGGGTGATTAATCGCATCCATGATCCCATCCTAGCCCCCTTGAAGAAGCCCGCGGCCCGCGCTATACAGGGCCCTATGAGCACTTTTGCATTAGAGAACCCGAACACCGGACGTTCCGAAGAAGAATTCCCCCGCCTCGATGATGCCGCCCGTGACGACATCCTCGACCGCTCCACCGCCGCTTTTAATAAGTGGCGCACGACCAGCATCGACGAGCGCGCCACCATCCTGGCACGGACTGCGGACCTGTACGAAGAACGCATCGATAAGCTGGCCGAACACATTGGCCGCGAGATGGGCAAGCTGACCCGCTGGGCCAAGGCCGAGATCCAGATCGTGGCGGATATCTACCGCTGGTACGCCGAGCACGCCCACGAGCTACTCGCCGACGAGCACCTGCCGGCCCAGGGCGCCAACCACACCTTCGTGCGCAAGGAGCCGCTGGGCCCGCTGCTGGGCATCATGCCGTGGAACTTCCCCTACTACCAGGTCGCGCGCTTTGCCGCGCCGAACCTGCTGCTGGGCAACACCATCGTGCTCAAGCACGCCTCCATCTGCCCGCTGTCCTCCCAGGCCTGCCAGGACCTGCTCGAGGAGGCCGGACTGCCGCAGGACGTCTACCTCAACGTCTATGCCTCCGGGTCCCAGATGGACGCGTTTGTCGCCGACGACCGCATCAAGGGCGTATCCCTGACCGGTTCCGAGGCCGCCGGCGCCGCCGTGGCCAAGACCGCCGGCGAGAACTACAAGAAGTCCGTCCTCGAGCTCGGCGGCAACGACCCGTTCCTCGTGCTTGACGATGCCAACCTCGACTGGGTCCTCGACCAGTTCGCCCTCATCCGCATGTACAACACCGGCCAGGCCTGCAACGCGCCGAAGCGACTTATCGTGCTGGAGGACTTCTACGACCACGCCGTCGAGTACCTGACCGACAAGATCGGCGCCATGACCGTCGGGCCTTACGACGACGATGGCGCCGACATCGGGCCGCTGAGCTCCATTGGCGCCCGCGACGAGATCGTCGAGCGGCTGGAAAAGGCCGCCGCCGACGGCACCGCCACCGTCCGCGTGGGCGGCGGCAAGGTCGACCGCGACGGCGCCTACATGGAGCCGACCCTGCTGACCGACGTCGACCGCCACGCCGACATCGGCTGCAACGAGATCTTCGGCCCCGTCGCCGTCATTTATAAGGCCCGCGACGTCGAGGAGGCCATCGCGATTGCCAACGACTCCGACTACGGCCTGTCCAGCTCCGTATGGTCCACCGACCTGGAGCAGGCCAGCGCCGTGGCCGCCCGCCTCAACGACGGCATGACCTTCGTCAACGAGCACGCCGTGACCGCCGCGGGCCTCCCCTTCGGTGGCAAAAACCGCTCCGGCTACGGCCGCGAGCTGGCCCGCTGGGGTGTGGGCGAATTCGTCAACGAGCACCTCTACCGCGTCAGCGGGCAGGACGATGCCGGCCAGTCCCCCGCCCTGTAAAACCCGCTAGTTTCCTAGTGGCCGCGCTCCTGCTCCAACGGCTTGCCGTCGTTGAAGTAGGGCGCGATTTTATTGTCGAACATCGACAGCGCCGAGCCGATAGCCATGTGCATGTCCAGGTACTGGTAGGTGCCTAGGCGCCCGCCGAAGAGCACCTTGTTCTCGCGGGCCTCGGCCGCGGCGAGTTTGCGGTAGGCCTCCAGCTTGCTCCGATCCTCTGGGGTGTTGATCGGGTAGTAGGGCTCGTCGCCCTTGTCGGCAAAGCGCGAGTATTCCTTCATGATGACGGTCTTGTCCTTGGGGTAGGCATCGCCGCGCTCGGGATGGAAGTGACGGAACTCGTGGATGCGGGTGTAGTCCACGTCGGCACCGTTGTAGTTCATCACCGGGGTGCCCTGGAAGTCGCCGGTGTTCAGGACTTCCATGTCGAAGTCCAGAGTGCGCCAGCCCAGATCGCCCTCGACGTAGTCGAAGTAGCGGTCCAGCGGGCCGGTGTAGACCACCGGCGCGTCCGGGTTGGCCGCGCGCAACTCGTCGCGCACGTCGAACCAGTCGGTATCCAGGCGCACCTCGATGAGCTCGTGGGAGGCCATGTTCTCCAGCCAGGCGGTGTACCCCTCGACCGGCAGGCCCTCGTAGGTGTCGTTGAAGTAGCGGTTGTTGAAGGTGTAGCGCACCGGCAGGCGCGTGATATTCGCCGCCGGCAGGTTCTTCGGGTCGGTCTGCCACTGCTTGGCGGTGTAGTTCTTGATGAAGGCCTCATACAGCGGGCGGCCGATGAGCGAAATCGCCTTCTCCTCCAGGTTCTTGGCCTCCTTCGGGTCGAACTCGCCGGCCTGGTCCTGGATGAGCTGGCGGGCCTCGTCGGGGCTGTAGTAGCGGCCGAAGAACTGGTTGATAAGGCCCAGGCCCATCGGGAACTGGTAGGCGGTGCCGTCGTGCATGGCGAACACGCGGTGCTGGTAGTCGGTGAAGTCGGTGAACTGGTTGACGTAGTCCCACACGCGCTTGTTGGAGGTGTGGAACAGGTGGGCGCCGTACTTATGCACCTCGATGCCGGTTTCCGGCTCCCGCTCCGAGTAGGCGTTGCCGCCCAGGTGGTTGCGGCGCTCGACGATGAGCACCTTCTTGCCCAGCTGCGAGGCCGCACGTTCCGCGATTGTCAGGCCAAAGAAACCGGATCCAACGATAATGAGGTCATAGTCAGTCATGCCTCCTAGCCTAAAGGAGCCCCGCCGGCCCGGCAGGTCTGCCACACGGGAAAACGGCGCGCCGCACTGTTCCCTCTCGTCACATTTGTCACTCGGGTATCATTTTTCCCAATTGTTTACTATGCTTTACTGCGGACTCAGATCTGACTGATGCTTGCCGCCACCCCTAGGCCCGGCAGGCACCACAATTTTAGGGAGAATTACCAGTGCAACTACGACGTCGACTTGTCCCCACGCAGTCGAAGTGGGCCACCCCGGTCGTGGCCATCATCGCTTCGGTGTCTGTGGTTGCTGCCGCAGTTTTCGCCGGCAACGACATCCTGAATACCCAATCTGCGGGTAGCGGGCCCATCGAGACCACCACCAGCCAGGCGAACTTCGGCGACGGTGAGACCGTCGTCGTCGACGACCCGGCCATTGCCGCCCAGGGCGGCCAGGGCGGCCCCCGGGCCGTGAAAGAATTTCACCAGGACAAGCCCTTCTCCCAGTTCGCACTGACTTGGGAAGGCGGCGACAAGGATCTCGCGGCCTTCGTGCGCCCGCAGCTTGCCGACGGCACCTGGGGCGAGTGGTACGACACCGAGCCACTGGGCATCGAGACCGGCGGCACCAACGGCACGGAGCTCATCTTCATCGGTGAGACCAAGGCCGTCCAGGTCTCCGTCGGCAACGTCGACCTCGGCGCCCCGTCCGAAGAGGAAGTCGCCGAGGCCGGCGGCCAGGCCAACCCCGCCCCGTCCGCGGAAAACGACGCGGACAGCTCCCCTGCGGCCTCGGCCAAGAAAACCACGAGCCCGCTGCCGACCAACTACGGCGATATCGCTCCCGTCGCCGAGACGATCGACCAGTCCGCGGGCATCGATGCCGCAGATCTGAACGCCGTCTTCATCGACGGCAACGCGCAGGAAGGCGGCATCGAGCCGACTGCCTTCGCCTCCAACGGGGCGCCGCAGGTAGTTTCCCGCGCCGGCTGGGGTGCCAATGAAGGCATTCGCTGCCAGGGCCCGACCTACGACGATCGCGTCAAGGCGCTGACCCTGCACCACACCGCGGGTAGCAACAACTACACCCGTGCCCAGGCAGCCGCCCAGGTCCGCGGCATCTTCAGCTACCACGCCCAGACGCTGGGCTGGTGCGACATCGGATACAACGCGCTGGTCGACAAGTACGGCACCATCTACGAGGGCCGCTACGGCGGGCTGGACAAAGCCGTCCAGGGCGCCCATGTCGGCGGCTTCAACTCGAATACCTGGGGCATTTCGATGATCGGCAACTACTCGACCACCGAGCCCACCCAGCCGATGCTTAATTCCGTCTCCGAGATCGCCGGCTGGAAGGCCGCCATCTCCGGTTTCGATCCGGCCGGCAAATCCGTCGGCCTGTACTCCGGCGGCTTCAGCGGCTCCAAGTTCCCCGCCGGCACCACCGCCAACGTGCCCGCCTTCCACGGCCACAACGATCTGCACTACACCTCGTGCCCGGGTGACCGGACGATGAAGTACTGGAACCAAATCCGCTCCAACGCGCACCAGAAATACGAGGCAGTGAAGAGCGGCGGTAGTTACCAGCCGTCGTCGCCCGCCCCGTCAACCGACAACTCCGGCAATTCCGGTAATTCTGGCAATGCCGGTGGTTCCGGTAACGGTGGAAACGCGGGCCCGGGCGATACTGGTGCGCCGCTCGAGTTCTCTGTGGGCGGGTCCTCGATGTCGACCGCCGACATCCAGGCCGCCGCCACCATCGCCGCCGCCGTCGCCGGCCTGGCGATTACCGGCGGCGCCCTGACGGTGCCAGACAAGGACCAGGAAGTCGTCGAGGGCCTGACCCTGGGGCAGGTGCCCGAGATCATCTCGAAGGTCGTTAGCTTCTTGGGCGACCCGGCGCTTCAGCAGTCGTGGGGTTCCATCCTCAACGCCTTCGGTCCTCTGCTGGGCCTGCCGCAGGGCGGACTCGAGGTGCTGGATCAGGATACGTTCTACCAGCTCTTCGAGAACGGCGTCGTGCTCTCCTCGGGCGATAACTCGCAGGCTTATGCCCTGGTAGGCGAAATCGCCAAGGCCTGGGCCGAGGGTGACAACGCTCAGCAGTTGGGCATGCCGACCACGAACCAATACTCCGTCGGTGGCAAGGCCGTCCGCGTCGACTTCGAAGGCGGCTACATCACCTACGACCCGGATACCCAGCAGGTTCAGCTCCACACCAACGACTAACCTCCGGCAGAGACGCTACCTAAGCGCGCAACCTAGGCCCGCCACCCCGGTGCACAACCTAGGTGCGCACACCTTGCTGCACCATCCAGGTGCACAGCCCAGTCGCGCAACCTGGGTGCGCACCCTAGGCGTGCAAACTAGGAGCACCATCCAACCGCGCGACTCATACGCGCAACCTGGGTGCCTGGGTGCCGCAAACAAAGCGCGCCGAGTAGGCACGCCGAATGGGCGT
>NZ_KV823401.1 GCF_001815935.1 Corynebacterium sp. HMSC04H06
AAGTCGCGGCGCGGCGGGCGCGCGAACAACGCCCGCAAGGGCGGCAAGAATACCCGCACCCATTCCAAGTCCCGCGGCGGGCGCGGCGGCAACAACTCCCGGCGCCAGGCGGCGGCCAGCCACATGACCACCCGGGACGAGACCTCGGCGGGCGGCCTGGTGGTCTCCGGCCTCGCCGAAGCCGGCCACGACGGCGGCGAGGTGGATCTCACCCGCATCTACGTGGCGCTGATCGGCCGGCTCGACCGCCGGGGCCGCCTGCTGTGGTCCATGCCGAAGGGCCACGTAGAGCCCGGGGAGCCGCGGCACACCACCGCCGAGCGCGAAGTCTGGGAGGAAACCGGCGTGCGCGGCGAGGTCTTCGCCGATCTGGGCACTATTGATTACTGGTTCGTCTCCGACGGGGTGCGCATCCACAAGACAGTGCACCACCACCTGCTGCGCTTCGTCGACGGCATCCTCAACGACGAGGACCCGGAGGTCACCGAGGTGGCCTGGATCCCCGTCTCCGAACTCATCGAGCATTTGGCCTACGCGGACGAGCGCAAGCTGGCCCGCATTGCCCACGACGTCCTGCCGGACATGGCCCGTCAGGAGGCAGCTGCCGGGAAGGCCACGCCGCGGTGATGGGACGCCGACTCCGCCGCCTCACCGCCGGTACGACCGCCTGCCTGGCCGTAGCGCTCGGAATCAGCACCGGCGGCCCGGCGGCCGCCCCCGACGCGACCGCGCAGGATGCTGAATCCGCCGCCTGGGGCCAGGCGCGCCAGCCGGACCAGCTGGGCCTCGAGCTCATCGAGGCCAACCCGGTCCAGGTGGGCGACGCGCTGACCGTGCGCTTCCGGATCCACAACCCGACCGATCAGGCCGTGGAGGACCTGCAGGTCACCACCCGGCGCGGAGATGCGGTGGCCACCACCGCCGAGGCCCGCACGCAGCTGGCCCACGGCTCCTTCCCGTATTTCGGCGCCAGCGCCAACCCCGGGCCCCTGGGACCCGGGGAGACCCGGGAGGTCAGCCTGACGATCCCGACTGGGCTGGAGGGCGAAGGCTCTTTGGCCATGACCGAAGCCGGTATCTACCCGTTGCTCTACACGCTAACCGGCACCCGCGATGGGGAACCGGTCAGCCTGTCGGAGGACCGCACCCTGCTCGACCTCGCCCCTAAACCGGACGAAAAGGAACAGGGCGAAGCCGCGGGCCCCGCGGCCGAAGACGCAGAAAACATAGAAGAGACAGAGAACTCCGAGCCCCACGACCTGTCCGTTATTTATCCGATTACTGACACGGTGGACATCGTGCCGGGGGATACCGGCGGGCAGTCGCTGATTTTGGAGTCCGATCACTTGGCCCAGTCCCTCTCGCCCGGGGGACGGCTGGATCGCCTGGTAGATAGCTACCTGTCCCACGACTTGCAGGGCGCGGCCTGTGCGGCGTTGGACCCGGCGCTACTCAGCGTGGTCGAGCGCATGGAAGACGGCTACACCGTCCATGATTCCCGGCCCTCAGTGGCGCACCAGACCAAGCGCCTGCGCGATTCGTGGTTTAACGATGACGCGGACTACCGCGGCGAGACCGGGCAGGGCAGTAGGGCCGCCGGCGAGTGGCTGGCTAAGATCAAGCAACTCGACTGCGTTATGGCCATGCCCTGGGCGGACGCGGATCCTTCCGCCGTGCGCAATGTGGACAACGCCTGGCTCGACCACGAGGCCTTCGCGCACGGCGCCGAGATCATCGAGCGCCTGGCCGGCCGCCCGCTGGCCAGCAACGCCCTGGTGGGCAGCAAGGGCTACGTCACGGAAGACCTCGGCCGGCCCGCCGTCGTGGCCGATAACAGCATCTGGGAAGGCCAGGCGCTTTCCTTCGACGCATCTCTGGGGAGCCTGCTGGCCCAGACCGGGACGCGGCCGCAGACCACGGCCTATTCCAACCCGGAGCTGCGCTACGACTACCGGGTGGACTCCGTCCTCGCGCGGGACTTGAGCGCCGCCGCAGCACTCCGGCTAGGCGCCCAGGAGGAAGACACCCTGGCCGTGCTGCCCGCCACCCTGGAGCCGGCCACCGCCGACCAGGTGCTCGCCACGGGCGAGGCCGTACTGGGGGATCACACCGCGCGCGCCAAGCCAATTTCCGCGCTGTCGCTGGAAACCAACGAGGCGGCGGAGCAGGGTTTGCCGGCCGGCAGCCCCTACGTGGACCCGGCTGCTTTCGATGCCACCCAGACCGGGCGCGTCAAGCAGCAGGCGAAGTACGCCGACGAGCTGACCAAGATCATGGTCAACGATCCGCATATCGCACTGACCCGCTACGGCTTTACCCAGCCGTTGCGCCACGATCTACTCACGGCGCTTTCGGCCACCCGGCGGACCAGCCTGCCGACCGCTAAGGAATCGGAAGAGGCTTCCACCCGGCGCCTGGACGCCAACTCGAACACGCTGCAGGAGCTGCGCTCCTCGGTGACGCTGTTGCCGCCCGGCAACGTCTACACGCGCGTCTCGGAGTCCTCGCCGCTGCTCATCGTGGCGGAAAACGGTCTGCCGCTGCCGGTGGAGGCCACGCTGGAGTACCAGGGCCCGGATAACGCCCGGTTGAACACGCCGGAGCGGGTTCGGATCCCCGCCACCGGCTCTATTACGGTGAACATGACCGCCGATCTGCCCGAGCAGACCGACCGCATCCGTATGGAACTGTGGCTGGCCACCCCGGAATCCGACATGATCTCGCAGCCGATAAGTATCGCCGTGCAGACCCGAGCCGGTATCCTCAGTGTCTATGGCATCGGCATCGCCGCTGCACTCGCAGTAGGTTTGGCCCTTCTTTTTAAGGTCGGGCGCAAGAAGAAATCAGAGACGTAAAAAGAGCTTAAGTTTTTCTATGACCAACCAGCAGGGCCGCGAGGCTGAATCAGAATCCAGGCACGAAGAACCGAAACCCGCCGGCCTCCGCGGGCGGATCGTTTCGGCGTCGCCGCCGGCTCCCGTGCCCACCCGCCGCGAGCCGGTGAACGTGCCGGCCGCGGAGCCGGTGGAGGACAAGTCGGACCTGCGCGGCAAGAATGCCGATCAGTCCACCAGCGATCGCGACGTCGTGCGCGCGACCGGCACGATGGCCATCGCCACGCTGCTGTCGCGTATCACTGGCTTCCTCCGCCAGATGCTTATCGGCGCCACCCTGGGCGCGGCCGTCGGCACGGCGTTCAGCTCCGCCAACCAGATCCCCAACCTCGTCACCGAGATCGTGCTGGGCGCGGTGCTGACCTCGCTGGTGGTGCCGGTGCTGGTGCGCGCGGAGAAGGAGGACTCCGACCGCGGCGAGGTCTTCATCCGCCGGCTGTTCACGCTGGCCTTTAGCCTGCTCGGCGTGGTCACGTTGCTCTCAGTGCTGTTTGCTCCGCTGCTGACGGAGTTGATGCTGCCCGAAGATTCCAAGGCGAACTCGATCCAGGCGATCTCCTTTGCCTACTTCCTGCTGCCGCAGATTTTCTTCTACGGGCTCTTCGCGCTGTCCCAGGCGGTGCTCAACACGAAGAACATCTTCGGCCCGGGCGCGTGGGCGCCGGTGATCAACAACATCATCTCTATCTCGGTGCTGTTGATGTACCGCTTCCTGCCGGGCAGCCTGCACCCGGACGCGCCCAGCCCGGTGACCGACCCGCACGTCATCCTGCTGGGCTTGGGCACCACCACGGGCGTGGTGGTCCAGGCCCTGATCCTGCTGCCGTACCTGAAAAAGGCCGGCATCAACATGCGTCCGATGTGGGGTCTGGACGACCGCATCAAGCAGTTCGGCAGCATGGCGGTGGCCATCATCGCTTACGTGGCCATTTCCCAGGCCGGCTACGTGGTCACCTCCCGGGTGGCCGCGCACGCCGACGCCGGTGCGCCGCTGGTCTACCAGAACGCCTGGCTGCTGCTGCAGGTGCCCTACGGCATCATCGGCGTCACGCTGCTGACCGCCATCATGCCGCGGCTGTCGCGCAACGCGGCCGACGGCGACGTCGACGGCGTGGTCCGGGACCTGACGCTGAGCTCCAAGCTGACCTTCATCGCGCTGATCCCGATCGTCATCTTCATGACGGCCTTCGGCACGCCAATCGCACGCGCTCTTTTCCAATACGGTTCCTACGGCGCCGACAGCGCCGAGCAGCTCGGCCTGACCATCAGCTTCTCCGCCTTCACACTGATCCCTTATGCGCTGGTGCTGCTGCATCTGCGCGTCTTCTACGCCCGCGAGGAAGCCTGGACCCCGACGTTTATCATCGCCGGCATCACCTTCACCAAGGTGGTGCTGACCCTGCTGGCGCCGTTGGTGGCCAGCACCCCGGAGCACGTGGTCATCCTGCTGGGTACCGCCAACGGCTTCGGCTTCATCTCCGGCGCGGTCATCGGCGCGTTCCTGCTCAAGCGCAAGCTGGGATCCCTGGGCGGCAAGGAGCTCAGCCGCACGATCGTGTGGGCCACGGTTTCCGGCGTAGTGGGCGTGGCCATCACGATGGCCGCGAACTGGCTGGTGGGCCTGGTGCTGCCGGATCCCATGCCGTCCATCTTCTACCTGCTGCGCGTTATCGTCTTCGGGATCCTCTTCGTCGTCATTACCGGCCTGGTGCTGTCCCGCTCCGGCCTGCCCGAGGTCCAGAACCTGGGCCGGGCCCTGCACCGCATCCCGGGCATGGCCCGCTTCATCAAAGTCGACAACTCCCAGGCCATCGAGGTCGAAGAGCCGGAGCTGCAGGAAATCCAGTCCGTGTTCACGCAGGACTCCTTCAACTCCTCGCCGGTCCCGCCGCCCATGTCGGCCGGCATTGTCCGCGGCCCCCGGCTGGTCCCGGGCGCGCCCGTCTCCGACGGCCGCTTCCGCCTGCTCAAGGACCACGGATCCGTGGCCGGCGCCCGCTTCTGGCAGGCGCGCGAGCAGTCCACCGGCCGGACGGTGGCGCTGACCTTCGTGGACACCACCAACCAGGCGCCATTCGCGCCGGCAAACCCGGGCCAGGCCGCGCGCCGCTCCGCCGCGGTGGCCCGCAACACCCGCAAGCTGGGCGAGCTCGGCCTGACCTCGGTGGCGCCAAACATCGAGGTGCTGTCCTACCGCTCCGGCTGCCTGGTGGTGGCCGACTGGGTTGCCGGCACCGAGCTGAAGATGGTTGCCGCCTCCGACGGGCTGGACCCGCACGCGGTCGCCCACGCGATGGGCTACATGGTCGAGGACACCGCCACCGCCCACGAAGCCGGCGTGCTCATGGGCCTGGATCACCGCGACCGCATCCGGATCTCCACCGACGGCGTGGCCGTGCTGGCCTTCCCGGCGGTGCTGAGCGACGCCGCGGAGTCCACCGACCGTGAGAGCCTGAGCTCCGCACTCGACATGCTGGTCGAGTCGACCTCGCCCACGCCGAAGGTGCTGCGCGATATCGCCGCCGATGCTGAGCTCTCCGGCGAGGAGATAGCGGGCGAGGTGGAGCAGGCCTACCGGGAGCTGGACGCCGCGGGCGCGGACGACAAGGAAGACAAGGAGGAGGCGCTGGCCGCCGCGCAGGGCAAGACCCTGGCCGGAATTGCCCACCGCCTCTACGACTTCGCCCCGGACGATCCGGAAGGCGATGAGGCCCTGCCGGTCAGCCAGCTGCCGGACGATACCCCGGAAGAGACCCCGGAACCGACCGCCGGCTTCGGCGGGCGCGGCTACTCGGGCTCCGGCGTGCTGCTCATCGGCGTACTCGCCACCATCTTCGTGGTGCTCATGGCGGCCCTGACCACCTGGGTGATGTCGATCCTGGGCAACAACACCGAGAACGCGCCGATCAACACGGAGGCGGTCAAGCAGGCCGAGCCGACCCTGCTTTCCGGCCCGCCGCTGCTCCTCGATGCCCAGTCGGCCCACACCGTGCCGGCGAACAAGGACGCCAAAGACCTCATCGACGGCGACAAGTCCACCCGCTGGTCCACCGAGAAGGCGGAGACCGGCGTGGTCCTGCGCCTTGAGGATCCGGTGCAGCTGCGCGACGTCATCATCGATCAGTCGGGGAGCTCCCAGGCGAAGGTGGAAATCTACGCGGTGGAGTCAGAGACCTTCGACCCCACGAACCCGCAGCTCGACGGGCTGCCGCAGCTGGCCAGCGAACCGCTACAGGGCTCGCGCACCTCGCTGGATCTGAAGGAGAAGCCGGAGTTCTACGACGGCCTGCTGGTCTGGATCAGCGAACTGCCGAAGAATAAGAAGGCCACCCTGGCCGATATCCGCGTCGCCGGAGTGCCGCAGTAGCTTTTCTTCCGCTGCGGCCCCGGCAGATTCCCGCAGCTAGCGGTTAGTTTATCCGTTAACTAAAAAGTTATCCCCTAGCAGGGGTTGACAGAGTTAAACCTTGGTGTATCATCAGTTGTAGACGCATCAACAAACGGTGCGCGGAGAAATACATAGACTGGCGCTTGCCAAACAAACATCGCCTACTACACCGACTACTTCAAGGAGTAACAATGACCAACCTCGCAGGTAACTTCGTTCTGGACCCGGCCCACACCACCATCGGCTTCGTCGCCCGCCACGCCATGGTGACCAAGGTCCGCGGCAACTTCACCGAGTTCGACTCCCACATCACCATCGCGGACAACATCGCTGACTCCCAGGCCAAAGCCACCATCAAGGCTGGCTCCATCGACTCCGGCAACGCCGACCGCGACAACCACGTCAAGGGCGAGGACTTCTTCAACGTTGAGTCCTTCCCGGAGATCACCTTCACCGCCACCGAGTTCAAGGTGGACGAGTCCGGCAACGGCTCCGTCACCGGCGACCTGACCATCAAGGGCACCACCAAGCCGGTCACCCTGGAGGTCGAGACCGACGGTATCGCCGAGGACCCGTTCGGCAACACCCGCCTGGGCTTCGAGGCCAAGGGCAAGATCAACCGCACCGACTTCGGCGTTGACTTCAACGCCCCGCTCAAGACCGGCGGCGTGCTGGTCTCCGAGGAAATCAAGCTGGAGATCGAGGCCTCCGCTATCAAGCAGTAAGGCGCTCGCCTCCTTCCAGCCCCAACCAGACCCCGGGTCGGCTCGTAGACTTTGCGAAGCCGATTCCGGGGTTTCCGGCGTTTTCAGGCACTACTGTGGTGGCTATGACTTCGCAGACTGCCTCCGTGCCCGAACCCGCCACCCTCACCCAGGAGGCGGCGCGCCACCGCAGCGAGAACCTGCGGGTGGACTCCTACGATCTGCACCTGGATCTGAGCGCCGCGGCCACCCAAGCCACCTTCGGCGTGCACGTCGTCGTGGAGTTTTCCACCGCTGACCCGCACGTCTTCCTGGACTACCTGGGCGCCAGCGTGGATAGCGTCACCCTCAACGGCCAGCCGAGCCCGTTTGCCTTCGCCGACGGCTGGCTGACCCTCGACGACGTGCCGGTGGGCCAGACCGTGCGCCTCGAGGTCCACGGCCAGAGCCGCTATTCCCGCACGGGCCAGGGCCTGCACCGCATGGTGGACACGGCGGACGACGCCGTCTATATCTATTCCCACCTGGAGCCCTCCGACGCCCGCCGCATCTTCCCGTGCTTCGACCAGCCGGACCTGAAAGCCGCCTTCAGCGTCCACATCACCGCCCCCGCCACCTGGCAGGTGCTGTCCAACCAGCCGGAAGTCAGCCGCACCGACTGCGGCGACGACTGCGTAACCGTTAGCTTCGCACCCACCCCGCCGCTGTCGACCTACCTGACCGCCTTCGCGGCCGGGCCCTACCGCGTGGTGGAGGACACCTGGGCCCCGGAGAGCGACAGCGCCCAGCCGATCCAGCTGCGGGCCTTCGCCCGTGCGTCCATGGCGGACTACCTCGACGCCGAGATCCTTGAGCTGACCCAGCAGGGCCTGGGCTTCTTCCACGCGCACTACGACTTCCCGTACCCGTGGGGCAAGTACGACTCCATCTTCGTGCCGGAATACAACCTGGGCGCCATGGAAAACCCGGGCCTGGTCACCTTCACGGAGAAGTACCTCTTCCGCTCGCAGGCTACCCGCGCCCAGCACGCCGGGCGGGCGAACACCATCCTCCACGAGATGTCGCACATGTGGTTCGGCGACCTGGTGACCCCGCGCTGGTGGGACGATCTGTGGCTGAAGGAGTCTTTCGCCGAGTTCATGGGCGCGGATTCCTCGGTGGAGGCCACCACCTACACGGAGGCCTGGGCGAATTTCGCCGGCAGCCGCAAGAACTGGGCCTGCCAGCAGGACCAGCTGCGCACCACGCACCCCATCAAGGCGGAGATCCTGGACGTGGACGCCGCCCGCCAGAACTTCGACGGCATCACCTACGCCAAGGGCGCCGCCGTGTTGAAGCAACTGGTCCACTACGTCGGCCGCGAGGCCTTCTACGCCGGTGCGCGGGACTATTTCGCCGCCCACGCCTTCGCCGCCGCTACCTTCGACAACTTCCTGGACGCGCTGGCTGGGCACACCGACCGCGACCTGCCGGAGTGGGCGCGGCACTGGCTGCGCACCACCGGCATCGACAGCCTGCGCCCGAAGGTCACCGGCACCACAACCATCGAGCACCTCTCCGTTCTCAGCGAGGACCCGGAATCCACCCGCCCGCACCGCCTGGACGTGACGCTGCTGGACGAGCGCTTGCGAAAGCAGGCCACCTTCGACGTCGATATTGCAGCGGGCGCCGGAGCCACGGAGATCCCCGCTGCCGCCGGGCTGGACCTGCCCGCGCTGGTTGTGGTCAACGACTCGGACCACGCCTACGCCAAGGTGGGCTTCAACGACCGTTCCCTGGAGACCATCCGCACCCGACTATCCGAGATCGACAGCGATCTGACCCGGGCGGTGATCTGGACCGGGGTGTGGAACATGACCCGCGACGGCGCTTGGCCGGTCAGCCAGTACGTGGAGACGGTCACCCGCCACGCCGCCGCGGAGACCAACGCGACTTTGCTTGCCACCGCGCTGAACAACGCGCACTACGCGATCAACTGCTTCGTGCCAGAGGCCGAGCAGGACCCGGCCCGCACCAACTTCGCGGACCGGCTCTGGGACCTCCTCCACCGGGCAGCGCCCGGCTCCGACGAGCAGCTCATCCTGACCCGCAGCACGATTGCCGCCCTGGCCGCCGCGCCCGGCGACGCCCCTATCGCGCGCCTGAAGGAGCTGCTGGACGGGCAGCTTGCCGGTCTGCGCCTCGATCCGGATGTGCGCTGGTCCCTGGTCAAGGCCCTGCGCGCCCGCGACGCCTTCAGCGCCGAGGATCTGGCGGCGGAGCAGGCTAACGATGCCACGCTGACCGGCGCCGCAGCCGCCCTCGGCGCGCGCTATTCCACCCCGGACGCCGCCACCAAGCGCGAGGTTTTCGACCTGGTAACCACCCCGGAGAAGTTCTCCAACGCCCAGATCGACTCCCTGTTGGCTGCCTTCAACGCCCCGCGCTCGAAGGCCCTGCGCGAGCCCTTCGCCCAGGCCTATTTCGATAAGCTGTCGCACCTCTGGGAGTCCCACCCCATCGAGATTGCCAACCGGCTGGTCCGCGGCCTCTACCCGTACCTGCCGGACAGTGACGCGGCCACCACCGCCTTTATCGAGAGCCACCAGCCCCCGCGCGCGCTGGCCCGCGTGCTGACCGAATGCCAGGACGAGCTGCGCCGCCGGCAGGCCGTGAAGGCCTCGCCGGCCCGGCACTAGGAGCCCCTTCCCGAGAAAACTTCGCCTCCCCGAGTGGCGCAGGTCGCAAAAATAAGGTGGAATAGGAGTCACCATCACTTTTTAAAACTCGGGGGTGTTTCAAGCGATGGGCTCGGGGGAGACTCTATCCAGCCATAAAACTGACCAAGCAGATCACACAGACAACACAGACAACACAACCAGCACAAGCAACGCAAACAGCGCGAGCAGGACTGACAACACGGGACGCGACAAGACCGATCAGGAACTCGTCGACGCGTATATCGGGGGAGACGGCAAGGCGTTTTCCGCCATCGTGGAGCGCCACCGCTCGCGCCTGACCACCGTGGCGCGGCGGTACACGCACAACGACACGGACGCCCAAGACATCGTGCAGGAGGCGCTGCTGCGTGCCAGCCGGAAGCTGCACACCTACCGGCGGGAGGCCCGGCTGGGCACCTGGCTGCACCGGCTGGTGATGAACTCCGGCTACGACTTCCTCAATCACCGCTCCAACCGGGAGAATTATTCCCTGGACGCGGGCGTCGTGGACGAGGACTACAACCACCTTTTGGCCTGCACCGACGACCGGGACGTGGACCTGCGGTTGACGCTCAGCGCCGCGCTGCGCCTGCTGCGCCCGGATCAACGGGTGGCGTTGTGGCTGATCGACGTCGCCGGCTTCGACGTGGCCGAGGTCGCCCGCCAGCAGGGCGTGGCGCCCGGGACCATCAAGTCCCGCCGCGCCCGGGCCAAGGGGGTCCTTAAAGAAGCCATCTCCTTTAGCCCGTGAGAAACCGGCGAATGGTTAAGGTTGTGTATCAACTTCCCACAGGCCCGCGCTGTCGATGCGGGAGTTTTCCCTAGACCGAGTAGAATCTGGGGCGTTAAGCGACTCGATTTGAATCAAGGGGAGTTACACACACATGACCGTTCACAATGTCGCCATCGTTGGATCCGGCCCGGCCGGCTACACCGCGGCGCTGTATGCGGCCCGCGCGGAGTTAAACCCCATCGTCTTCGAAGGTTTCGAATACGGCGGCGAGCTGATGAACACCACCGAGGTAGAAAACTACCCCGGCTTCCAGAAGGGCATCATGGGCTCGGACCTCATGGAGGAAATGCGCGCTCAGGCCACCCGTTTCGGCGCTGACCTGCGCATGGAGGTCGTCGACTCCGTGGAGCTCGACGGCGAGATTAAGAAGCTGCACGTCGGCGACGAGGTCTTCGAGGCCCGCACCGTCATCCTGGCGACCGGCGCCGCCCCGCGTCACCTGGGCGTGCCGGGTGAGCAGGAGCTGACCGGCCGCGGCGTGTCCACCTGCGCGACCTGCGACGGTTTCTTCTTCAAGGGCCACAACATCGCGGTCATCGGCGGCGGCGACTCCGCCATGGAGGAGGCGACCTTCCTGACCAAGTTCGCGGAGACCGTGACCATCGTGCACCGTTCCGAGAACTTCCGCGCCTCCAAGATTATGCTGGAGCGCGCGCAGCAGAACCCGCAGATTAAGTGGGAGCTCAACCAGACCGTCGAGCGCGTCCTCGAAGAAGACGGAAAGGTCAGCGGTCTGGAGCTGCGCAACGCGGTGACGGGGGAGACCAAGACCCTCGACGTGACCGCCATGTTCGTGGCCATCGGACACGACCCGCGCTCGGCCTTCCTGGAGGGCCAGGTGGACCTCAACGAGGCCGGTTACGTCACCGTGACCCACCCGGGCACCCAGACCAACCTGCCAGGCGTCTTTGCCTGCGGCGACTTGGTCGATGACCACTACCAGCAAGCTATCACCGCCGCCGGCTCCGGTTGCCGCGCGGCGATCGATGCGGAACATTTCCTCGCGGAGAATCGTTAAATTATTATGAGCAATGTCAAAGAAGTGACCACTGATAACTTCCGTTCCGAGGTTATCGAGGCCGGTAAGCCGGTCGTCGTCGATTTCTGGGCGGACTGGTGCGGTCCCTGCAAGAAGCTCTCCCCGCTGCTGGACGAGATCGCAGAAGAGCTGGGCGACAAGGTCGGCGTCGTGAAGGTCAACGTCGAGGAGCAACGCAACCTGGCGGCCATGTTCCAGATCATGTCCCTGCCGTCGGTGCTGATCTTTAAAAACGGCGAGAAGGTCGAGGAGTTTGCTGGTTTGCGCAGCAAGGAAGACATTCTGTCCAAGATCAACAACCACCTTTAACCGTGGTTCAGGGATGCTTGAAGGATGAAGGAATGAATGTGAATCGCGTTTTAAGTGTGGGCGACACCAGCGTGCGCGTCGCTGAGGCACGCGCGAACCTGGCTCGCCTCGGCCAGCTGACTCAGTACTCCGGCGAAGTAAGCGCCTGGAAGAAGCAGAGCTACTCGGAGCAAGACAAGTACTTTGATGCTGAGTTGGCGGAAGCGATCAAGGCTTTCCAGCAGTCGCGAGGGATCATCCCCTCCGGTCGCATTGATGACATGACGCTGCGGGAGATGCGCCTGGCGTCCTATTCCCTCGGCACCCGTGTCCTGCAGTTCCAGCAGGGCAGCGAGCTGGTCGGCGACGACGTCTCGCAGCTCCAATCCCAGCTGGAAGAGCTTGGTTTTTACCACAACCGCGTGGACGGGCACTTCGGCCAGTACACCCATGACGCGCTGGCTGATTACCAGCTCAACAGCGGCCTACAGGCCGACGGCGTGTGCGGTCCGGTCACCCTCCGAGCCTTAAGCCTGCTGGGGCGCCGGATCACCGGCGGCTCGGCACACAACATCCAGGAGCGCGAGCGCGTGCGCAACGCGGGCCCGAAGCTCAGCGGCAAGCGCGTGGTTATCGACCCGGGCCTCGGCGGCTCCCGCAAGGGCCTGACCGTGACCGGGCGCTACGGCGAGATCACCGAGGAAGAGCTCATCTGGGATCTCGCCCAGCGCGTCGAGGGCCGCATGATTGCCGCCGGGATGGAGACCATCCTCTCCCGCCCGCGCATGCACGATCCGTCGATCAAGGAACGCTCCGAAATGGCCAACGCCTTCGACGCGGACCTGGTCATCTCCCTGGCCTGTGACTCCTACGCCAACGAGAAGGCCAACGGCGTAGCCACGTTCTACTTCGGCTCCGAGTCCGGCAACTCCTCGCTCATCGGGGAGACCCTTTCCGGGTTCATCCAGCGCGAAATCGTGGCGCGCACGAACCTGACCAACTGCCGCAACCACGGCCGCACCTGGGAGCTGCTGCGCTTTACCCAGATGCCCGTCGTGCAGGTGGTGCTGGGCTACCTGACCAACCCGCACGACACGGAGGTCCTCACCGATCCCACCAAGCGCGACGATATCGCCGAGGCCATTGTCGTGGCCGTCAAGCGCCTCTACCTCATGGACGAGGACAACCTGGCCACCGGCACCTACAAGTTCGCCGAGCTGCTCGAAGCCGAGCAGTCCTAGGACCTAAAAAGCCACGGTCAACACAAAAGCCAGCGTCGGGACTCTCGACGCTGGCTTTTGTGTTCCGCGGGAAGCCGCGGCTAGTTCTTCTCACCCTCGATGAGGGACATGATGCGCTCGAAGTCTTCCTGGTCACCGAATTCCACGACCATCTTGCCTTTGCGCTTGCCCATGGTCACCGTGACCTTGGTGTCGAAGCGATCGGACAGCCGCTCGGCGGAGTCGGTGAAGTACTGCGGCTGCACCGGCGCCTGGCGCTTGGCCGGTTGCTCGGCCTTGCCCTGCCGCTTGTAGAGCGTCACGGCCTCCTCCGTGGCGCGCACGGACAGGCCCTCGGCTACGATGCGGTTGGCGATTTCTTCCATCGCCTCGGCTGAATCCAGGCCCAGAAGGGCGCGCGCGTGGCCGGAGCTGAGCACCCCGGCGGCGACGCGTTTTTGCACCGCTACCGGCAGGCGCAGCAGGCGCAGCATGTTGGTCACCTGCGGGCGGGAGCGGCCCAGGCGGTCGGCCAGCTCATTCTGCGTGACCCCGAATTCCTCCAGCAGCTGCTGGTAGGCGTTGGCCTCTTCCAGCGGGTTGAGCTGCACGCGGTGGAGGTTTTCCAGCAGGGCGTCGCGCAGCATGCTGTCGTCGGTGGTGTCCCGCACGATGGCCGGCACCGTGGCCAGGCCCGCCTTGGCGGAGGCGCGCCAGCGGCGCTCACCCATGATGAGCTCGAAGCCGCCCTCTTCCGAAGGCCGCACGACAATGGGCTGTAGGAGGCCGAATTCCTTGATCGAGTGGACCAGCTCCTTGAGCTCGTCCTCGTCGAAGACCGTACGTGGCTGCTTCGGGTTGGGCAGAATGTCGCCCACGGGGACCTCGCGGTAGGTGGCCCCGATAGCGGCCGGCTTCGGCTGCTTCTTCTTGCCGGTGTTCCCGGACTGGATGGTGGGAGCGCCCTTCACGCGCTTGCCCTCGGAACCGCCCTCGGAGGAGCCTTCAGCGGGCGTGCGCGAGGTGGCGTTGCCCAGGATGACGTCCGCCGCGGAATCCCCCAGGCGGGGCTTGCGGGTCGGCGCGTCCGGTCCGGACGGGATGAGTGCCGCCAAACCGCGGCCGAGGCCGCCGTGCTGCGCCTTCGGTGCCTTGCCCGCCTTGGGTGCTCCTGCTTTCTTGTCCGCCATGGTTTTAGCCTTCCTCCAATTCCGCGAAAATTTCCGGGCTTACCCCAATGGCGCCCGTGGTGGGGTGGGGGCGGTAGTCGCCCCGCTCATCGAGTTCCCGGGCGGCCGCCACGTAGGCGCGCGCACCAGTCGATGACGGATCATAGTCCACGACGGTCTTGCCGTAGCCTGGGGCTTCCGAGACCCGAATGGAGCGCGGGATGACATTGCCCAAGACGACGGCGCCGAACTGATCGCGGACCTCGTCAGCGACCTGCTCGGCCAGCTTCGTGCGGGCGTCGAACATGGTCAACAGCACGCCCGAGATGTGCAGATCCTCGTTCAGGTGCTCCCGGATCATGGAGATATTGCCCAGCAGCTGGCCCACGCCCTCCAGGGCGTAGTACTCGCACTGAATGGGGATGATGACTTCTTCCGCACACGTCATCGCGTTGATGGTGAGCAGGCCCAGTGAGGGCGGGCAGTCGATAAAGACGTAGTCGAATTCGTGCTCGTCCAAAAAGCCCTTGTGCAGGGCGTCGTACAGGCGGAACTCGCGCCGTACCAAAGAGACCATCTCGATCTCCGCCCCGGCCAGATCAATAGTGGCGGGGATGCAGTACAGGTTGTCCACATCCGGGCACTTCTGCATGGCCTGGTCTGCGCGGCAATCACCCAGCAGCACTTCGTAGCTGGAGTCCGTGCTCGAATTGTGAGCCGCCCCGACAGCGGTAGAGGCGTTGCCCTGCGGGTCCAAGTCGACCACCAACACCTTGTGCCCGGAATCCGCCAGTGCGGCGGCGAGGTTCACGGCGCTGGTGGTCTTGCCGACACCGCCTTTTTGGTTGGCGATGGTGATAAGCCGGGGAGTAGTCATGCCCACTACTCTAGTTCACGCGCGGGACACGGATGACGGTGGTTCCCCGCACCGTAGTGACCTCGGCTTTACCGCCGCCGGCCCGCTTAATATCCGCGGCATCCCGCTCGAGCTCGTAGCGTACCGACTCGCCCTTTAAGGCGATCATCTCGCCGCCTTTGCGCACCAGCGGCAGAGACCACTTGGCCAACTTACCCAGCGGCGCCACCGCGCGGGAGGTCACCACGTCGCAGCCGCTAACGGCCTTCTTGATGGGGCCTTCCTCGGCGCGCCCGCGCCAGACGGTGACGTTGTCCAGGCCCAGCAGGTCTACCACCTCGTTGAGGTAGTTGTAGCGCTTGAGGAGGGGCTCAACCAGATCCAGGTGCAGATCCGGGCGGGCGATGGCCAGCGGGATGCCCGGCAGGCCGGCGCCCGAGCCGACGTCGACCACGCGGGCATCGGCAGCAATGAGCTCTTCGACCACGGCGCAGTTGAGCAGGTGGCGGTCCCAGAGGCGCGGCACCTCGCGGGGGCCGATAAAACCACGAGTGGACCCGTCCGTAGCGAGCGAGTCGTGGTAAGCCTGCGCCAGCGGCAGGCGGGAACCGAATACTACAGACGGGTCCAGTTGGGACACTCTATTCTCCGTTTTCTTGTGGTGTACTCCTGAGAAACTAGCCCGAAAAAGGAGCTAGCCCTGACGGCGCTGCTTCTTGCTGCGGTTGTCCTTCTTGCGCGCCCCCGGCTTCGGAGCCGTGGTGCGCTTGAGCTCGCGCTTGGCCTCTTCCTCGGCTTCTTCCTCAGCGTCCATCTTGGCGTAGATGGTGCGGGTCTGGAAGAAGGTCCAAACGGTGTTGGCCAGCATGTAGAACAGCAGGCCGATGGGCCAGATGAAGCCGGAGAAGACCAGCATGCCCGGCATGACCCAGAGCATCATCTTGTTCATGACAGCCATCTGCTGCTGCATCATCTGCGCGTTATCGCCCTCCGGCGCGTTGACCTTGCCGGCCTGGCGGCGCTTCTCCTGGCGGTTCAAGCTCGTACGGGCGTTGAAGTGGGTCAGGGTCGCAATGATGGCAATCAGCGGCACGATGATAACGGCCGCCTGGCCGACGGTAACGTCCTCGAGGACCGGGGAGTTCACGCGTAGGTTGGCCACCAGCGGAACGCCAAAGATCTTCGCGTCCAGGAACTGCTGGACCAGCTCGGGGCTGAAGATGTAGTTGGCGGTCTGGCGGTTTTGCTCGACCGTCATCGGCTCGCCGGCCGTGTGGCCTAGCCCGCCCGCCACGGAGACGGTTCGGTCGAAGGAGCGCAGGACGTGGAACAGGCCGATGAACATCGGGATCTGGGCCAACATCGGCAGACAGCCGGCCACCGGCTTGACGCCCGACTCCTTGTAGACCTTCTGCATCTCTTCGGCAGCTTTGGTCTTGTCGTTGGCGTATTTGCTGCGGATCTCCTGCATCTTCGGCTGGATCTCCTGCATGCGACGCGAGGACCTGATCTGGGTGATGGCCGGCTTAACCATGATCGCCTTCAAGGTCCACGTCAGCAGAACAATCGCCAGGATCCAGGTGATACCGGCCGCCGGATCGAGCACGAAGCTCAGCAGCCAGTGCCAGAACCACAGGACGGCCGAAATAGGCCAGTAGATGATATTAAGCACTGAAACGAATTCCTAAGTTTTCTTCTTTACTGGATCAAACCCGCCGGGATGCCACGGGCCGCACTTTGCCAAGCGCGCCAGTGCCATCCCGGTGCCGCGCACGGCCCCATGCACCGAAATAGCTTCCAGTGCATAAGCGCTGCAGGTCGGTTCGAAACGACAGGTCGAAACCAGTTTAAGGCCTGATAAATGTTTTTGGTAGAAGCGCACCATAGCAACCAACGGCTTCGCTACGCCACGAGCAGCCGGGATTTCTTCCCCGGAGCTATTTAGGTACGACATGCGCGGGCCAAGGCCTTCCGCAGGTCGGCGTCCAGCTGGGCGCTCGGGGCGTTACCGCTGGCAGGCAGGGCGCGGATCACCACGTCGTAGTGCCCGGGCAGTTCGTCTAGCAGTCCGAGGCACACATGGCGAAGCCGCCGGGAGGTGCGGTGGCGAACCACGGCGTTCCCGACGGCTTTCGAGACCACCAGCCCGAACCGCGGACCTGTGACCGCGATATCGTCACGCTGGTAAGAAGTGTCTAAGACATGCACCACGAGGGTGCGTGACCCAGCCCGGCGCCCGCCTTTAATGGTCCGGCGAAATTGCGCCGGCGAGGTGAGCTTATGGGGTTTAGGGAGCACTTGTCTTAAGCGGTCAGCTTAGCGCGACCCTTCTTGCGACGTGCGGCCACGATGGCGCGACCTGCACGGGTGTTCATACGAGTACGGAAGCCGTGCTTGCGCGCACGACGACGGTTGTTCGGCTGGAACGTCCGCTTTCCCTTTGCCACGGTAAAACTCCTTGAAATTTGGGTGTGGAGGCGCAGAGCGCAAACCCTCGCCTCCACGACGATTAGATTCCGTAAAGCGCAACCAAAGCGCGCGATCTTGGCGCGAGTTATGCATTTACGCGCAACCATAAAGTTGCGATAGACCCTGACAGATTACGTGACGAACCCACCTCGGAACAAATCGACACACAGGGGTACCCGAAATTACAAAGATGTTGTTTCGCCCAGCTAAGGCCATAGATTTGCCAGTCTTACTGGGATTGTGCCATCACCGTGACACCCACGCCGGGAAGCGACACGCGAAGGGACGAAATCGCCCGCTAGACAGCGCCGCGATCGAAGGGGTATCAATGAAGAATCGATATTCCACAGGAAGCACTCGGGTGTGGATAACCCTTAATTGACAGTTGAGACTTACGGAGTTTCCCGAGGTCAAAACCAGTAAACACCCGGGTGGAGTTTATCCACACCCTATCGTATAGGCTGTGGATAAACTGATCTTTCACACCTGTGAAAACTTCTGTGGAGACCGAGGTTAACCACAAATTCCCGTTGTGGAAGACCCCGTGGAAAACTGTAATTTCGGCAATCCGCGCGTCCTCCGGCGCGCTTTTAGCTTCTAACTGTCCCTATCCGTCAACGAGAATAAAAGGCAACGGTGTGTCTGATCCGCAAGCGAACATAAACGCCACCTGGCGAACTGTGGTCGATGATCTCTTGGCTCAATCCGAGCAGCCAGACTCCGACGTACCAACCTTTACCCACTCCCAGCGGCTGTACCTGCAGATCGCCCGTCCCATCATGGTCATGAACGGCTACGCGCTGATCGCCGCGCCCGATGAAACCGGCAAGCGCACCCTCGAGCAGGAACTGGGCCACTACATCACCAAGTCCCTCAACCGGCACCTAGCCAGCCCCTGCGCGCTGGCCGTGACGGTCGCCGCCCCCGAAGCCCCCGTCGCGCCGCAGCAGACCCCGGAACCAGAACCGGAACCCGAGCCGGGCCTGCACCAAGTGGACGTGACCAAGATGCCGGACTTCCCGCACCAGATCACGGATCCGACCACCTCCCAGACCGCTACGCAGCCGGCGCCGGAGCAGCGCGAGTTCAGCGAACAGCCGCACCGCCGCGAGCCGTGGTCCCAGACCCACGCGCCGGCCAGCCTGGACGAACTGGCGGATCACTACCAGCAGCAACAGCCGGAAGCCCCCGCCCCGGTGGAGCAACCGCAGCAGACACCGCACTACGGCAACCGGATGCCGCGCGAGGAGCCGGCGCACGATCCGAACCGCGATCAGTCGCTGAACCCGAAGCACACCTTCGACAGCTTCGTCATCGGCTCGTCCAACCGCTTCGCCAACGGCGCGGCCGTCGCAGTCGCCGAAAACCCGGCCCGCGCTTACAACCCCCTGTTTATCTGGGGTGGCTCCGGCCTGGGCAAGACGCACTTGCTCCACGCCGCCGGCAACTACGCGCAGTACCTGCACAAGGGCCTGCGGGTCAAGTACGTTTCCTCCGAAGAATTCACCAACGACTACATCAACTCCCTGCGCGACGACCGCCAGGAGTCCTTCAAGCGGCGCTACCGCAACCTGGACATCCTCATGGTCGACGACATCCAGTTCCTGGAGGGCAAGGAGTCGACGCAGGAGGAGTTCTTCCACACCTTCAACGCCTTACACCAGGCCAACAAGCAGATCATCTTGTCGTCTGACCGCCCGCCCAAGCAGCTGACCACCCTGGAGGACCGTCTGCGCACCCGCTTTGAGGGCGGACTCATCACGGATATTCAGCCGCCGGACCTGGAAACGCGCATTGCCATCCTGATGAAGAAGGCGGCCGCCGACGGCACCACCGTCGACCGCGCGGTCCTGGAGCTCATCGCCTCCCGCTTCGAGTCCTCGATCCGCGAGCTGGAGGGCGCGCTCATTCGCGTCTCGGCCTATTCTTCGCTAGTCAACGAGCCCATCAACGTCGAGATGGCCGAGATCGCCCTGCGGGACCTGGCCCCGGATGCCGCCGATGCCCAGATCACCCCGGCCACCATCATGGACGTGACCGCGGAGTACTTCGACATCGAGGTCTCCACGCTGACCGGCGCCGGCAAGAAGCGCACCGTCGCCCACGCGCGCCAGCTGGCCATGTACCTATGCCGCGAGCTCACCGAGCTCTCCCTGCCGAAGATCGGCGATCACTTCGGCGGCAAGGATCACACCACCGTCATGTACGCCGATCGCAAGATCCGCAAGGAAATGACGGAAAAGCGCGCCACCTACGACGAGATCCAAACCCTGACCCAACGGATCAAGGCCCGCGGGCGCAGCTAACCGCAACAAAGAACACAGAGCCCAAGGCCCGCCATCTCCCCGAGGGACGGCGGGCCTTTCTGCGTCTCTAGTCCTCCGGCCTATCCTCTCGGTCACTCGGTAACTCGGACGCAGGGTCGGTGTCATTTTTGGAATTACACAACCCGCAGCCCGCCACCAGCCCTTCCGGTCCGGCCTCACACTGGGCGTCGCACCAGCTCGCAGCGGGGAAAGAAGTTTATCCACAACGATTATCCACACCTGTGTAATTACAGATTTGTAATTCATAGATCCGACTCACAAAAATGAATTACACAGGGCAAACACCTCCGGCTCCATCTGTGAGGGGATTTGTGTAATTCCGGTGATCAAACCGCGCACCCCTGTGATCAAATGACAAGAATCCGAGTTTGATCACAAATCGGCCGATTTGATCACAGAATGATCACAGCCGAACCCACAACCCGGATCTGCGCTCCGAACTTGTCATTTAGGGCGCTATCCACAGATCCCACAGCGGTTATTACTACTGCTACTTTAAATTTCTAGAGATCCAACAAAACTAGGGTGTGTGAAAAAGTCCGGCCCCGACTCGCCTCGCCCACCGAGACGGCCCGGACTAGAATGACAAAATGTCGTTCAACCCGCGGATCGAGCGCGGGTACTGATCGGGTAAGTTGGAAGCACTTACATAATTCGCGAATTTCTAGGAGCTAGACCCACCATGGATGATTCCTCTTCCGTGTCATTCCGCGTGGCCAAGGACGACCTGTCCAGCGCAGTCGCCTGGGTTGCTCGCAACCTGCCAACCAAGGTCACGCAGCCTGTCCTGCGCGCTATGCTCATCACCGCTGACGAGCAGGGACTGGAACTTACCGGCTTTGATTACGAGGTATCCACGCGCGTGCGGATCCCGGCGGAAGTGGAAAACCCCGGCCGAATTGCCGTTGCCGGCAAGCTGATCGCTGAGATTGTGGCTAACCTGCCCAACCAGCCGGTGGACCTGCGCCTAGACGGCAACAAGGTTTTGTTGACCTGTAGCTCCTCTCGCTTCGAGCTGCCGCTTATTCCCCTGGATGATTACCCACAGCTGCCGACGCTGCCGGAGATCACCGGCACCATTAACCCGCAACTCTTCGTGGACGCGATCTTCCAGGTCGCTTCAGCTGCCGGTAAGGATGACACGCTGCCGATGCTCACGGGCGTGCACATGGACATCCAGGGAAAGACCATTCACCTCACGGCCACGGACCGTTTCCGCCTGGCTATGCGCACGGTGGAATGGGAGCCGGAGGATGACAGTATCGAGGCCAAGCTCCTGGTCCCGGCGAAAACTCTGCAGGACAACGCCCGCACGCTGGATACCAGCCTGAACACCCCGGTCGAGATTGCGGTCGGCACCGGTGAGAACATTGGCGGCGACGGCCTGTTCGGCCTGCACGCCGACAGCCGCGAGACCACCACGCGCATGCTGGACGCGGACTTCCCGAACGTCGCCCCGCTGCTGCCTAAGACCCACACGGCGATGGCCTCCATTGAGATTGGTCCGCTGCAGGAAGCCATCCGGCGCGTGTCCCTGCTGACGGAGCGCAACGCGCAGATCCGCATGCAGTTCACGTCCGGCCAGGTGATCCTGTCCGCCGGCGGTTCGGATTCCGGTACCGCGGAGGAAACCCTGCCGTGTGCCTTCTCCGGCGTTCCGGAGCTCATTATCGCGTTTAACCCGAGCTACCTGAAGGATGGCCTGGGCGTGGTGCACACCGACCGCGTGGTTTTCGGTTTTACCGAACCGTCCCGGCCGGCCATCATGATCCCGGAACCTGAAAACATGCCGGAGGCAGACGCAGACGGTAACTTCCCGACCCCGGAGACCGACTTCACTTACCTGCTTATGCCGGTTCGCCTGCCCGGTTAAACAGAAAGCGGGGTGCGTCTAACGCATGTATATTCGCGATCTGGATCTGCGGGATTACCGTTCCTGGCCCAACTTGCACTTAAAGCTCGAGCCGGGAATCACCCTGTTCGTGGGCCGCAACGGTTTTGGCAAGACGAATATCGTCGAGGCGGTGGGCTATACCGCCCACCTGTCTTCGCACCGCGTCAACCACGACGCTCCGCTCATCCGCCAGGGCGCCCAGAATTCCCGTGTTTCCATGACCGCGGTCAACCAAGGCCGGGAGCTGACCACCCACCTTTTACTCAAGCCCCATGCCGCCAACCAGGCCCAGATCAACCGCACCCGCCTGAACTCGCCCCGCGAGCTGTTGGGCGTGGTCAAGACGGTTCTCTTTTGTCCGGAGGACCTGGCCTTGGTTCGTGGCGAGCCCGCCGAGCGCCGGGCCTACTTGGACACCATCATCGCCTCGCGCACCCCGCGGCTAGCCGGGGTCAAGGCGGATTACGACAAAGTGCTCAAGCAACGCAACGCCTTGCTGAAGTCGGCATCGCCGGCCCTGCGCCGCGGCTACCAGGACGACGAGGGCGCCTCGGCGCTTTCCACCTTGGACGTGTGGGACGGGCAGCTGGCGCACCTGGGAGCCCAGGTGATTGCCGCCCGTCTCGAGCTCGTCGATGCCCTGTCCGAGCTCATCCCCGCCGCTTACGCGGGGTTGGCTCCCGAGTCGCGCCCGGCGGAGATTACCTACAAGTCCACGATCGACACCAGTGACCGCGAGGTCTTAGAAGCTGTGCTGCTGGCGGAGTTAGGCAACGCCCGCAACCGGGAGATCGAACGCGGCATCTCGCTGGTCGGGCCGCACCGTGACGATCTCCTCCTGAACCTGGGGCCGCAGCCGGCCAAGGGCTTCGCCAGCCACGGCGAGACCTGGTCGTACACCATCGCGCTGCGCTTGGCGGAGTTCAACCTGCTGCGTCAGGAGGGAAGTGACCCGGTGCTGATCCTGGACGATGTCTTCGCCGAGCTGGATGCGAAGCGGCGCCAGAAGCTCGTGCACCTAGCCAGCGACGCCGAACAGGTACTCATCACCGCCGCGGTAGATGAGGATCTGCCGGACAACCTCGAGACCATCCACCGCTACGAGGTCACCGTGCGCGATACGGACGAGGGCCGGATCTCGGAAATCTCTGCGGAAGATGATTCCGTGGAAGACTCGGAGGAGCAGTAGTGGCGCGCTGGGTAGAACGCGAAGAATTTGACCCCGACGACCCGGTCAGTGAATTCTTCCACCGCATTCGCCTGACGGCCAAGAACCCGCCCAAGCTGGCTCGCCGGGCCCGCAAGCTGCGGATGGAACCCGGTCGCGAGGATCTTTCGGTACCCGGCCTTGCCGGCAAGCTCCTGGGAAACTCGGCGGAGCGTCCAAAACGCGACGCGGACAACGACGCTCAGGACACCGGCGATGAGCGGGATATTCACTCGATTTCCTCGCTCAAGCGGTATACCGAGATAGACAACTACCAGGGCTACCAGGAGGGCCGTCCTAGTGGCGCCGACGGCCGCCGGGTGGCACGCTCCATCGGAGTCCCTAGCCTCGGCATGGCGTTGGGCCGCGAGATCATCGAGCGCGGTTGGCAGCAGGACCTGGCCCACGGCTGGATCATGGGGCACTGGGCCCTGCTGGTCGGCGAGCGTATCGCCGCGCACACCCGGCCAGAAAAGATCGATAGACAGACGGTCTACATCCAGACCGATAACTCCAACTGGGCCACGGAGCTGCGCTACCTGCAGCGCCAGATTATCAAGCGAATCGCCGAAACCATTGGCCCCGATGTCGTCACCGAGCTGAAGATCGTAGGTCCCAAGCAACACCGCAACTACCAGGGCCGGATGTGGGTCAAACCTCAAGGCTCTCAAGACACCTACGGCTAATTTAGCCCTTAAAAGGCGGTTTTAAGGCGTGGTTGCCGGCCTTCCGTAGGGGACCACAGTGTAGAATGGTAAAGGTCTTAAAACTAGCTATAGCCAAAAGGAGAACGTAGTTCCGTGGCTGAACAACCAGCATATGATTCCGGATCAATCACGATCCTGGAGGGCCTCGAGGCAGTTCGCAAACGCCCGGGCATGTACATCGGTTCCACCGGCATACGCGGCCTACACCACCTGATCTGGGAGGTCGTGGACAACTCGGTCGATGAGGCGATGGCAGGTTACGCCACCAAGGTAACCGTGCGCCTGCTCAAGGACGGCGGGGTAGAGGTCATCGATGATGGCCGCGGTATCCCGGTTTCCATGCATGCCTCCGGCGCGCCCACCGTGCAGGTGGTCATGACCCAGCTGCACGCCGGCGGTAAGTTCGACTCGGATTCCTACGCGGTTTCCGGCGGCCTGCACGGCGTGGGTATCTCCGTGGTCAACGCGCTGTCCACGCGCGTCGAGGCGGAGATCAAGCGCGACGGGAAGCACTGGTACCAGAACTTCGTCAACGCCATCCCGGAGGACCTGGTCGAGGGCGGTAACGCCCGGGGTACCGGCACCACCGTCCGCTTCTGGGCGGATCCGGAGATCTTCGAAACCACCGATTACGACTACGACACGATCGCGCGCCGCCTACAGGAGATGGCCTTCCTGAACAAGGGCCTGACCATCGAGTTGGTGGACGAGCGCGTCACCCAGGAACAGCTCGAGCTCGAGGCCATCGCCGAGGCCGAGTCCGGGGAGTCGCAGCTGGACGCCGCCTCCTTCGACGACGCTGACATCAACGAGGATCCGGCCGACCCGGAATCCGCCGAGGAGCAGGCGGAGGACAAGCCGAAGAAGAAGCTGCAGAAGAAGGCCACGTTCTACTACCCCGAGGGACTGGTGGACTACGTGAAATTCCTCAACAAGACCAAGACTGCGATCCACCCGACCATCGTCAGCTTTGACGCCATCGGTGAGGACCACGAGGTCGAGGTCGCGCTGCAGTGGAACCAGGGCTACAAGGAGTCCGTCCACACCTTCGCAAACACGATTAACACCTACGAGGGTGGCACTCACGAAGAAGGCTTCCGCGCGGCGCTGACCTCCCTGATGAACCGTTACGCCAAGGAGCACAAGCTGCTCAAGGAAAAGGACGGCAACCTCTCCGGCGAGGACTGCCGTGAGGGCCTGGCCGCGGTCATCTCCGTCAAGGTGGGGGACCCGCAGTTCGAGGGCCAGACCAAGACCAAGCTGGGTAACTCCGAGATCAAGGGCTTCGTGCAGCGCGCGGTCAACGAGCACGTCAACGACTGGTTCGACGCCAACCCAGCGGAGGCCAAGGCCATCATCAACAAGGCCGTCTCCTCAGCCCACGCGCGCCAGGCCGCCCGCAAGGCCCGCGAAATGGTCCGTCGCAAGTCCGCCACCGACCTGGGCGGCCTGCCCGGCAAGCTGGCCGATTGCCGTTCCAAGGACCCGAAGATTTCGGAGCTCTACATCGTGGAGGGTGACTCCGCAGGTGGCTCCGCAAAGGCCGGCCGTGACTCTCTCTACCAGGCGATCCTGCCGCTGCGCGGCAAGATCCTGAACGTGGAGAAAGCCCGCATGGACAAGGTGCTCAAAAACGCCGAGGTCCAAGCCATCATTACCGCACTGGGTACGGGTATCCACGAGGAATTCGATATCTCCAAGCTGCGCTACCACAAGATCGTGCTGATGGCCGACGCCGATGTCGATGGCCAGCACATTGCCACGCTGCTGCTGACCCTGCTGTTCCGTTTCATGCCGCAGTTGGTTGAGGAAGGCCACGTCTACCTGGCTAACCCGCCGCTCTACAAGTTGAAGTGGTCCAAGGGCGCCCCGGGTTATGCCTTCTCCGACGACGAGCGCGACGAGCAGCTTCAGGAGGGCCTGAACGCCGGCCGCAAGATCAACAAGGACGACGGTATCCAGCGCTACAAGGGCCTGGGCGAGATGAACGCCAAGGAGCTGTGGGAGACCACCCTGGATCCGACCACCCGCATCCTGCGTCGCGTGGATCTGGAAGACGCCCAGCGCGCCGATGAGCTGTTTTCCATCCTCATGGGCGACGATGTCTCCGCCCGTCGTTCGTTTATTACCCGCCGCGCCAAGGACGTCCGTTTCCTCGACGTCTAAGGCGGCCAACGGCAGTGGGAGTACTACTCCTGCTGCCGTTTTTGCGTTTGCAGGTGCTGGTGGGACTTTTAGGTGACGCGTTTAGTGGTGACGCAACCACAACAGCACGGCTTTGACGCGGCGGTTGTCGTCCTGGGGGCTAAAGCCCAGTTTCATGAAGACGTTGGCCACGTGTTTGCTGACGGCACCGGCGGTAAGTACGAGGCGCTGTTGGATTTCGCCGTTGCTCAAGCCTCGTGCCATGAGTTCTAGGACCTCTGTCTCCCGCGGGGTGAGGTTGGCTATACCGGAGCGGCGCGATTGCAGAAGCGAAGAAATGACCTCGGGATCCACGGCAATTCCACCACCTACTACCTCGCCCAGGGTACGGTTTAGTTCAGCTACGTCCGCGATACGTTCTTTCAGCAGGTATCCGAACCCGCCGTGCTCGAGTAGGGAATCGAGGTAGCTGGCGGCGACGTACTGGGACAAAACCACCACGGGCAGGTTACCGGCCCCGGCAGCCTCCCATTCACTCCGCAGTTCGTGAGCCGCACGCAATCCGTCATCGCTGTGTTCCGGGGGCATGCGAACATCCGTGACCACGATATCCGGTTGGATCTGGCGGACCTGCTGTTTGAGCTGGTCGGCATCGTTAGCAGTATGCACCTCGTGCCCGAGTGCAGACAAGAGCTCGCGGAGACCCTCGCGCAACAGGGCAGAGTCTTCCGCCAGCACGATGGTTAACGGCTGGGTAGAGGAATCGGTTTTAGTCATCTTTTCGCTCCTGCAGGTTGCGATAGGGCACGGTGAGTTCGAGGCGTGCCCCACCAAGTCGGACATCGGGCAGTAGATTCAACGTGCCGTGCAGGTCAGCCGCCCGTTCCCGCAGTCCCACTAGACCGGTGCCGGAGGTGCTCGGGGTGGCCGGCGGGCCTTGGCCGTCGTCTGCGATGGAGACGAGGACGGAGTCTGCCATCCATTCGACGCGCACCGCCACACGCTGGGCTTTACCGTGCTTCGTGGCATTGGTCAACGCTTCGGCCACGCAGTGGTAGGCCAGAAGAGCTGAGGTGGCGTCTAGCCCGCGTTCGCGGCCGGAAAAGGAGCGAGTCGTATCCAGCCCGCTATGCACCAGCAACTCGTCGATGGCAGCCTGCAGGCCCTCATCGTAAAGGACCTGGGGCGAGATCCCGCGGACCGTGGCGCGGAGGCTCGCTAGGGCCTCACTCGCATTGTGCCGCGCAGAGCGCAAAGCCTTCTCGGGGTCGCGATCAGACTGCAGCGCCAGTTCTAAGGTGGATAGATTTAACTGCAGCGCAGTCAGGTATTGCTGCGGTCCATCGTGTAGTTCCCGCTCTATGCGCTGGCGTTCGCCGTCGAAGGCGTCGATGACGGTAGCGCGCGAGGCGAGCAGAGAATCCAGCTCTCGGTCTGGGCTGAGCAGGACTGAGGTGGCTTTGATGGACAGACCGGTGATACCCCAGCTCCCGTAGAGCTGGACGATAAACAGCACTATTGCTAGCGGCCAGCACGCCGCGGCGACCAGGACCGGGTTGTCGGTCGACCAAAATCCCACGTCAAACCTGCTGTCGATGGAGCTTAAAAAGATGAACGGCATGGCAAACAACAACGGGATGAAAAGCACCGCGACGAACCACACCATCAGACTGACTGCGGCTAGCAGAATTTGAATTACCAGATGAATAAGCTGCGCGCCGTTTATTATCCCCTTTCTTGGCCGGGGAGCGATGTCAATCCCCATTCCACTCGCGCACGCCCGCCCTAGCGCGGCTACCGCGCGTCCGACAAGCGGGAGCCAGGGCAGCAAAACAACAGAGCAGAGCATCATCGGTAGTGCAGCCATAGCCAGAACAAAACTAATCCCCAGCGCGCGCCACGTATACCCGCTAGCCACGAGTTTCCACGGCGCGGGATGAAATCCGGCGAAGACTGATGAGTGCTCCATGATGCTTAGAAAGCTTATTAGGTTTTAGCCACCAGCACAGTAGAGCTAACTCCCCAACAACTAGGCCACCTAGCGCCCTGTTTTATCCGGCTGCCGCGGAGTGAACTTGTGACCATGCAGAAGAAAACGAAGCCCCAGGCGGATGCGTCACCTGGGCTACACGCAAGGACAGTAACCAAGAAATTCGGGTCGCAGATGGTTTTTGCGAACCTCGACTTAGACATAGCCCCGGGTGAGTTCGTGGCCGTTGTCGGGCCGTCTGGCTCCGGGAAAACCACGCTGCTCAACCTACTGTCGGGATTGGATACCCCGACCAGCGGTGCCATCAATGCCCCGAGCCGCCGGCAACGTGCCTTCATTTTCCAGGATTACAACCTCCTCGAGGCACTTAACGTACGACACAACGCGGAGTTGACTAGCCGCCTCATCGGCCGGAAAGTGAGTAAGGCGGTCGTCGACCGCACATTCCGGCTGCTGGGGATAGAAAGCCTCAAGGAACGCTTACCGCATCAGCTATCGGGAGGTCAGCAGCAGCGGGTAGCCGTTGCCCGAGCGGTCATCGCGGAAGTTCCCTATATCTTTGCTGATGAGCCCACCGGGGCCCTCGATGATACGAGCGCGTCCGCGGTCTTGGACTGTTTAGGACAAGCTGCCCAGCAGGGCAGCACCGTGGTGATGGTGACTCACTCCCAGGCAGCCGCTGCACGGGCCGACCGGATCATCGATTTGGGGAGGGTGTCAGCATGGGACGCGGAATAGCCTATGTCTTGTACAGTGAATTCGTCGCTAGCGCTTGGTCCTGGGTGGCGGTCGCGGTGTCCATGGCGATGGGAGGATTAAGCGCTGCACTAGCCCTGTTGCTCTTGGATGCCGGCGGTGATGAGGCTGGTGCCCTGGGCGGCAGCATCTTGGGGATGGCGGTACTGGTGATTGTGGCAGTGAGCTTCTCACAGCTTCGGCTGATTATCACCGAGCGAGCATATACCTTTGCGCGTTGGAAGCTTATCGGGATGCCAGGATGGCTGGTTTTTACCCTGTTGGGCGTGCTCATCATGGCCGTGTGCCTCTTCGGGGCTTTCCTAGGCGCCCAGCAGGCCCACTGGTTTGTCGAGCCCGCGCTGGAGCAGTTGCGTGCCGACGGAATCCCGCTCGGTAACCCTTCCGAAGATTTTCCCGCGGAAGCTATTGCAACGTGGGTCTGCGCCGGTGCGGGAATCGTCGGCGGGTGGTTGCCACTATGGCGGGTCGCACGGAGAGATCCGGCTCGCGTCCCACCTTTCCCAGAAACGGAGGCTGGCCCGTGGGCGAGAACCTGGCGGGTCGGCCGTGCGGTTATCGCCTACGGCTTGTTGGCCGCCTTAATCTATCCGGCCGTAGCTAGGAAGATCTCTGAGCCGGACGAGGTGATGTCCTGGGGAATGGGCCTTATTATGGCTTTCGTCGTCCTCGGGGGATGGTGGGTACCGTCCCTCATGCAGCTGACCCGCGCGGGGCGGCTGGCCGGGCCTCTGGCACAGCTCGCGGCTGCCAACCTGCGGGCCCGGGTGCGTTTTGCGGCCCCGCAGATCGTGCCGTGGGTGTTAATCGGCACGTTGTTTTTCGGCGTTGGTTCGGCGCTCCGGATTGGGGGCGCAGAGCAGGGCGCAAGCTATAGCAGTCCTGGCGTTTTTGTCGTCGTCCTGGCTCCAGTGTTGGGGCCCGCGCTTGTGGCTGCGTGCGTCATCCCCTTGCTCTTGCGGCGCCGAATAAGCAGGGATGCTCGCGGCTTGTTCCTATCCGGAGCGGGCCGCGGCGAGCACTCCATCCTCCAAATGTGGGAGGCGGCATATCTAACAGCAGCAACGGCTCTGACCGTCTTGGTGCTGGGTATTATCGTCGTCGCACCCTTCCAGGCCTCCCTGAGTCATGGTTTTTTCCCTTCGGGTTGGTGGAGCCAGCTGTGGTGGAGCCCCTTCATCATCGTGATGGGAGCGATGTTCCTGGTGACCGCAGCGATAAGAATTGCGGTTAGCCGCGCGTCTTAACCCAGGTTTCGCTGCAGGATCTGTCCCATGTCGGTGACGTAGGGCTCCAGCAGGCCGGCGGCCTTGCCGCGCAGGCTCTGGTAGGCCTTGGTGAGGGTGGCGTTGTTGACCCTGTCGGCGTGTTGGTCGGCCACGGCCAGCAGGCTGTCGATGACTTGCTGGCTGCGCGGGGACAGGAAGACGCCGAAGTCGTCGGAGTTGCTGTTGCTGAACTCCTGCCAGTAGCCCTCCAGCTCGCCCAGCACGTCGGGCAGCAGCCGGTCGATGGCCTGAGCCAGGACGTTGGGGCGAACCTTCGTGGCGGCCTTGAGGGCGGCTTTCAAGGCAAAGCCGCTGATGCCGGTCTGGCTATCGATGATCTTATCCGCCAGCTTTTCCAGGTCGGAGACGGTGGATTCCCGGCGGGGCTCTTTGAGCAGGGGAGAGAGATTGGTTGCGGTCATAGAAGATCAATCTACCGGTTGCTCCCGAGCGCGCGAAGACGCGCGCGCTGAGTTCGGCGAATTTCCCGCGTCCAGATTGTCATCAAAAGGCCCTTCTACGCCCACCTGCTGGAGGCGTCGACCATGCGCACGCACCCCCACTCAAAAGAACGTTGCTTTTTCATGCAATGGCAAAGTAGGTACGCGCTTTATCGGTGCTACGGTTGGGAACAATCGTGTACCACGGGAAAACATACTATGCGCGGAGCTACTCCCCAGTAGCTAATCTTCCCTGCCGCGTGTAGAACAATGTCTATGAAAATTGTCGTTTGCGTCATTTATGTCCGCTACCCGGATCACACCGAACCCCTTTGCGGGTTTGTCGAGTCCGAAGAGACCGCCCGGAAGATTGACGGCTGGTGGCGTGCACAACCCGGTGACATGATAGGAACCTGGGAAGATTTCGAGGTCGAGGTCGATAGCCGGGACCAGATTCTCTATGGAGTGTTCACAGGCGCACCCACTCCCGAAATCACCGATAGCAGCTTCTGGGACTTTGACCCTATCTGTTACGGGGTTTACACCGACCGAGAAGAAGCTGAGAAGGCAACTAAACCAAAGTCAATCTGGGCAGCAAACAACGGCCCCCAGAAATATGTCCTTCCATTTCGTCTGGGTTGGACATATGACCGGTACTTCCCCGACGGCAAGCCCTGGCCGCCATACCGGCTGTAGCGGAGTTTAATCTACCGGTTGCTCCCGAGCGCGCAGGAAGACGCGCGCGCTGAGTTCGGCGAAATCCTCGTTGCCGGTGTTCAGCGCTGGGAAGGCGCGCAGGCAGGTGCGCAAGGCCCGGGCGGCGGTCAGGTCCGAGGCGTGCACGGCGATGCCGTCGATGTGGGCGTGGGCGGCGGCTGAGGCCGCGGCCAGCGCTGCGAAATTGTTCACGCGGGTCGCCGGGTGCAGGCGCTGGTATTCGCGGGCGACGAGCAGCAGCTGTTCCGGGCTCATCGGGTGGACCGGATTTCCGATTCGAGCTGGGCGCGGCCGGGCAGCAGGGAGCGGGCGAGGTCCTGGACGGCGGCATCGTTAAGCGCGCGGGCGGCCGCCAAAGTCACGGCGCGGACGACGGCCTCGTGTTTGGAGGTGCCCCACGCGGACGCCAGCAGGGTCAGCGCGTGGTCTTGATCGGGGGACAGTCGTAAGGTCATGGCCATGCCCGAAATGGTATCACTGTGATACCAGATATAACCTTTTCGGGACATTCTGGGCCCGTGAATGCCCCTCTGCGCCTTTGTCCCAGTACAATAGGTGGTTATGAGTGACAACAATAATGAAGATTTCGATCGGATTTTTCCGATTGATATTAACCAGGAGATGGAGTCGAGTTATATCGACTACGCCATGTCCGTTATCGTCGGCCGTGCCCTCCCGGAGGTCCGCGACGGCCTGAAGCCGGTGCACCGCCGCATCCTCTACGCGATGTTCGACTCAGGCTACCGCCCGGAGCGCGGCTACGTGAAGTCCGCCCGCCCGGTCTCTGACACCATGGGTCAGTTCCACCCCCACGGCGACTCCGCCATTTACGACACCTTGGTCCGCCTGGCGCAGTCCTGGAACATGCGCTACCCGCTGGTTGACGGCCAGGGCAACTTCGGTTCCCGCGGCAACGACGGCCCGGCCGCCATGCGTTACACCGAGTGTAAGATGACGCCGCTGGCCATGGAGATGGTCCGCGATATCCGCGAAAACACCGTCGACTTCTCCCCGAACTACGACGGTAAGACCTCGGAGCCGGACGTTTTGCCGTCCCGCGTGCCGAACCTGTTGATGAATGGCTCCGGCGGTATCGCCGTGGGCATGGCCACCAACATCCCGCCGCACAACCTCAACGAGCTGGCCGAAGCCATCTACTGGCTGCTGGACAACCCGAACGCCAGCGAGGAAGAAGCCCTGGCCGCCTGCATGGAGCGCGTGAAGGGCCCGGATTTCCCGACCGCCGGCCTGATTGTGGGCGACAACGGCATCAAGGACGCCTACACCACCGGCCGCGGTTCCATCCGCATGCGCGGCGTGACCAGCATCGAAGAGCATGGCTCCCGCCAGACCATCGTCATTACCGAGCTGCCCTACCAGGTCAACCCGGATAACCTCATCTCCAACGTCGCGGAGTCCGTGGCCAACGGCAAGATCGCCGGCATCTCCAAGATTGAGGACGAGTCCTCCGACCGCGTGGGCATGCGCATTGTCGTCACCCTCAAGCGCGACGCCGTGGCTCGCGTGGTCCTCAACAACCTCTACAAGCACTCCCAGCTGCAGACCTCCTTCGGCGCCAACATGCTCTCCATCGTCGATGGCGTGCCGCGCACCCTGCGCCTGGATCAGATGCTGTCCTACTACGTGGCCCACCAGATCGAGGTCATCGTCCGGCGTACCCAGTACCGCCTGGACGAAGCCGAGAAGCGCGCCCACATCCTGCGCGGTCTGGTCAAGGCCCTCGACATGCTGGACGAGGTCATCGCCCTTATCCGCCGCAGCCCCACCGTGGACGAGGCCCGCGAGGGTCTGAAGTCCCTACTGGACGTGGACGACGTCCAGGCGGACGCCATCCTGGCCATGCAGCTGCGCCGCCTGGCCGCCCTGGAGCGCCAGAAGATCGTCGACGAATTGGCCGAGATCGAAGAAGTCATCGCTGACCTGAAGGACATCCTGGCCAACGAGACCCGCCAGCGCCAGATCGTGCACGACGAGCTCGCCGAGATCGTGGAAAAGTACGGCGACGAGCGTCGCACCCAGATCGTTGCCGCGACCGGCGACGTCACGGACGAAGACCTCATCGCCCGCGAAAACGTCGTGGTCACCATCACCGGCACCGGCTACGCCAAGCGCACCAAGGTGGATTCCTACAAGGCCCAAAAGCGCGGCGGCAAGGGCGTGCGCGGCGCGGAGCTGAAGCAGGACGACATCGTCAAGAACTTCTTCATCTGCTCCACCCACGACTGGATCCTGTTCTTCACCAACTTCGGCCGGGTCTACCGCCTCAAGGCCTACGAGCTGCCGGAGGCCGGCCGCGCAGCCCGCGGCCAGCACGTGGCCAACCTGCTGGAGTTCCAGCCGGAGGAAAAGATCGCCCAGATCATCCAGATCCAGTCCTACGAGGACGCCCCGTACCTGGTGCTGGCCACCCAGCAGGGCCGGGTCAAGAAGTCGCGACTGACCGACTACGAGTCCGCGCGCTCGGCCGGGCTCATCGCCATCAACCTGAACGACGGCGACGCCCTTATCGGCGCATCCCTGGTGGGCGAAGGCGACGACATCCTACTCACCTCGGAGCAGGGCCAGGCAATTCGCTTCACCGCTGACGACGACCAGCTGCGCCCGATGGGCCGGGCGACCGCCGGCGTGAAGGGTATGCGCTTCAAGGGCGACGACCAGCTGCTGTCCATGTCCGTCGTCCACGACGGCGAGTTCCTGCTGGTGGCCACCTCCGGCGGCTACGGCAAGCGCACCGCCATCGAGGAATACAGCCCGCAGGGCCGCGGTGGCATGGGCGTAATGACCTTCAAGTACAACCCGAAGCGCGGCAAGCTCATCGCCGCCATCTCGGTGGATGAGGAAGACGAGATCTTCGCCATCACCTCCGCTGGCGGCGTGGTCCGTACCGAGGTCAACCAGATCCGCCCGTCCTCGCGCGCTACTATGGGCGTGCGCCTGGTCAACCTGGCCGACGGCGTGGAGCTTTTGGCCATCGACCGCAACGTCGAGGAAAGCGGCGAAGAAGAAGCCAAAGCGGTAGCTAAGGGCGAAAAGACCGTGGAAGACGTACAGGCCGAACAGCTCAAAGCGAACGATTCCGCCAAGGACGAGGAGTAATACATGGCACGACGGGAAATAACGCTTTCGCGCATCGCACCGGTCTCCGCCTTCAAGGTGGGCATGGCGATGGCCCTGGTCGGGCTCATCGCCTGGTTGCTGGCCATGACCCTGCTCTACTTCGGCATGGATGCCGCGGGCATCTGGGACTCGGTCAACGCGCTCGTCGGTGACGTGGGCGGTGATTTTCATGTCGCCTTCGGCGTGGTCTTTTCCGCCTGCGCCCTCGTGGGCGCCATTATGGCTATCTTGGTAGCCATTTTCGTTCCGGTGATAGCGATTATCTACAACGCCATCGCGGAGCTTTTCGGTGGGTTAACTTGCGACTTCGATGACTAGGTAAACTTTCCGTGAATACCCCCTTCGACCTGGCGATTTGCTAAAGGTTGGAGGGGGTATGTAAAGTTCATAGTCGTTCCACACAGGGGCCTATAGCTCAGTCGGTTAGAGCGCATCGCTGATAACGATGAGGTCGCTGGTTCGATTCCAGCTAGGCCCACCACGGAACATGGGGCATTAGCTCAATTGGTAGAGCACCTGCTTTGCAAGCAGGAGGTCAGGAGTTCGATTCTCCTATGCTCCACAATCACCACAAACGCCAGGCGAAACCGCCTGGCGTTTTTCTTTCCCTGCCCGGTCCCGAGGATCGTACTAGTCTGGTGTTCACTGATTAATGAAAACCTTATGCCGTGCGCGGCAGAGAGTGCAGGAAAATTATCATGGCGGAGTTCTATTTCAACCACCCGTTTGCCGAGACCAAGCTGCGGGTGGAAGCGCCCGCCGGCTCCCGTTACGTGGTGGTGTCCCAGCGCAGCGACCAGGATCTAGAGATCCTGGATACCTTCGATGATTACGACGCCGCCCGCGAGCTGGTCATGCGCACTCTCCAGGACGCCGCCAACCACATCGATGAGATGGGCTACGGTGAAGACGTCAAGGCTACCCACATGCGCTTAAAGCCGCTTCCCGAATTCGCCTAAAGTCGCAGCTGGGCGCCCCGATTTTTAGGCACCGGCCCCACCGGAGTACGCTTTAAAGACATAACGGGGCTATAGCTCAGTTGGTAGAGCGTCGCGTTCGCAATGCGAAGGTCAGGGGTTCGATTCCCCTTAGCTCCACTACCGTGCAGGACCTGACACCGGAAACGTTGTTTTCCGGGTCAGGTCCTTATTTTTTACGGTGCCACCATGCTTTTTGGAGCGAATGGAGAAATTGCTGAGAAATATATTCGCTTCAGCTTTTAAGCGTTGTGTTTCCCGACTACAATACGGTGCATGAACGAAGAACCGCAGTGGCTCGACGAGGAAGAGCTGGAAGCCTTCATGTCCCTCATGGCCGTCAACATCCGGCTGACTGCTGTCCTCGACGCCCAGCTGCGGGAGGACGCGGGACTGAGCTTCTTCGATTACACGGTGATGTCTCGCCTGTCTGAGGCCCCGGAGCGCCGCATGCGCATGCGAGAGCTGGCCATTACGGCCAACGGCTCCCTGTCGCGCCTGAGTCAGGTGGTCACCCGGCTGGAGAAGAAGGACTGGGTCGAGCGTTTCCCGGATCCCAACGACGGGCGCACAACCTTTGCCAAGCTCACCGATGCCGGCTGGGACAAGGTCGTCGCCAGCGCCCCAGGGCACGCCCACCAGGCCCGAGCGGTGGTCGCGGACAAGCTCACCCGCTCCCAGATCCGCACCATGACGCAGGTGAACAACCGCATTATTAAGGCCATCGAGGAAGACCCCCGTTTCGGCGGGCGCTTCTAGGCCGGGTAGCCGCGCCGGCGGGACACGCTTTTATCCCAGGGGATCCAGAAGCGGTAGGGCGCCTGCTGGTTCTTCGAAATTCCAATCCGCGGCCCGGCCACCCATTCGGGCTCGGCCGCGCGGGGCTCCAGCTCGACGGGGGAGGAGTTGTCCTCGAGCGTGAAGCCTAGGGCCTGACCGAGGTTGCCGGGACCGCGCGCCAGGTTATAAAAATCGGTCTCGCCGCGGCGGGAATAGGCTAGTTCCTGGCCGACGACCACTTCGCCGGCGCGCAGCAGGCAGCCCTGGCCGGTGCCTTCCGGCGCACAGACGATGTTGCCGTTGCGGTGGATGCCGTAGGAGGCGTAAACGTACAGCCTGCCCGGCGGGCCGAACATGGTCGCGTTCCGCGGAGTCTTGCCGCGAAAGGTGTGCGCGGCCGGGTCCTCGGTGCCCAGGTAGGCCTCGACCTCGGTAAGCCGGACCGCCACGCCGCCGAAGTGAAAGATGCAGCCCAAAAGCTGCGGGGCGACCACGTGGGCGGGGGCGGAAAAATCAATCATGACCCCAGACTAATAGAGGCTAGTAGACCTCGATCGAGCGGATGTGGTTGCCCAGGCCCTTGCGGGTAAAGACCGTCCGGGCGCTGGTGGGGTCGTTGGCCGCGCCCATCGCCAGCAGTAGCGGGACGTAGTGATCGGCGGTGGGGTGGGCAATCCGCGCGCCCGGGCCCTGGTGCAGGTAGTCGGTCAGGGCGTCCACGTTGCCGGAGTGGATGTTGGCCGCGGCCCACTCGTCGAAGGCGTCGAGGTGGCCGGAGAGCTCGGGATTGCGGAAGACCGCGAAGGAGTGGGTCATGTACCCGCTGCCGATGACCAGGATGCCCTCCGCGCGCAGCGGGCGCAGCTTCTCGCCCAGGTCCAGCAGGTCCTGTGGGGTCAGGCTGGGCATGGAGACCTGCACGACGGGGACGTCGCCGGCTGGGTACATGGCCATCAGGGGGATAAAGGCGCCGTGGTCCAAGCCGCGGTCCCGCGAACTGGTGGACGGGCTGGTAACCCAGTAGGCCCACGACGCGCTGGGCGAGCTCCCCAGCGTCCGGGGTGGGGTAACGCAGGGTGAGGTACTCCGGGTCGAAGCCGGAGAAGTCGTAAAACAGCGGGGCATCGGCCGCCGTGGCGTTGATGGCCACCGGCGCGTTTTCCCAGTGCGCGGAGACCACTACGATGGCTCGCGGTTTTGGCAGGGAGCGCGACCAGTCGTAGAGGTCGTTCATCCAGCCGTGGTTGCCCAGCGCCGGCGGGGCGCCGTGGCTAATGAACAGGGCCGGCAGGGGGCCGTCGGCCGGCTCCCACTGGCGGTGCAGGTGGGTCTCGGGGAGGGCGCGTTCGCGCAGATCGTAGATGGCGCCGGCCGGGCGAGCGGGGTTGAATTCTTCGGCGAGGGTGGGTATGGGGAATTCTCCTTTACTTAAAGTATAAAGTAAGACTAGCCCACGAATACTTAATCTGTAAAGCGTTTGACGAGAATCAGGTGGCCGTTGCGCTCGCCCTCTTGCTCAAAGCCCAAGTACTGGTAGAGCCGGTGGGCGCGGGGGTTGTCCGGATCCACCGCCAGGGAGATTCCGGGAGTGCCCAGCTTGCGGGCCAGCTCGGTGGCGGCTTGGATGAGCGAGGTGCCAATTCCTTGGCCCTTGTAGCGGCCCTCCACCGCGAGCGCGAGCTCCGGGATACCCTCCTCGGCGTGGCCGAAGCCGTGGCTTTCTTCCGTGCCCCACATCAGCCACACGCCCCCGGCCGGGACATAGGCGTCCCAGGCGATGAACCCGCCCTCGTTCGGGTTCCACGCCGCTACGTAGTACTCGTAATCCTTATCGAAATGCTCAGAGATCTCGCCGAATTCGTCCCCGAAAGTATCGGTCAAAAAATTCAGGCGCGCGATGTAGGTGCGATCCGATTCCTGGGTCGCTCGCAGCTCGATCTGCAGCTGGTCAGAATTCTGGTTGAGCTTGTCATCCTGTGTCTGAGAGTCCATGCGCGCCATTGTAGGCCGCGCTAAGCCAGGTGGTAGTTGGCCACCTCGTGGCCAGCGAATTCGCGGGCCACCCCGGACTCGTCCACGGAGCGGAACACGGTGTCGTTCTCAATCGCAAAGCGCAGGTTTTCCACCCGGTTCGACGGATCCCCGACAATCGGCCCCGCGGTAAAGTAAAAAGTCTCCCCGTTAGTAAGTTTTACCGTCAAAGATTCAATACTCATCTAGCTGAAGCTCCTTGCTCCCGACCGATCGAAGTGCACAACGTTGTTCTCCATAAATTACTGTCCGGGGCGCTATAGAATCTAATTAGAAGGTCCGAATGAGATCTATGTAATAAAGAAGCCACCCCCGGAAGTAAGTACAACAGTGTACTTCACTTCGCGGGAGTGGCGGAAGCTGCGGGGGTGAAAGGACTAGTCCTCGTCCTCGCGCAGGCGGTGCTTGCCCTCGTTATCCGAGTCGTCGGTCAGGCGGGCGGTGTCCTCCTCCGGACGCTCAGCGGTCTCCGCCTGGTGGTTGGCCAGCTGGGCGTCTAGGGAGCCGAGCAGCTCCTCGTCGCGGTCCACCACGCCTTCTTCCACCTGGGTGGACACCGGCTTCTCTGTGGTCGAGGTGTAGACCAGAGTGGAGCCGGCGGTCTGTTCGTTGCCGCCGAATTCCTCGACGCGCGGCGGCTGCTCCGACGGGGTGTCGTTGCGGCGCAGCCAGTAGTAGACGCCGCCGCCGATAGCGGCCACCGCGGCCACGGCCGCAGCGATAGGCCAGAACGCGGAGCGGTTCTGCTTTTTCTGCTTCTTGGCCGCCTGCTTGCGGGCCTTCTTGGCGGCCTTGGTGGCCGACTTGCGGGAGTCTTGGGCGCGGCGCTCCAGCTGGTTGGCCTTCTTCTGGGACTTCTTGCGGGCTTCGGTGGCAGACTTGCGCAGGTTGGCCGTGGCGTTTTCGGTCTTGTCTTTTGCCTTGTCCTGGGCTTCGTTCGCCTGGGACTTGATGTCTTCGAGGGCGCGCTCCAGGCGGGAGTGGGCGGCCTGGGTCACGCGGCCGGCCTCCTTGCGGGACTCGGGGAACCAGTCCTGGGTGTGGTCGTCCACCTTGTCTGCGGCCTCCTCCAGAGCGTCGTAAGCCTGGCGGGCCTTTTCGTCCCGGAACTCAGCGAACTGGTTCCACAGGGACGAACCGACTCGGTAGGCCACGTTCAAGCTGCCAAGATTCATGGTTTCTCCTAAGTAAAGGTTTATTAATCGTTCCTAGTCCAGCGTAGTGAACTTTTGGGCGGGGCGGCAATAGGAGGGTGTGAGACCACAGCCGGGTATAGACCGCTTGGTTCATTCTGGGTCCCGTTTTATTCACCCGAAAATGGGAAATCGCTACAGCTACTGCGGTTTTAAAGGTAATACGTTTGAGAAGCGCTGGTGTGAAAAATGAACAGCTTGGTACATTTTTCGCTAAGCACTAGCCCACTACCAGCAGAGGAGGTCGCCGTGGTACCCCGGATATCCGCTTCCGCGCCACTAGACCAAAACGAGCTGCAGGTCTACTCGGCGCCGGCGCCCCAGCGCACCGCCCTGTCCTTTGAAGTCATCCCGCCGCGCCACGACGCGGATGCCGCCAAGGTCAACGGCCTGCTCGAAGCCTTGAGCTCCTACCACCCCGACTACATTGCGGTCACCAGTTCCCAGCGCTCCGGCTGGCTGCGCGGCACCGCCGCCTTCATCGAGCGCATCGCCCAGCGCACCCAGATGCGCCCGCTCGCGCACCTGGCTTGCACCGCCGGCACCCGCGCGGAACTCATCGGCTGGATCGACGCGCTCGTCGATGCCGGCGTGCGCGGGCTGCTGGCCCTGCGCGGCGACCTCGCCCCGGGGCAGACTTCCCTGCCGGAGGGCTACCTGCCGCACGCCGACGACCTGGTGCGGCTGGTCCGCGAGTGGGAGCAGTCCCAGGCCGCCCGCTTCGCCGCCGGGCGCCTGGCCGTGGGCGTGGCCTGCTACCCGCAGGGGCACGCTGAATCCCGCAACGCCGACGAGGACATCGACGTCTTGCTGACCAAGCAGCGCTGCGGCGCCGACTTCGCCATCACCCAGCTCTTCTTCGACGCCGTGGACTACCACCGCTTCGCCGAGTGCGCCCACCTGGCCGGGGTGAACATCCCGCTGATCCCGGGCATCATGCCCATGACCAGCGCCAAGCGCCTGGCGCGCATGGGCGAGCTCACCGGCCTGCCCGTTCCGGCGCCGGTAGTTAACCGCCTAGCCCAGGCGCGGGACCCAGCCGAGGAGCACGAGATCGGCTTGGAGCTGACCGCCCAGCTGGCCCGCGAGGTCTTGGCCGGGGGCGCAGGCGGGTTGCACGTCTATACCCACAACAACGCCGCCGTGACCCAGGACCTGCTGGACCGGGTGGGCATCGCCGCCGCCTAAACCGCAATCAGAACGAAAATTTAAGGAGAACACCACATGACTTCACCGAAGAAATTCCCCGCCGTGACCATCGAGGGTTATCCCCGGGTCGGTGCGAACCGCGAGCTCAAGAAGGCCCTCGAGGCCTACTGGGCCGGGCGCATCGACGAGGCCAGCTTCGAATCCGCCGCCCATTCGCTGCGCGTGGACACCTACGCCCGCCTCAAGGACCTCGGTCTCGACGAGGACTACGCCATCCCAGCGGACGTGGCCTACTACGACCAGGTGCTGGAAACCGCCCTGACCGTCGGCGCGGTGCCGGGGCTGACGCTGGACGATGAGTTCACCCTCGCCCGCGGCAACGCCGACAAGGCGCCGCTGGAGATGACCAAGTGGTTTGATACCAACTACCACTACATCGTCCCGGAGATCGCCGACGACCAAGGCTTTAGCGCCCACCCGGACCGCCTGCTGAAGCTGGTGGACGAAGCCCGCCAGGCTGGCCACACCGTCCGCCCCTACCTCGTCGGTCCAGTCACGCTGCTGGCCCTGTCTAAGCCGGCCGAGGGCGCGACCAAACAGCCCTTGGAGCGCCTGGCGGAGTTGGTCGTCGTCTACCAGGAGCTGCTGGCAGCCCTGCACGTCAAAGGCGTGGAATGGGTCCAGCTGGCCGAGCCCGCCGTGGTAGCTGATCTGGCGGTGGCCAGCGACGCCGAACTAGCCTCTCACCTGGCCGAGGCCTACCGCGCCATCCTGGGCACGCAGACTCGCCCGAACGTCTACCTGACCACCCCGTACGGCGCGGCCCGCGCGAGCCTCGACGTCCTTGAGGATCTGGCTCCGGAGGCCGTGCAGGTGGATCTCAGCGTGGGCACGCTCGGCCAGGAGCCGGGCTACCTCGACCGGGTGGCAAAGCTGGCGGCCAAGACCCACCTGGTGGCCGGCCTGGTGGACGGGCGCAACGTTTGGGCGGCCAACCTGCACGACCTGCGGGAGAAGTTCGAGCGGCTGCCCGGGGCATCGGTGTCCACCTCGGTTTCCCTGCAGCACGTGCCGCACACCGTGGAGGCCGAAAAGAACTTGCCCGTGGATGTGGCCGGCTGGTTCTCCTTCGCGGATGAGAAGATCGCCGAGGTTGTCGCACTCGCCGCGGGGCCGGAGGCGGCCCCGCAGGCCTTCGCCAAGGCCGACCGCGCGGTGCGCACCCGCGCCGAATCCACCCGCACCCACAACGCGGACGTGCAGGCCCGCACCACGGCCCTGCCGCACGGGGCCGTGAGCCGTGAGCCCGCCTTTGCTGAGCGCAACCGCGCCCAGAAGGAGCTGCTCAAGCTGCCGCCGCTGCCGACGACCACCATCGGCTCCTTCCCGCAGACGCCGGAGATCCGGGCGGCCCGCGCGAAGCATAAGGCCGGTGAGCTCAGCGACGCCGCTTACGCGGACGCCCTCAAGCGGGAGATCGCCAGCGTGGTAGCCCTGCAGGAGGAACTGGGCCTGGACGTGTTGGTCCACGGCGAGGCCGAGCGCAACGACATGGTCCAGTACTTCGCGGAGCTGCTCGACGGCTTCGTGGTCACCGAAAACGGCTGGGTGCAGTCCTACGGCTCCCGCTGCACCCGCCCGCCGATAGTCGTCGGGGACATCTCCCGCCCGGCGCCCATGACCGTGGAGTGGACCTCGTACGCGCAGTCGCTGACCGAGCGCCCCGTCAAGGGGATGCTCACCGGCCCGGTGACCATCCTGGCCTGGTCTTTCGTGCGCGACGACGTCCCGCAATCGGTCTCCGCGGATCAGCTGGGCGTGGCCTTGGCCGACGAGGTCCGGGACCTAGAGGACGCCGGGGTGGGGATCATCCAGATCGATGAGCCGGCCCTGCGCGAGCTGCTCCCGCTGCGCGCGGAAGACCGCGCCGAGTACCTGGACTGGGCGGTGCGCGCCTTCCGTCTGGTGGCGCTTGAAGCCCAGCCCACCACGCAGATCCACACCCACCTGTGCTACTCCGAGTTCGGCCAGATCATCGACGCCGTGGCGGCGCTCGATGCCGACGTCACCTCCATCGAGGCGGCCCGCTCCCGCATGGAGCTGCTCGAGGACTTGGACGAGAAGTTCCACTCCGAAATTGGGCCGGGCATCTACGACATCCACTCGCCGCGCGTGCCGTCGGTAGAGGAGATGGCGGAGCTCATCCGCGCGGCGCTGAAGAACGTGCCGGCGGAGCGCCTGTGGATTAACCCCGACTGCGGCCTGAAGACCCGCGGCTACGAGGAGACGACGGCCTCCCTGAGCAACATGGTCCGCGCGCGCGACGCCGTGATCTAGCCCGCGATCGCTGAGGGCGTGCCGCCGCACGCGGCGCGCCCTTGCTTCATTATCTATAATGGCGGGCATGACTCAGAAGACCGCTACAGCAACTCTGCACACCAACTTGGGTGACATTGTTATTGACTTGTTCGGTAACCATGCGCCGGTTACCGTAGAAAACTTCATCGGCCTGGCCAAGGGTGACAAGGAATACGCCACCCAGAACGCTAAGGGCGAGCAGTCCGGCCCGTTCTACGACGGGGCCATCTTCCACCGCATCATTGACAACTTCATGATCCAGGGCGGCGACCCGACCGGCACCGGCCGCGGCGGCCCCGGCTACCAGTTCCAGGATGAGTTCCACCCGGAGCTGCAGTTCGATCGCCCGTTCCTGCTGGCCATGGCCAACGCCGGCCCGGGCACCAACGGTTCCCAGTTCTTCATCACCGTGGCTGCCACCCCGCACCTGAACAACCACCACACCATCTTCGGTGAGGTCACCGACGCCCAGTCCCAGGACGTCGTGTCGAAGATCGCCAAGGTCGACACCGACCGCATGGACCGCCCGCGCGAAGACGTGGTCATCGAATCCGTGGAGATCGCCGAGGCCTAAGCCCTAGGCTCCCGCGATGAGCCCTCCCGCCCGCCCCGCCGCATCAGCCGGCCGGGCGGGCTTTTTGCTATCTGCTTCCTCCTAGCCTTCCTTGTTTTCGCCCCTAGGTTTCACAGAAAGCCCTCGTTTTAACCATGACTTTCGAACAGCACCTGCGTTCCTATTACCGCACCGCCCCTGTCACCGCCTGGATCGTGGCCGTCAACTGCGCGGTGTGGCTGGCCACCGCCGTCCAGTCCCGGTCTGTGACCGGCAGCTACTACCACTCCTCGCTGGCGCTGAGTTGGAGTCTCTGGGGCCCCGAATTTTCCGCCGGGCACTACTGGCAGGCAGTCACCAGCGCCTTCATGCACCTGGGGCTAGGCCACCTGGCGGTGAACATGTTCCTGCTGGTGCTTATCGGGAGGGAGATTGAGACCTACCTGGGTTCGGCGCGGTACGCCCTGGTCTATCTGGCGGCGGTGCTGGGGGCCTCGGCCAGCATCGTGTGGATGGCCTTCACTCAGCCGACTGCCGGGGCCTCCGGCGCGCTCTTCGCCCTCATGGTGGTCCTGGTGGCCGTGAACTACCAAAGGCGCACCGATTTGCGCGCGCCCATCGTGCTCGTGGTGGTCAACATCGCCTACACCTTCCTCGCCACGGGTGTGTCCCTGTGGGGTCACCTGGGCGGCGTCGCGGTGGGCGTGGTGCTGGCACTGTGCGTGGCCGCCCGAAACCCCAAAATCTCCGGCTGGGGTGTCGCAGCGACCGTGGCGGCGGCATTCGCGTTATTAGTGGCGCGAGCAGGACTTTGGGGATAGGTGCGGCGTGTTATCCACGTGCGCAAGTGTTCGAAAAGCTTTCACACTAGTTGTCCACATTGTGGATAACTACATTTTTGTAATTTCCGAACGCTTGTGTGTTTTTCGAATGACAAATCCCAGCGTAGCGATCATTTTTCGAAATTTTAAACCGGTGTGGAAGCGGGGAGAAAAGTTATCCACAGGCTGTGGTAAATTCTGTGAATTACGGATTTTCACACTTTTATCCCCAGCCTGTGGATAACTTTTTACCCAACGGTGTCAGTAAAAGCCCTGCTTACACTATTGTAATTTACAAAAGTGCAGGTGAGTGCCCCGGTGGAAAACTTGGGGACACTGTGGACAATTCTGTGGTGGAGAACTCTACGGTGGAGAGTCTCAGAGGCGGGGCAGCTGCGTCCAGCGCAGGCCGAGATCCGTGCCCCGGCCGAAGAACTCGTACGCGCGCTCCGTGCCGTCCTGGATGCCGTCGGCGACGTCCTCGCCGCCGGAGGTAATATCCACGGTCAGCGGCTCTTGGGAGCGGACAGCGGCCGCCCACCCGCCGGAGACGTATGCGCCGTCCTCGGTACGTTCGAGGCTGTCCAGGAAGGCGGCCAGCGCCGCCTGGGCGCTATCGCGCTCGCCGTCGGTGACAACAAGCCGGACCGTCGCCGGGGTGCCGTCGTTGTGCGGGGGATTGTCCCATAGCCAGTCGTAGTCCATCTGGTATTCGCGGTTAGTGCTCATGCGCCAAAGACTACGTGAAAAAGGCATGAAAAAAGGCGGCCAAAGGCCGCCTTCGAGGCAAAACTTTAGCGCCAGCCCATGGTCATCAGGAGACCGATGATGGCCAGGCCGAAGCCAATGAGGTAGTTCCACGGGCCGAGCTCCTGCATGAGCGGGATGTGCTCGCCGGCCAGGTAGTTGACCACGATCCAGGCTAGCCCGATGAGCATCAGGCCGAGCATCAGCACGATGTACCACTTGGAGGTGCCCTCCGAGTTGATCTTGACCGGGGTGCGGTTCGCAGACGAGCTGGCGGTCGAGCTGATCGGGGCGTTCTTCGAAATCTTGGCCTTTGGCATGTTCTTTCCTAACTTTGGTGAGCGGGCGGGCGGATTCGGGCCGGGCTAGTGTTGCGCCACAGTCTAGCAGCGCCTCGGCTAGCGGCCCGTGACGAGGGTTTCCAGGTTGAACTCCCAATAACGGACTTCCACCTTGGTGTCCTTGCGGATGGTATCCCCGGCGGAAACGGAGGCCCAGCCGATCTTGCCGGAGTCTACGGCGGCCCCGGTGCCGATCGGCGGGCCGACGCGCAGGTCCTGGGCGTTGCCTTCCCAGCCGGCCTCGCGCAGGGCTTTGACGGCCTCGTCCTCGGTCTTACGGATCAGTTCCGGCGCGGTCATGAGCATGCCATTGGACACGCGCACCACCACGGTGCTGCCGGCGTCGACCTCCCGGCCCTCGCTTTGGGCCTCGAGGACGCGGTTTTCCGGCTCCTCGGAGTCGACCAGCTCGAGCTGCGGCTCGACGTCCAGGGAGTCCAGGGTCTGGCGGGCGTCGTCCCAGTCCATGCCGGTCAGGCGCGGGATGCGCACCTGCTTGACCCCCTGGGAGACGGTCACCTTGACCTTCGACCCTTTGGACAGCTGGGAACCGGGAGCCGGCGACTGCGAGATGATCTGTCCCGCCGGGACGTCGTCGGAGTCTTCCTCGGTGATGTCATCGGACAGGGTCAAACCGGCCTCGTCGAGCGCGCGGGAGGCGGACTCCAGATCCAAGCCGGTCACGTCCGGGACGTCGGTGATCTCCTTACCGGAGGAGACCGTCAGCGTCACGGTCGCGTTCTTCTGCAGCTGGGACCCGGGGCCCGGGTTCACGCGGATGACGTGGTCACGCTCAATCTCCGGGTGGGCTTCCTCGTTGACCGAGACCTGCAGGCCCAGCTCTTCGAGCTCCTGGACGACCTCGGCGCGCGGACGGTTTTCGACCTCCGGCACCTCGACCATATTCGCGGTCTGAGCGGACTCGTCCGGGGAGTCCGAAGACTTCAGGTAGTCCCAGGCGAAGTAGCCGATGGCGCCGATGAGCAGCAGCGCCAGCAGGGCCGTAAGCCACCTGATCCAGGCGCTGGTGCCCTCCTCTTCCTCCGCGGCGTGGGAGGCCGGGCGGGTAGAGGCCACCGGCGCGCGGTGGGAGGCGGCCGGGGCTTCGGCCTCGGGCTCGACGTGCGCGCGGGCCGCCTGGGTGACGTTGCCGTGGGCCAGGCGGCGCAGGTCCTCGGCCATCTCATGGGCCGACTGGTAGCGATCCGCCGGGTGCTTGGCCATCGCCGTGAGGATGACCGCGTCCACATTCACGCGCCCGGTCGGCGTGATGGAATCATCCAGGTATTCCGACGGCGGAATGGGATCTTCCTGCACGTGCTGGTAGGCCACGGAAAACGGGGTCTCGCCCTCGAACGGGGTGCGGCCGGTGACGGCCTCGTACATGACGCAGCCCAGGGCGTAGACGTCGGAGCGGGCATCGGCAGCCTTGCCGCGGGCCTGCTCGGGCGACAGGTACTGCGCAGTGCCGATGACCGCGGAGGTTTGCGTCATGGCGGAGGTGGAGTCGTCCAGCGCGCGGGCGATGCCGAAGTCCATCACCTTCACCTGACCCGTGTTGGTCAGCATGATGTTCGCGGGCTTCACGTCGCGGTGGATGATGCCGGCCTCGTGGGAGGCCTGCAGGGCATCCGCGACCGGGGTCAGGATCTCTGCGGCCTGCTCCGGGGCCATGGGCCCGTCCGCGCGGAAGATGTCGCGCAGGGTGCGCCCGTGGACCAGCTCCATGACGATGTACGGGATGGTCAGGGCATTGTCCTCGACCTCGCCGGTATCGAAGACGGCGACGATATTCGGGTGGTTGAGGCGGCCCGAATTCTGCGCCTCGCGGCGGAAGCGCTCGCGGAAATTGGTGTCGTGCGCCATCTCCGGGCGCAGCATCTTGATGGCCACCTCGCGGCCCAGCATGGTGTCCTGGGCCGCGTAGACCTCGGACATACCACCGGAACCAATGAGTTCACCGCGTTCGTAACGATCACCCAGCATTAGTGGTTCCACCCCCTTGGTTGGTGTAATCAGACGCCTGCGGCGAATTATTGAACAGGTCCTCGATGTTTTCTTCCAGCTCCTCCGTCGGCAGCGACGGGGTCTCCGTCATCTCCGGCAGCTCGGGCGTCGGGGTGTCCTGGCGCGTGGTCGGCTGCTCGCGGTGCGTGGTCGGACGCGGCGTGGGCGTTTCCGTGCGCTCGCGGGTCTCCGGCTCCGGCTCCTCGGTCCGAGAGGTTTCGGGCTCCTCGATCTCGGTCTCGGTGACGGTCTCGGCTTCCTCAGTGGACGGCTCCACCCATTCGGTCACGACCGACGGCGGCGTGCTGGTGGGTTCGCTGGAACCACGGTCGCCGGCCAGCTGCTGAGCCAGCAGGAATCCGCCGCCTACCAGCGCGACGACGATCAGGGCGATGAGCAGACCGATGCCGAAGTTCGCGCCCGCCGAGCCCTTCTTCTTGTTCTTCTGGGCCTGCTTGTTTTCGTGGGCCTTTTCCTGGGCCAGGCGCTTGTCGCGCGTGTCCGCGACCGGAGCCGGGGCCGGCCGCACCGTGGTCGGGTTGGCGGTATCGCCCAGCATCTGGGTCGAGGCCGTTGGCGAAGGTTCGGTGGCAATCGGGGCCACGGCCGCGGATTGCGGCTGCGGCGGACGCTTGCCCAGTCGTACGGCGGAGACGGCGTTGGCTAGCTCGTTGCCGTCGGCGTAGCGGGTGTGCTGGTCCTTGCGCAGGGCGATGCCCACCAGCTCGCGCACCGGCGCGGAAATATTCGTCGACAGCGGCTCCGGTGCCTGGCTGATGTGCGCGAGCGCCACAGAGACCGAGGAATCCCCGGTGAACGGGCGGTGGCCCGCCAGCATCTCGTAGCCGACCACGCCCAGCGAGTAGACGTCGGAGGCGGGGGAGACCTCGCGGCCCTGCGCCTGCTCGGGGGAGACGTACTGCGCGGTGCCCACCACCATGCCGGTGCGGGTCAGCGGGACCGCCGCGGCGGCCTTGGCGATGCCGAAGTCGGTGATCTTGACCCGGCCGTTCTGCGTAATCAGTAGGTTGCCGGGCTTGATGTCGCGGTGCACTAGGCCCATGCGGTGAATAATGGACAGGCCGTGGGCGGCTTGCTCCATCACGTCGAGCGCCATCTCCTCCGGCAGGGAACCTTCGCGGGCCAGCATGTCGGCCAGGGACTCGCCGCGGACGTATTCCATGGCGATGAAGCAGAAGGTCGTGCCCACCGGATCATCGATCTCGCGGTAGTCGTAGGTGGCCACCACGTTGGTGGAGTCGATGGACTCGGCCGCTTCGGCCTCGTTGCGGAAGCGGGAGAGGAACTCGTTGTTGTCGGAGAACTCTGGGCGCAGGATCTTGATGGCGACCTCGCGGTCGTTGCGGACGTCGTCCGCCAGCCACACGGTGGACATGCCGCCGTGCCCGATGACCCACTGCAGGCGGTAATCATCACCGATGAGCGCCTGGAAGCGTTCTTGGTGTTCGGCGTGGTTCATTACTGCTCTCCTCCGTAGGCCTGAAGCATGGCGCGCCCGATCGGCGCGGCCACCTGGCCGCCCGTGGCGGACTCGCCTAGGTTGCCGCCGTCCTTGACCACCACGGCCACGGCAATATCGCGGTCCGGATCGAATGCAACATACCACGTATGCGGGGGCAATCCGTCGCCATGCTCAGCGGTACCGGTCTTGGAAGCAAAGGAATTGCCGTCGTAGCCGGACGTGGATCGCTCGGAGGCGAACATCAGATCCCGCAGGGTCGCGGCCGTCTCCGGGGTAATCGCTTCGGTGGCCTCCTTCGGCTCGATCTCGCGGACCTCCTGCATCTGCGAATCCGTGATCCGCTTGATGAGGCGCGGCTCCATGCGTTTGCCCTCGTTGGCCACGGTGCCGGCCATGATGGCGGCCTGCAGGGCGGACATGGTCACGTCGCGTTGTCCGATGGCCGACTGGGCGGTGGCGGCCGGATCCGGCAGCTCGCCCAGGTTGCCCGGGGAGGTGTCCACCCCGAGGTCGTAGTTTTCGCCCACGCCGAAGGCCTCGGCGTATTTGCGCAGCTCGTCGGCGCCGATGCCCTCGCTCATCTGGACGAAGGCCGTGTTGCAGGACAGGGCGAAGGCCGTCTGCAGCGTCACCGAGTCCGCGCCGCCGCAGGACTGGTTGGCGTAGTTGGTCAGCTGGGTCGTGGTGTTCGGCAGCGTGATCGAGGCCTGGCCGGTCAGGGTCGACGACGGCGTGAAGCCATTGTTAAGACCCGCCGCGGTCGTGATGATCTTGAAGATGGAGCCCGGCGGCAGCGTCTCCTGCGTGGCGTGGTTAAGCAGGGGAGCGCCGTCGGCCTCCTGCAGCGCGGCCCAGTTGTCCTCCGCGTTAGGATCGCCCACCACGGAGTTTGCGTCGAAGCTCGGTGAGGAGGACATCGCCAGCACGCGCCCAGTGGAAGGCTGTAGCGCGACCGCCGAGCCCTGGTAGCCCGGCCCCACCAGCTGGTCGTAGGCCAGCTGCTGGAGCTGCGGGTCGATGGTGACCTCGACGTTGGCGCCGTCCGGCTGCTCGCCGGTCAGCTTGTCCAGCCAGTTCTGCTTCAGCAGCGAATCATCGGTGCCGTTGAGAATCTCGTTCTGGGAGGACTCCAGCTGGGAGGCGCCGAACTGGGAGGACAGGTAGCCGGTCACTGGGCCGAAGGCGGGGGACTGTGTCGGGTAGATGCGCGAGTAGGTCTCGTCGTCGCCGCCTTCGCCATTGCCGTCGGGAACGGACTGCGCCAGCACGGTGTTGCCGGCGTAAATCTGTCCGCGGGCGATGGTCTGCAGTTGGTAGAACTCCCGCATATTCTTCGGGTTTTTGGCGTACTTGTCCTCGCTGAAGGCCTGCACCACCGTGAGGTTGACCAGCAGGATGGCGGTCAAGATCAGGGAGAAGATAGCGGTAAAGCGGATGGTCTTATTCATCGCTGAGCCTCCTGGACGGCGGGGAACAAGGACGTGCCGGCGCCGGACTGGGCCTCCTCGGCCGGGCGGTTGGCGGAATTCGAGATCCGCAGCAGCAGCGCCAGCAGGATGTAGTTAGCCATCAGCGAGGAACCGCCGGCCGCAATGAACGGCGTGGTCAGGCCGGTCATCGGCAGCAGCGCGGAGATGCCGCCGACCACGACGAAGACCTGGATGACCAGGGTCAGCGACAGGCCGGCCGCGACCAGCTTGCCGTAGGAGTCCTTGACGCTGAGCGCGGTGCGAAAACCGCGGGAGGCCAGCAGCGCGAACAGGATCAGGATCCCGGCGAGGCCGATCAGGCCGAATTCCTCACCGATGCCGGCCATGATGAAGTCGGAAAAAACCACCGGAATGATGTCCGGGTGGCCCTGGCCGAGGCCGGAGCCGGTGATCCCGCCGGAGGACATGCCGAACAGCGCCTGGGACAGCTGGAAGCCGTTGCTGTCGTAGTTGCCCAGCGGATCGAGGAAGTTGGAGAAGCGATCCTGGATCTTGGTGGAAATCTGCGCAATGCCGAAGCCGCCGATGGCCACGAGCACCACGCCGATGGCCAGCCAGGACACGCGCCCGGTGGCCATGTAGAGCATGCCCAGCACCGTGGAGAACAGCAGCAGGGCTGGGCCGAAGTCGTTCGACACGCCCATGATGACAATCGCAATGCCCCAGATCACCAGGATGGGCGCGAGGTCGCGCAGACGCGGAAGCGACAGGCCCAGGAAGCGGTAGCCCGCCACCGTGAACAGGGAGCGCTTCTGGACCAGCAGCATGGCGAAGAAGAGCAGCAGGAGAATTTTGGAGAACTCACCCGGCTGGATGGAAAACGGTCCGATCTTCATCCAGATGCGCGCGTCGGCCTGCGCCGGCTGCGGCCAGACCAGCGGCAGCGCCAGCAGGACCAGGCCCACCAGTCCCAGCAAGTAGGAAAAGCGGGTCAGCGAGCGGTGATCGCGCACGATGGTCAGCACGGCGATGAACAGGATGAGGCCGGCGATGGTCCACATGACCTGCCGCACGGCCAGGTCGCGGCCCAAGGCCAGATCCAAGCGCTGGATCATGATGAGCCCGATGCCGTTGAGCACCGCTGTAACCGGCAGCATGATCTGGTCGGAGTGCGGGGCCAGCAGGCACAGGGCCCAGTGGGCGACGGCGAAGACCCCGATGAAGCCGCCGATGAGGTAGAGCACGTCCACGGATAAGATATTGTCCTGGGACAGCTCGAGGCTGATCAGCGTGATCGCGAAGACAGCTGTCGCTGCCACCAGCAGCCACAGCTCAGTGGTGCGCCAAACAAATTGCTTCAGCATCTAGTTCACCTCCCGGCAGTTCACGCCCGGCTCGCGCCGGAAGCCATTGTCCTTCTTGTCATCTTGGTTGTCCGCCTTATCGCGGCAGACCGGCAGCGCGTTATCGGCCAGCCGGGTCAGCTGGCCTTGGACCTCGTCGTAGCTGCCGGAATCCAGGTTGTGGACCACGCCGCGCTCGGTGGCTGGCAGGTCTTCGACCTTGAGCGGGTTGAACCCGGCGTCGCAGGAGCCGTTGCTCAGGCGCAGCGCGCCGTCCTTCCCGAGGCACGCGACCTGGTAAGTCTCGTGCAATTCCTTACCGAAGACCGAGAAGTCGGCGCCGCGCTCGAGTTGGATTTCCTCGTTGGGCCCGGCGGTCGTGACGTAGTAGTTGTTGTCGAGGTAGTTTTTGCCCCAGACGCCGACGCCGGCGATGGCGGCGATCAGCACGGCCAGGATGACCGTGGTGGCGATCCAGGTGCCGCGGGAGCTTTTGCGGCGGCGATCGGGCTCCTCGTCTGCGGCTTCTTCCTCGGTGACCAGGCGGGCCGGCGCGGAGGTTTCGCGCGGCTGCCCCGCGGCTTTGTTCGTGTGCGGCTCGATGACCTGGGGGCGACGCTCCAGTGCCGCAGCGCGGCTGGCCGCGGAGTCCGGGTGGGTCGGCTCTGGAGTACCCCCGGCCAAAGCACCCACGGCCACCGGCTCGGCCGGCGCCTCGTCGCTTTCGACGACCTCGGCGATGACCATGGTGACGTTGTCCGGCCCGCCGGAGCGCAGCGCGAGCTCGATCAGCCGCTGGGCAGCTTCTTCCACGGTGCCCTGCTTGAGGGCGTCCTCGATGGTGGAGGCCGTTACGGGATCCGAGAGCCCGTCGGAGCACAGCAGCAGCCGGTCGCCGGGCTGCGCGTCCAGCATGAACAGCGTCGGTTCCACCGCGCGGCCGGTATATGCCTTGAGGATGAGCGACTTCTGCGGGTGGGAGGACACGTCGCTCGGATCGAGCTTGCCCTCGTCCACCAGGGACTGCACGAAGGTGTCGTCCTTGGTGATCTGGGTCAGCTTCCCGTCGCGCAGGCGGTAGCCGCGCGAGTCGCCCACGTGGCAGACGCCGAACTGGGTGCCGTTGAACATCATGGCCGTCAGGGTGGTGCCCATGCCCTCGGTCTCGGGGTGTTCCTTGATGTGGTTGGCGATCGACGCGTTGGCGTCGTTAGCGGCGCCGCCCAAAAGCGCCAGCATGTCATTGTCTTCTGGGGCGCGGTTTAAGTGCTCCAGGTGCTCGACCATGAGCTGGGAGGCGACCTCGCCGGCGGCGTGACCGCCCATCCCGTCCGCCAGGACTAAAAGATAAGGCCCGGCGTAGGCCGAGTCTTCGTTGTTCTTGCGGACCAAGCCGCGGTCCGAAGCGGCGGTGAAATGTAGTTTCAGCATTAGGCAACCAGCCTTACGATAGTGCGACCCATCTTAATATCCGTTCCCACTTCGATGCGTTCTGCCTGGTCGATTCGTGTGCCCGCGACGAAGGTACCGTTGCGGGATTCGAGATCCTCCACGAACCACTGGGAACCGCGACGGAACAGGCGGGCGTGGTGGGAGGAGGCGAAGTCGTCGCCCAGCACGAAGTCGCAGTCCTGCGCGCGCCCCAGCGAGATGTCCTCCAGGGTGCCCAGCGCCATGTGGGAGCCCTGCAGCGGGCCTTCGGCCACGGTGATGTGGCGCGGCTTTTCTTTGCGGTCCTTCCGGCGCGCCGCGGCGACGGGACCGGCGGTAGTGGTGCCGGTGCGGGCGGCCTTGTTGGTATCCAGCCGCATGGCATTCAAGGCCACCAGGATAAACAGCCACAACAAGACCAACAGGCCGATTCGCAGCGCGAGCAGCACGAATGAATCCATCGGTGACCTCCTAAAAAATTATTGGGGTTTAATTGTCCAACCCGGTGATTCGCACCTCGATGTGCGAATGCCCCAGGGTGATGACGTCGCCGTCGGCCAGCAGCCAGTTCTCGATGGGCGTGTCATTGACCGTGGTGCCGTTGGTGGACTGGAGGTCCACCAAGACTGCGTCTTGGCCGTTCCAGGTGATCTCAGCGTGCTGGCGGGAGACCCCGGTGTCCGGCAGGCGCAAGTCGGCATCGTTGGAACGTCCAATGATATTGGATCCCTCGTGGACGTGGTAGGTCCGCGAAGAGCCGTCCTGGAGGAGAAGATTCACGCTCGGGCCGCTGGCAGCGGGTTCCGCGTCCGCGGGCTCGGGGCGGATAAAGGTTGTCGTGGCGGCCTCATCAGCAGAATTACTGTTCATCTGGTCCTCCTGGGCTTCGGTTTCGTGGAAAATGGCGTCGAACCCGGTTTCTTCCTCGGGCTCATGGTCAATGAACGAAGAAACCCGCAACTGGCCGGTGCGGAGTCCGGATTCTTCGGCGATGCGAACGATGACGGGTCCCGCCAGACCCCAGCCGCTGTTGCGGATGAACCGCGACAGCTGGTCGGCCAGGTTCTGTGGGATTTGCGGATCCTGCGAGAGGTTTTCCAGGTCCTTGGAACTGACCCCCACGAGCACCACATTGGGGCTGTAGAGGTTGTCGTCTTCGCCGCGCGTGAGGTTGTCTTGGACCTCCTGCTTGAGCAGCTCTTCGATCTCGGCAGGCACAACGCGGCCGCCGAAGACGAAAGCCATCCCGTTGTCCAGTCCGCGCTGCAAGGCAGAGTCAAACTTGGCAAGCTTTTCCATGAGTGCCATGCTGCGGTCCTCCTTCGAACGTGGATGTATTCGGCTCTGGTAATAAACCTCAACCATTATAGGCCGCGTATAGCACTAAACGTAGCCGGAGCCCGAAAAGTTCCCGCAATTGATGCGTAGATATCACTCATTTTTCGGCGTACTAGCTGCGGATTTGTAAGTATGTGGGTGTCCCGTGCTATCTTTATTTAGTCGCCAAGACAGACAATACCCAGCCCGGGTGGCGGAATTGGCAGACGCGCTGGCTTCAGGTGCCAGTGTCCTTATAGGACGTGCGGGTTCAAGTCCCGCCCCGGGCACAGCGAGCAGTTGAACAAACTGCGACACCGGAGGTAACAAACTCGAAAGGGTTCGTGACCTCCGGTTTCTTTGTTTTTCTGAACTTTGGCGGTCGGGGATTGTAAGTGTGGGGATTTACTTCCTAACTCCCGCTCTCGCCTTTCGAATTTTTATTTCGATGGTGTCAACAGAGTGTTAAGGGTCAAAAGGGTCTGTCCCTCAACCCTCAACAGAGTATTTTCCTACTAAACTCGGTTCTTTTAACCCTTAACCCAAGTAGCATGTTTGAACACATTGTGTATGTGTCGACGAAAGCACAGGTGAAGTGGCTATAAATAGAAAAGACGAAGCGTCCGAATTTTCGTATGAAGAATTGGCGCGATGGGCTGAATCAGAAGAGTTCTTTGACGCACTGAAGTCTTCCTCCAAGTTGGCGAAATCGAACGAGACTGCGCTGCGCAAAGCACAAGATATACTCCGTAAGCAGCGTGGAGAATTGCGGTGAGAGTCCCTAGGGGCGGTGGTGACCTCCTAGGATCTCTTTTTAGTGTGGCAATAGCTCTTTGATTAGTGGTGAGTGTCTAGTGGCTTTAGCTGAGAACCGGAGACTGCTAGCGGCACGCGGCTCATTTTCTTTGTGCTGAGAAGGGGGTGGCTTCTTTGCCCTGTGGCTTTCACCATATTGGCTTTAACTCTGCAAGCGTGTTCTAACAGGCAGGTAGCATCTCGTGTTGTGAGTCCCCCTTCTCTAAGAAAGTCATAGACAAGGTGCTGTTGCAAAGTTGGGCGGAGAGCAGCGAAGACTCAGTTTCTCATTTCCTGATGGCCGCTGCGTGTGGGCGTTGTTAGGCCGTCTCGAAGACCCTGTTGACGATCACCGCGTCCGGGTTCGGTTGCTCGTGAGGTCAAACACAGTGCCTTGCCCTTTCCGCAATGAGTGCATCGCCTCCATCCCTTTCAACGTCCGATATGCAGATGTCCGGTTCTTAAACGTGCCTTTCGGCCCGAGGATCCGCTTCAGTCGACCATGGTCGCCTTCTAGGATGTTGTTGAGGTATTTCACCTGTCGGTGTTCCACTGTTGGCGGGCAGGTTCCCCCTGACTTCAACTCGGCGATTGCCCTGGCTAGGGAGGATGCTTTATCGGTGTTGATCACTCTGGGATACCCGGCTGACGCATTGTATCTGAGAGCCTTGGCCAGAAAACGTTTCGCTGCGGCCACGTTCCGCTTCGGAGAGAGGTAAAAGTCCAGGGTCTGGCCACCGGCGGGGATCGCCCGATAGAGGTAGCACCACCTGCCGCCGATCCGGATATAGGTCTCACCACCCGCCAGGAACTGGCCTGCCAGTCAGGTACCTGCCGGTACCACCGTGTTTGCTTGTCCAGCTCAGGGGCGTATTTCTGGACCCAGCGGTAGATCGTGGTTGATCAACCGGCACACCCCGCTGAAGTCATCATTTCCTCCAAGTCTCGGTAGCTCACCCCTAGCGGCAGTACCACCGCACTGCCCACAGAATGATGTCACGGGGGAAATGACGACCGGAGAAGATACCCATGGCTGTGATTATTTCACGTCGCTCTTCCTACTGCCCCAACTTTGCAACAGCACCCAAAGCCCTGGAATGAACTCCTGCCACCAGGGTCATTCCAGGGCCTATTTCCCTGACTAAGAGAAGCAGTGACACAGAAGGCCTACCTCAGCGTGGGCCCTGTGGGCGTGCAGGTTCCGTGTGTGGCTGGTTTGCTTCGGCATGGTCGGCAGCGATTGATGACCGACTCTGGAGCGGGTGCCTTGTCTGGTCTCGCGGTTCAGGGTGGGTGGACTATTCGGCGGGTTGGATCTCGCTCTCGGTGACCCACTTGTGGTTGGTCATCGTCATCCCGTCGACGGTGAGATCAACCATGTAGACCGTCTCCTCGGTGGAGTAATCGATGGTGGCCTCAGCACCCTTCATGCCGGACATGTGCTCGGCATCCAGGACAACGCTCGCCCCGTCGGGCAGGGGGGCCTGACCCGGATCGACGAGCTCCTCATGGACGACCCAGCGGTGGTCGGTAACCGGGGCCCCACCCTCGGTGGGGTGTAGCTGACCGAATAGGTCGTGGTGTCAAACGCCCCGGAAATGGTGGCTGTGGCCCCGTCCATGCCGGGCATGTGGTCAGCGGTGAGGATGACCTCGGTGCCCACCGGGTACGTGGGATCCTCGGCCTCTTCAATGCCTGCCGGCGGTGCCCCGCCGTCGGCAGGGTGGTCGTGCCCGCCGTGCTCTTCGTCGGCAGTGGTGGTGTCTTCCTGGTGGGTCTCGTTGGTCTCTGCGGTTGCCGTCGTGGTGCTGGTGGTGTCGGCATCGTCGGAGTTGTCGGTGGCGTCGCTGCAGGCGGTCAGCGCCAGGGTGGAGGTCAGTACCAAGGCGGCGAGGGTAATGCTGCGTTTCATGAGCGTTCCTTTCAAAGGTGGTGTGAGTTAGGGGTCGAGAGACAAGGTCAGTCAGTAACGGTTACGGGGGATATCGACCCACTGTGTTCCTCCTTCCCGTCGGTCGGAGCCAGGTGAGCCGGATCCAGATCAATGCGGCGCAACAGCTGGGCGTTCAGGGCCACCACGATGGTCGAGGCAGACATCAAGATCGCGCCCACGGCCGGGGACAGTACGAACCCGATCGAGGCGAGCACTCCGGCGGCCAGCGGCACGGCGAGAATGTTGTAGCCAGAGGCCCAGATCAGGTTCTGGATCATCTTGCGGTAGCTGGCCTGGGACAGCTCAATCATCGACAGCACTGCCCGCGGGTCATCACTGGCTAGGACCACCCCGGCAGATTCCATGGCCACATCCGTGCCGGCACCGATGGCGATACCGACTTCCGCGCGGGTCAGAGCGGGGGCGTCATTGACACCGTCACCGACCATGGCCACGCTCAAACCCCGGTCCTGCAGCTGCGTGACCTTGGTGTCTTTGTCCTGGGGCAGGACCTCAGCGAAGACCTCATCAATGCCTATGTCCTGACCGACGGCGTGGGCGACCTGCTGGGCGTCGCCGGTGATCAGCGCGACCTTTACCCCGCGGTCCTGCAGGGCTTTCACGGCGGCGCGGGATTCGGGGCGGATCTTGTCCTCGACGGCCACCGCACCGATGATCTGACCGTCGCGGACAATATGGAGCACACCGGCCCCACGCCCGGTCCAGGCGCTGGTGGTGTCGGTGAGCTCGGCCGGGGTCGTGAGGTTGAACTCGCGCAGCATGTTCGGCCCGCCCACGAGGATCTCAGCGCCATCGACAGTGGCCCGGACCCCTCGGCCGGAGGCGGCGTTGAAACCAGTTGCACGGATTTGCCGACGGGAGGCCTCGGGATGGGCGGCCGCGGCCGCCACGATGGCGCGGGCCACGGGGTGCTCGCTGTCGGCCTCCGCGGCGGCGGCCAGGGCCAGCAGCTCGCCATCGGTGACGCCGACAGCTGCCGCGACACCGGTGACCGCGTGCGCACCCTCGGTCAGGGTGCCGGTTTTGTCGAAGAGCACCACGTCGATGGTGCGCATCCGCTCGAGCGCTATCCGGTCCTTGATGAGCACCCCGGATTTCGCGGCCCGCTCGCTGGAGATCGCAATGACCAGCGGAATCGCCAGGCCCAGGGCGTGCGGACAGGCGATGACCAGCACCGTGACCGTGCGCACCACGACATCGTCCGGGCTGCCGATGATGGTCCACACCACCGCGGTGATCAGAGCGGAGATCAGCGCGAACCAGAACAACAACGCCGCCGCCCGATCCGCCAGGGCCTGGGCCCGGGAGGAGGACTCCTGGGCGTCGGCAACCATGCGTTGGATCCCGGCCAGGGCGGTGTCCCCGCCGGTAGCCTCCACCCGGATGCGGACGGTGTTGTCGGTGGCCACAGTACCGGCGACCACCTTGTCACCGGTGTCGCGGAAGACGGGACGGGATTCGCCGGTGATCATCGCCTCATCGAATTCGGCGGCTCCGTCGAGGATGGTTCCGTCGGCCGGCACCCGGGCACCGGCCCTCACCAGCACGACGTCGTCGACGACCAGCTCGGAGATGGCCACGGTGCGGGTGGTCCCGTCGATGACTTTCTCGGCCTCATCCGGCAGCAGGGCAGCCAACGCGTCAAGCGCGGAGGACGCGGCCCCGAGAGCGCGCATCTCCAGCCAGTGGCCCAGCAGCATGATGGTCACCAGCAGGGCCAGCTCCCACCAGAAGTCCAGGTCAAAACCGCCCAGCCCCAGAGTGGTGACCCAGGAGGCGACAAACGCCACGGTGATGGCCATGGCGATCAGGAGCATCATCCCGGGTTGGCGGGATTTCAGTTCTTTCCATCCGCCCTTGAGGAAAGGCGTGCCGCCGTAGACGAAGATGATCGTGCCCAGCACCGGGGGGATCCAGGTGGATCCGGGGAATGCCGGGAGGTGGTAGCCGAGCAGGTGGGCGACCATGGGGCTGAAAATAGCGACGGGAATGGACAGAATCAGCGACCACCAAAAGCGGTCCCGAAACATTGCGGTGCTGTGTCCGGCGTGTTCGCCGTGACCATGAACGTGGTGGTCTTCGTCCAGGGCGGAGTGCGGGTGATCGTGGGGCATCGCCTGGCCGTGGTTGTCGGCATCTGCGTGGTGTTCGTGGCTGGCATGATCCGGGTGGTGGGTGTGGTCTGTTTCCGGAGCGGGGTGATCACCCGAATGGTGGGGAGTGCTCATGACGTTCCTTTCGCTCAACCCGGTCGGGGTCGAGATGATGGGCAAAACTGATCAGGATAAGACGGTGTAGCCGGCCTCCTCGATGGCCCGGCGAACCATCTCCGGAGGTACGACACCGGTGACCGTGACGGTGGAAACACCACCAGCAGCGAGATCAACCTGGACGTCGTCGACCTGGGGGAGGGCCTGAAGGGCCTGGGTCACGCTTTTCACGCAGTGCCCGCAGGTCAGGCCGGTGACCTGGTAGCTAGGGGAGGCCCCTCCTGCTGACGAGTCGCTGGCGGCAGGGATGGAGGCGGTGTCGGCACGTGAGGCAGGTCCGCAACAGCTGCAGCCGTGGGAGGCCATCGGCAAGAGGCGGGGCGGGGAGGGGATCATGAGAAAGCTCCTACGGGTCGGTGGGATGCGGCGATGCCGCTCTCTAGCGTATACCCCCAGGGGGTATATTTTCAAGGGGTGGAGGGCACGGCCCTCACGGGGGCCGGCTGTGGTCACCGAGCAGCCTCCTCACTGTTGGGAGGGGACAGCGGGAGGCGGAGGGCAAACACCGCTCCGCGACCAGGTCCGGGGGAGGTGGCGGTGAGAGTGCCGTCATGGGCCTCGATCAATGCCTTGGAGATGGTCAGACCGATACCGGCCCCGCCGTTGTCCCGGCTGCGGGCGGCATCCCCCCCGGTAGAAGCGTTCGAAGATGTGTCCGATCTGGTCAGGCGGGATGCCCTCGCCGTCATCGGCGACGTGGATGAGCGCGGTGGACGCCCCCTGTCGGTGGACGCTGATCCGGACCTGCCCGCCGGCCGGGGTGTGCCGTAGCGCGTTCGACAGGAGATTGCTCATCACCTGGCCGAAGCGTTGCCGGTCCACGAGCACCCGGGTGGTGTCCGTAATGGTCTCGACCTGTAAATCGACGCCTTTGTCAGCATAAGCTTCCCCCGCGGCAGCAGCGGCGGTATGGAGCAGATCCCCGAGCCCTTCCTCCGCCAGGTCCAAATCGATCCGGTGTTCCTGGGCCCGGGAAACATCGTCGATGTCTTCCATCAACCGGGTCAGGCGGGTGAGTTGGTCAGCCATGATCGTGTGGGTGGCATTATTCCAGTCCACGACCCCGTCCTGGAGACCATCGAGGTAGACCGTGAGCACCGATAAGGGGGTGCCCATTTCGTGGGCCAGATCAGAGAGCATCTGGCGACGGACCTGTTCGGTGTGTTCCAGCCGGTCGGCCATGGTGTTGAAGGCATGCGCCAGGGTGGTGACCTCGGGGCCTGCTTCTCCGGCAGGCACGCGGATACGGGAGTTGCCGGCCGTCAGGCTGGTAGCGGCGCGGGTGAGATCCTGCAGGGGGGTGCGCAAACGACGCGATAACCACAGGCTGGCCAGCAGGGCGCTGATCAAGGCGGTGGGCAGGGCGACGACCAGGGTGATCAGGTTAGCGCCCCGGTAGGCCTGCTCGGCATGGAACAGCTCCAGCGAGGGGTCCTCCCGGCCGGTCATCAACATATGATCATGGAACAGGGACGGGCCCACCATCGTGGCCACGGCCGCGGCCACCAGCAGGCTAATCACCACGACCAACACCTGGGCGGCCAGGAAGCGGAAGGTCAGGCCGGGTCCGTGATTCATGGCTGCCCCACCCGGTAGCCCACGCCACGCACGGTGTCGATAAACCCCCGGCCCTGGGTGTCGGTGCCAAGCTTGCGACGCAAGTTGCCGATGTGGACATCGACGATGCGTTCATCACCGACCCAGGTGGTGTCCCAGACCTCGGTGACCAGGTCGTGGCGGGTCAGCACCTGGCCGGGGCGCAGGGCCAGGGCAACCAGCAGCTCGAACTCCGTACGAGTGAGCTCCACGGTCGTCTTCCCCACCCGCACCTCATGGGCGACGGGGTCAAGAATGAGGTCACCAACGATCAAGGGGGTGGTCACCTGCGGTGGGGTGGTGCTGGTGCGCGGGCGGCGCAGCACCGCATGCACCCGGGTCACCAGTTCCCGGATGCTAAAAGGTTTGGTGATGTAGTCATCCGCCCCCAGGGTCAAACCGCTGATCTTGTCGTCCTCGCTGCCCCGTGCGGTGAGCATGAGGATGTAGCAGTCCGAGAAGGTGCGGATCCGTCGGCACACCTCTAGGCCGTCGAGTTCGGGCAGCCCCAGATCCAGCACCACGACATCGGGGGAAAAGCGACGGGCCTCGTCCACGGCCTGGGTACCGGTGTGCGCCTGGAGGGTATCGAAGCCGGCCCGGATGAGGTAGGAAGCCACCATCTGAGCCAGGGGTTGTTCATCATCGACGACCAGCACCCGCCCCGAGGGCGTGGCGGTGGTCGGTGTGCGGTCAGCCATAGACCCCAGTATCGCTCCGGCTAGGGGGGAATACCACCCTCGCTCAGTACCCGGCGGGAAAATCTACATCAAATCTTCAAACATCACCCTTCGACCGCCGTCACCCCTGTGCCCCACCCCGGGCCGGCGGCATCGCCTCCCCTGGTCGGTTCAGCAGGCGCCACCAGGGATTTCACTGCCTGCACCGCATACCCAGGGCGGGTAGAAGGACATCGCCCACGGCTGTGGGGTGGTGTTCCGGTGGTGACCCAGCCCACCGAATTCACCCCCTTTTTCGCCCTGTTATAAGGCTGCGAGCAGGGTTTTGAATTCTAGTCCGTCAGGCACCCGTGCTAGATAAAGGTATGGCATCGACCTTGAGGCGGTGTCTTCTTATGGCCTTACCACGATCCAAGGAGATTGACGTGAAACGAGCAGCGATCGCAACCGCCGCCCTTGCCCTCGCCCTCACGGGGTGTTCGGCCGCCGACCCGGAACCCACCGCCGATGGGACGGTGTCCCAGGACACATTCCTGACTGCCCATGGCCTGGTCGACATGGACGCGGTGGAGATCATTGATCACCTCGACCGGCAGAAGGTCACTGAGCGTCCCACAGATCTGATCGCCTCAGTACGTGCCGATGAACTGCTGCTCTCGAGCGATGACCAAGAAGTTGTGCTCGATCTTCCCGACAATCAGACGTATGTCTCGATCGCACCCTATCTCACCTCCACCCACGACTGCTTCTACCACAGCCTCACGACCTGCCAGGGGGAACTCGACAATGAGGATATCCAGGTCACGATCACCGATGAGGCGACCGGTGAGGTGCTGGTGGACGAGGCGACAACCACCTTCGACAACGGGTTTATTGGCTTCTGGCTTCCCGATGATGCCACCGGCCTGATTGAGGTCAGCTACCAGGGGCGTACCGGCACCGCGGAGTTTTCCACCGCCGACGACGGTGCCACCTGTGTCACAGACCTGCACCTGACGTGATGGCTCAGCAGGGTCCTCACCTGCGCCTGTCTCCCGTGTCACTGAAATCTAACACCAAGGAAGGTGAAATCATGATGAACGGATTTTCCCGACGACGGTTTCTGCTCGGTGGGCTCGTCCTCGCCGGCACCGGGGCCGTGGCCGCCTGCACCAGCGACCCTGGACCCGCTGCCTCGGCACCAGGTTCTTCTCTTCGCCCCACTCCCACCCCCACTTCGCTCGGTGAGCCGACGGTGCGCCGGACACTGACCGCCCGGCCCCTCTCTCTGGATATCGGCGGTATCGAAGCCAAGACGTGGGGATACGTCTCTGACACCGGGGATGCGGCCATTGAGGCCACCGCCGGCGACGTCCTCCAGGTCGATATCACCAATGAACTGCCTGAGAGCACCTCCATCCACTGGCATGGCATCGCACTCCACAACGCAGCCGACGGTGTGCCCGGCATGACCCAGGACCCCATTGAACCTGGCGAGTCTTTCTCCTATGTTTTTGAAGTCCCCCACGGTGGCACCTACTTCTACCATTCCCACTCCGGCCTGCAGCTTGATCGCGGCCTCCACGCCCCACTGATCGTCCGTGACCCGCAAGACGCTGAGGACCAGGACGTCGAGTGGACCATCGTGCTCGACGACTGGGTCGACGGCATTCAGGGCACTCCCGACGATGAGCTCGACAAGCTCACCGGAATGGGTTCGGGCGACCATAACGGGAAGAAGGGGATGGGAGGTCACGGCCATATGATGCACGGCACCCCGGACCGGGTACTGGGCGGGGATGCCGGCGATGTGATGTATCCGCACTACCTCATCAACGGACGTATCCCCCGTGCTCACCGGACCTTCGAGGCTCGCCCGGGCGACAAGGCCCGCCTGCGGTTTATCAACTCCGGCGGTGACACCATCTTCAAGGTGGCCCTCGGTGGTCACCGCATGACCGTCACCCACACCGACGGCTTCCCCGTCCAGCCCCGGGAGACCGAATCGATCTACCTGTCGATGGGCGAGCGTGTCGACGTCGAGGTCATCCTCGACGACGGCATCTTCCCGCTCACGGCTTTGGCGGTGGGTAAAGACGACCGCGCCTTCGCCGTCATCCGCACCGCCGGCGGCCAAGCCCCCCACCCCGATGTCGACTTCCCCGAGTTGTCGTCCACCGGACTGCTTCTGTCCTCCCTGAAGTCAGCAGACCGTGCACTCCTGCCCGAGGACACACCAGACCGAGAAGTCAGCATCGACCTGGGCGGGCAGATGATGCCGTATGAATGGAGCATTCTCACCGACGGCCAATCCTCCTCCGCGACCGTGCAGGAGGGCCAGCGCCTGCGGATGGTCATGCGCAACAGGACCATGATGCCCCATCCCATGCACATCCACGGCCACACGTGGGCGCTGCCCGGCAGCGGTGGGCTACGCAAGGACACCGTCCTTCTCCGCCACGGTGAAACCATGATCGCCGACCTGATCGCTGACAACCCCGGTGAGTGGGCATTTCACTGTCATAACGCCTATCACATGGCAACCGGGATGCTCAGCTCGCTTCGCTACGAGTAACCCCCACAGCAGGGTTGAGTGCCGAGGTGGGCGGGGGTGTCCCCCCCGAGTAGTGGACACGGCGTTGGTGTCAGGGTTGAGCAGTGTGTGCCAGGAGTCGACGGGATTGAAGTATGCGTCAGCGCGCACGGCAGCAAGTTCAATGATGCGGTCGTAGCGCTTGTTAAGGCCGGTGGTTTCGGTATCAATGACCGCAAAGACCGACATGCCCGCCTAAACGCTATCGAACACTGCAAACAACGTGGATTTTTGTGGATAGCCACACTGGCCCCGTGCGGGTTGTCCACAGGGTGAGCGTGGTTGGTCTTTCATAGCGGGCGTGGGTGTGGTTGCCTTAGTGCTATGAGCACTTCGCAGGACTATCCGAACTCCACCCCAACCCCCGCTACTATGGGGTTGCCCGCAAATCGTGGACATGAAGCGTCCTGGGTTTAGTTCCTACCTCA
>NZ_KV823402.1 GCF_001815935.1 Corynebacterium sp. HMSC04H06
ACCACTCCGTAGCGCCTACTCGGCGTGCCTCAACCAGAAAAAGCGCACCGCCCGCAACGGGGTCGGTGCGCTTTCGTCGCGTGAACTAGAGATTTAGTGCTTGCGCTTGAGCTTGAGGCGCTCGGCGCGGCGGCGCTTGTTCTCCTGTGCGCGCTGGTACTCGCGGTGCAGGCGGCGCTCGCGGGCGAGCTTGCGTTGGAAGGCCTGGGATTCGCGGTACTCAAGGTAGATGACGTCGTTGCGCAGATCCTTGACGATGGCGAACATCAGTAGCACGACAATCACCAGGAACGGTGCGGCGGCCACGATGGTGACGTTCTGCAGGTTATTCAGCGAGTCCTCGTTGACCAGCAGCAGGGTCAGGCCGACGGCGGCGGTCAGCACGCCCCAGATGGCGGACAGCCACGGCTGGGCATCGGACTTGCCGTTCTGCGACATCGAGCCCATCACCGTCGACGCGGAGTCCGCGGAGGTGATGAAGAAAGTCGAAAGCAAAATCATGGCGATGATGGAAGCAATCGCCCCGAGCGGCATGCCGTTGAGCAGGTTGAACAGCTCCTGCTCGGCGCTCTCGCCGGAAATCGAGTTGCCGGTCTGCTCGGCGTGGATGGCCGAGCCGCCGAAGATAGCGAACCACAGGGTGGACACGCCAGCCGGTACCAGCAGGACGCCGACGCAGAACTCGCGGACGGAACGGCCGCGGGAAATACGTGCCAGGAACATACCGACGAACGGCGACCAGGACACCCACCATGCCCAGTAGAAGATGGTGTAGCCGCTGAGCCACTCCCCGGCCTCGCCGTTGGCGGACTCGGCGGTACGGCCGATCATCTCGGTGAAGTTATCCAGGTAGGCGCCGATGGAGCCCGGCACCAGGTTCAGGATGTTGACGGTCGGTCCAACGATGAACACGAAGATAGCCAGCAGCGCGGCCATGACCATGTTGGCGTTGGACAGGTATTGGATGCCGCGGCCCACGCCCGACAGAGCGGACAGGATAAAGGCCAGGGTCAGAACCAAAACGATGCCGATGACCACGCCGTTGCCCGGATCCTCGATGATGCCGGAGGCGGACAGGCCAGCCTGAATCTGCAAGGCGCCCAGGCCCAGGGAGCAGGCGGTGCCGAAGACGGTGGCGAAAATCGACAGGATATCAATCAGCTTGCCGACCGGGCCGGCAGCGCCCTTCTCGCCGATGAGCGGCACGAAGGCCGAGGACAGCAGCTGCTTCCGACCAATACGGAAGGTGGAGTACGCAATAGCCAGGCCCACGATGGCGTAAATGCCCCAAGGGTGGAGCGTCCAGTGGAACATGGCGGTTGCCATGGCGGTGTCGACCTCGTGCGGGTTGTGATCCGGAACCCCGTCACGGTAGAAGGCCAGCGGCTCGGACGCGCCGTAGAACATCAGGCCGATGCCCATGCCGGCCGCGAACATCATCGCGATCCACGACGGCGTGGAGAACTCCGGCTCCTCGTCGATATGGCCCAGGCGAATGGCACCGAACTTGGAGACCGCGATAGCGACGACGAAGACCACGAAGATGGTGGTAAACAGCACGTAGGCCCAGCCGAAGTTATCGACGACCAGGTTCAAGGCCTTGCTGGAGAACTCAGCGAAGCTGTCGGCGCCGGCCAGGCCCCAAATGACGATAGCCAGAACCAACGCCCCGGCAATGCCGGTCACGGTCCAGTCGATCTTGGCGTCGCCATCGGCGGCCATCTCAACAGGCTCTTCCTCGTGTTTTTCGGAGGAAAGGCTCTTGTTGTCCAGCATGGAAGCCAGCTGGCTGGTTGCCGACTGGCCATCCAGCGCCTCATCAACGGTTTCGTATTTTTGATCTACCGGTTTGGAATCCAGCACGTCCGGATCGTGCGGATCCGCCCCTTCAGGCACGTTTTTTTCTGAATTTGTCATGCAATCTAGGTTGTTCGAAACCGGAAAGTCTTTCAAATTGCGGACCGCGTTTTTCCTTAATCTCCGGGCTTTATCCCCGATTTTCGCCGCGCCGTGACCATCATATTGTCCGGCATATCCGCTAGTCTTTAAGTTTTCCGACGGTGGCACAACACGTTTCTGTAACAATTGGATTAAGAATTGCTGTGGACAGTTATTTTCCCTGCAAGTAGACCAAAAACACTGTATTTTTTGGTCACCGGTCTCAGGGAACTGCCAGCCACGGCAACGGGCCCCGAAAGGCCCGTTCCGGGCGGTTACCCGCAGGCGTCGAACCGCGGTCGGCGGGCCCACAGGTTGGTCACGGGGAGACGGGCCGCAGAGACGCCCCCCGAAGAACCCGTCGCGGGCGGCTAGTTGCGGGCGGCTAAGACGGCATCGTAGAGCTCGCGGCTCGACACCCCCGCCTCGCCGGCGACCTGCTTGCAGGCCGCCTTGAGCCGCAGCCCCGCCGCGGCGAGCTCCTGGGCCTTGGGCACTAGCTCGTCCACGCTCACGGCGGCGGCGCTACCGCCCTCGATGACCACGGTGATCTCGCCGCGCGCGTTCTCGCCCGCCCACTCGGCCAGCTGACCCAGTGTGCCGCGCTTGACCTCCTCGTAGGTCTTGGTCAGCTCGCGGCAGATCGCCGCGGTCCTGCCCTTCCCCAGCACCTCGGCGGCCACTTCGAGCGTCTCAGCCAGCCGGTGCGGGGACTCGAAGAAGACCACGGCGCGCTCCTGCCCGCGCAGCGACTCGAGCCACTTGCGCCGCGGCCCGCCCTTGCGCGGGGCGAAACCGTCGAAGATGAAGTGCCCCACACCCAGCCCGGACAGCGCCAGTGCGGTGGTCACCGCGGACGGGCCCGGCAGGCAGGTCACCCGCACGTCCGCCTCGGCGGCAGCGACCACCAGGGAGTGCCCCGGGTCGGAGACAATCGGCATGCCGGCATCGGTGACGACGAGGACGGTGCCGGAGCGGGCGGCATCGATAAGCCCGGCGGCGCGGGCGTCCTCGTTGTGGTCGAAGTTGGAGACCACCTTGCCCCGAATCTCCACGCCCAGGGCCTGGGCCAGCGCCCGCACGCGGCGGGTGTCCTCCGCCGCGACGACGTCGGCCTGCCCCAGCGCCTGCAGAAGGCGCGCGCTGGCGTCTCCCGGGTTGCCCAACGGGGTAGCGGCCAACACGACGCCGCGCGGCAGCGGCTCCAGCGAAAACTCAAAGCTCATGCCTAATAGCATGGCACAGGACCGTACCCTAAACTATCTGGGGTGAGTACCCGTACTTCCTCCGCCCAGCCCGCCGCCGTCCCGCGCGGCGCCCACAACCGGCCGGCCGCTGTGCCGCGGCCCGTCACGTGGACCCGGGCGGACACGGTCACCACGCTTGTCATCGCCGCGCTGGCCCTCATCACGCGCTTTGTCGCCCTCCAGTACCCCACCGCCAGTGGCACCCCGATTTTCGACGAGAAGCACTACGCCCCGCAGGCCTGGGACATGGTGCGCAGCTGGGACAACCTCTTCGTCGGCGGCATCGAGTCGAACCCCGGCTACGGGCTGGTGGTGCACCCGCCGCTGGCCAAGCAGCTGATTGCGGTCTCGGAGCAGATTTTTGGCTACACCCCGCTGGGTTGGCGCACGATGGCCGCACTCTTCGGCGTCGGCACCGTCCTGCTGATCATGGCGCTGGCCCGCCAGCTGTCGAACTCGACGGTGGTGGCTACCATCGCCGGCCTCATCGCGGTCTGCGACGGCGTGTTGCTGGTCTCCTCCCGCTTCGGCATGCTGGACATCTTCCAGGTCTTTTTCATCGTCGCCGCGGCTTGGGCCCTAGTCCACGACCACAAGCAGGTCCACCAGCGCCTCGACGACGCCTGGCGCGCGGGCCTGCTTAACGGTGCCACCTTCGGCCCCCGCTTCGGCTTCCGCTGGTGGCGCTTCAGCGCCGGGGTCTTCCTGGGCTTGGCGCTGGCGGTGAAGTGGTCCGGGCTGTATTACCTCATGTTCTTCGGCCTGGCCAGCGTTTTCGCGGATCTGTGGCTGCGGCGCCGCTACGGGGTGCGCCGCTATGTGCTGGGCACCCTGGTGCGCGATACCCCGGCCGCGCTGGCCTCGCTGGTGGCGGTGCCGGCGGCGCTGTACGTGTGGTCCTGGCGAGCCTGGTTTACCAGCGAGACCGCCGTCTACCGCCACGCGGCCACCGACGGCACCATCGAGGCTGGCTCCTGGCTGCACCTGCTTCCCGATTCCCTCGCCAGCTGGCTCTACTACCACCTCTCGGTGCTGGAGTTCCACGCCTCCCTGACCACCTCCGGCGGGCACTCGCACCCGTGGGATTCCAAGCCGTGGGCGTGGCTGGTCGGCGCCCGCCCGATCCTCTACCACTCGCATACGGAGCTGACGTGTCCGGGCGGCATCGAGTGCCGTCAGATGCTCTTCCTGTTCGGCACGCCCATCATCTGGTGGCTCATCGTACCGGTGCTGATGTGGTCGGCGTGGTGCTGGTTCGTGCGCCGCGACCGCCGATTCGCCCCGGTGCTCATCGGTTTCGCCGCCGGCTTCCTGCCGTGGCTGGCCGCCTACGACCGGCAGATGTATTTCTTTTACGCCGCCGCGCTTATCCCCTTCGTCATCGTCGGCCTAGCGCTGATAGCCGGGCAGCTGGCCGGGCGCGGGCCGGTGGCCGGCTGGGCCCGCCCGCTGCGGTGGGGCACGGTGGCCGTGGTCGTCTACGTCGCCGCCGTCGTGGCGATGTTTTGTTATTTCGCGCCGATTCTCTACGGTTTCAACGTACCGGAGAGTTGGTACCAGTCCATGATGTGGCTGCCCAGCTGGACCTAGCCGGGGCTGGCCGGGGCTGGCCGTGCTGCCGGGCTAGTTCGGGTCCGCGCCCAAAACGCGCCAGGCCCCGCGCAGGCTGAAGCCGCGGTCGGCGGCCCAGACCCAGCCCAGCGCCGCCGTGGACAGGCCGGTGGCCAGCAGCGCGTAGACTTGGCCCATGACGAGATTGCCCAGGGCGATGTCGCGCATCGCGAAGCCGCACAGGAAGGCAAACAGCGTGCACGTCAGCGGCATCAGGCCGGGTGCTAAGCGGGGACGCCAGGCGGCGAAGATAAGCCCGGAGGCCAGCCCCAGGCGCAGGGCCGCGCCCTCGATGAGCGCCGACGCGCCGTCCGGGTCCGCCGTCGGGTCGAGGACCTCGCCGGTGCCCGGCACCATGCCGGAGGACTGAGCGACCATCGCGACGGCCCACGCGGCGCAGATAATGCCGATGACCACCAGGAGGATGCGCGCCATCGCTAGCCCAGCGTGCCGGCGCCCGGCGGTGCGCTGCCATTCGGATTCCACGCCGCCCAAGATGAGTTCGGACAGGTCCTGCGGCGGGGCCATGCCCGTGTCGGCCGGATCCACGAAGCTCAGCGAGCGGCTCAGCCGGGCCGCCTTGTCCTGGAAGGCGCGGCATTCGGCACATTCAGCGATGTGGGCGTCGACGACGTTATCGTCCAGCCCGTGGTCCTCCCCATCCAGGCGCGCCGAGATGGCGGCCTGGACCTGCTCATGCGTCAACACGGTTGAGCACCTCATCCAGGCTGGCCCGCCCCGCACCGAAGACGACGACCATCAGCAGGGAAACAAACAGAACGCTGACGTATTCGATGCCGCCGTCAGTGGCGAAGAAGCCATTGCCCCAGTGGGCGAAGTAGAAGGCCCCGCCGACTAGGACCATCAGCACCGCGGCGGCTGCCGTCGTGAGCAGGCCAATGACCATCAGCGTGCCGCCGGCTAGCTCCCCGACCGCCGTCAGCCAGGCCAGAATCTGCGGCTGGGGCACGCCCAGGGCGGAGAACTGCCCGACCGTCTCGTCCATGCCGTCGATAAACAGCTTGGTCACCCCGTGGCAGACGAAGACGAGGCCGAGGATCAGCCGCAGCAGGAGCAGCGCGGCATCTCTAACGGCGGGTTTATTCATGAGCATTAGACTACCTTGGTACCACAACTTTGCTAAAGAAAGGCGCCGCGATGACTTACGTGTACCTGCTCGATAGCCCGCTGGGCCGCCTCGCGCTCGCCGGCTCCGACACCGCCCTCACCCAGCTGGCCCTGCCCGGCGACGAGCTGCCGGCCAATGCTACCCCGGGGACCACCGCCGTCTTAGAGGAGGCCGCCGCGCAGCTGCGGGCCTATTTCGCGGGCTCTTCCGCTCCCTTCGACGTGCCGCTGGACCACTCCGGACAGCCGCCTTTTACCGGCGCGGTACTGCGCGAGCTGGCGCGCGTGGGCTACGGCGAGACGCTCAGCTACGGCCAGCTGGCCGCCCGTGCCGGCCAGCCCGCGGCCGTGCGCGCGGTGGGCAACGCGTGCGCGCGCAACCCCCTGCCGCTGTTCGTGCCCTGCCACCGCGTGGTGCGCTCCGACGGCACCCTGGGCAACTACCGCGGCGGTCTGGCCGCCAAGCACTGGCTGCTGGAGTTAGAAGCCGGGTCGGGAACCCAACCGGGCCCGGCGGCAGTCTAAAACGGTAGCAACCACGTACTTTTACCTTCTAGGAGACACTACCGATGGATACCACAGGCACCGGACCGCTCACCGGCCCCGACGGGCTCGCGCGCACCCCGTGGGCGGCTGCAGACGAGTTTTTGCGCGACTACTACGACACCGAATGGGGCCTGCCTGTCTACTCAGAGGCGGAGCTTTACGAAAGGCTCGTGCTGGAGGGCTTCCAGGCGGGCCTGTCCTGGCGGCTTATCCTGAGCCGCCGGCCGGCCTTCCGCGCGGCCTTCGCCGGCTTCGATCCGGACGCGGTGGCGGCCTTCGGGACCGACGACGTCGAGCGCCTGGCTAACGATGCCACCATCATCCGCAACCGCCGCAAAATCCAGGCTGCCATCGACAACGCCCGCGCCACTGTGGCGCTGCGCGCCGAGGGCGGCCTGAGCGGTCTCATCTGGTCTTTCCGGCCGGCAGATACTCCACGGCCCGAGGTGGTAGAAGAAATCCCCACCACTTCAGAGGAATCGACACAGATGTCGAAGGCGCTGAAGAAGCGGGGATTTAAGTTCGTCGGGCCCACCACCTGCTTCGCGCTGATGGAAGCCATCGGGATGGTCGATACCCACCTGATGGGCTCACACCGGCGCGGGTGCTCGGGGCTCTGGGACTAGCCCTCGAGCCCAAGCTCTCGGACTAGGCCTCTGGGGCTAGCTGACGCGGCGGGCGGCCAAGTCGTCGCGGCGGACCGGGGCGCGGTCGCCGGTGGTGTCGTCGTCGTGGTAGTAGACCGGCAGGTGGTCGAAGTCGGGGCTGTCGTCGTCGACCTCGAGGACCACCGCGCCCGGGCGGCGCAGGCTGCGCGGGATGGACAGCTCCTCATCGGCGGCGTTGCGCACGCCCAGCCGGGCGCGCCGCAGCTGGCGGACGCGGCGGTGGCGCAAGGCCTGTTCCTGGCGCACCTGGGTGCGCAGAGCCACCAGGTAGACCACGGAGAGCACACCCACCACGGCGGCGGGCAGCCAGCCCCAGCCGCCGACGATGATGCCCAGCGCGACCGTGGCCACGACGGCGACGGCCAGGCCCAGCAGGGTGCGCTGGCGGCGCTGGTAACGGTCGGTGGACGCGGCCTCGTCGGCCTCCGGGTCCCAGCCGCCGCGGCCCAGCCGGCGCTTGGCGAATTCCAGCTCCTCGGCGGACAGCTCGTCGTCGCCGCTGATGTCCGCTTCCTCCGCGTTATCCGCGGCCTCCGCGGACTCCTCGGCGGCGGAGGCGATGGCGGCGGCATCGGCATCGACGGCGCCGGGGTACATCAGATCCACCGGGGAGGTGTAGGAGGCGTCTAGCGAGTAGGCATCGGCGGCGACCTCGTCGACCTGCGGCGGGTCGAAGTACTCCGCGGCCTCCTCGGCGTCTGCCTCCGCCGCTGCCGCGTCGCCGGCCCCGGCGGTCTGCTTGTCCGAGTCGGCCTCCGCGTTGGCGGTGGTCTCGTCGGTGGCATCGTCGATCAGGGGCGAGTCCACAACCTCGCCGTCAATGGTCTCTTCCTGCGCGGAGACCGGCACCGCCAGGCTGGCCGGCTCGGCGTCGACGATCTCGTAGTCGTCGTCAGCGTTGGTGCGGTGCACGTCCTGCGCGGTCACCCGCGGCTTGCGGCGGCCGGCGACCTTGCCCTGGTCACCTTCGAAGAGCACACGGGTGTCCTCGAAGCCGTCCCCGGTATGGCTGACCGGGCGCTGGCCCCGCAGCAGCCACGGCGCTAGGACGAAGAGCCAGACCACCAGGATCAGAATGAGAATGAGGCCAGGAGACACTACGCGCTACCTCTTTCATAGTTTGACGATTGTCACAACCACAGTACTTCGCCGCGGCCGCCCGGCCAGCCTGCGCCACGCCCAATCCGGCGAGCTAATCCAGCACGCCGCCCGCCCGCAGCCGGGAAACGCAGCTATCCGGGAAGTCGTCGCGCACCAGGGCGACGAGGTGGTGGTCGCGCCACTCGCCGTCGATGTGCAGGCTGCGGCGCGCGATGCCCTCCTCGCGGAAGCCGTTGTTAAATAGCACCCGCCCGGAGGCGGCGTTGTTGGGCAAAAACGTGGCAGTCACCCGGTGCATGCCCACCCGCCGGAAGGCGTGGTCGGTGCCCAAGGCGCAGGCCACCGTCGCCAGGTGCCCGCCGGTCATCTCCGAGAAGACCCAGTAGCCGATCCAGCATTCGCTCACGCTGCCGTGCTGGATATTGCCCAGCGTGATCTGCCCGGCAAACCGCCCGTTACACTCGATAGCAAAGGGCACCACCACCCCCTGGCGCGCCGCCGCGCCCAGGTACCACAGGTGGTTCCACCAGGCCTGGGGGCTGTGGGCGGCGGCCCAGCTGGTGGGCATCGTCGGCTCGACGTGGCGCAGGTGGGCCTCGTCGTGGAGGCGCTGCGCGCGCCAGTCCGCACCGTCCGCGCGGTGCAGCGGCCGCAGGCGCACCTCGGCCCCGCGCGGGAAGGCGGCGTTCGGGCGGATGTGTACGGTCTCGGTGACCTCCGGCCACCCGGGGTGTTCGATAGCGCGCGACTCCCTCGCCCCGGTGTGGCGCTGCCAGCTGTGCCGCGCCCAGCCGAAGGGGTCGATCATGAGCGCTGGGTGATGAACATAACGTCAACGACGTCGCCGGGGCGAATATCCGTCACGGATTCTGGGACGCGGATGAGCGCGTTAGCCTCGGCCAGCCCGGCCAGCAGGTGCGCCGGCGCCCCGCCCGCGCCGGACAGGCCCTCGACCAGGTAGTCGGCGGTGTCAGCGTCGCGCATCAGGCGGGCGCGGATATAGCCGCGGCGACCCAGGCGGGAGTCGATATGGTTGACGGCGCGGGCGCGCACCACGCGGCGCGCGGCGTTGCGCTTGCCCAGCGCCAGCCGGATGAGCGGGCGGACGAAGACCTCGAAGACCACCAGGGCCGAAACCGGGTTAGACGAGAGCAAAAACGTCGGAATGCGCTCGTCGCCCAGCAGGCCGAAACCCTGCACGGAGCCCGGGTGCATGGCCACCCGCGTGGTGTCGATGTCGCCGAGCTGGTCGAGCACCTCGCGGATGGCCGCGGAGCCGGCGCCGCCCACCGCGCCGGAGATCACGATGACCTCGCTGCGCGCTATCTGAGCCTCCAGGTTTTCCCGGATGCGCCGCGGCTCGCCCTCGGCAATGCCCACGCGGGTGACCTCGGCGCCGGCCTCGCGGGCGGCGGCCGCCAACGCGTAGGAGTTGACGTCGAAGACCTGGCCCAGGCCAGGCTCGCGGTCGATGTCCACCAGCTCACGGCCGAAGGAAATCACGGTCACGCGCGGGCGCGGGTACGCCAGCACCTTCGAGCGCCCCACCGCGGCCAGCAGCCCAATCTGGGCCGGGCCCAGGATGGTGCCGGCGGACACCGCGACGTCGCCGGGCTGGATGTCGTCGCCGACGCGGCGCACGAAGTCGCCGGAGCGCACTGGGCGGTGGGCGACCATGCGCTTGCGCCCGCGGTCGGTCCACTCGAGGGGAAGGACGGCATCGGCAAGCGTGGGCAGGGGTGCGCCCGTGTAGACGCGCACGGCCTGCTTCGGCTGGAGACGCAGCGGCTGCCGGGAACCGGCCGGGACCTCCCCCACCACGGGCAGGGAACGCTCCGTCTCCGACTCCGGGACCCCCTCCGCGTCCGGGTCGCGCCGACCGAGGCCGCGCTCGCCGCCGATATCAACCGCACGGACGGCGTAGCCATCGATGGCCGCCTGCGGGAAGCCCGGCAGCGGTTGGTGCGCCTGGACCTCCTCGGCACACTTCAGCCCCAAAGCGTTGGCGATGGCGATCCGTACCGGCTCGGGCGTGACCGCCGCATCGGTGACAAACTCCAGCTGCTCTTCCACAGAACGCATAGCAACGCGCCGCCTTTCCCGGTTAGTTCTCCGCCAACCCGGTCTCTTGCTCGTACTCCGCAATAATATGCTTGATCGCCTTATACAGCGCCGGGCCGTACTTCTCGTCCCGCAGGCCGAAGTCGACGTTGGCGGGGATGTAGCCGCCGGGGTTGCCCAGGTCGTGGCGCTTGCCGCGGTGGACCACCACGTGCACGGGCTCGCCCTCCTGGATGAGCAGCTCGATGGCGTCGGTCAGCTGCAGCTCGCCACCCTTGCCCGGACCGATCCGGCGCAAGGCGTCGAAGATTTTGCGGTCCAGCAGGTAGCGGCCGGTGGCCACGAGGTTGGAGGGGGCGTCGGCGGGATCGGGCTTTTCGACCATGCCGACGACCTTCTTCACGCCCGGCGCGTTGGTGTCTTCTACGTCGAAGACGCCGTAGTTGTAGGTCTCCTCGCGGTCGACCTCGAAGGCGCACAGGACGGACCCGCCCAAGGCCGCGCGCACGCGCGCCATGTCCTCCATGACGGTGGCAGGCAGGACGATGTCGTCCGGCAGCATGACGGCGAAGAAGTCTTCTTCCTCGTCCAGCACGGACTCGGCTAGGCCGACGGCGTGGCCGAGGCCCAGCGGCTCGGCCTGCTCGACGGCAATGGGGTGGATGAGGTCCGCGGCGCGCTGCACCTTGGCGACCTGCTCGTCCTTGCCGCGGGCGGCCAGGGTCTCGGTCAGGTCGGGGAAGCGCTCGAAGTGGCGCATGACCTCTTGTTTGTTCGGGGCGGTGATAACGGCCAGGCGCTGCGCGCCGACGGAGGCGGCTTCCTCGGCGATGAGCTCGATGCCAGGTGTATCCACTACTGGCAGCAGCTCCTTGGGCACGGTCTTGGTGGCCGGGAGGAAACGCGTCCCCATGCCGGCGGCCGGAACCACTACGGTTTTCACCCCGTGCGGGGTATTCTCGCGCTCGTTAGACATGGATCTGACCTTACCTGCTCGCCTTATCCGTGTCGGGCACCGATACGCCCTATTAGTATTTAAGTTATGAATTTTCCCTCCCCCGACGCCGACAAGCAGACCCTGCGCGAGCATTTCCGCGCCGCCCGCCGCGCCCCGGCCGACGATGCCTCCCTCATCGCCCACACCGACAGCTTTCTGCGCGCCTTAGGCCGCCCGCGCGTGGCGGCCTATGCCCCGCTGGACAGCGAGCCGGGCGGGAAGGCGTGGCTGGCCGCGGTCGCGGCGGCCAGCCAGCAGGTGTGGCTGCCGCTGTCGATGCCCGGCGGTACGCTGCTGTGGGCAAGCTACCACGGCGATAAGGCCACGCGGGCAGGGGCGCTGGGCATCGCGGAGCCGGTGGGGCCAAAGTTCAATTCCACGGTGCTATCCGGGCTGGACGTGCTGCTGGTGCCGGCGATGGCGGTGGACCGGCGCGGCTTTCGACTGGGCAAGGGCGCGGGCTATTACGACCGCGCGCTGGCCGACCTGCGCGCAGGCGGGCCGCTGAAGCTGGCTGTGGTGCGCTCCAGCGAGGTCGTGGAGCAGCTGCCGGCCGATGCCCACGACGTACCCTGCGATGGCGCGCTCACCGACGCCGGCGTGGAGATCTTCTAGTCGCTGAGTTTCCGCGCCGCTTAAGTCGGTCGCCTGGGAACCGGGGGCGGGGCGGGCGCAGTCTATAAAGGCATGCGGAGTTTAGCTGTTTTTTCTTCCCTGAGACACACGTTGGCCACCCCGGGCCACCCGCGCGCGACGCTTTTAAAGAAGCTGGTGGCCGGCGCGTTGGTTATCGCCGCCGGCCTGGTGGGGCTGAGCGGCTGGAAGGAAAACCCGCGGGTGCCGGTCTTTGCCCGGGAGGTCGCGGCCGGCCAAGAGCTGGCGTCCGAGGACATCGAGTGGCGCTCCCTGCCGCGTGATGCGATCCCGACCGGCGTGGCCGCGGAGACCGACCCGGCGGACCTGGCCGGGCGGGTGGTCGTGGCGGCCGGCTCCGCCGGCGAGGTGGTCACGGAGTCCCGCCTGTTGGGCGAGGAACTTACCCACGCGTTGGGGGAATCGGAGGGCCAGGACTACCACTTGGTGCCGATTAAGCTCGCGGAGCCGGACATCGCCGCGCTGCTGACGCACGGGGATACGGTCAGCGTGGTCAGCAACGGTGGGACAGGTGACGGCGGCGAGCTCGCCGGGACCGGCGCGGCGGAAACCGTCGTGGCGCAGGAGGGAAAAATCGTCTCCACGGCCGCCGCGGGAGAGACCGCGGGCTCCCAAGCAGCTACTATTCTAATTGCACTGCCGGCCCCCGCCGCGAAGAAAGTGGCAGCCGCTTCGCTGAGTTATCCGCTCACCGTGGTGGTCACCGGAGACCGCGCAGGCTAACCATCGAAAGGACTTCCACATGTTGAAGGGCTTTAAAGACTTTATCCTCCGCGGCAACGTGATTGAACTGGCCATCGCAGTCATCATCGGCTCCGCGTTTACCGCCATCGTTACGGCTATCACCGACTCCCTGATCCAGCCGCTGATTAACTCCTTCGGCTCCGCCGAGGTCGGCGGGCTGGCGTTCCAGATCAAGGCTGATGACCCGACCACCCGCATTGATCTGGGTGCCGTCATCACCGCAGCCATCAACTTCCTGATCATCGCCGCCGTGGTCTACTTCCTCATCGTCATGCCGATGAACAAGCTGGCCGAGGCCGCCAAGCGCCGCAAGGGCATCGACCCCGAGGAGGCCACCCCCACCACTGACGACCTGCTCATCGAAATCCGCGACCTGCTCGCCGCGCAGAACAACGTCAGCGACAAGGTCACCGGCCAGACCAGCGATCTGGCCGAGGATCCGGCCGATACCCCGGGCGCGCCCGGCACGACCGGCGCTTCCGGCGCGTCCGGCGCCGCCGGTGAAGATGCCTCCGGCAAGCACCGCGCCTAGCGCGCACGTTTAATAATGCGGCGGGATTTGCTCGCGGTAGAAAGCTTCCCCGCGTAGCCCGTCGTCCGCAGGGCCGTCGTTTACTTCGACGGCCCTTTCTGCGTCTGCGGAGCCGGCCGAGTCCGCCGAGTCAAAGGCGGAGACGAACGGTGCCCGGTCCGCCGTCCGGTCGTAGTCGGGGCAGTCGCTGGGGCGCACCGCGCGCCGCCGCTTCTTGCGCCGGGAATGTGAATCAGTCATCGCACTTTAACGCTTAGTCCACCGAGTACTTCTGCAGCTGGTCGACCAGGTGGTGCACCAAGGGGGTCAGGGTCGCCATGCCGTCGCGGATGGCTGCGCGGGAGGCGGCGACGTTGACCACCACCGTGGACCCGGACACGCCGGCGATGCCGCGGGAGGTGCAGGCGTCGACAGCGCCGCAGGCCTGGCCGGAGGACCGCAGGGCCTGGGCGATGCCCGGCACCAGCTGGTCCAGCACCGTGCGGGTGGCCTCCGGGGTCTTGTCGCGCGGGCCCACGCCGGTGCCGCCGACGGTCAGCACCAGGTCCACGCCGCCGACCACGGCCGTCTCAATAGCCTGGCGAATCTTCGACTTCTTGGCGCGCACCACCACTGCCCCATCGACGCGGAAGTTAGCCTCGGCCAACAGCTCCGAGCACAGGCGCCGGTTGTCTTCGGCTTGCTGCTCGGGATGGTCCGTAACGATGACGATGAGCGCGCGGCGCTGCGCGTTCATGGACTCCTCGCGCTCTTGGGCCAATAGGTAGGCGTCGTCCGGACCGGCGATGTCGCGAAGGTTGTCGCCGTCGCGCGGGGCGTCGGCGAGTGTGGCTGCGCGGTCGGATTCGCTGGCGTCTACAGGCATTGTTCTCCTTAACGGTGGTGCGGCTTTGCGCTTTAATCTACTCGCTCGACAGCGTTACCTCTACCTGGCGAGTCTCCTCGTTGTCCGGATCCTTTACTTCCAAGGTCACTGTCGCCCCAAAGTCCTGGGAGCGGGTCGCCGCGATGAGGGTATCCGAGTCCTCGATGGGGCGATCGCCCAGGCGGGTGATGACGTCGCCGGCCTTGATGCCGGCATCCGCGGCCGGGCTACCCTCCTCAACCTTAACCACCGGCGCGCCCTGGGTGAGGTTGCGGCCGTCGACCTGCACGCCCAGCATCGGGTGCTTGACCTCGCCGTTGTTGATGAGCTGGTCCGCCATGCGCTTGGCGAAGTTGGACGGGATGGCAAAGCCCAGGCCGATGGAGCCGGCCTCCTGCCCGGACGAGGAGGACAGGGAGGCGATGACGGAGTTCATGCCCACGATGTTGCCGTTCATGTCCACCAGCGGGCCGCCCGAGTTGCCGGGGTTGACGGCAGCGTCGGTCTGGACGGCATCGATAAGCGAGGGCTCGCCGCCGGCTTGGGAGGCGCGCACGGGCCGGTTGACGGCCGAGACGATGCCGGAGGTTACCGTGGCGTTCAGCCCCAGCGGGGAGCCCACGGCCACAACCTGCTGGCCGACGTTGAGCTGGTCGGAGTCCGCGAACTCCAGGTACGGCAGGTTCTCGGCGTCCTTGATCTTGATGACGGCGACGTCGGTGTTGGCGTCGGAGGCCACGACCTCCGCGTCCTTGCGGGAGCCGTCGTTCATGGTGACCTGGATGGCGCCGGCCGACGAGCCCTCCGCGCCCTCGACGACGTGGTGATTGGTCAACACGTAGCCGTCCGGGGAGATAATCGAGCCCGAGCCCTCGGCCGCGCCGGCCCGGGTGACTACCTGGATGGCCACGACGGCGGGCAGGACCTTCTGGGAGACCTCCTCGATGGACCCCTCGGCCGGGGCCGGGGCGGACTCATTCTTCGCGGGCCGGTTGAGGACCTCGTTGACGGTGGAGGTCGAATCATTGCTGTCGGAACCGCCCACGACCGCGCCGGTGACCCCGCCCGCGCCAATGGCGGCGACCAGCATCATGGCCAGCGCGGTGCCCAGGCCCACGGAGCGCTTCTTCTTGGGCTGCTCGGCGACGACGCCAGGCGCCCCGGGCTGGCCTTGCGGCTGGGCCTGGGTTTGCGCCTGCGGGTGCGGCTGAGTCTGGGCCTGCGGCTGCGCGTGCGGCTGGGGCTGGCCCCACTGCGCCTCGGCCGACTGCCACGACCGGGTGGTCTCCGTGGGCTGCGCGTCCGAGGTGCGCGGCTGGTTCCAGCCCTGCGACTGCGACTGGTGCTGCCCCTGCTGACCGTAGGGGCTCGACGAGCCGGTGGGCTCGGCGTTATGGGGATTGTTGTTGTTCATGGCCGTAGTATCCCTCCCTGACCTTTGGCGCCTCTGACACTCGACTGCTAACAGCTTAAGAGTGTCTGGCAGGTTGCTGTATAGGTCTCGATCTTAGTGACAAGTCCACAATTCAGCCACCACCCTGGGCACGGGATTGCACCCGCTGCCTGCGGCTAGTACGGCAGGTTAAGGCAAGCAACGCTAGCGGGGCGGGCGCTGCTAGCGCTGGTTGAACCAGCGCTTGGCGAACTCGCGCCCGCGCCGCTCCGAGGCCGAGGAGCCACCCAACCCGGCGGTGGCCTGGTCGGAATGGGCCGTGGCATCGTCAGCCGGCCAGTCCGTGTCCCGAGGGCTGCCCGGGAAAACGATCTCCATGCGCGTGCCGTGGTCGTCGGAGTCGCCGATGGTAATCGTGCCCTTGTGCCGCTCGACGACCTGACACACGATGGCCAGGCCCAGGCCGGAGCCGGGCATCTTGCGGGCCTCGGCAGAGCGGTAGAAACGCTGGAAGACCTTCTCGCGCTCGGCCTCCGGGATACCCACGCCCGAGTCATCGATGCGCAGGCGCGCGGTCTGTTCGTCGAGGCGCTGCAGGCGCACGCGCACCGTGCCCGCGGCCGGCGACCACTTGGCGGCGTTGTCCAGCAGGTTGAGCACCGCGCGGCCTAGGGCGAAGGGGTCACCCACCAGCATCCAGGGCTCGAGCTGGACTTGGAACTCGACGTCGGGACGGCGCCGGCGGGCCCGCTTCAGCGAGGAGGCCACGACCTTGTCCAACGCGACCGGCTCCACCCCCTTGTCCATGGCGTCCTCGCGGGCCAAGTCGAATAGGTCCCCGATGAGCTCGGACAGCTCCGACATCTGCGCCAGCACATCGGCCTCCAGCTCGGCGCGGCCCTGCTCGCTGAGGCTGTCCGCGGTGTTGGACTTGTTGAGCATCATCAGCAGCTCGATGTTGGTGCGCATGGAAGTCAGCGGGGTCTTGAGCTCGTGCCCGGCGTCCGCGACGAACCGTGACTGCTTGATGCGCGATTCCTGGAGCGCGTCCAGCATGCGGTTAAACGCCACGGCCAGCTGCGCCATGTCGTCGGTGCCCACGACCGAAATAGGTCGCAGCTCGCCGGTGCTGGCCACGTGGTCGATGGCCCGCTTAAACCGCTGAATGGGGTGCAAGCCGGTCTGGGAGACCCAGACGCCGCCGGCGATGGCCAGCAGGATGCCGATGGCGAAGACCGCGACCAGCACCGTGCCCACGATGTCGACGATACCCTCGGTATCGGCGCGGGAATCGGTCAGAACGACCCAGGAACCATCGTTAGCGCGCAGGGAGACCATGTGCATGTCCCCCGCCCGCTCTGCGGAGACCGCATCCTCGGGCGGGGCCTGGTCGTCGCCGTAGGCGGGGCTGTCGCCCGCCGGGGAGACCGTGAGCTTAGCCTGCGGGTGCACGGCCTTAAAGTGCTCGAACTCGTTGCGCAGGTAGTCGGGATCGTCGTTGGACTGGGTGCGCACGAGCATGGCCTGGGCGTGGGACTCCAGGGCCTCGTCGTCGGCGGCGCGCAGGCAGGCCGCCACTACCCCATAGGAACCGGCGCAAATGATGGCCGAGGTCACCGCGACGATAAGACCGGTCAGGATTGCTAGTCGCCAGCGCAGGGAGGTACGAGAGACCCACGGGCGCGAGCTTCCCGTATAGACGGTCGGCTCGTCGGAGGATTTGTCGGGCAAAGCGGAAGCCTGCGCCCGAGACACCGGCTTCCAAGAACTCACGGGGTGTTCTCTCGCAGCACGTAGCCGACGCCGCGGACGGTGTGGATTAGCCGCGGCTCGCCCTCGGCCTCAGTCTTTTTGCGCAGGTAGCCGATGTAGACCTCCAGCGCGTTGCCCGAGGTGGGGAAATCATAGCCCCAGACGCTTTCGAGAATCATGTCGCGGGCGAGCACCTTGCGCGGGTTTTCCAGCAGCAGCTGCAGCAGCGCGAACTCGGTGCGGGTCAGCGAAATCATGCGCTTGCCGCGCCAGACCTCGCGCGTGTCCGCGTTGAGGTAGAGATCCTCGAAGGCGAGCTTCGACTCCTTCTCCGGCGTGGCCTGGATGGACTCGGCGGCCGCGCGCCGCGCCAGCGAGCGCACGCGGGCCAAAAGCTCCTCCAGCGCGAAGGGCTTGGGCAGGTAGTCGTCGGCGCCGGCGTCCAGCCCGGCCACCCGGTCGGCCACGCCGTCCCGGGCAGTCAGCATGAGGATGGGGCGCTCCCAACCTTCACTGCGAAGTAAACGGCACACTTCCAGGCCGTCCATGTTCGGCATCATCACGTCGAGGATCATCAGATCCGGCGATTCCCGGTGCACCGTCTCGACCGCCTCAACGCCGTCCCCGGCCAAGATGACCTGGTAGCCGTTAAAGCTCAGCGAACGGCGAAGCGATTCACGCACCGGCTGTTCGTCGTCCACTACGAGAATTTTCATATCTCAATTATGCCCTAAGATGAGTCTTTCCAGGAACCCAGAAAATAAAAGTAGTTTTATTAAGGTTCAAAGCCCAATTAAGGATCGAACAGGGAAACACTCAGCTGCAAAAACAACGCAACACCCCCACAAAGCTGAGTGTAAGATAATAAGAAAAGCGCCCCGGCTACCCTTATTCGGGGTAACTCGAGGCGCGAGGGGTCGGGTAACTACCGGCCCAGCCTTATCGTCCTAAAAACTCTTAGAACTGCTCCACGTCGACCAGGCCGAGCTTAGCAGCCTTGACCAGGCGGCGCGGGATGCGCACGGTCTGGCCGTCGATGGTGACTTCCTGGAGGTCGACGTTGTCGGCCTTCCACTGGGAACGGCGCGAGCGGGTGTTCGCGCGGGACATCTTGAACTTAGGAGTTGCCATTTTCTTCTACCCTCCTTACGCGTTCTTCTTCTTGCGGCGAGCCATGCCACCGAAGCGCTGGTTGAAGCGCTCGACACGGCCGGCGGTGTCCATCACGCGCTGAGCACCGGTCCAGAACGGGTGCGACTCGGCGGTAACGTCGACCACGATGAGCGGGTACTCGTTGCCGTCCTCCCACTCAACGGTGCGCTCGGAGGAGGCGGTGGACTTGGTCAGGAAGCGGGTACCGGTACCGGCGTCCTGAAAGACCACCGGGTGGTAATCCGGGTGGATATCTTTCTTCATGCGAATTCCCTCAGGGTTGAAACTTCGGGTCGGTTCCCCACTATCGCCGGTGCCTAAAAAGCAGGCCTAGGCGGCGGGGATCGTGCCCGAGTTGGGTTTTCTAACGGACAAACAGCTACCGGCGGAGCCAGCCCGCGCGATAGCAACTCGAACTATCATACAGCCGACCTGCCCTTTTCCCAAATCTCAGCCGACGTCAAACAACAGGCCACACAGCAACCACAATCACCCCGCCCACCACCGCCGTACAGCAGGCTTGTGCAGCTGGCTCATGCAGCAAGACTCCCCGGGCGACAGAAGCTGCTAGGAGCCGCGCGGCGAAAGGTACGCAGAAGCGTCGACAGAAAGGATCTCGATGAAGAGATGTGAAGGTATAGAGGTATAGCGGGAGCGCCTAAGCCCTGAGCACGCCGCGAACGGGAGCCCGAGGAAGGCTCGCACGAGGCGATTAGGAAATTCGGGCGTTAGGAGGTAAGGTTTTCCCTTGCTGTTGTCACAATGTACGTTTACGCCCCGTCTACTGCAATGAAACGGCGTGATTTTTTAATCGCTCATCCTCACATTCCGAGCGGAGCAAGCCTTTGAGGCGCTCGATCACGTGGTTTTAATTAGCCAAGATGTGGGCGGCTAGGAGAAAGAAGACCCATGTCGGCTATTTGCCAGGTAACGGGCCGCAAGCCGCAATTCGGCAAGCAGGTCTCGCACTCGCACCGCCGCACCTCGCGCCGTTGGAACCCCAACGTGCAGCGTCGTCGGTACTACCTGCCCTCTGAGGGCCGTACCATCACCCTGAATGTCTCTACCAAGGGCATGAAGATCATCGACCGCGACGGCATCGAGTCCGTCGTCGCCAAGATCCGAGCACGTGGGGAGAAGATCTAAAGATGGCACGTAACGATATTCGCCCGATCATCAAGCTGAAGTCCACCGCGGGCACTGGTTACACCTACGTGACCCGTAAGAACAAGCGCAACAACCCGGATCGCATCACTCTGAAGAAGTTCGATCCGATCGCCCGCAAGCACGTCGAATTCCGCGAGGAGCGATAATCAATGGCTAAGAAGTCCAAGATCGCTAAGAACGAGCAGCGCAAGGAAATCGTCGCCCGCTACGCGGAGCGTCGCGCTGAGCTCAAGGCAATCATCAAGAACCCGAACACCTCGGACGAGGACCGTTTGGAGGCACAGTTCGAGCTGAACCGTCAGCCGCGCGACGCTTCCAAGTCCCGCATCCGTAACCGCGACGCCCACGATGGTCGTCCGCGCGGTTACCTCCGCAAGTTCGGCCTGTCCCGTGTCCGCATGCGCGGGATGGCTCACCGCGGTGAGCTGCCGGGCGTTCGTAAGTCCAGCTGGTAAAGGGGAATTGCAACAATGAAGCGCAATAACCACAAGAAGTTCCGGATGGAGCAGACCCGCCGTCCGAAGAAGAACCCGTTGAAGGCAGAGGGCATCGAGAAGGTGGATTACAAGGACACCAAGACCCTCCGTCTGTTCATCTCTGACCGCCATAAGATTCGTTCGCGTCGGGTCACCGGTCTGACCCCGCAGCAGCAGCGTCAGGTTGCTACCGCGGTCAAGAACGCTCGCGAAATGGCTCTCCTGCCGTTCACCACCCGCTAAACAATTAAGTAGCAGGGTTTCAACAGCGCACTTTTGCCGCTGGCAAGTGTGACACGGTAAAAGGATCTTAAACTAAACGCCGTCGCCGGCGCCCCGCCCTTCACGGGCAGGGTCGCCGCGGCGGCGTTTGGCGTATCCGGAGCACAACCCCGCCCCACCACCCGTTAGACTGTAGACAGATTTCATCCACCCCGCATAAGAAAGGCGCGTTGCTTATGGCCTTGCATCCGTCACTAGTCGAACTCGCCGAGGAGGCGGGGCGCTGCGAGTCCCTGCCCGCCGCGCGCGGCATCCTGTCGGAGTCCCACGAGCTGGCCCGCAACGCCCTGCACCACCGGGCGGACGCGCAAGAGCTGGCCGCGTGGTACTCCCGTGTGGTCCACGGCGTGGTCTACTCCCCCGCGATCGACTCCCCGGTCCGCCTGACCGGCCCCATCGCCCGCGGCGACGGCCTGCCGGGCCTGCCCGTGGACTACCTGGGCCCGGCTAACGCGGACTTGGACGACCTGTTGTCCTCGGTCGATATCGAGCCGCGTGCCGTAGAGGACGCGCTGATCTACCGAGCGGATGCGGGCCTGACGTTGCCTGAGGAGGCATCGGCAGCGCTGCTGCGCCAGGCGCTGGGCACGCAGCCGCCGGCGCTGCAGTTGGTCAACGGCCTGCCGGACCCGGATGCGGCCGTGGACATCCATAGCTTCCTGCTGGTGCCCCTCGCGTCCGTGGCCCGTTGGGCGGCCCCGGCGCCGCGGCCGACGGCGGACCGGCTGGCCATCGGTACGGAGAAGCAGCTGCTGATCCCCGCCGAGGGCGAGGCCCTGACGCTGGCCTGGCGCACGGGCCTGGAGCTCTACCTACGGGCCTGGCTCAACCACGCGGGCACCCGTAGGCAGCGCTTGGCGGACCTGCCGCCGTTGGACCGCACGGCCTACGGCTCGGCGTGCCGGACGGTGTCGGCAACATTACAGGGTATTGCCGCCCGCGCGTCCTAGCGCGATAGCCTTTAAGATATAAGGTTGATATGTTCTTCGGTTCGTTGATTTCCGACTCTCAGGCGAAAGGGAAGGTGTTTTAGGTCTATGGCTGGTGCAGTTGGCAGGCCGCGGAAGAATTCTCCGCGACGTCGGGGTAGCACCGCGCGCGAAGAGATCCTGGACGCCTCCTCCGAGCTGTTTACCACCCAGGGCTTCGCCACGACCTCGACCCACCAGATCGCCGAAGCCGTCGGTATCCGGCAGGCCTCGCTCTACTACCATTTCCCGTCGAAGACCGAGATCTTTCTGACCCTGCTGAACTCGACCATCGAGCCTTCCCTCGACCTGGCCGATGATCTCGCTCAGCTGGAGACCACTCCGGAGCTGCGCCTGTGGGCGCTGGTGGCCGCGGAGTCACGCCTGCTTTTGACCAGCGGCTGGAACGTCGGCCGGCTCTACCAGCTGCCGGTGGCGAACTCGGAGGAATTCGCCGAGTATCACCAGTCCCGCGCGCGGCTAGAGCACCATTTCCAGACCTTCGCCGCGGCGTTGGTCGGCGAGCAGGACCTGCGCATCACCTTGCCGTTCCACATCGCGCTGTCGGTTATTGAGATGCGCGGCAACGACGGCACTCCCCCGTTCGCTGCCTCCGATCAGACCGTGCCGGAGACCGCCGTCATGCTTGCCGATGCTTCCTTGGCCGTCCTCGGCGCCGAACTTCCCGATGACCGGGTCGCAGCCACCCTGAAGCTGCTCGAGTCCCGCTCGGACTCCATCTCCGCGGCCGCCGCCGCTGCGGCCGACCGGCGGAAGAAGAAAAAGAAGCGCTAGTCCCGCGGCCCCTCGACCACTTCGCGGGTCTGGATCTCGCCCTTGCACCAGCGCCCCACGGCCCCGCTAAACAGCAGGGCACCGACGGCGATATGGGCGACAAACGGCAGCGTGAACATGACCCAGTCCGCGGCTCCGAAGCCGACCATCACGAAAAGCTCCACCACCGCAAAGCCGAGGGTTTCCACCCCCAGCAGTACGTTCTGGCCGCCGCGGGCGGGATACAGCACGTCGTGGAGCACGCGCCCGGCCCAGAGGATGTTCACCAGGACGAAGACGGCCAGCACCAGCAGGTAGAGGCTGTTGAAGGACGTGTCCAGCAGCGTCGCGAACTCGTCGAAGACCCCGCCGTGGCTATAGACGGTGCTGCCGGCGCTGTCGACGGCGAAGATGACTGCCATGCACACGAAGCCAACCAGCAGCACCGCCGGCATGACGGCCGCAATGGCCAGCACGGTCTTGACCACTCCCGGAGCCGCACGGAAGCGAGCCAGCGGCGCCCCGGTGGGCTCAACCTCGGCGACCCGGCGGGTTACGATGGACAGGGTCTGATACCGCGGCTTCTCCTCCGGGGCATCCAGGAATTGACCGCGCTCGGCCAGGTGGATGAGGTCCCTGATGTTCATCGGGCGGGCCGCGCTATCGGTGAGCCGGGCGTCGTACTGGGCGCGCCGGCGCTCCTCGCCCAGGATCGCCCGGGCAGTGGCAGTCTCGTGAAAGCGCGGATCGGACATCCCGGCGCCTTGCTCCTCGAGAGCCTGCAGCGCGGCGCTGAGCTCGGCATTAAGCTGGTCCGAGGACGCGCCCGGGTTAAGTCCCAGGCTCTCGTAGAGGTTATAGTGCTGCGTCATGCCGTGTGGGCCTCCTTAAAGCTCGTCTTTCCTCCCTACAGATTAGGACTTAAGCCTTATACGTCCTGCACCCGGGAGGAGTCTAGGCCGCCTTGTCGGTCTTCTCCCCGGTCAGCAGGTAGACCAGGTAGTCGAGCTGCTCCTGGGCGGCCTCATAGGTGCCGTCTTCGGGGCGGGAGAATACCGCCATGCCTATCTCCTTGCCGTCCAACTTCACGTGACCGAGCTGCACGACGCTGTAGAAGCCGTCATCATCCGGCCCCCAGCCGCCCTTGATAGCCGCGCCCGGGATGGCCCGCAGCCCGTAATCCTGCAGGGGGTCCGGGGTCCGCATGGCCTCGATGACCGAGTCCGCGTCATCGACCTCCGGCAGCTGCGCGGCGAAGGTGGCCTGCTCCTTGAGCCCCCACTCGGTCTGGCCGAAGGGGGTAAACCCGTCCCGGGTCATCTTGCCTTGGACCTCGGTGACGGTGTCGCCGCCCTCGCGCAGTACCGCCTGGGTCTGCTCCACGGCTGTCTCGGCGGCCCCCAGGCTCACCCAGAGCGCCTGCGCAGCGTCGTTGTCGGAATAAGTGATGGCAGCCTCGACGAGGTCAGGGTCCGCGGTGCCGGCCTGGCAGGCGGCAATGGCAATCGGCACCTTCGCCGTCGACCAGGCCGCAAACCCCGTGGTGGTGCCGGCGCTCATAAGCTCGTCAGGGGTGGCCACCGCGACGCCGACGTCGCCGCCGAGTTTCTCGGTTGCAGCGGCTACCGCACGCTTCAACGCCTTCTGGTCGATGCTGGCGGGGAAAGCCCCGGCGCGCGCCGCGTTGGTGCTGCGCGCCGGCGGCTTCGACTCCTCTACCCCGCCGCCCCTGCTGCAGGCGACCAGCAGGGCGCTGGCGGCGAGCCCGCAAAAGGTGGCGGCCCAGTACTTGCTCACGAGATATTCACCACCGCGCCGTCACCGCCGCGGCAGGTCACCGCGTTGGCGGTGCCGGTGCACTGCATCTTGTACCACTGCCCCGTAACCGGGCTGTAGGCCTCCACCGGCGTGTTCGGGTTGCCGGACTGGCTATAGGCAGAGGTGAAAGCGGAATAGACCGAGTCCGCGAAGGCAGCGGAGGTCTGATTGCTGCCGGGTGCGGCGGAGGTATACCGCGGCGGCCGAGCCTCCGGGGTGGGCTCGCTAGCGCGCGTCGTCGGCGCGGCCGCGGCCGCCCGGTCGCTGGAGCGGGACCCCGATGAGCGCCCAGCGGACCGCTCAGAAGACGGCGTAGTTTCCGGCGTGGACGACTCGGAGGACGCAGCCGAAGGCGACGCAGAAGACGAACTCGACTCCGCGGCGGTAGAGGCGGCGCTAGAGCTGCTCGTTTTCGAAGACGCCTCAGAGGTGTCAGCCTGGCTGGACGAGCTGGAGGCGGGTGCTGGGGCGGGCTCGCCCTCGTCGGTAGACGACATGCCAAGCCACCCGCGCTGGAGGCTGAGCGCGGCGATGACAGCGATCACGACGATGGCCGCGAGTATTCCAAAGGCGCCGATGAGCGCGCCCCGTCCCGGGGCGCGGCGCGGCTCCTCGCCCGCGCTGACCACCGGTAGCTCCGCGGTGACCGGCTCCTGGGGGTCATCCCCCGAGCCGCGTCCCGCGCCGTGCGTGTGCGCCATGTTTCTCCCTTGTCTAGGTCTGCGATTAGTAAATCTAACACGTACCTAGCCCGCAGGCCCGGCCTGTACACACAAACGGCCGCAGGCGGGCCCGCTCAGGGAATTACACGGGCCGCTCTAGTGGGCGAAGTGGCGGGTGCCGGTGAAGTACATCGTCACGCCGGCCTCCTGGGCGGCGGCGATGACTTCCTCGTCGCGGATGGAGCCGCCCGGCTGGACGACGGCGGTCACGCCGGCATCGATGAGCACCTGCAGGCCGTCAGCGAACGGGAAGAAGGCATCGGAGGCGGCAAAGGAACCGCGGGCGCGCTCCTCGCCGTCCTCGCCCAGGGTGTTGGCGCGCTCGACGGCCAGCTTGGCCGAGTCCACGCGGTTGACCTGGCCCATGCCCACGCCGACGGTGGCGTTGTCGCGGGCCAAAAGAATGGCGTTGGACTTGACCGCGCGGACGCTGCGCCAGGCGAATTCCAGCTGGGACAGGGCCTCGGAGTCGAGCTCCTCACCGGCGGCCAGGGTCCAGTTCTCCGCCTGGTCGCCCTCGGCCTGGTAGGCGTCGACGTCCTGGACCAGCACGCCGCCGGAGATCGGGCGCTCCTCCTCGGCGGCCTCGTCGCGCTCGGCGCGCAGAATGCGCAGGTTCTTCTTAGTCTGCAGCAGCTCCAGGGCATCGTCAGCGTAGCTGGGAGCGATGACGACCTCGGTGAAGACCGGCTTGATCTGCTCGGCCATTTCCAGGGTGACCTCGCGGTTGGCGGCGATGACCCCGCCGTAGGCGGACATCGGATCGCAGGCGTGGGCGGCCTTGTGCGCGGCGGCGATGTTCTCGTCGTCGGCGCCAATGCCGCAGGGGTTGGCGTGCTTGATGATGGCCACGCACGGGCGCTCGTGATCCCAGGCGGCGCGCCAGGCGGCGTTGGCGTCCTGGTAGTTGTTGTAGCTCATCTCCTTGCCGCCGAGCTGCTCGGCGTTGGCCAGGCCCTTACCGTCGCGGTTTCGCACCACGCGGGCGGCCTGGTGCGGGTTCTCGCCGTAGCGCAGGGCGGTCGTGCCGGAATCCGCGTCCGCGCCCTGGGTGCGGAACCAGCCGGCAACGTCCGCGTCGTACTGGGCGGTGTGGGAGAAGGCCTCGGCGGCGAGCTGGAAGCGCTCCTGCTGCTCGAAGCCGCCGGTGGATAGCGCGTCGATGACGGAGTCATAGCGGTTCGGGTTGACCACGACGGCGACCGAGGCGTGGTTCTTCGCCGCGGCGCGCACCATGGACGGCCCGCCGATGTCGATTTTTTCCACGCAGGCGTCGTAATCCGCGCCGGAGGCCACCGTCTCCGCGAACGGGTACAGGTTCACCACGACCAGCTGGAAGGGCTCGATGTCCAGGTCCTTGATCTGGGCGAGGTGGTCTTCCTTGCGGGTGTCGGCCAGGATGCCGGCGTGCACGCGCGGGTGCAGCGTCTTCACGCGGCCTTCCAGGCACTCCGGGAAGCCGGTCAGCTTCTCGACCGGGGTCACGTCGATGCCCAGGTCGGCGATCCGGCTGGCGGTGGAGCCGGTGGAGACAATCTCCACGCCGGCGTCGGCTAGGGCGCGAGCCAGGTCTTCCAGCCCGGTCTTGTCGTAGACGCTAATCAGCGCGCGTTTGATGGGCTTGCGTTCGTCGCTCATGGATTCGTCTTGCCTTCCTGACAGAAAAATAGACACCAAAATTTAGCAATCAAAGGTTATTCCGCCCGCGGCGGCGTCCGCGCCGCGCACCGCAGCGCGCAGCACGCGGACAATCAGCTGCCGTTCCACGACCTTGATCCTCTCGTGGAGGCTGGCCTCGTCATCATCGGCCAGCACCCGCACGGGCTCCTGGGCGATGATCTGGCCGGTATCCACGCCAGCATCAACGTAGTGAACGGTGGAGCCGGTGACCTTCACCCCATACGCCAACGCATCCCTGACACCGTGCGCGCCTGGGAAGGCGGGCAAGAGTGCGGGATGCGTATTAATAATGCGGCCGGCGAACTGGTCGAGGAAGTCCTTCCCCAGAATCTTCATGAACCCGGCGGAGACCACCACGTCAGGCTGGCCCACTGCGGTGGCAAGCGCCCGGTTCCAGGCGTCTCGGTCCTGACCCAGCGGCACGACCTCGCTGACGATGCCGGCTGCTTCCGCGCGTTCCACGCCCTGGCAGGGCTTGTCGGCGACGACCTTGTCCACGCGGTAGGACTCGTCCTGCGAGTCCAGAATCGCCTGGAGCAGTGAGCCGGTGCCGGAGACCAGCACGACGACGCGCAGGGGCCCCGATGCCGCGGTGTCAGTCACGCCCGCCGGCTGGGCCTGATTGTCGGAGTCAATGAAATCAACAGAAGCATCTGCGGGTGAAGTCACGCCTAACAGACTAGCCCCAAAGGGTAGGCCCGCGGAACTTTCAGTCCTTTTGACTTCCCCCACGCGCCACCCCATCGGCCGGATCAGCAGCCTCATCCCCGGTCGAGGCAGCCTGCTGCTCCGCCTGCCCGGCGTCCTCGCCCGCCCCCGCGGTGGCGTCGTCCTCCTCTTCGGCAGCGGCCTCTTCGGCAGCAACCTCCTCGGCGTCGATGATCTCCGGACCATCATCCGGTTCGGACTGCGCCGGGTCTTCCGCGTCGGCGTTGACGGCTTCAGCACCGTCGGCGTCGTCAGGATCCACAATCTCCGCGTCGGCAGCAACGTCTGCGTCGGCAGCGGTGTCCGCGCCGGAGCCAGCTTCTTCCGCACTGTCCACGCTGTCCGCCCCGGCAGGGACCCCTTCGTCGGGCTCCACCTCGGCGGCGTCCGCTTCACGGGCGCGTGCCCCATCGGCGCTCGGGGAAGCGGCAGCGGCAGCCGGCGCGGCAGCCGGTGCGACGGCCGGTGCTTTGGCTCGGCGGTCCTGCCACAGGCTAATGGCCCAGGCGGCCAAGCCGATGACCAAGACCCAGACGACGGCCAGGGCGCCGGCCATGGCGACCATGATGCCGGTCGCGCCGTAGACGCCGACCTCGCCCGTGGTAAACGCGGCGAGCAGCGCCACACTGAGGCCGGCCAGCACGGAGGCCTCCACCGCGGCGCGCGGGCTGGGGTTCTTGCCCCGCCATGCCCAGGCAGCGGCCACGCCGGCCAGGACCAGCAGGACCAACGCCCAGGCGGGCGCGCTGCCCGGGATAACGCCCACTAGCGGCAGCGGCGGCAGCGGCACCAGGTGGATGCTAAACAGTGAGACGCTCGCCTGCCCCATGTGAAACTCCGCACCTAGCAGGTTCGCCCCGGCCACCAGCGCGGCGTTGGGCAGGTAGAGCAGGCTCAGGCCGTAGAGGACAGCCGCGCCCGCCGCGGGCAGGTCCGGGTAGGAGCTTAAGATTTCGTCCTGGCGCTGCCAGCCGAACAGACCGACGACCAGCAGCAGGGCCAGGCCGGCCACGAGCAGCGCGCCGATGAAGCGGAAGGCGACCTGGGCGCTAGCCACCACCGTGACCGGCAGGCCGTAGCGCTTCAGCAGTGCGGTCCACAGGCGCGGGCCCATGCCCAGCGCCAGCGCGACTAGGTGGATGACCGCGACGCGCAGCACGGCGACGGCCAGGTTCGGGGCAGCAAGATCGTAGACCTTGCCGGCGTCCCAGAGCATGAACCAGGCCACGAGCGTTATCAGGACCGGCACACACAAAGCACAGGCCAGCAGCAGCAACAAGTCGTTGACGCTGACCTTGTGCTTGACCGCGCGGTGGATGCGCCCGGCCAGCAACCACACCAGACCGATGGTGGGCAGGAAGGGCAGCACGGAGATAGTGTTTCCCCCGGCGTGCACCGGCACGAGGTTGAGCACCATCCAGGCCTCACCGATGATCGAGGGCAGCCAGGCCAACGGCGCGCTGGAAAGCAGGACCGAGGCCAGCGCGATGACCACGATGGTGCCGATGACGGCCAGGTTCGGCACGCCGACGGTCAGCAGCATACGGATGAGGCGGGCCTTGGTGCCCGTCGCCTTCGGCGCGGTGCGGGACCGAGCTTGCGCACCAGCGCGGGAGGCCACGCGGGCAGCCGGCTGGGCGGCACTGGAGGGGCTGGTGCGTCCGCGGGCCTGGCTACGCGGACCCGACGACGACCGCGAGTGGGGGCTGGTGTTCTTATTCATCGCCTCTACCTTGCCACGCCACCGGCGCGGTTTCGGGTTGGCACGGCCCACCGGCGGCGAATCCCCTGCCCCGACGGGGCGCCGGCGGCAGGGCGCAGCGGGGGCTCCTATATATACTGTATTAACCCTCACGTAGAACTTTAGAGATTCAGGTTTTTCAGTATCTCTTAGTTCTTGCCCGCAATGGCCCACCGAAACAAACTTCCGCCCCCGTTATCGGCCCGCCGGGCGGTTCCGGTAGTGTTACGGGAGGGACGGGAGTCATCAATGCTCGACGCACCCCCTCGGCAGTGTGACTTAAAAGTTTCCTGCATTGACGTGTGCAAACCCCCTTGCAGCGGTTTTATAACATCGTTTTAGCTTGCTTGACCCTGTGCGAACCGCTATTGTTACCAGACGTTGGTAACAAGAAGGTCACAATCGTGTAACCTTGAGCGAGATTAAGTAACGCGGAAGCAGCGTTACACGATTTAAGACAAGTACGGGAAGAAGTTTAATGCGAAGCAAGACCCAGCGGGCCGGCGTGGGACGCCACCACAAGACCACTACCTCGCAAACTGCCAAGGGCCGTATCGCCCTAGTAACCGTGGCTGCCGGTGCGGCCTCCACTGCGGGCGTTGGCGGCGCCGCAGCTGCTCAGATGCAGGCTAACGCCGATCACGAGACCAAGGCGCAAAGCGTCGACTACGACCTGACCACGGACTCCAACGAGCTGGCCGAAAACGGCGCAGCCGCCGTGGAAACCGCCGCCCCGCAGATCCTGGCGATCGCCGAGTCCAAGCCGGTTGACAACCTCTCGGAGCAGCTCAACAAGGCCATCGAGGCCGCCGACGCCCGCATCGCCGCGGACGCTGCTTCCCGTGCCCCTTCCATCGTCAAGCCGGCCGAGGGCGCCTACACCTCCGGCTTCGGTGCCCGCTGGGGCGCCATGCACAACGGTATCGACCTGGCTAACGCCATCGGCACCCCGATCGTCGCCGCCATGGACGGCATCGTCATCGACTCCGGCCCGGCCTCCGGCTTCGGCAACTGGATCCGCATCAAGCACGAGGACGGCTCCATCGCCGTCTACGGCCACATGGAGACCCTCGACGTCGCAGTCGGCGATCAGGTCCACGCCGGCCAGAAGATCGCCGGCATGGGTTCCCGCGGCTTCTCCACCGGTTCCCACCTACACTTCGAGATCCACCCGGACGGCAACACCCCGGTCGACCCGATCCCGTGGTTCGCTGAGCGCGGCATCAACATCTCCTAAAAGCCGCCAGCTTCTTTCCAACCTCAAAGCCCCTCGCCGCACCGCGCGGCGAGGGGCTTTTCGCTACCCCCAGGCGCCACCCCCACGTTCGCCACATTAAAAACATTTGCACCTTTAGCCCCAATTACAACACGCGTAACACGCTGGCATGTTCGACTGTTTTCGAACAAACGTGGCCTTCTACCTGCTCTTTTTGGCGTTGCGCTCCCCCGCCAACCGGGCTAACTTTTAGTTCGTTGCCTTTCGGCGGCCGCGCCGGCCCCCGTGCTGGAGCGTGCCCCTCGCGGTACTGCCCGCTGACTGGCTCGCCACCACATACCCTCACGCTGATAAAGGACGTAGTCTATGAAGCGCACTCATCGCGCCCGCCGGGCCGCTATGGCCGGTGCCCTGGCACTGACCACCGGCTTGGCCGCCACGCTTGGTGCCACGGCCGCCAGCGCCGCCCCCGCGGCGACGGTGAACGTGTCGGACGGTTCCTCCGAGCCGACCGTCAGCGACGTCAACCACGACGCCCTCACCGATGCTCTCTTCGGCCTCGCTAAATCCACTACCCAGTTGTTCAACGGCACGATCACCCCGTCCGTCAACCAGACCGAGGCAGGGCTCAACATCGTCCTCGACCCGACTGCCGTACCGGGACTTGAGGATGCCTTCGCGCCCGAGGGCGAACACTCCGGCCTGCGTGCCACCCACTCTCAGGACGCCAACGGCAACACCGTCGTGTTCCCGACCACCGGCACCCTGACGTCTGGTTTCGGCTCCCGCTGGGGCGCGATGCACAACGGCATCGACATTGCCAACCCGGTAGGTACCCCGATCTACGCCGTGATGGACGGCACCGTGATTTCCTCCGGTCCGGCGCAGGGCTTCGGCAACTGGATCCGCATCCAGCACGACGACGGCACCGTGAGCGTCTACGGCCACATGGCCGCCAGCTCCCTGCTGGTGGGCGTCGGCGAGCGCGTCACCGCCGGCCAGCAGATCGCCTCCATCGGCAACGAAGGTGTGTCCACCGGCCCGCACCTGCACTTCGAGGTCCACCCCGGCGGTGGCGGCCCCGTGGACCCGGTTACCTGGTTCGCAGAGCGCGGTATTTCCGTCTAGAGCTTTTCCATGGGAAGTCCGCCAATCAACATCAGGCGGACTTTCCCAGCAGAGCCGAAATCCACGGTGACGGTCGCCCGCGCACCCGAACCGTCGGAGCTAATGACCGTTCCCAGGCCATACTTGGCGTGGTTGACACGGTCCCCCACGGCCAGGTTGAGATTCTTGTTCTTCGGCATGGACGTAGCAGCCGCCGGCTTTTTCCGTTGCGATGGGGAAGACGCAGCGGAGCCGGACTTGCGCGACCAGCCGGACCAGGACGACCCGAAGTTGCGCCCGTACTGATAGCTATCATCACCCCACGCGGAGCTGAGGGAGCTATCGTTTTCCTCCCGCCGCCAGTCGATAAGATCCTCTGGGATCTCGGCGAGGAAGCGACTGGCGGGGTTGGTCATCGGGTTGCCCCAGGAGGAACGAATGATAGCGCGGGTGGCGTAGAGCTGCGCCCGCGCGCGGGTAATGCCCACATACGCCAGCCGGCGTTCTTCGCTCAGCTCCTTCGGGTCTCCCAGCGACCGCATGTGCGGGAACTGGCCGTCCTCCCAGCCGGTAAGGAAGACCACCGGAAACTCCAGGCCCTTCGCCGTGTGCAGGGTCATCAGCGTGACCACACCGGAGTCGTCATCCGGGATCTGATCGGCGTCAGCAACCAGGGAGACCTTTTCCAAAAACGCCTGCAGGGAGCCCGGCGCTGCCTGCCCGTCGTCGGCCGGGTCGGCCTCCGGCGCGGCATCGGAGCCGTCGAAGGCCATCTGGTTGGCCGCCTCAGAGGAGAACTCCCGCGCCACGGAGACCAGCTCGTTGAGGTTGTCCAGGCGCGCGCCGTCCTGCGGGTCGTTGGAGTTTTCCAGCTCGGCCCGGTAGCCCGTGGCATCGAGCAGCAGGGAGATTAGCTCGCCCAGGTCCGGCTGCCCGGTGACCTGGTTGGTCATGCCCGGCAGCTGGGCCTGGATGCCGTCCATCATCTCCGTGAACTTGCCCACGGCGTTGACCGCACGGGTGCCCAGGCCGTTTACCTGACCGGCCGCCCCGTCGAGCAGGGCCTTGCCGAAGCTGACCCCGAGGTTCTCCGCGTGCAGCGCGATCTGGGCCTGGGCCTTGTCCCCGATGGCGCGCTTGGGCACGTTGATGATGCGCCGCAGGCTCACCGTGTCGTCCGGGTTGTCCAGGATCCGCAGGTAGGCCACGATGTCGCGGATTTCCTTGCGCTCGTAGAAGCGCGTGCCGCCCACCACGCGGTAGGCGATCCCGGAGCGGATGAAGATATCCTCCAGCGCCCGGGAGGCGTTGTTGGTGCGGTACATGATGGCGATGTCGTTGAGGTTGCGTCCGCCGTCGACCAGCTTGTCGATCTCCGCGGCGATGAAGCGGGCCTCGTCGTGCTCATTGTCCGCGACGTAGCCAATGATCTTCTCGCCCTGACCGTGGGCGGTCCACAGGTTTTTCTCCCGCCGGTTTTCGTTCTTGGCGATGACCGCGTTCGCCGCGTTCAGGATGGTCTGCGTCGACCGGTAGTTTTGTTCCAGCAGGATTGTCCGGGCCTGCGGGTAGTCCCGCTCGAATTCCTGGATATTGCGGATGGTGGCGCCACGGAAGGCGTAGATGGACTGGTCCGAGTCACCGACCACGCACAGCTCCGGTGCCGGGACCGCCGGGTCCGGGCTCCCCTGCCCGTTGCCCGTGGCGGCGCCGTTGCCCTGGCCGACCAGCGCGGCGACGAGCGCGTACTGGGCGTGGTTGGTGTCCTGGTACTCATCAATGAGCACGTGGCGGAAGCGGCGGCGGTAGAACTGCACCACCTGCGGGTGCTGCTGAAAAATCCGGACGACCTCTCCGATGAGATCATCGAAGTCGACCGCGTTGGCCGCGCGCAGGCGGCGCTGGTATTCCGCGTAGACCCCGACGACGGTCGTGTCGAACGGGTTCTTGGTGGCCGCGGCCTCCTCCGCGGCCCGCTGCGGGCCGATGAGCTCGTTCTTGTAATTCGAGATCTGGTTGGCCAGCACCCGTGGGGTGAACTTCTTAATGTCCAGCTGCTGGTCCTTGGCGATCATGGACAAAAGGCGGCGGGAATCATCCCCGTCGTAGATGGTGAAGTTGGTATTCAACCCCGGCACCAGCTGCGCCTGGGCGCGCAGGATCCGCACGCAGATGGAGTGGAAGGTGGCCACCCACATCCGCTCCGCGACGGGGCCGACCAGCTGGCCGACGCGCTCTTTCATCTCCGCGGCGGCCTTGTTGGTAAAGGTAATAGCCAAAATCTCCCAGGGCGCCACGTTCCGCGAGCGCATCAGGAAGGCGATCCGGCGGGTCAGCACCGCGGTCTTTCCGGAACCGGCGCCCGCGACGATAAGCAGCGGCGAGCCGGTGTGGGTCACCGCCGCGGCCTGCTGCGGGTTCAGGCCCTCGACGAGCGGGTCTACGTCAGGCTGCGGGGCCTGGCCGGGCTGGGACGCGGCCGCGGGCGCGGCGGGCCGGCCGAAGGGGTTGCGGTCTGCGGGCTGGGAAAATGGCGAGGAATCATTCATGATGACTACCAACCTACTAGCCGGCCCCGACACACAGCCGAGCGGAGTTACTTTTTGGCTGCCCAGGTGGCACAATTGGGTTATGCCAGACGCGGTACACAACGAGCTCGCCAACCTTGAGGTCCGGACGCCCTCGGGCACGGACGATCCCCTCTCGGATCAGGAAATCCAGAAATACCGGGAAGAGATCAACCGGATGGACCAGATCATCCTGGAGGCCATCAAGCACCGCACCGCGGTCTCCCAAGCCATCGGCCGGACCCGCATGGGGTCTGGCGGCACCCGACTGGTGCACACGCGGGAGATCGCCATCCTCAACCAGTTCCGCGACGATCTGGGCGAAGAAGGCCCCGCCATCGCCTCAGCGCTGCTGCGCATGGGCCGCGGCCGCCTGGGATAATCGTCCCTACCCCCGCGCCCGTTTTGGGCAATCCGTACAGTAATCTAGACGCATGAACGCCGTCTTAATAGCCGTCATCGTCATGCTCGTCCTCGCGCTCCTGCGAGTTCATGTGGTCGTTGCGCTCTTCCTCGGCGCCCTCACCGGCGGGCTCCTGGCCGGCATGGGGCTGGACGGCACCATGCTCGCCTTCCAGGACGGTCTCGGCGGCGGCGCTAAGATCGCCCTAAGCTACGCCCTGCTGGGCGCCTTCGCCATGGGCGTGGCCTCGGCCGGGCTCCCCCACCTGCTGGCCAACTTCCTGGTCAAGCGTCTGGGCAACCAAGACGGCGAGCTCAACAAGGCCGCCGTGGCCACCACCAAGTGGATCCTGGTGCTGGGGCTTATCGCCATGGCCGTGATGAGCCAGAACCTCATCCCGGTCCACATCGCCTTCATCCCGCTTTTGGTCCCGCCGCTGCTGACCGTCATGAACAAGCTGCGCCTCGACCGCCGCCTGATCACCTGCTGCCTGACCTTCGGCCTAGTAACCACCTATTTCTTCGTACCGGTGGGCTTCGGGTCCATCTACCTCAACGACATCCTGCTGTTCAACATCTCCGAGGCCGGCTTGGACACCAGAGACCTGTCCATCATGCCCATCATGGCCATTCCGGCCGTGGGCATGCTGGTCGGCCTGCTCATCGCCATCTTCTTTACCTACCGCAAGCCGCGCGACTACGCCGATACCCCGATTTCGGACGACGCCCCGGACTCTCAGGAAATCTCGCCCTACCGGGTGACCATCTCCGTCATCGCGATCATCGCGACCTTCGCGGTCCAGGTCATCATGCAGGCGCTCGACTTCGAGGCCGACGGCCTGCTGGTCGGCTCCCTGATCGGCCTGGGCATCCTGCTCATTTCGGGCACCGTCAACTGGCGCCAGGCCGATGACGTGTTCTCCCAGGGCATGAAGATGATGGCGCTGATTGGCTTCATCATGATTACCGCCCAGGGCTTTGCCTCGGTCATGACCGCCACGGGCGAGGTCGAGACCTTGGTCGACGCCACCGCCGAGATCTTCGGCGAGCACCAGTTCTGGGCCGCCGGCGGCATGCTCCTGGTGGGCCTGGTGGTCACCCTGGGCATCGGTTCCTCCTTCTCCACCCTGCCCATCATCTCCGTTATCTACGTCCCGCTGTGCATGTCGCTGGGCTTCAGCCCCGCCGCGACTGTTGCCATCATCGGCACGGCCGGCGCGCTGGGCGACGCCGGCTCCCCGGCCTCCGACTCGACGCTCGGCCCGACCGCAGGTCTGAACGCCGACGGCCAGCACGACCACATTCGGGATTCGGTCATCCCAACCTTCCTCCACTTCAACATCCCGCTGCTCGTGGCGGGCTGGACGGCCGCTCTCGTCCTCTAACCACGCCCGCAGAAGTCTTCGACTACGGTTGTGGTTAGCACTTAGCACGCGTTTAGACACCGGAAGAAAGGCCGCAGAAGCCAATCGTCATGGATTATTCTAATACCGCCTACGCCACTGGTTCGACCATCACCAGCACTGCCGAGTGGAAGGCACTTTCGCAGCTCGCCGACGGGAAAACCGCCCTTAACCTCCGCGAGCTCTTCCGGGCGGAAGAATCCCGCGCGGGAACCCTCTCCTTCACCGCCGCGGGCCTGCACGTCGATCTGTCGAAGAACCTGGTAGACCAGGAAATCCTCGGCGCCCTCATCGCCCTGGCGGAGGCCGCCGGCGTGGAGCAGGTGCGCGAGGCCATGTTCGCCGGCGCCCACATCAACAACACGGAGGACCGCGCGGTGTTGCACACCGCGCTGCGCCTGCCGGCCGAAGAAGACCTCACGGTCGACGGCCAGGACATTGCCGCCGATGTCCACGAGGTCCTGGGCCGGATGCGCGATTTCGCCACCGCGCTGCGCTCCGGCAAGTGGCTGGGGCACACCGGCCACACCATCAAGAAGGTCGTCAACATCGGCATCGGCGGCTCAGACCTGGGCCCGGCCATGGCGGCCCGCGCACTGCGCTCTTACGAGGTAGCCGGGATTAGCGCGGAGTTCGTCTCCAACGTCGACCCGGCCGACCTGGACGCGGTCCTGGACCGCCTCGACCCAGAGTCGACGCTGTTCATCATCGCCTCGAAGACGTTTACCACCCAGGAGACCCTGGCTAATGCCCACGCGGCACGGCGCTGGCTGCTGGAGCAGTTCGACGGCGACGAGTCGGCTATCCGCAAGCACTTCGTGGCGGTATCCACCAACGCGGAGAAGGTCGCCGAGTTCGGCATCGACACAGAGAACATGTTCGGCTTTTGGGAATGGGTCGGCGGACGCTACTCCGTGGACTCGGCCATCGGGCTGTCGTTGATGTGCACCATCGGGCCGCTGGACTTCATGCGCTTTGTGGAAGGCTTCCGGGCCATGGACGAGCACTTCGCCGAAGCACCGGTGAGCACCAACGTCCCGGTGCTGATGGCGCTGCTGGGCATCTGGTACACCAACTTCCTAGGGGCCGAGTCCCACGCGGTGCTGCCCTATTCGGAGGATCTCTCCCGCTTCCCGGCCTACCTGCAGCAGCTAACCATGGAATCCAACGGTAAGTCGGTGCGCCGCGACGGCTCAGCGGTGGACACGACGACCTCTGAGATCTACTGGGGCGAGCCGGGCACCAACGGCCAGCACGCCTTCTTCCAGCTGCTCCACCAGGGCACCCACCTGGTCCCGGCGGATTTCATCGGCTTCGCCCAGCCGCACCGGGATTTCCCGACGGCTGACGGCACCGGCTCCATGCACGACCTGCTGATGAGCAACTTCTTCGCCCAGACCAAGGTGCTCGCCTTCGGCAAGACCGCCGAGGAGCTCGCCGCGGAGGGCGTCGATGCCGAGCTTATCCCCCACAAGGTCATGCCCGGCAACCGACCGAGCACCACCATCCTGGCCGAGAAGCTCACCCCGCAGTCGCTCGGCGCGCTCATCGCGCTCTACGAGCACATCGTCTTTACCCAGGGCGTCATCCTGGGGCTGAATTCCTTCGACCAGTGGGGCGTGGAGCTCGGCAAGCAGCAGGCCAACGACCTGGCCGCCGCTGTGCGCGGCGAGGACACCGCCGCTTCGGGCGACGCGTCCACCGACGCGCTCATTCAGTGGTACCGCGCCCACCGGGGCTAGCCCGCTAGCTACATCCGGATCATCGGCTCGAAGCCGGCGGGGATGCGGTCGTTCGGCACGATCTGCTTGCCGAACGGGAAGCAGGTGATCGGGATGAGCTTGAGGTTGGCGATAGCCAGCGGGATACCGATGATCGTGATCGCCTGGGCCGCGGCCGTGGTCAGGTGGCTCAGCGCCAGCCACACGCCGGCAACGATGAACCAGACGACGTTGGAAAACGTCGACATGCCGCTGGACCCTCCCACCGGCTGGACCACGGCCCGGCCGAACGGCCAAATGGCGTAGGCCGCCATGCGGAAGCTGGCCACGCCAGCCGGGATGGTGATGATGAAGATACAGGCCAGAACGCCGAAGATGAAATAGGCCAGTGCGAGCCACAGGCCGCCGAACAAGAACCAGATGATATTGAGTAGCAAACGCATATCCGCGATCCTAGCGCGCTCACGGCCGCCGCGTCGGCCCCTAGCCGCGCCCCGCTTGCCCTAGTAGTTCGGCTGACAGTGCGGGCAGAACCAGATGACCCGCTCCAGTTCCCCCTCGTCGCCGCCCTGGTCCGGCCCGCCCAGGAATCCTTTCTCGATGCGGGTGCCGCACCGCCGGCAACGCGCCCGGTTGCGGCCGAAGACGTAAGAGGTCTCGCCCGCCCGGCGCACGCCGGTGGTCACGCGGATGGGGCTTTCGCGGTTGGCCCACATGATTCGCCGGGCAATATCGATGACGGCCTCCAGGTCCACCCGCCCCACGGGCGTGGCCGGGTGGAGGCCGGCCAGGAAGCAGATTTCGGCTCGGTATTCGTTGCCGATGCCCGCCACGTTGGACTGGTCCAGCAGCGCGGTCCCGATTGACCGCTCCGGGCGGGCCGCCAGCCGGTGCAGCGCCTCGACGCGCCCGCCGGCCCCCTCCCAATCCGGGTCCAAGATGTCCGGGCCCAGGCCGGCGACCCAGCCGGCGTAGTCATCAGCGGCCATCACCTCGACTAGGCCCAGCCAGTGGCCGACCAGCTCGATATCGCGCGGGTGGTGCGCCAGCTGCAGGATCACCCGCGCGCTGTGGCCCGGCTTGCGCCAACGCTGCCCCACATAATGGATGGCCCATTGCCCCTCCATCTTCAGGTGCGTGTGCAGCAGGCGCTGCCCGAACTGCATGAACAGGTGCTTGCCGTAGGGCCACACGCGCTCGCAGGTCTCCCCGTCAAAGCGCACGGTGGCATACCTCGGCACCCGCAGGGAGCTGCGCGTGACCTCCCGGCCGCGCATGAACTGCAAGCGGCTGGATAGCTGCAGGACGGAATCACCTTCGGGCATCTCGCCTCCTTAAGTTAGTAGTCCTCTTCCCCTTTGTCTGCCTCTACCGCGTCGTCGTCGAAGCTGGCGATCACGTCGGTTACCCGCCGGCCCCTCCGCGACGGCACGGATCCCGACCGGGGGCTTTGCTGGGCCCGGCGGCTGCCGCGGGGCGCACCGGTGCGGGGAGCGGCGGCGGTGGCGGCGATCCGCAG
>NZ_KV823403.1 GCF_001815935.1 Corynebacterium sp. HMSC04H06
GCAGCGCTTTCGGCGGGATGACGTCGGCGGCGCCGGGCGCGGCCGGCAATGGGGCAGCGGGCGCGCGCGGGGCCTTGCGCGGTGGGCTGCCGGGAGCAGCCGGTCTGTCCGGTGTCCCGGGAGGGGCAGTGCCGGGTGCGACAGGTAATGGGCTGGGTACGGGTGTCGGTGGCTCTTATGGGCAGAGCCCGGCGCAGCAGGCCAACAAGGCCGTGGCGGGGGCGTCGCAGAATGGTCGCTCCGGTGGCATCGGCCGCGGGATGGCGCCGATGATGGGCATGCACCGCGGCGGAAATGGCACCAAGGACTCGTCCCGGGCGGTGCGTGCGGTTGTCACCGAGGCCGAAAAGGACCCGAACCGGAGGGCACTGCTGGGCCAGCGGCCGGCGGTCGTCCCCGGGGTCATTGGTGCCTGGGTTCGCGAGGACTAGGCCCTATTTGGGGCCCTATTTGGGCACGAAAAACCGCCCCGCCGGAGTGCTTGGATGCTCCGGCGGGGCGGTGGTATCTGTTTCGGGCGATTAGTTCCCGCCGACTACTTCACCGTCAACGGTGATCTCGGTGAAGGTCAGGCCCTGCGGGGACTCGGCGGGCTTGGAGAGGACGACCTCGACCTCTTCGGTGTTGGCACCGCCGGCGCGTGTGCCGGTGCCGCGAGCGGAGTCACTATCCCACTCGGTCCAATCGATGTCGGTCACGGAGTCGCTGGCATCCTCACAATCCAAGGTGATGGAATTCGGCTCAGCGACGGCGATGGACTCGCAGGTCAGGTGGCGAGGCGCACCGGCCGCGGCCAGGGAAGGCTGAGCCGAGGTCGGCTCAGCGGTGGCGCTGGCGGCAGAGCCCGAGCCGGACTCGGCGGCGGAGCTGGACGGCTCAGCGCGGTCGGTAAAGGTCGAGGCGTTGTCGATCTTTTCCTCGGACGGGTTCTCGTGCGGCGGGTGGCAGGCAGCCAGACCCAGGGCAGAGACTACGGCGAGGCCGGCAGTAGCGAGGCGGGAAAACTTCTTCATGGGGAGTGCTCTTTTCTGAATCAGGGGAATCGCAGAAATTTGGATTAAGACTGCTGGCGCGGGGTAGCGGCCTTAGCAGAATCATACGGCTTGGCCGACACGATGGTGACCGAGTTGGTCTTGCCGCTCGGAGCGGAGTACTCGCGGGTCTCACCCTCGTGGGCTCCCAGGATGGCAGCGCCCAGCGGGGACTGCTCAGAGTAGGTCTCCAAGTCCTTGTTGTCGGAGGCGGCAGCGCGGGTACCGATGAGGAAGGTTTCCTTATCGTCCTCGTCGCCGTTGTAGTACACGTGTACCACGGAACCGATGTGGGCCACGCCCTCCTCAACGCCGGAGCGCTCCGTGGTGGAGTTCGCCAGAACTTCGGAGATCTGCTTGATGCGGGCCTCTTCCTGGTCCTGCATCTCACGTGCCGCGTCGTAGCCGGCGTTCTCCTTGAGGTCGCCCTCTTCGCGGCGCTCGTTGATCTCGGCAGCAACGACGGGGCGGTGATCGATAAGCTCCTGGAGCTCTGCCTCCAGCTTGGCCTTGGTTTCCGGCGTGATGTACTGCTTTTGCTGTTCAGCCATGGTGCACCTTCCCTAAATTCATCTCAGATTGTTCACCGCGCCATTGCCTGGCCGGTGGAATAATGGTGGGGCCGGCCGGTGACAAAGAATAAGGCGCGGTCGACCCACGTAGCGCCCCGAATCTTAGCACAGCGGCTACTTCGCTCTAGGTCGCGTCCCCCAAGACTGGGGCCAAGGTCGGCCCCGGGCAGAACGGAGCTGGGTACATACCGGAACCGTGCTAGGGCCGTGCCGGGATAGCGCCGCGGCAGCCGGAGTTATTCGGCGTATTCGGGGTGGTCGACGTCGAGGTAGGCCGGGATCTGGCTCGAGCAGCCGTAGACGCCGCCGGCGACGGCGCGGTCGTTGGTGGGGATATCAACCGCGATGCGCATGCTTTCCTCGTCGTTGGCGGGGATGGGGAACTCGCGCCGGCCGACTTCCGCCTTGGAGTAGTCGTAGGCCTGGACGATGCAGTAGGCGGCCTCATCCGGCGAATTGCGGGTCACATCGGCCCACACGCGCAGGGTGTGATCGTCCCGAATCTCGTGGGTGACGTAGGAGATTTCCGCGTTGACCTTTTCCTGCTGCACGAAGTACTGCACACCGTAGAAGATCATGGCAAGCACGATCGCTGCGATGACCAAGGCGATGGCCTTGCCCGTGAAATCCTTCGGGGCGGTTCGGGTGCGGGTGCCGCCGTAGCGGGCCGACAGATCCGTGCTCGTGGGCCGTGCTGCCGATGCCCCACGCGGGGCGCGCTGGTCTCCTCCGGAACTCATGAGGCACAGTCTAGTCAGAGTGGTCGGCGTTCGGGAATTCGCTGCCATCGCTTAGGATAGATCCGCATAGGCTCAGCCAGGCCGCAGCACCCGCCCCGCGCGGGCTGGTAGCGCGGCCCGGCTCGGAGCCCGACGATAAATCTACGATTGAGGATGTTTTAGCACGTGACTGGATTGCGTCTGTTAGCTATTCACGCCCACCCGGATGACGAGTCATCGAAGGGTGCGGCCACCACCGCCAAGTACGCCGCCGAGGGCGACGAGGTGCTGGTGCTTACCTGTACGGGTGGCGAGCGCGGCGACATCATCAACCCGGCTATGGACAGGCCGGGTATCAAGGAGCGGATGAAGCAAGTCCGCCGCGAGGAAATGGCCGCCGCCGCCCAGGCGCTGGGGGTCAAGCACCACTGGCTTGGGCACGTGGACTCCGGGCTGCCTGGGGATCCGTGGACCGAGGACATCCAGGCCCTGCTTCCGGAGGGCTGCTTCGCCGCGCTGGATGATGCCGTCGTGGCAGCGGAATTCGTCCGCGTCATCCGCTCCTTCCGCCCGCACGTTATCGTCACCTACGACGAGAACGGCGGCTACCCGCACCCGGACCACCTGATGGTGCACCGGGCATCGATGATCGCGTGGGAAAAGGCCGGGGATCCGGACTACCGCCCGGAGCTCGGGGAGGCCTGGGAGCCGTTGAAACTGTACTACTCCCATGGGTTTATCTACCAGCGCATGAAGATCTTTCACGAGATGCTACTGAAGGAAGGCAAGATCAGCCCTTACGCGCCTATGATGGCGCGCTGGGATGAGGGCTTCGGCGATATTATGGCCAGGGTTACCACGCAGGTAGAATGTAGTGAGTACTTTGCCAACCGCGAGGCTGCCCTGCGGGCGCACGCGACGCAGATTGACCCAGCCGGCGCGTTCCTTGCCACCCCGGTTGCGGTGCAGCAGAAATACTGGCCGACCGAGGAATTCGAGCTGGCGCGCACGCGGGTGTCCACGTCGCTGCCGGAAAACGACTTGTTCGCCGGGGTTTCCGCGGACGGTAATATTTAATCTATCGGGCATTTCTAACCAGGAGGACGAAGCCTAGATGAGTATCAGCGACCACGTGATTTACGCCGCCAGCGACCCTAGCCTTATGCTGCTGGCCCAGGGCGGCTCCGACGGCCCAGTGGGCCCGGAGTTCGGCAAGGCCTCGCCCATCGGCCTGCTGATCCTCGCCATCATGGGCGTCTTCGTGATCATGGCCGGGTGGTTTTTCCACCGCCGCTACTCGCGCTTCCGCCGCCGAACTCTCTTCGCCGAGGCGCACGGCATCGATCCCTTCGACAAGGAAACGCTGGACGCCGCCATGGAAGAGGCCGGGGTGCTGGACCACCGCAAGTCCTCGAAATTCTAGACATTCAACTGCATTTGGCTCGAGAGAGTGATTAGCCAGCTACACTAAGGGCGTGAATTTCGTGCCAGCTTTGCTCTACCCGCTCTACGAAGCCCGGCTCCTGCGGGGGCTCAAGGGAAAACCCCAGCCTAAGCACGTCGCGATCATGGCGGACGGCAACCGCCGGTGGGCCCGGGAAGCTGGTTTTACTGATATCAGCCACGGGCACCGGCAGGGGGCCAAAAAGATTGGCGAGATGATTTCTTGGTGCGCCGACACTGAGGTGGAAGTTGTCACTATCTATCTGCTGTCGACGGAAAACCTTAAGCGCCAGGAGGCCGAGGTCAAGCTTCTCTTCGACATCATCTCGGACGTAGTAGAGACCTTGTCGACGGGGGATCTGGGCTGCCAGGTCCGCCTAGTCGGCCACCTAGATCTGCTGCCGGACCCCGTCGTCGAGCGCATGCGGCAGGCGGCGGAGAAAACACAGAAGAACTCGGGGGTCATCGTCAACGTGGCCGTTGGCTACGGCGGGCGCCAGGAGATTGTGGACGCCGTCCAAGACCTAGTGCGCGCGGAGGCTGCGCAGGGCACCACGGCGGAGGAGATGGCCGAGCGGGTTACCGCCGAGTCCATCTCGCACCACCTCTACACCAAGGGCCTTCCGGACCCGGACCTGGTCATCCGCACCTCCGGGGAGCAGCGCCTGTCCGGCTTCCTGCTATGGCAGGCGGCCTATTCCGAGATCTGGTTCACGGACACGTACTGGCCGGCCTTCCGCAAGCTCGACTTCCTCCGAGCGCTGCGCGACTACTCGCAGCGCTCCCGCCGCTTCGGCAAGTAGCCCGGCAGAGATTTTTAGCGCGCGGCGTTTTTATAGCTTGCGCATGCGCACCTGCTCTACCAGGTGGTTCGGCCCCTTGGTGAGCACAAGGGAGGCCCGCACGCGGGTGGGCAGGATGTTTTCTACCAGGTTGGGCAGGTTAATCGACTGCCAAATCTCGCGGGCTTGGGCCGCGGCCTCGGGGTCTTCGAGCCCAGCGTAGTGGGCGAAGTGCGCGCCCGGCTTGCGGAAGGCGGTGTGGCGCAGCCGCAGGAAGCGATCGATGTACCACTGCTCGATGACGCTGGTGCGGGCGTCGACGTAGACCGAGAAATCAATCAGGTCGGAGACCATCAGCGTCGGGCCGGTCTGCAGCACGTTGAGGCCCTCCAGGATAAGAATGTCGGGCTGCTCGACGACCTGGTGCTCGTCCGGCAGGATGTCGTAGACCACGTGGGAATAAACCGGTGCCTTGACCTGCGCGGCGCCAGACTTGACCTCGGTGACAAAGCGCAGCAGTGCGCGCCGGTTGTAAGACTCGGGAAAGCCCTTGCGCTGCATCAGGCCGCGCTCTTTGAGCACCTTGGTGGGGTAGAGGAATCCGTCGGTGGTAACCAGGCTGACTTTCGGGTGGTGCGCCCAGCGCTGCAGCAGCACCTGGAGCAGGCGCGCGGTGGTGGACTTGCCGACGGCCACGGAGCCGGCCACCCCGATCACGAACGGCACGTTGGCCGGGGGATTGCCCAGGAATTGTTCGGTGGCGGCGGTGAGCTTCTGCCGGGCCTCGACCTGCATATGGATGAGACGCGACAGCGGCAAGTAGACCTCTGCGACCTCGTTAAGATCGATGTTTTCTCCCAGGCCGGAGAGCTTGGCTACCTCTTCTTCGGTCAGCACCTGGGGCATGGATTTGCGCAGCTCGCGCCAGGAATCACGGTCGAAGTTCAGGTAGGGGCTGGGGTCATGCGTGCGCGCCATGACACCCATTGTTCCAAAGCTCCCTCCAACCGGGTGTAAACGGGTAGCGGGAAAGGCCGAACTAAACGAGAAAGTACGCACTTTCGTTAAGATAAGTAGCGCGCCTAATACAACCCCGGGGCGTTTGGTTCTCGAACGGGCTGGGGAGTGGCGGGTGAGTTTAGCCCCACAAGGAAGGTACGGAAGAATTTCTATGACTGCTTCGAATAACGCGGACGTTCGCTACCAGGAGCTGCGTGACCTGGATCCGGACACGCATGCGGCGATTACTGGTGAGCTCGCCCGGCAGCGAGACACCCTCGAGATGATTGCCTCTGAGAACTTCGTCCCGCGCGCGGTCCTGCAGGCCCAGGGCTCGGTGCTGACCAACAAGTACGCGGAGGGCTACCCGGGCCGCCGCTACTACGGCGGCTGCGAGCACGTCGACGTGGTCGAGGACCTGGCCCGCGACCGCGCCAAGGAAATCTTCGGCGCGGAGTTCGCCAACGTGCAGCCCCACTCCGGTGCCCAGGCCAACGCTGCGGTTCTGGCCGCGCTGGCGGAGCCGGGCGACAAGATCCTCGGTCTGTCCCTGGCCCACGGCGGCCACCTAACCCACGGCATGAAGCTGAACTTCTCCGGCAAGCTCTATGACGTTGCCGCCTACGAGGTGGACCCGGAGACCATGCGCATCGACATGGACAAGCTGCGCGAGCAGGCCTTGGAGGTCAAGCCGAAGGTCATCATCGCCGGCTGGTCCGCCTACCCGCGCACCCAAGATTTCCAGCGTTTCCGCGAAATCGCCGATGAGGTCGGCGCCTACCTGTGGGTGGACATGGCGCACTTCGCTGGCCTGGTCGCCGCCGGCCTGCACCCGTCGCCGGTGCCGTACGCGGACGTGGTCACCACCACCGTCCACAAGACCCTGGGCGGGCCGCGCTCCGGCATGATCCTGGCCAAGCAGGAGTTCGCCAAGAAGCTGAACTCGAACGTCTTCCCGGGCCAGCAGGGTGGCCCCCTGATGCACGTCATCGCGGCCAAGGCCATCGCCATGAAGATCGCCGGCACGCCGGAGTTCAAGGAGCGCCAGGAGCGCACCCTGGAGGGCGCGAAGATCATCGCTGAGCGCCTGATGCAGGACGACGCCAAGGCCGCGGGCATCGACGTGCTTACCGGCGGCACCGACGTGCACCTGGTGCTGGTCGATCTGCGCAACTCGGAGGTTGATGGTCAGCAGGCCGAGGACCTGCTGCATGAGGTCGGCATTACCGTCAACCGCAACGCCGTGCCGAACGACCCGCGCCCGCCGATGGTGACCTCGGGCCTGCGCATCGGCATGCCGGCGCTGGCCACCCGCGGCCTGGACGCCGCGGCCTTCACCGAGGTCGCCGATATCATCGCCACCACCCTGGTGGACGGCGATAAGGCTGACAAGCAGGCGCTGCGCGCCCGCGTGGAGGAGATTACCAAGCAGTTCCCGCTGTACGAGGGACTCGAGGACTGGAAGCTGCTCTAAGGATTTAAGCCCTTTAGCTAGGCCCAATAAGGGCCTAGCTGCAGTTTCTATTCGGACGCCTCGTCGGCGCCCAAGTGTTCGTCGCGTTCCTGGGCGTGCTGGGTGCGCGCGGCGCGCAACCACTCGGGCTGGTTTTCCAGCAGCTCCTTGATCTGAGCGGTGGTCAGCGGGGCGTCCATGTCGTTCTTTTTCAGCGAGGTCACCGAAATGCCTAGCTTCTGGGCGACGACGGGGCGCGGGTGCGGGCCTTCGCGGCGCAGGGTGGCCAGCCACTCCGGGGGATTGTGCTGGAGCTCGCGGAGCTCGGCGTGGGTTATCGCGCCAGTTTGGAAGGACTCCGGGGTAGCCGGCAGGTAGATACCAAGCTTTTTGGCCGCGGTCTGCGGGCGCATGGCGGTGCCGGAAGGCTGCTGCGGGGAATCTTTTTGGTAATCAGTCACAAAGATAACGGTAGCACTTTCGCTAGGATAAGGGCCATGTTGCGCCTAGCATTTGCCACCGGCACGGAGCCGGGAAAGTGGTTTCGTCGGTTCCGGGAAAACACCGCCCACGGGGGCCTAGAGACACTGGATGCTGACGACGCGCTCGCTACTTTATTGTCCGGGGGAGCTGACCTCGCCCTAGCGCGGGTGCCGGCGGCCGGGGACGAGCGCATCGACAGCTCCTTCCACGTGGTGCGCCTGTACGCCGAAGCCCCCGGCGTGGCTGTCCCGAAAGACTCGGTCTACGCCGAGGTCGGCGAGGACGTCCGCGCGGAGGACGTTGCGGACGAATACCTTAACTATCGCATCCCCGACTCCGGGCTCGTGGACGTCGAGGCCGTGCGTACCGGGCTGCAGGTGGTCGGCGCCAACGTGGGGATCGTTATCGCTCCGCGCCCGCTGCTGAAGGTGCTGTCGAAAAAGCAGGTAGTGCCGCTGGGGCTGGTGGACGCCGAGGTGCCGCGCACAGAGATCTGCCTGGTATGGAAGAAGGGCCGCGACGCCGACGACATCCAGGACTTCGTGGGCGTGGCGAAGGGACGGACGAAGAACTCCTCCCGCCAGGAAAAGCCGAAACGCAGTGCCCGGGAGAAGGCCAAGGCCAAGCAGGCCCGGCGGCTCGGGCGTTCGTTACCAAAAAATAAGAAATCCTCTGACCGGAATAAACGGCGCAAATAGTATGACTGAATCCCATAATTTCTGGCTAAAGTTTGGGATAATTGTTGAAAAACTCTGAATGGGTTCTTACGGTGGAAGTTGCTGTTCAAGCGCATTTATCTACGAAAGTGAGGATTGACCATGAACAAGATTTCTCGTCGGGTGGTTGCCGGCCTAGCAGCCGCCACCCTGTCCTTCGGCGTAGTTGCCTGCTCCGACGCTGAGAACGCCGCTAACGACGCCAAGGACACCGCCGGCTCCGCCGCCAACGACGCCACCGAGGCCGCCGGTTCCGCCGCCAACGAGGCCACCGGCTCCAACGATGACGACGGCGACGACAAGGGCGACAACGCCGATGACAAGGGGTCCAACGGCGACAAGAAAGCCGTGACTACCGGCGCCGGCGAGAAGGAAGTTCCGGCAGATTTCGCCTCCGCCATCGAGGACAAGACCTCCGAGTGGGGCGAGCCGAAGGACATCACCGAGGGTGAGAACGGCTCCGTTGCCACCTTCGACGATGACAAGCTGCTGGCGTACTCCGCGGAGACCGGCGCCCAGCCGGTCATCGGCAAGATCGCTGAGACCTGGACCGCCGAGGGTGGCGTCGACAGCAAGGTCGGCCTGCCGACCGCTCCGGAGCAGCGCGACGACGATGACGACGACGGCTTCGAGGGCTGGAAGCAAAGCTTCACCCACGGCAGCATCGAGTGGGACTACGACGATGACCACGGCCAGTACGAGGCTGACGTCGACGTCGACGACTAATACCTAGCCGCGCCTTTAGCTGGCGCGCTGATGCACCACCCGCGGGAGGCGGCGGCAATCGTGGCCGCGGCCCCGCGGGTTTAGTGATTGCTCAGGCAGGCGTGGCCGCGATGTCGCGGCTAGTTTGACTAAAGTTCATCTTTCACCCATGTAATTTCAACCTAGCCGGCCTACATTGGGTGGTGTCCGCACGGGCCGGGCACCACTGGTTCGTGATTGACCGCCAATTTTTTAAGGGAGCACCTTAAAGCCATGACCTATCCGACCACGACCTCCATCCTTCCGCTTGCCGACGCCCACCTTGACGCCTCCGTCAAGACCAAGACTTACGTGCTGGATACTTCCGTGCTGTTGTCTGACCCTTGGGCGCTGAAGAAATTCGCCGAACACGACATCGTCTTGCCGGTTGTTGTTATTTCGGAGCTGGAAGGAAAACGTCATCACCCAGAGCTTGGCTGGTTCGCCCGCCAAGCTCTTCGGCATTTGGAGCAGCTGCGCGTCACCTATGACCACCTAGACCAGCCGGTCCCGGCTAACGAAGAGGGCGGCACCCTGCGTGTGGAGCTGAACCACCAAGACCAATCCCTTCTGCCGGCCGCCTTCCGCGGCCCGGAGGGGGACCACCGGATTCTGGCCTGCGCGCTCAACCTGGCGCACGAGGGCAAGGAGACCGTGCTGGTGACGAAGGACGTGCCGCTGCGCGTGAAGGCCGGCGCTGTGGGACTGCCTGCGGACGAGTACCACGCGCAGGACGTCGTGCTGACCGGGTACACCGGGATGGCGGACGCGGTCGTGCCGGGCGAGGTGATTGACGAACTCTATCGCGATGGGGAAGTCGTGATTGATGACGTGCGCACCCGCGAGGGCACACCGGTGGCCGAGCTGCCGGTGCACTGCGGCGTGAAGCTGTGGGCCGGCCAGCAGGCGGCGCTGGGGCGCGTGGCCGCGGACGGTTCCGTCCAGGTCGTGCGCGGGGACGCCAACGCCTTCGGCCTGCAGGGCCGCTCGGCGGAGCAGCGAATCGCCCTGGACTTGTTGCTGGACAACTCCGTTGGGATCGTCTCCGTCGGCGGCCACGCCGGCACCGGCAAGTCGGCGCTGGCGCTGTGCGCCGGGCTGGAGGCCGTGCTGGAGCGTGGCGAGCACCGCCGGATCGTGGTCTTCCGCCCGATGTACGCGGTCGGCGGCCAGTCGCTGGGCTACTTGCCGGGCTCCGAATCGGAGAAGATGAACCCCTGGGCGCAGGCCGTCTACGACACCCTGGACGGGCTGGTCTCCGAAAACGTCATGGACGAAGTCCTTGACCGCGAGCTCATCGAGGTCCTCCCGCTGACCCATATCCGCGGCCGGTCCCTGCACGACTCCTTCGTCATCGTAGATGAGGCGCAGTCGCTGGAGCGTAACGTGCTCTTAACCGTGCTTTCTCGCCTGGGTCGCGGGTCGCGCGTCGTGCTTACCCACGACGTCGCCCAGCGCGACAACCTGCGCGTCGGGCGCCACGACGGCGTGCAGGCCGTCATCGAGAAGCTCAAGGGACATCAGCTCTTCGCACACGTGACCTTGCAGCGTTCTGAGCGTTCTGCCATCGCGGAACTGGTCACGGACTTGTTGGAAGGCGACCACTAAAGAAGCTGGTGAGCGCTTTATTCGCGGGTTTGTTAGAAGCCGACTGGCGCGAAAAAACAACTGCAAGGAATAATGGGCAGCATGTCTAAAAAGTCGTTCAATATTCGTCCGTTCCGGACAAACGATTACCCGCAGATGATGCACATTTACGAGGAGGGCCTGAACACGGGCCACGCCACGTATGAAACGACGGCATTGTCACTCGAGCAATTCACCAACGCCAAGATCTTGTCGACTGTTTTTGTTGCCGTCGAAGAAGACGATGACAACAAGGTGGTCGGCTGGGTTTCGGCCGCCCCGATTTCCTCCCGTTCCGTCTTCCACGGGGTGGTGGAAGACTCCATCTACGTCGATCCTTCGGCGCAGGGCCGTGGCGTGGCCGGGGCGTTGCTGGACAAGCTCATTGAGGTCTGCCAGGAGCTGCACAAGTGGGCCATCCACGCGTGGATCTTCCCGGAAAACACCGGCTCGGCCAAGCTGCACGAGTCCCGGGGCTTTGCCAAGGTAGGTACCTATTCCCACCTGGCGAAGATGACCTATGGCGAGCTCGCCGGGCAGTGGCGCGACACCGTCGTCTACGAAAAGCTGCTGCCCAAGCCGGATGCCTCGGGCACCGCGCCCGCTGAGGACTAGCTCCGCTCAACCGCAACTGCACGCAGCGCGTCCCTACCTTTGGTAGGGGCGCGTTTTGTTTTTAGTACTTGCTGGAAGGGAAGCGAAAAACACAATGGCCACCCCTCGCCGCGGCTGGAAGAAGGTGCGGCGAGAGGTGGCCATCGTTGGCATGGGAGTAGGTAAGGGGTTTAGGAGATGGTCTCTTTGAGGTGTTCCTCGCGCAGCGGCAGGAGGAGCAGGAGGGCGATGATAGCCATCGGAACCATTAGGAGGATGACCGGCGTCAAGCCGTCGTTGTAGGAATTCAGGATGGCGTCCTTGACCGGGCCGGGAAGGTTAGCTACCAGGCTCGGGGTCAGAGAGTTAGCGCCGCCGCCATTCTCGCTGAACTTCTGAGCCATAGCCGCGCCCTGTTCACCCATCTGGGCGAAGGCCTTGGGCAGGCGGGTGGCCATCTCGTTCTGCATGTTGTGGATGAACATGGAGCCGACCAGGGATGCGCCCAGCGCGGAACCGATCTGGCGGAAGAAGTTGTTCGCCGCGGTCGCGGTGCCGACCTGGGACAGCGGGAAGGAGTTCTGGACGATAAGGACTAGCACCTGCATGACCAAGCCCAGGCCGACGCCGAAGACCAAGAAGCGCACGCTCAGCTGGGGCAGGGAAGTCTCCACGGTCAGCTGGGAGAGCCAGTAGAGGGCGCCGGCGGTGATCGCCAGGCCGACGATCGGGTAGATTTTGTAGCGGCCGGTCCGGGAGATGACAAAGCCCACCGCGGTAGAGGTGCCGATAAGGCCGACCATCATCGGGATCATCATCAGGCCCGCTTCGGTCGGGGTGAGGGTGTGGACCATCTGCAGATAGGTGGGCATATAACCCAGCACGCCGAACATCGACAGCCCCAGGACCATGCCGGAGGCGGTGGTCAGTACCATGTTGCGGTTCTTAAACAGGTGCATCGGGATGAGCGGCTCAGCGGCCCGCAGCTCAACCAGTACGACCAGGATGGCGCCGATGACCGTGGTGGCGGCAAGCCCCAGGATGATCGGATCGGACCACTCGTACTCGGTGCCGCCCCAGGTGGTCATGAGGATCAGGCTGGCGGTGGTGATGGCGATGAACGTCGCGCCCAGGGTGTCGAACTTCTGCAGGTTCTTCTCACCGACGCGCAGGTGGAGCACGGCGATACTCACGCCCATGGCCAAAATGCCCAACGGGATGTTCATCCACATACCCCAGCGCCAGCCGGGGCCGTCGGTGAACCAACCGCCCAGCACCGGGCCGAGCACGGAGGACAGGCCGAAGACGCCGCCCATGATGCCCATGAACTTGCCGCGCTCCCGGGAGGAGGTCACCTCGGCCACGATGGCCTGGGAAGAAATCATCATGAAGCCGGCGCCGAAGCCCTGGACGGCGCGGCTGATGATAAGCAGCGTCATGGAATCGGCGAAGCCGCCGATGGTGGAGCCGATGACGAAGGTGAAGGTACCGGCGATATAGATCCACTTGCGGCCCATCTGGTCACCCAGCTTGCCGGAAATCGGCATAGCGATGGTCATGGTGACCAGGAAGGCGGAAATAACCCAGCTCATGTGGTCGACGCCGCCGAGCTCGCCCACGATGGTGGGCAGGGCGGCGGAGAAGATCATCTGACCGAGCGACGACATCAACATTGTCAGGACGAGCGCGCTGAAGATGAGGCCGAGGTTGTCGGCGCTCTTTTTACCCGCGTGGGGGTTTGCAACTACCATGCCAGGCCTTTCGCATACGAAGTAATAATTTGTGCAGAATGGCGGAGATTTTCCGTCAAGGTTTTATCAGTGGAGTAGAAGTCCCCGGTGGCTACCAGCCACAGCGACTCCCGCAGTAGGGAGGCGATGAGCGCGGCTTCGCACCGCGGGGACATACGCGGGTCTTGTTTATCGCCCGGGTTGTTCTCCAAGCGCTTCTGGATGAGCTCGCGCAGCTCCTTGGCCTTGGCCCTCTTGCGGGCGAAGGACTCGGCGGCTGCCTCGCTGTCTTGGGCAATTCTTTGACGGCGCGCGTGGATTTCCGGGCGATCGTAGTGATCGTCGACGTGCGTGGCGATGAGGGTGAGGCTAAGCTCCAGCACGTTGTCGGTGGGAGCGGTAAGAAACCACTCAGTAAGCTCAGGGGCGAATTCCCGGGAAGGGCTCCCCATGACCGCCGAGGCTTTGGAGTCGAAGTAATTAAAGAAGGTGCGCCGGGAAATGCCGGCATCCGCACAGATCTCTTCTACCGTGACCGCCCCGAAGCCGTGCTCGTCCACGAGCTTGGTGGCGGAGTCTTCGATCCGGCGCTGGGTCTTGCGGCGCTTTTGTTCACGCAGTCCTACACAGTCATCGTCTTGCACGGAGTGCAACTTTACACGTGGTGTAAGTTTGCACCAAGTGCAAGTAATATGATTTCTGAAGAATTCTTGGCCGAGAGTGGCCGGCATTACCCATCGGTCTATTCGGCGGTCAGCGTGCCTAGGACCAAGGCGGCATCGGCAGCCGGCTCAAGCGGGGTATAGGTCGCGCGTAAGCCGTTGCCGGTGGACTCAAAAGCCCAGGTTCCCTCCGCTTCGCACCGCCCGACGAGGGTCTCGGCGTCGAAGGAGACGCGGGAGCCGTCGGCCACCGGATCGAAAAGGTAGACTTGGCAGTTCTGGTCCGGGTAGGTCACGATCCCGGTCTGCCCGGTCAGCGCGGCCACCGCGGTCCAGGCCCCCTCGGGGGAGCCTTCCTCGCTCAGTGAGCCGTAAAACATGCCGCGGGCCGCGGCTGAGTCTGGTTCGGCGTCGAGTTCGAAGCTGCCGCCCGTGCCGTCGTGGGCAGAGGGGAGGGAAAACGGTTCCGGCTCGCTGGGGGACGGCCTGAAGAAGTAAGCCGTAATGGCGGCGAGCAGCGCGAGCGCTATCACGGACACCCCGGCGAAGATGAGGCGGCGGCCGGTGCGGCGGGACTCGCGGTAGCGCGTGAAGGTGTCGGCAGGCATGGCAAAAGCATAACGCCTCCCGTCGGTCCTAGGGGGACCGGTGGGAGGCGTGGGTGGGTGGGAAAGCCCTAGGGGAATCTTAGAAGTTGTCGCGATCGGTGTTGGCCATGTCCAACACGTTCAGGCGACGGTCGAGCTCCTCCTCCGTGAGGTTCTCGCCGTCGACGAAGCCCAGATCAATGACGGCCTCGCGCACGGTGATCTTCTCGTTCAGAGCGTGCTTGGCGGCCTTCGCGGCGTTCTCGTAGCCGATGGCGGAGTTCAGGGGGGTGACAATCGAGGTAGAAGACTCAGCGAAGGTCTTCATGCGCTCCTCGTTGGCGGTGATGCCGTCAACGCACTTCTCGGCGAAAACGCGGCCGGTGTTGGCCAGCAGGCGGGCGGATTCCAGCACGTTACGCGCCATCATCGGGATGAAGACGTTGAGCTCGAACTGGCCCTGGGAACCGCCGAAGGCAACGGCGGCGTCGTTGCCGATGACCTGGGCGGAGACCTGGGTGGCGGTCTCACACAGGACCGGGTTGACCTTGCCCGGCATAATCGACGAGCCCGGCTGCAGATCCTTCAAGTGTATCTCGGACAGGCCGGTCAGCGGGCCGGAGCCCATCAGGCGGATGTCGTTGGCAATCTTATACAGGCTCACGGCCACGGTGCGCATGGCGCCGGAGAACTCCACTAGGGAGTCGCGGGCAGCCTGCGCCTCGAAGTGATTGTGGGCCTCCTGCAGTTCTTCCAGACCGGTGAGCTTTTTAAGCTCCTCGGTGACCTTCGCGCCGAAGTCGGCGGAGGTGTTCAGGCCGGTGCCGGTGGCGGTGCCGCCGATGGCCAGCTCGCCCAAGCGCGGCAGGGTGGCCTTGATTCGCTCGATCCCGAGCTCAATCTGGCGGGCGTAGCCGCCGAACTCCTGGCCCAGGGTGACCGGGGTGGCGTCCATGAGGTGGGTACGACCGGACTTGACGACGCCCTTCCACTCCTGGGCCTTCTTGGTCAGGGACTCGTGCAGAACCTCCAAGCCCGGGATGAGGTCGTTGACAGCCTCGTAGGTAGCCGCCACGTGGGTGGCCGTCGGGAAGGTGTCGTTGGAGGACTGGCCCATGTTGACGTGGTCGTTCGGGTGGACCTCGACGCCGGCCTTCGCTGCCAGGGAGGCGATGCCCTCGTTGGTGTTCATGTTGGACGACGTGCCGGAGCCGGTCTGGAAAACGTCGATCGGGAAGGCGTCGTCGTGCTGGTTGTCAGCAATCTCCTTGGCGGCGGCGATGATGGCGTCAGCCTTATCCGCATCCAGGGCGCCGGAGTCCTTGTTGACCTGGGCGCAGGCTGCCTTCAGAAGGCCCAGGGCGCGGATCTGGGCGGACTCGAGACCACGGCCGGAAATCGGGAAGTTGTCCACCGCGCGCTGGGTCTGGGCGCGCCACAGGGCGTCCTTCGGGACCTGAACTTCACCCATCGTGTCGTGTTCGATGCGGTACTCAGTCATGTAAACCTCGTCTTCCTTAAGTTGGATTAATTGAGCTGTTGAAAACTGCGTTACAGCCACCTTCCAGTATGACAAAAAGCACGCCGGAGGGTGGCTGTGATGAGTATGTCCGGTTTATTCGTTCGGATCCGAGTAGTCGACCACGGAGTATTCCCGCAGCTTGGGCATCTGGTGGATCGAGTCGATGTAGCGGATGGTGCCCGACTTCGAGCGCATCACCAGCGAGCGGGTGGTGGCCGAGTGGGCGCGGTAGGACACGCCGCGCAGCATGTCGCCGTTGGTCACGCCGGTCGCGGCGAAATAGCAGTTCTCGGAGGAGACCAGGTCATCATTGGTCAGCACGCGGTCTAGGTCGTGGCCCGCGGCCTTGGCCTTCTCCGCCTCCTGCTCGTCCTTCGGCCACAGCTGGCCCTGGATCTCGCCGCCCATACACTTCATGGCGCAGGCGGTGATGATGCCCTCCGGGGTGCCGCCGATGCCCATCATGATGTCGATGGAGTTGCCGTCCTGGGCGGCCGCGATGGCGCCGGCGACGTCGCCGTCCATGATGAGGCGTACCTTCGCGCCGGCGGTGCGGATCTGGGAGATCAGATCATCGTGGCGCGGGCGGTCCAGGACCACGACGGTGATGTCCGCCGGGCGCAGGTTCTTGGCCTTGGCCACGGCGTTGATGTTGTCTTCGACGGAGGCGCTGATGTCGATGTGCCCCTTGGCCTCCGGGCCGACGGCGATTTTCTTCATGTAGAACACAGCCGAAGGGTCGTACATGGTGCCGCGCTCGGCAGCGGCGATGACGGAGATAGCGTTCGGGCGGCCCTCGGCCATCAGGCGGGTGCCGTCGACCGGATCCACCGCGATGTCCATCGCCGGGCCCTCGCCGGTGCCGACCTCCTCGCCGTTGAAGAGCATGGGGGCCTCGTCCTTTTCGCCCTCGCCGATGACCACGACGCCCTCCATGGATACGGAGTTGATGAGCTTGCGCATCGCGTCCACGGCGGCGCCGTCACCTTCGTTCTTCTGTCCGCGGCCGACCCACCGGCCCGAAGCCAGGGCGGCGGCTTCGGTCACCCGCACCAGCTCCATGGCTAGGTTGCGATCTGGTGCCTCCGGGGTTCCAGCGTGAGAATTCGACATCGAGGAGATTACCTTCCTTTTAATGCTGTGAGGATGTGAAAAATATCCACCCTCTATTATCCACGCCGATAGCCATTTCCACCCGCAGTACGCCCCACCTGTGGGCAAACGCCCCCGAAAGTGGGAAGAACCGCGCCAGGCGGCGGATGTAGGGGGCCGGGCAGAGGGTTTTTCTTATCGCGTTGCCAACTGCCATACTGGAGGGCGTGGCTGCAGAGAATAAACCCAAGCTTTTCGAGGGCGGCAAGGACATGATCCTGTCGCTGGGCGTAACCGTCATCGCGATGTTGGCGGTCGTCGGCGCGACCGGCCTGTGCACGGTCAACCCGGAGGATTCGCCGCATGCCGAGGTCACCGAGGTGGACGCGGAGAACTTCCTGCGCATGGAGACCCAGGCCACCGGCGTGCCGGCCCGCCTGCCGCAGCTGCCCGACGGCTGGTACGCCAACTCCGCCCGCCGCGGCCAGGTGGCCGGCGAGCCGGCCCCCGTCGTCGGCTTCGTCACCGCCGAAAAGGGCTACCTCCAGGCCACCCAGACCACCGTCGGATACGACGAGGCCCGCCGCGGCTACGACGGCAACTACCGCGAGTTGACTGACACCACGGAGATAGGCGGCCAGACCGTGGAGATCTACACCAGCGACGACAACGACGTCCGCGACCTGTGGGCCGCCGACCTAGGCGACGTGCGGCTCATGGTCTCCGGTTCTGCTAACGATGCCGACTACCGCACCCTCATTTCTGCCATCCTGGCCGCCAAGCCCGTCGCCGAGGCGTCCGCGTCTAGCGGCGAGCAAAGGTAACGGTCTCCAGCCGGTCGGTAAATTCCACGCTCACACCCGGGCCCTGGGCCAGCTGAGCTAGCTCGTTCTGGGTCAGCCCGGTCAGCTTCTCCTTGGCCTGGAAGACATCGATCTTCTCCCGGCTCAGGTGGGGCTTGACGATGACGTCCGCGACGCCGCCATCCTCAAAGGTCAGCGCGACCGCGCCGTTGAAATAGCTGATGACGTCGCCGGCGGCTTGGTGGGCCGGGCCGAAGAATTCTTCGACCAGCGCTCGGGAATCACCAAAAAAGATCGCCCCGGCCGATCCGGAGGCGGAGACGAAGTCGACGCGTTCGCCCGGGTAACCATAAATCTGCAACGTGGTGCCTTTCTATCTTCTCTAACTAGCTAGCTTTACAGGTTCACGTATTAGCGCGGGCCTATCCCGCCGGGGAAGACGGGTCCTCGCCCTGCGCCTCCGGGTCGTTGCCCAGCGCCTTTTCCACGCGGCGGGCGGCGCCGTCGAGGTGCGACTCGCAGGCCTTGGCAAGGGCCTCGCCGCGTTCCCAGTATTTCAGCGACTCGTCCAGGCTCATCTGGCCGAGCTCCAAAATCTTGACGGTCTCGATGAGCTCGTCGCGGGCTTGCTCGTAGGTCAGGTTCTCCACGGGCGGGAAAGCGTCGTCGCCGGCCTGGCCGGTGCCGATGGTGTCTTCGTTCATGCTGGTCTGCCTTTCTTAGTGGGGCGTAAGTTGCGGTATTTAGGTTCTGGCTAGTCGGCCGGCTTGGCGGCCATCGCCGCGGCGGTGACGGAACCGTCGGCAACGCGGATGCGCAGCTGCGAGCCGGGCGGGGACTGCTGGTAGGAGGTGACCACCTCGGGCCCGCTGCCGTCGCGGGGCACGACCTGGACCACGGAGTACCCGCGCTGCAGGGTTGCTGCCGGCCCGAGCGCCGAGACCTGGGCGCGCAGCGCGCTGACCCGGTTGTTTTCGCGGTCCAGCAGGTAATTGACGTCGCGGCGCATGGTGGCGCGAGCGCGGTCGATCTCCTCGCGGCGTGCGGTGATCGGGGAGAGGGGATCGGCCAGCACCGGGCGCGAGCGGATATTGGCCAGGCCGCGACGCTGGTTGTCCACCCAGCCCCGCAGCGCTCCGGCCATGCGCTGGCGGGTCTCGTTGATCAGCGCCTTTTCCTCCATGACGTCGGGCACGACGCGTTTGGCCGCGTCGGTTGGGGTAGCCGCCCGCAGGTCGGCCACGTTGTCGAGCACCGGGCTGTCCGGCTCGTGGCCGATGGCGGAGACCACCGGGGTGGCCGCGGCCGCCACGGCACGCTGCAGGGCCTCCTCGGAAAACGGCAGCAGGTCCTCGACCGAGCCGCCGCCGCGGGCGATGATGATGACGTCTACCTCCGGATCCCGGTCCAGCTGCTGCAGGGCGTCGATGACCTCCGGGACCGTGGAGCGGCCCTGCACGGCCGTGTTGATGACCCGGAACTGGACGGCGGGCCAGCGGGCCTGGGCCACGGAGATGACGTCGCGTTCGGCCGCCGAGCCGCGGCCGGTAATCAGGCCGACCTTGCCCGGCAGGTAGGGCAGGCGCTTCTTGCGGGCCGGATCGAAAAGCCCCTCGGCGGCCAGCTGCTTGCGCAACATCTCGATGCGGGCGAGCAGCTCACCCAAGCCGACGTGGCGGATTTCTGTGGTCCACAGCGAAAAGCTGCCGCGGCCGGCGTAGAAGGCCGGTTTGCCGCGGATGATGACACGGTCGCCGTCCTTGAGCGGGGTCGGCAGGGAGCGGATCAGGTGGGTGGGGCAGGTGAGCTGTACGGACTTTTCCTGCTCGACGTCGCGCAGGGTCAGGTAGGAAAGCTTCCAGGTGTTCTTGACGTTGATCTGGGTCAGCTGGCCCTCGACCCAGAGGAAGCCTAGCCGCTCGATCCATCCTTTGACTTGGTCATTGACCTTGCCCACCGGCCACGGAGTATCCGGGGTATTCGCCGGTGCGTTCATGTGTGAGCTTCCTCCCGTTCTGCCGTGATTATAGGCGTTTGCACCCAGTCTATTGTTTTGCAGTGGATTTCGTTATTCTGGGGGCATGACTGATGCTGGAAAGAATGTGCTTCTCGCGGCCCCGCGCGGGTACTGCGCCGGTGTGGACCGCGCGGTGGAGACGGTAGAGAAGGCGCTGGAGAAATACGGCGCCCCTATTTACGTGCGCAAGCAGATCGTGCACAACCGCTACGTGGTGGAATCCCTGGCCGAGCGCGGGGTGGTCTTCGTCGACGAGGCATCGGAGGCCCCCGAGGGTGCGCACCTGGTTTTCTCGGCACACGGCATTTCTCCGGCCGTCCGGCAGGAGTCCCAGCAGCGCCGCCAGCTGACCCTGGACGCGACCTGCCCGCTGGTGACCAAGGTGCACAAGGAGGTCCAGCGTTTCGAGCGCGACGGCTACCACATCCTTTTGGTGGGCCATAAGGGCCACGAGGAGGTCGAAGGCACCGCCGGCGAGGCCCCGGAGATTACCCACCTGGTCGACGGCGTGGAAGGCGTGGCGGAGCTGCCGGAGTTCCTCCACGACGAAAAGCTCGTGTGGCTGTCCCAGACCACCCTGTCGGTCGATGAGACCATCACCATCGTCAACAAGCTGCGCGAGCGCTTCCCACACTTGGAGAACCCGCCGTCAGACGATATCTGTTACGCCACGCAGAACCGCCAGGAGTCGGTGAAGGCCATCGCCCCAAAGTGTGACCTGATGATCGTGGTCGGCTCCCGCAACTCCTCGAACTCGGTCCGCCTGGTTGAGGTGGCTCTGGACGCGGGCGCTAAGGAATCGCACCTGATCGACTTCGCTAAGGAGATTGACGAGTCCTGGCTGGATGGCGTGCAGACCGTCGGCGTGACCTGTGGTGCCTCCGTGCCGGAGCTGCTGGTCCGCGAGGTGCTCGAGTACCTCGACGAGCGCGGCTACAGCGACGTCGAACAGGTCACCACGACCACCGAGACCATCCAGTTCGCCCTCCCGCGCGAACTGCGCCCGGCTCGCACCAAGGCGGCCCAGGAAACCGCGGCCAACCAGTCTTAAACCCCGCCTCCCCACAACCGGGGCACGATTAAAGCGGCGAGGCGGTCACGTGAAAAGGATGTGACCGCCTCGCCTTTCGCCTAGTCCTCGTAAAGGTTGTCGTCGCGGGAGGGATTTGGCCGCGCGCGGCGGGCCTGGGGCTGGGCCTGAGACTTCGGCGGGTACTGGCGCGACGTCTCAGCCGGCCGGCTGGTGGCCTCGCCGTAGCGGGGAAGGGAGGAGCCCGGCCCGCCCGCGCGGCGGTTGGGATCCGGACGGTAGGTCTGCTGGTTGGCCTGCTCCTGCCGGCGCTGTTCGCGGTCGCGCTCGCGGACGCGGCCACCCCGCGGGGCGGGCTGCTCGGAGCCCTGCCCAGTCGTGCGGCCCAGCGGGATATAGCCGGCCTCTGCGCGGCGTTTTTGTTCTTCGTTTCGCGCGATGAGGTCGGCCACGGTGAGCCGTTTGCTGCGCTCGCGGGCCCGGGCGCTGGTGTCGCGGTTGCGCTTGTCGGCGGCGGCCTCCGCCCGGCGGGCGACCTGGGCCTTCTCGTTTTCCACTCGGGCGTTAGACCGCAGCCGCCACAGCCGGAAGGCCATAATGGCGATAGACGCCAACGTGGTCAGGAAGAACGGAATGAAGTGCTCCAGGAACGGGAAGGAGCCGGTGACCAGGGCAGTAGTAGAAAACGCCGAGGCCCCCTCGCTGGCCCGGCCCTGGGTCACCAGCCAGCCGCAAAGCAGCGTGAAGATGGTGAACAGCAGCGGGGAGGTGGCCACGGTCAGGTACAACCCACGCGGGGCCACGGTGCAGGTGACAGCCAGAACGCTAACGATGTAACAGAGCAGGTACGGCCACCCCAGGTCCCCAAAGAGGAGGGACAGGAGAAGCCCGGTGGTCAAAGCCGCAGCGACGATAGCAATTGCCATGCCGAGCGGCAGCCCACCGCGGGCCGTCCGAGCCTGGGTTTTATGAAAAGCGTTCGCATGTGACACGGGGCGTTATTCTACCTGCCGCCCATCGTGTCCTGGGAATCATTTAGCCGCGTGCCCTAAGTCTCCCAGGCAGGGGCGGAGTTTTCGGGCCGGGGCCGGGAGCAGGCGGGGAGCTAAAGGCTAATCGGACTCGGCGGCGTGGCGCGGCGAGGACTCCACCGGGGAAATCTGCGGCGGGTGCTTGTCCGTGCGGGCGGGGATGTCCATCTCCGCGAGCCGCCGGGAGGTGACCATGACGCGGCTGTCGAAGGAACCCAGCGTGGAGTTGAAGGCATCGACCGCCTTTTCCAGGTTGCGGCCCACCTTGTTGAAGTGCTCGCCCACGGTGTTGACACGGCTGTAGAGCTCGCGACCCAGGCGCTGGACCTCCCGGGCCTTGTCGGAGAGATCCTCCTGCCGCCAGCCCAACGCCACGGTACGCAGCAGGGCGAACAGCGTGGTGGGGGTCGCGATGACGATGTTGCGGGAGAAGGCGAATTCCAATAGCTCGGGGTCCACGCTGAGAGCGGCGTCCAAGAAGGGATCCGCGGGCACGAACAGGACCACGAATTCCGGGGTGGGTTGGAAAGCCTCGATGTAGTCCTTGCCCGACAGCGTGGTGATGTGGTTGCGCATCTGGTGGACGTGGTGGCGCAGGAAGGCCGCGTGTTCCTCCGGGTCCTGGGCCTCCAGCGCGTCGAGGTAGGAGCTAAACGGCACCTTCGCGTCGACGACAATGTGGCGCCCGCCGCTCAAGTGGATGAGCAGGTCTGGGCGGACCTGGTGGCTGCCGAAGTGGGCGGAGACCTGCGGGTTAAAGTCCACGTGCTTGACCATGCCGCCCAGTTCGACTACGCGCTCGAGCTGCATCTCGCCCCACCGGCCGCGCACATTGGGCGAGCGCAGGGCGGTGACCAGCTGGTCGGTCCTATCGGACAGGCGGGGAGAGGTGCGCATCATTGCCTGGACCTGGCCGCGCAGGGAGGAAAACTCGCTGGCGCGGTCAGCTTCCAGCTCCCGCAGGTGCAGGCCCAGCCGGTCCATGGCCTTTTCTAGGGGAGCTAGTGATTCGGCGACGTCGGCGCGCCGCTGCTGGGAGGCCTGCAGGGCGGCCTGCTGTTGTTCGGCGGCGCTGGGGCCGGCCGTGGCGGCGGTGGGTTGCCGGCGCTGCCAGTGGGCGTGCCCGAGCCAGCCGAGGACGGCTCCGAGCGCCACACTGATGAGAAGAAAGGCAACCGTGGCGAGCGTGGAAGTACTCATGCCTTCTAACTTCGCACACCCGCCGGACGGAAGTCTTAAGATTCCTCCCGCGTTTCGAACATCCGCGCGATTTTATCCTTCAGTCTGCGGATTCCGGTGCGGGCCGCCGGGCGCTCGTACTCCGGCGGCGGAGAGCTCAGATCGACCAGTTCGCTCACGTCCGCGCTGTCGGGCTCGGGGGCTTTCTCGCGCCAATCCTGGCGCTGGCGCAGGCCCTGCTCCTGCTTGACGCGGCCAACGAGGTAGCCGGCCATGGTGGAGAACTCGACGTCGTCGGTGGTTTTTTCACCGGACTGCAGCATGAGGATGTCTTGGACGTAGCGGTAGGCCACCGCGATCATCGCCGCGGCGGGCACGGCGAGGAAGGCGCCGACCAGATCGAAGAGCGCCGAACCCAGCGTGACGGAGACCAGGACGATAACCGGGTGCAGGCTCATCGCGCGGGCCTGCAGCCACGGCGAGAGCACGTTGCCTTCCAGCTGCTGGACCAGCAGGACTAAGCCGAGCACCATGAGGGCCTCGGTAAAGCCCAGGGAGACCAGGGCGATGGTCACGGACAGCGCTCCCGCCACGATGGCGCCGATGAACGGGATGAACCCGGCGATGAAGGTGATGATCGCCAGGGCCATCGCCAGCGGCACGCCGATAATGGCGAGGCCGCCGCCGATGAAGATGGCATCGATGCCGGAGACCAGCGCCTGGGCCCGGATGAACCCGCCCAGCGTGTTCCAGCCGCGTGTGAACAGCTCGGTCAGGTGCCAGCCGGCGCGGCGGCCGACGCTCTCGCGCAGCCAGGGAAGGAACTTGTGCCCGTCCTTGAGGAAGAAGAACGTCAGCACGGTGACGATCACCAGGGTAATCAGTAGGGAGGTCGCCGTGCCGATGCCGGTGAACACGGACCCGGCGATATCGCCGGCCTGGGCCTGGAGCCAGGAAGCAATATCGTCGATGTACTGGCCCATGTCGTCGCTGTCCAGGTTCAGCGGCGGCCCCTGCGCCCACAGTTGCAGGCGCTGGATGCCCTCGACGGTCTGCAGGTACAGCGACTGCGACTGGCGCGCGAAATCCGGTGCGATGAACGCGATGAGGCCACCGACCAGCGCCACGAAGGTCAGCATGGTAATCGCCGCGGCGAGGGAGGCGGGGAAGCGGTGGCGTCGCAGCCAGCCGGCAAACGGTGCCAACACCGTACAGACGATCAGAGCCAAGATGACCGGCAGGATCCCCTGCCAGAAACTGCCGATGAGCCAGCCGAGGGCGTACATGAGCAGCCCAATGACGAAGATGCGCACCGACCACAGGGCGGTGCTGCGGATGTAGTGCCCGAGCACGACCAAGCGGTCGACCTGGTCGCCCGGTGGGTGGGGAGAGACCGACTTCAGTAACTTCTGTTGGTCCTCCGCGGAGGTTAAGGCCGGGTTAGCGGCTTCATCTTCTTGAGAACTCACGTTCACTATCTTGCCTTAAAAGGGCGTAAGAATGGGAAATACCTGCAACCGGCTGTCCGCTACCGGCCCTCGGTGCGTTAGGATTGGGCACGTGAGTCTTACATTAGGAATTGTCGGATTGCCCAACGTTGGCAAGTCCACGCTGTTTAACGCCCTGACCCGCAGCGACATCTTGGCGGCGAACTACCCGTTCGCCACCATCGAGCCCAACGTGGGCTTGGTGGAGCTTCCCGATGCGCGCCTGAACCGCTTGGCGGACATCTACTCCTCGGAGCGCATTCTGCCAGCGACGGTTTCCTTCGTAGACATTGCCGGCATCGTCAAGGGTGCTTCTGAGGGCGAAGGCATGGGTAACGCCTTCCTGTCCAATATCCGCGAGGCCGACGCCATCTGCCAGGTTGTGCGCGCCTTCTCCGACGACAACGTCATCCACGTCGACGGCCAGGTCAACCCGACCAGCGATATCTCGGTCATCAACACCGAACTCATCCTGGCCGACCTCCAGACCATCGAAAAGGCCCTGCCACGGCTAGAGAAGGAGGCAAAGAAGAACAAGGACCTAGCCGAGACCGTCGAGGAGACCAAGAAGGCCCAGGAGATCCTGGAGGACGACACCACCTTGTTCGCCGCCGCCAAGGACGGCAAGGTCGACCTCGACCTCCTCAAGGAGCTGCACCTGATGACGGCGAAGCCGTTCCTCTACGTGTTCAACTCGCACGAAGAGGTGCTTACCGACGAGGCCAAGAAGGATAAGCTGCGCCAGCTGGTCGCCCCGGCCGACTGCGTCTTCCTGGATGCCAAGACTGAGACCGAGCTGCTGGAGCTGGACGACGACGAGGCCCTCGAGCTGCTCGAGTCGGTCGGCCAGACCGAGCCGGGCCTGCAGACCCTGGCTAAGGCCGGTTTCAACACCCTTGGCCTGCAGACCTACCTGACGGCCGGCCCGAAGGAGTCCCGCGCCTGGACCATTCACCAGGGCGATACCGCCCCGCAGGCCGCCGGCGTTATCCACTCCGACTTCGAGAAGGGCTTCATCAAGGCCGAGATCGTCTCCTTCGAAGACCTCGATGCCGCAGGCTCCATGGCCGAGGCCCGCAACCACGGCAAGGTCCGCCAGGAAGGCAAGGACTACATTATGCAGGACGGCGACGTCGTGGACTTTAAGTTCAACGTCTAAGCCTTAATGCTTTTCCGGCCCAGTGCAGTGTGTGCCTGGGCCGGATTTTTATATGTGGCGAGTGCCCCTAATCCACGTGACCGGCGGGCGGAGGGGTGCTGTCCTCCTCGTCCGCGGCGCCGGTGACTAGCGCCCGCAAGGCAGCGACGATGCCGGCCGTGATGTCGTCCTGCGTGAGTCCCTCCCTGGTGAGCGCTCCGGTGGCGGGATTCCGCCAGGCCTAAGCACACGACGAAATCCGGGCTGTGGCCGGCGATGAGCTTGTCCAATTGTTCCCGGGCCGCGGCGAACTCCACGGGCAGTACGGCGGTGGTGACGTCGGCGGCATCGGCAAGCGCGCTTTCGATGCCGGGCAATGCCGCGCTCGTCGGATTGTAGGAGCTCGGCCCGAATGGGCCGAAGGCGGTGACCAACAGGGAAGGCATGGTGCCAAAGTCTAGTGGCTTTCGGGACTAGCCTGGGGCTTATGCGTTTTAGCCAAGAAGAACTGGCCGCCTACCGCGGCGCCATCGTGCCGGATCTGCTGCCGGAGCCGTTGCGTTTGTTGTTCGTCGGCATCAACCCGAGCCTGTGGACCGCCGCTACCGGCGCGCACTTCGCCCGCCCGGGTAACCGGTTCTATCCGGCCCTTTTCCGAGCTGGGTTGACTACCCACCAGTTCGATGCCGCGGGCGGCTACGCGGACGCCGACTTTGCCGAGCTGCAAGAACGAGGCATCGGCGTGTCCAACCTCGTTCCGCGCGCCACCGCCCGCGCCGACGAGCTAACCACCGACGAGCTGCGACAGGCCCCGGCGCGCCTGGACGACATCGTTAGCACACACCACCCAAAGGTCGTGGCCGTACTGGGGATTACCGCCTACCGCAAGGCTTTTAGCCTGCCCAAGGCGGCCATCGGGGAGCAGGACTCGCCGTGGGAGGGCACTCGCCTGTTTGTGCTCGACAACCCCAGCGGACTTAACGCCCACGCCAGCGTCGCGGACCATGCGGCCGGGTACCGGCAGGTGGCCAAGGCCGCGGGTATCGCGATTTAATCCCGCGCGGAGCCGGAGACTGTGGCCTGGCAATCATTAATACGCAGGGTATTGTCAGCGGCAGCAATAACTGCGGCATCGTGCGTGGCGGCCAGAACGAGTGCGCCCCCGTCCGCAGCTCGCCGCAGGAGCGCGATAACTTGGTCACGGTTTGTGGGATCGAGGGAGGCGGTCGGCTCGTCCGCGAAGACATAAGCCGCGCCGCGGAGCAGGGCTCGGGCGATGGCCAGCCGCTGCTGCTCGCCTCCGCTGAGAATAGCTGCCGGCCCATCGAGGGGGACATCAAGACCGACTTCGCCAAGGGGGTGAAGCAATTCTTCTTTGGAGTATTGTTTTCTGGACAGCCCGAGGGTGAGGTTATCTTCGCAGCTTAGTTCGGGAATGATTCCGTGGTCTTGGTGGATTATCGCTGCGCGTTCTCGCCAGAACCTCCGCCTCCGCTTCATCTTCCACGCGGAGGCATTCTCGCCGTCTATCCGGATGAGGCCGTCAGCCGGAGGCAGGAGGCCGGCCAAGGTGTTGAGCAGCAAAGTCTTTCCGGAACCGCTGGCCCCGGACATGGCCACAAAGCCCGGCCCGGATAGGGAAAACGTTGCATTTTCCACGAGGGACTTCTTTACCATCCGCGTGCTGTGCCCCACAGAAAAAGTCGACTCCGCGGCGAGACAGAGATGAGAGGTGGAAATCTCCGGCGGCAGAGTGGGGGACTGATTGGGGCTAGCCAATGGCATTGTGACTCCTAGGGACGGTGTACATGTGCTGAGAAATACTGAGACGGACAAAACCGAGGTAGACGATTAAGACAAGGCAGCTTAGCGCGGTGAAGGTGTAGAGGAACGGGTTGGGAAGCAGTAGCGGAGCCAGCACGGACAATATGACGACAACTGTCAGGCTGACCAGTTGGCTTTTGAATAGTCGCCACATCGTTTTGTCCGGTGATTGCCCAGCGCTGTGGAGGAGTACCAGGAGGCGACGGTGAACTCGGAGCTGGATGCGCGCCTGGACTATCAAGGCCGCAAGCGTGGCGAGCAAAGCTCCGAGGGCGCTCAGGATACTCAGCCAGAACAGTGCCGTGCTGGCTACTAGTTCGGCCAGACCGCGATCGGCCGCGTGTACCGGGTACACGTAGCCTTCGAGGCCGGCAGCGGTAAGTTCTGGACCCAGTTCCGAGAAATCCGCGAAGAGCAAATTTTTACTCGAAGCTGTGGAGCTTAGGAAGTCTGTGTCGAAGCCGGATAGATCGTCCGTTTCAAGCACGTAAAAACAATCGCCGGGAACCAGTTCCCCCGACATTGTTCCACTAATGAATCCGACCGCATGATCGGCACTGACCGGTCCAATTTGTGCAGACTTAAGGAGCAGGTCGCCGGATTCCTGAGCCCACAGATCCACGGAAGCTGCGAAATGCTCTTGGGCTGCGGAATAGTCGGCCGAGTGGTTGTCGTCTCCGGGACGGAACTGATAATCCTGCAGATCGTGCCATTGGCGGTTGGCAAGTGCCACGGGGCAGGAGTCCGGCACACCGGTAGCTTCTTTCGGCAAAGTATGGCTGAGGACAGCCCCGTGCTCCCGTTCCCAGCTGAGGGCGAAGTCGCGGAAGTTCTGCTGCACACTGGGCGGCAAGAGCTCGCCTTCGTCCGCGCGGCCAGCAGGGCCGTCGAAGTTGGTTTGAAAATGCAAGGCTCCAAACTCCGCGAGAGATTTCCAGGTCTGCTGGGCCTCGGATTCCTGCTGGTAGGAGCGGAGCGCAGCCGCTGAGCTAAGACCCGCTGCTACAAAGGTCACGCAGGTAAAGACCGAAATTACTTTCAGCGCTTTTCCCGCCGCCTTCTCTGCGGGGGCACGCTGCGCCAGCAGCGCTACTGCGCGGCGCAACAATGGGGCGGTGACGGCTACGGCCAAACCGGTGGTGGCCAAGGCCAAGCCTATCCCGGCGGCGTAGAACCTGAGGAACAGGAAGGCAAAAGAATAGCTCCCTTGGCGGGCGAGGAATGTACTCGCAAGGCCAATGAGAACTAGGTGCGGGAGGATGACAAAGGCCCATTGCCGCCAATTGCCTTTTTGACTGCGGTGCCCTCCATTTATTGTGCGCAGCGCTGCCAATCTAAGACCGGAAAGCCGAAGAACAAATACCAGGGCAAAAAGGGAAACGACAAATAGAAGCAGGATCGCCACCAACGCGGGTAGGCGGAACACGATCGATTGGATGAGGTGGAAAAACTGCGTCTTTTCGCTCAACCTGAGCCCCGCGTACTTAGCAGACTCATAGAATTGGCTAACATCGCCGCCCGTCTCTTTTGGAACCAAGACGTAGTCACCGTGGTAATCCAGCGACCTAAGTTCACTGGTCGCTTGCCTCAAGGCATCAGGCCGGTTGAGTCGGGGAATGCGTTCTGGAGATGGATAATCCTGTTCCAGCGGGATGAAAACTTCGTGGGAAGTCCCACTTGCGTCATCGGCGCCAGTCAGCCGGTAAATGAAGTAGTCATTCTCCTCAGCCAATGAAACCAATGAGTTACGGATTACCGTCGGTGCGTAGTCGGACTCAAGTTCCTTCGCGAGAGGAGTCTTAGGTTCGACGTAATCAAGGCTAAAGGTTGATTCGACCCCTAAGGACAAGGGCTTGGTGGAGTCAACCAGGGCAGTCAGCAGCCACCCAGTGGTCGCGATGACTGCAACAAGAAGTAGGCTCAAAAGTCCAAGTACTAGGGGTCGAATGCGCATGAGTTCTAGCAGAAGTTGTAGTAGTAGCTGTCCTTAGTGCCCGGCAAATTCGTCGCCCAAAGCTCGGCGATCGACTTCTGGCCGCCGCGGGTGTTGATGCTTCGTTGCGTTCTGCCGTTGACTGTCACAGTCGAAGTATGACAGCGATTCACGGTGAAATAGGAACGGGCCTTAGCGTTCCAGAAACCGTACTCCCAGGTACCGCCACCTGCGGGGTAGCGAACCTTCCGACCGGCTGATGCCCAGTAGGTTGTGATGGCGGGTGCTGCTTCGCCGAGTAGCTCGGCCATCACTCCGGAAGCGAAGCCTCCCTTGGTGCCTTGATCTTGAAATTCTTCTGCGGAAGCAACGGCTGAGTTAGATACGGACACGCTTAGAACAGAGGCAATCAGCAGCGCTGCAAACTGCCGAGTGCGCTTTTTTGGGGGGTCATAACAGTCTCCTTTGAGAGAGGAAATGAGGCGGGATTGCCTCAAAAGGAAGACTACTGCAGGTGAATAAAAATAGGAATAGAAACAGTTTTCTAATTTAATCGGTACTTTTCGCACGCCTTTGGCTTGGTGGGACTTAGGCTGGTAGGGCGGTTGCCGACTCCGGTTCGTTTTGTCTTGAATTCACCGCGTACGGAGGGCTTCTGTAAGAACGAAAAAGGGCGCCTACGATCGGGGGCCGTACGTTACTTTCGAATTTCAAGGAGTGATTGTTGTGGCCGATCTGTCCAACAAGACCGTTGCGGTTATCGCTACCGACGGCTTCGAGGATTCGGAGCTGACCTCCCCGGTCGAGGCAGTGAAGAACGCGGGCGCGACCGTGAAGATTATCGCCCCGAAGGGCGGCGTCATCGAGGGCAAGAATGGTACCAAGGTCGACGTCGATACCACCACGGCCCTGGCCAAGGGTGAGTCTTTCGACGGCATCATCCTGCCCGGGGGCACCGGCAACGCGGATGCGCTACGCATGGACAAGGACGCGGTTGAGCTGGTAGGAAAGCACGTTGACGCGTACCTGCCTCTCGGCGTCATCTGCCACGGCGCCTGGATCCTCACGGATGCGGACGTGCTCAAGGGCCGCACCCTGACCTCCTTCCCGTCCCTACAGACGGACCTGCGCAACGCGGGCGCTACCTGGGTCGACGACGAGGTCGTCTGCGACCAAGGCCTGGTTAGCTCCCGCACGCCGGACGATCTGCCGGCCTTCAACGATAAGCTGGTTGAGGAGATCGCAGAGGGGCAGCACTAGACCCTGCTTGACGATGCCCGGTTGCTGGAGCTTCGCTTCCGCGGCCGGGTTTTGCGTGTCTAGTTCTCTAGGTCGGGCGCGCGCTAGAGCGATTTCCCATGGTGTGGCGGTCGATGGCGCGTTTGAGCGGGGAGTAGTGCTCGACGACGACGCGGCGGTAGGCTTCGGCATCGCCGGCGTAGAGGGCGTTGATGATGTCCTGGTGGGCCTCGACGGTCAGATCGAGGTTTTCCGAAAGGGCGATGCGCACGTGCGGAAGGACGGCCATGTGGACCTGCCAGAAGGCATCGGAAAGCTCTTTGATGAGTGGGTTGGATGATACCGAAACCAGCTGGGCGTGGAAGGCGCGGTCCTCGCGGGTGAACAATTCCCCCTTGGCGCGCCGGGCGCGCATGCGCTCGACGATGGTCTGTAGCTGGGACATGTCCTCGCCGCGGTAGTGGCTGACCAGGTCATCGGTCATCCATAGGTCGAGGGCCTGGCGGGTGTTGACCACGTCCAGGAGGCGCTCGAGGAAGTGGTCCGTGTCCAAAACGATGCGGAAGACCATGCTCGTGACCATGGGGGACAGGGACATATCGGCCACGTAGGTGCCGTGGCCGTGGCGCACCTCGACGATGTCCAGACTTGACAGGGTGCGCACCGCCTCGCGCACGCTGGAGCGGGAACAGCCCAGTTCCTCGCACAGCGCGGCCTCGGAGGGCAGCATATCGCCGGTGGTCAGCCGCCGGGAGCGGATGTAGTTGATAATGCCGGTCACGGCATGGGCGGCGGCGCCGGAGTGGTTGAACATGGAGGGACTGACTTTCTAGCTTTCTAGCTCGGGGCCGGCGGTTTCAGTTCCTTTTAGTTTAGTCGGTGCGTGCTAAGTGGCGTGAGTTGTTTCGGTGTTGGTTCGGTGTTGGTTCGGTGGTGGAAATATTTGGTGGCCGGGCCGCGGGGGTAGTGTGTCCGGAGCCCTATAAACGACACTTATGCGACGCGAGACACTGTAAACATCCGGTGTGAATCAAATGTAGCCGATTTGTTATCAAAGGTCTGGCCTGCGATTACGGCCCCATTTTGCGGCCATTCATGGAAAATACAGACTTTTTCATGGCGATATTGAGCTGGGCGCGTACCTTGGTGGACAGCACGGAAAAGCGAATAAGTTAACTACACCGGTGAGAGGAAAGCAAATCACGGGTGTAGGCCGTGTGTTTCCGACAGACGAAATTACCAATAACTAACCGAGAGGAAAGTGTGACTAATGTCTAAGGACATCAAGGACCTGCTCAACGCTACCGCCTACGACAAGGACGGCGAGAAGCTCGGCGACGTAAATGAGATCTTCGTGGACGACAATACCGGTAAGCCCACCTTCGTGGATGTCAAGCACGGTCTGTTCGGCATGAACAGCAGCCTGGTCCCGCTGCGCGGCCACGACTTCAACGGCGACGAGCTGCGTCTGGCATTCTCCAAGGATCGCATCAAGGATGCCCCGGACTTCGATTCCGACTCCGCACTGACCCCGGAACAGCAGAACGACATCTTCCGCCACTACGGCCTGGAGCAGGCCGAGGACCGCACCGAGTACCGCGACGCCAACCGCGACGTTAACCGCGAGCAGGGTCGCACCGACGCCGGCACCGCTGGCGTTGCCGGCGCTGGCGCTGGCGCGGGTGTTGCAGGCGCTGGTGTTGCCGGCGAGCGCACCGCTGCTGACGAGAAGAAGGTTGCTGGCGAGCACGCAGCTGACAAGAACGTTGCTGACCGCGAGGCTGCAACCGCTGACCGTCAGGCCGCCGCTAACGACCGCACCGCTGCCACCAACGACGGCTCCATGATCCGTTCCGAGGAGCAGCTCAACGTTAACAAGGAAAATGTTGCCACCGGCGAGGCTCGCCTGCGCAAGTACGTGGTCACCGACACCGAGACCGTCGAGGTTCCGGTCACCCACGAAGAGGTCCGCGTCGAGCGCACCCCGATCTCCGAGGAAGAAGCCGCTAACTTTACCGGTGAGATCAAGGACGGCGACACCGACGAGGCTTCCGTTACCCTGCACGAAGAGCGCGTTGACGTGAACAAGGAGACCGTCCCGGTCGAGAAGATCAACCTCAACAAGGAGCAGGTCACCGAGACCCAGCGCCACACCGAGGAGCTGCGCAAGGAGCAGATCGACACCGACGGCATCGGTACCCAGGACAAGAAGTAAACACTTCCTCGTCTGACTAGCACGCCCCGGCAGGCCCTGCGCCTGCCGGGGTTTTGTGCTGCCTGCGGTATTTTGTCCGCCCGTTTGGTACTGGCTGCGGCCTTTTACCTGCCGGTTTCGTGCCGGCTGTAGGCCCATGTTCGCCATTGTGGCCGGTGGGGCGGTGCGCCGGCGGTCCAAGGATACTGGTAAGGTATTTCGGTTCCAGTAGTTCCCGCTGCCGTGCGCAGCTTCCGAAAACTCAAGAAGGTGACCCATACGTCCGTAACGCACGCCGACAACGACAAGCTTCTTAACCCGACTTTCATCCTCGCGTGGATCGTCAATTTCGCGCAGTTTCTGGTCTTCTACATCCTGATCACCACGATGGCGGTCTACGCCGTCACCCAGTTTGGTGCCTCCGATACCGCCGGCGGCTTCGCCGCTAGCTCCTTCGTCGTGGGCGCCACCGTAGCCCGGCTTTTCTCCGGCTACGTGGTCGACACTGTGGGGCGCCGCTCCTCGCTCATGGTGTCGCTGGTGTTGGTTGTGGTCAGCTGTGCTTTGTACTTCCCAGCGCACTCGCTGGCGGTACTGATTCCCGTTCGCTTCATCCACGGTGTGGGCTACGCGGTGGCCTCCACGGCGATTATGGCCGTGGCCCAGGCAGTCATCCCGAACCGCAAGCGCGCCGAAGGTACCGGCTACTTCGCACTCGGTACCACCCTGGCAACGGCAGTCGGCCCGGCCGTTGGCCTCTTCCTGGCCAACGGGCCGGGGTATACCACGATGTTCGTGGTCGTCTCCGCGTTGACCGTCATCGATCTGGTTGTCGCCTGGTTCCTTAAGGTTCCGGAGAACAACCGCGACTACCGGCCGAAGTTCACCTTGGCCTCGGTGGTCCACCCGCGGGTCGCGCCCATCGGCTTGTTCATGTTCCTGGTTGGCATCGGTTATGCCGGCGTGGTTACCTTCCTTAACTCTTATGCGCACGCGACCGGCCTGACCGCCGGCGCAGGGCTGTTCTTCATCGCCTACGCCGCGATGACCTTCGCCATGCGTTTCTTCCTGGGGCGCCTCCAGGACCGCCGCGGTGACAACAGCGTCATCTACATCACGCTGGCCGGCTTTATCGCCGGCCTCGTTCTGCTGGCCACCGCGACCGCCGACTGGCACGTGGTTATCGCTGGTGCGCTCGTGGGCTTGGGCTACGGCTCCATCATGCCGGCCGTGCAAGCTATTTCCGTGCGCCTCGTTAAGCGCGAGGAAATGGGCGCCGGCATCTCAACTATGTTCCTCTTCCTTGACCTAGGCGTGGGGCTGGGCCCGATTTTCCTGGGCATGCTCATTACTTCGACCGGCTACTCGGCCATGTACTGGTTGCTCGCCGGCCTCATCGTGGTGGCGGGGTGCGTTTATTACCTCGTGCACGGTCGCACCGATGCCGCCAAGGGGAGCAACTTGCACACCGAAGACATTTAGGGGTGCGCCCTTCGCGCTCACGGGGAGCAGATTTTTGCATGGCTGGGCCTTGCCGGTGACCGCGAAGGGTTCATGAAGGGGGAGATTGATACCCGGCGGCCGGGAGGGTGTGCCCTTCGCGCTCACGGGGAGCGGATTCTGGTGTAGCCGGTCCTTGCTGGTGGCCGCGAAGGGTTCATGAAGGTGAAAAGGGCATGAAAAAAGCCCCCGAAGGGGCTAGTTCATTTGGTGCCGGTTTAGGCGGCGGGTTGCTTGGACGGCTCGATGATGTCGCCGACGCCGTGCTCGGCGGCGTCCCAGACTTGCTTGTCCTGGATGCCGGCGCGCTTGGCGACGATGGTGGCGCACACGGACTGGCCGGTGACGTTGACGGCGGTGCGGCCCATGTCGATGATGGGTTCGATGGCCAGCAGGAGGCCGACGCCGGCCAGCGGCAGGCCCAGGGTGGATAGCGTCAGAGTCAGCATGACGGTCGCGCCGGTGGTGCCCGCGGTGGCTGCGGAGCCGATGACCGATACGAAGATGATGAGCAGGTACTGGGTCGGGCTCAGCGGGATGTCGTAGAACTGGGCGACGAAGATGGCGGCGATGGCCGGGTAGATGGAGGCGCAGCCGTCCATCTTGGTGGTCGCGCCCAGCGGGATGGCGAAGGAAGCGTATTCGCGCGGCACTCCCATGGCCTTTTCGGTGAAGCGCTGGGTTACCGGCATAACGCCCATGGAGGAACGGGTGACAAAGCCCAGGGAGAACACGGGCCAAACGCGCTTGTAGAAGCCCATGACCGGGATGCGGTTGTAGGCCAGAACGGCGGGGTAGACGACCAGGATGACCAGGGCCAGGCCGACGTACATGGCGAGGACGAACTTGCCCAAGGAGGCGAGGGCGTCCCAGCCGTAGGAGGAGACCGCCTTACCGATGAGCGCGGCGGTACCGATAGGCGCCAGGCGGATGATCCACCACAGTACGACCTGGATGACCTTGAGGAAGGACTCGGTGAAGTTCAGGAACGGGTCGGCGGCCTTGCCGGCCTTGACGGCGGCGATACCGAGCGCCAGGGAGACGACGAGGATCTGCAGGGCGCCGAAGCTCAGCGAGACCTCGTTGTCGCTGAAGGAAGCGCCCAGGCCGATGAAGTTTTCCGGGACGATGGATTGGATAAAGCCCAGCCAGGAGCCGACGTTGCTCGGTTCCGCGGCGGTGGTCGCGTCCACGGTGGTGCCCACGCCCGGCTTCATGACGACGGCGACGAGGATGCCGATGACTACGGAAATCAGGGCGGTGATGGCGAACCAGATGAGGGTGGAAATCGCCAGGGACGCAGCGTTGGCGACCTTGCGCAGGTTGGCGACCGAGGTGATGACCGCGGCGAAGATGAGCGGCGGCACCATGACCTTGAGGAGCTGGACGTAGGCGGAGCCGACGCCAGTGAGCAGGGAGGTCAGCCAGTTGGGATTCTCGGAGGTGCCGCCCATGCCGGCGGCGATAAAGCCGAGGATAAGGCCGACAATCAGGCCGGCGATAACTTGGGCACCGAAGCCGGTGGCCCACTTGGGTAGGCCGGAGGAGCCGCGGGTGTTCTTGTCGTCGGCAGGCGTGGCTGCGGACGACGGTGTGGAAGAGGACATGAGAAACCTTCTTTAAAATGAACCGACTAGGTTAGGAAAAATAGACAGGGTAGTTCTTTTGATTGCCTGTTCTACCTTAGACCCTGGCAGGTCAATCGCACAATCCTGTGGTCCCTGGCCGGTGGTGAAAGCTCCTGGCGGAATGGGAATATGGGCCTTGAGATACTGGACGATTCGCAGCTGGAACGCATTCTCGTGGTGGTGGCGCACCCGGATGATGCCGAGTACGGGATTTCCTGCGCGGCAAAGCAATGGATTGACGCCGGCAAGGAGGTGGCCTACCTGCTGGTCACTGCAGGCGAGGCCGGGATTAGGAGCCTGCCGCCGGAAGAATGTGGTCCGCTGCGCGCCGAGGAGCAGCGGCGCGCCTGCGCGGCCGTCGGGGTCGAGGACTTGGAAATCCTGGACTTCCCGGACGGGTTGGTGGAGGCCTCGCCGCAGGTGCGCCGGGCCATTGCCACCAAGATCCGGAAGTTTAAGCCGGACACCGTCGCCATCATGATGTACGGCCTGCAGGCGCGGTGGGGGTTGAACCACGTCGATCACCGCGCGGTGGGCGTGTCCATGATTGACGCCATCCGGGACGCTGACAACCCCTGGATCTTCCAAGACTTGGGCCTGCCGGCCCACAAGGCGCAGCGGCTGCTGGTGGCTAACGACCCGGACAGCACCCACGTCCAGACGCTGAGTGAGGACGCGGTGGCTGGTGGGGTGGCATCATTGAGCGAGCACAAGCGCTACCTAAAAGAGTTACCCGACCACCCGCGGCCGGAGGATTTCATCCCGCAGATGGTGGCGTTGGACGGCGGCGGCTACGGGCTGCGGGTCCGCGTCTACGATCCGGTCTAGGTCGCGGGAAATTGACGCGGCAACGAAAAGCCGTGGCCGTGGCTTAAACCGGGCTTAATTAGGATAGCCTTTCTGGAAATTGGAGGGTGTGCGCCGTAAGTTTAGGGCATGTCTAAATTTAGCCCTCTCAACTGGCCAGTGGTGCGCCAGTTCCGCTCGGGTGACGCCTTCGGACGGGACGTGAATACCCAGTCCGCGAAGAGCCAGCACCTGCACGGCCGGACCGCGGAGGCGGACAAGGTTGTCCAGTCCGTGTGCCCCTACTGCGCGGTGGGTTGTTCCCAGCGCGTCTACGTCAAAGACAACAAGGTTATCCAGATCGAGGGCGATCCGGATTCGCCGGTCTCGCGCGGGCGCCTGTGCCCAAAGGGCTCGGCCTCGGAGCAGCTGATCAACTCCGAATCCCGCCTGACCACCATCAAGTACCGCGCGCCGTACGCCACCGAGTGGCAGGACCTAGACACGGATACCGCGATGGAAATGATTGCGGACCGCTATCTGGAGTCCCGCCGCAACGGCTGGCAGGACACGGACGACTACGGCCGTCCACTCAACCGCACCATGGGTGTGGCTGGCCTGGGCGGTGCAACGCTCGATAACGAGGAAAACTACCTGATTAAGAAGCTGTTTACCGCCACGGGCGCGGTGCAGGTCGAAAATCAGGCCCGCATATGACACTCCGCCACCGTTCCCAGTTTGGGAACTTCGTTTGGCCGCGGCGGCGCAACCCAGCCGCTGCAGGATATGGCGAATGCGGACTGCATTGTCATTGAGGGGTCGAACATGGCCGAGTGCCACCCGGTGGGCTTCCAGTGGGTGGTTGAGGCCAAGAAGCGTGGTGCCCGCATCATCCACGTGGACCCGCGGTACACGCGTACCTCTGCCTTCGCGAACCGGCACATCGGTATCCGCGGCGGCACGGACGTGGTGCTGCTGGGGGCGTTGATCAAGTACATGATCGACAACGATCTGTACTTCCACGACTACGTGGTCAACTACACCAACGCGCCGACCATCATCAGTGAGGACTACCTGGACACTGAGGACTTGGACGGGCTGTTCTCCGGCTTCGACCCGGAGACCGGCAAGTACGTCAATGACTCGTGGCAGTACGTCAAGAAGGATGAGGGGCAGGCGTGGAACGTGGAGCGCGACGAGACCCTGCAGCACCCGAACTCGGTGTTCCAGATTCTCAAGCGTCACTACTCCCGCTACACGCCGGAGATCGTGGAGGAGACCTGCGGTATCTCGCAGGAGGACTTCTACTACCTGGCGCAGTCGATCGCGGATAACTCCAAGCCGGATCGCACGACCTGCTTCGCCTACGCTTTGGGCTTTACCCAGCACACCCTCGGCGCGCAGTTCATCCGCACGGCGGCTATCCTGCAGCTGCTGATGGGCAACGTCGGCCGCCCGGGCTCGGGCATCATGGCGCTGCGTGGGCACGCCTCCATCCAGGGCTCGACGGATATCCCGACGCTGTTTAACAACCTGCCGGGCTACCTGCCCATGCCGCACGTCCAAGACGACGGCTGGGACAGCTACGTGGCCAACTTCGCCAAGCGGGGCTCGAAGGGCTTCTGGCAGATTGGTGAAAACTACGCCGTGTCCCTGATGAAGTCTTATTTCGGCGACGCCGCCACGAAGGACAACAACTGGGGCTTCGACATGATGCCGCGCATCTCCGGGGCGCACTCGACCTACGAGACGCTCATGGGCATGCTGGACGGGCAGGTCGAGGGCTACCTGGTCTTCGGCCAGAACCCGGCGGTCGCACAGTCCAACGGCGGTATGCAGCGCCGTGGCCTGGCCGCGCTGAAGTGGCTGGTGGTCCGCGACTTCCAGGAGATTGAGACCGCCTCCTTCTGGCACGACTCCCCGGAGATTAAGACCGGCGAGCTCAAGACGGAAGAGATCGGTACGGAGGTCTTCCTCATGCCGGCGGCCACCCACGTGGAAAAGGCAGGTACCTTCACGCAGACGCAGCGCATGCTGCAGTGGCGTTTCAAGGCTGTCGATGCGCCGGGGGAGGCCACCAGCGAGCTGTGGTTCTTCTACCAGTTGGGTAAGAAGATCAAGGAGCGCTTGGCTGACTCCACCGACCCGCGCGACCGCGCCATCCAGGCGCTGGCGTGGAACTACGAGGAAAACGAGGAAGGCGAGCCACACTCGGAGGACATCCTCAAGGAGATTAACGGCTATTACTTGGAGGGGCCGAAGAAGGGCCAACTGCTGCCTGCGTTCACCGAGATGAAGGCGGACGGCACCACCTCGGGTGGTTGCTGGATCTACACCGGCGTCTACAAGGACGGCATCAACCACTCGGCCAAGAAGGTCCCGGGTTCGGAGCAGAACGAGGTCGCTCTGGAATGGGGCTGGGCGTGGCCGGCGAACCGCCGTATCCTGTACAACCGGGCATCGGCGGCGCCGGACGGTACCCCGTGGTCGGAGCGCAAGAAGTACATCTGGTGGGACGCTGAGGCCGGCAAGTGGGTCGGCGACGACGTGCCGGACTTCCCGGCTACGCTGCCGCCGGACCACAAGGCGCCCATCGATGCGGTGGGCCCGGCCGCCTTGGATGGCACGGATGCCTTCATCATGCAGACCGACGGCCGCGGCTGGCTGTTCGCCCCGTCGGGACTGTCGGACGGCCCGCTGCCGACGCACTACGAGCCGCATGAGTCTCCGGTGCGCAACATCCTGTACAAGCAGCAGCAGTCGCCGACGCGCCTGACCATCAAGCGCCCGGACAACCTGTCGAAGCCGGAGGCCGGCACGCCGGGATCCGAGGTCTTCCCGTTCGTCTTCTCCACGTACCGACTGACGGAGATGTACACCTCGGGTGCAATGTCGCGCCGCCTGCCGTACCTGGCGGAGCTTCAGCCGGGCTTGTTCTGCGAGGTCTCCAAGGCCCTGGCGGAAAAGCGCGGCCTGGAAAACGGCGGCTGGGCCACTATTGTCTCGCCGCGTGGCGTGATCGAGGCGCAGGTGCTGGTCACCGATCGTATGGAGCCGATGGTCATCAATGGCCAGGAGTTCCACCAGTTGGGTCTGCCGTTCCACTACGGTGATTCCGACAACGCGGTCGTGGCCGGCGACGGCCCGAACGATCTGCTGGGGCTGACGTTGGAGCCGAACGTATTCATCCAGAACTCGAAGATCGGCGCCTGCGATATCCGACCGGGCCGCCGCCCGCGCGGCCAGGCCAAGCTGGAGCTACTCCACGAGTATCAGCGCCGCGCCAACCTGGACCTGGATTCGGGCAACCAGTTGGTCGACGTGCTCGATGAGTTCACCATCGAGTCCAAAAATGCCGACGAGGACGGCGGTAACGGCACGGACCGGACCGCTGGCAACGCGGCGGATGACGAAGGAAAGGAGTTCTAGGTGACTAACGTTTTGGGCACTAATTCCAACGCGCTGACCGAGCACTCCCACGGGTACGACTCGTATACGCGCATGGCGTTTTTCACCGACACCTCCGTGTGCATCGGCTGCAAGGCCTGCGAGGTCGCCTGCAAGGAGTGGAACCGTAACCCGGTCGAGGGCTACGAGCTCACCGGTAACTCCTACGACAACACCGGCGCGCTGGGGGCGAACACCTGGCGCCACGTGGCGTTCGTAGAGCAGGGCGACGACCGCATTCAGGAAGCCCGCGAGGAGGGCCGCAAGCTCATTTCGCTGGGCATGCCCACCATCGGCGGCGCGGACAAGGAGATTGACACCACCCCGCCGGATACCCCAGATTTCCGCTGGCTGATGTCCTCGGACGTGTGCAAGCACTGCACCCACGCCGGCTGCCTGGACGTGTGCCCGACGGGCGCGCTCTTCCGCACCGAGTTCGGCACCGTGGTTGTCCAGGACGATGTCTGCAACGGCTGCGGCACCTGCGTGGCCGGCTGCCCGTTCGGCGTGATTGAACGCCGCGACGACGGCGGCGTGACGCTGAAGACGGACAAGACCGCGACCGTGGACTATGAGGATCACACTCACGCCGGGGTCAACGTGTTGGCCAAGCTCAAGCAGCTCAAGCCGCAGGGCGACGACCACACCGCGGGCCAGCCCATGCCGGTGAAGAACTTGGGCGTGGCCCAGAAGTGCACCATGTGCTACGACCGCCTGAAGATGGGGCAGGAGCCGGCGTGCGCGAAGACCTGCCCGACCAATTCCATCCAGTTCGGCACCTACGACGACATGCTTGCCGCCGCCCAGGAGCGCGTGCGTGAGCTGCACGAGCAGGGCCTGCATGAGGCGCGCCTCTACGGCGCTAACTCGGAGGATGGCGTCGGCGGTACCGGTTCGCTGTTCTTGCTGCTGGATTCGCCGGAGGTCTACGGCCTGCCGCCGGATCCGCGCGTGCCCACCGCGGACCTGCCGCAGATGTACAAGACGGCGGCGAAGGCCATCGGTGCGATGGCGCTCGCGGTCGCCGGATCCTTCGTGTTGGGAGGCAAGAAGTGAGCGCATACGACGAGTACCGGCCCCCGCAGCCGGAGCGGGCCAACCGCTACAAGAAATTCGACGGCACCAAGCCGAAGCGCAAGAAGCGCGGCAAGGTAGGCGCCGGCGCGCAGGACGGCTCCAAGGAGCAGCGGATGGCGGAGGACTTCGAGTTCTCCTCCTACTACGGCAAGCCCGTGGTCAAGGCCCCACCGTGGGAGTGGCCGATTGGCGTCTACCTGTTCCTGGGCGGAGTCTCCGGCGGTTCGGCGCTGCTGTCCCTGGGAGCGCAGGCCACCGGCAACCGCGCCCTGCGCCGTTCGACGTCTATCTCCGCCTTCGGCGCGGCCGCGGCTGGCTCGGTCTGCCTGGTGCTCGACCTGGGCCGCCCGGAGCGGCTGCTGAACATGTTCCGTGTATTCAAGGTGACCTCGCCCATGAGCATCGGCTCCTGGATCCTGGCTACCTTCGCCACGGCGGCGTCGCTGCCGGCCCTGTCCGAGCTTGACGATGCCACCGGACGCCGCGTCCCCCTGCCGAAGTTCGCGCGTAAGGCCGTGCACGGCGCCGCCGGCTCGGCCGGTGTCGTCGCCGGGGTGCTGGGCGGCCCGCTGGCGGGCTACACCGCCGTGCTGCTGGGTAATACTTCGAACCCCACCTGGAACGACACGAAGCGTCACCTGGCCTTCGTCTTCGTTTCCTCCGCCTCGGCGGCAGCTTCCGGCTTGGCGATGGTGACCACCCCGCAGCAATTCGCCGGGCCGGCCCGGGCGCTCGGCATGATGGCCGCGGCCAGCGATTTGGTTGCCACCCGCGTCATGGAAGAAAACATGGAGCCGGAACCGCGGGAGACCCTGCACAAGGGCACGCCCGGCAAGCTGATGAAGGCCTCGGAGTACTTCATCGCTGCCGGGGGCGTGGGCACCGCGATCTCCGCGCTGACCAAGTCGCGGTGGGGCGCGGTCGCTTCCGGCCTGAGTCTGCTGGCTGGCTCGGCGTGCACGCGTTTCGGCGTGCTCAACGCGGGCCTGGAGGCGGTCAAAGACCCGATGACCACTATCGGCCCGCAGAAGCGCCGCGCCGCCGCACGCCGCGCCGAGCAGGGCCTGGATACCTCGGTCGTCACCCCGGACTAAGCGGGGGCGGTGCAGTCTTAGTTTTCGGTTTGTCAGCCTGGGGAAAGGGCTGCATAATATTGGCTCGTGTGCCCAAGGCGGGACCCAGCCTTCGGCACGATCTATAACCGAATGAAAGATTGCATAGTCGTGACTATTCCCCGCACGAAGTCGTCCTATGACAAGCGCTCGTACGACGCCTTCTACCGCAGCCGCGTAGGCCTTGCCCCTGGGCCCGTGTTCGCCATCTTGGGCGTGCTCAGTGGTCTCTATTTCCTTTTGACCGGCACTGTCTGGGCAGTGACCGGCGAATTCACCCGCCTGGGCGGCCACTTGGTCGAAGCCCTGGGCGCGGACATCCAGTCCTGGAAGTACTACCAGGAGGTCACCACCATGGAGGGCAACCCCCTCCAACGCACCGACGGCTGGATCGTCGTCGCCATGCTCATCGGCTCCCTGGTGGCCGCCCTCATCGCCGGCGATTTCCGCTGGCGTATCCCGCCGCTGAAACGCCGCTGGGTCCAAGCCCTGTGCGGCGGCATCATCGCCGGCTTCGGCGCCCGGCTGGCGTTCGGCTGCAACCTGGCCGCCATGTTCACCGGCATCCCGCAGTTCTCCTTGCACGCCTGGCTTTTTACCATCATGACCGCGGTCGGCACGGCCGTGGGCGTCAAGATCATCAAGATGCCGTGGTGGCGCGGGCCCTCCAAGCCCAAGCCGGTCAACACCCCGAAGGTGGGCCTGGCGGACGTGCGCCGGCAGCTGCAGCGCAAGCGCTGGCTGGGCATCGCCGTGACCATCGTGACGCTTGTCATCGCCGCCTTCTACTTCGCCTCCGGCCAGCCGCTGCTGGGCGTGGCCGTTCTCTTCGGCCTGGCCTTCGGCGTGCTCATCCAGCGCGGCCAGATTTGCTTCACCGCCGCGTTCCGCGACCTGTGGGTGACCAAGAAGACCAAGCTGGCGGACTCGCTGATTATCGGCCTGGCTGCCGCGGTCGTCGTGACCTTCGCGGTCCTGCTGCTCACGGATGCCACCCCGCTGACCAAGCCGGCCGGCTGGGGCACCGTCCTCGGCGGCTTCCTCTTCGGCATCGGCATCATCTTCGCCGGCGCCTGCGAGACCGGTATGATGTACCGCGCGATGGAGGGCCAGCTGGTGGCCTGGGTTGCCTTCGCCGGCAACATCATCGGCGCCACCATCCTGGCCTATGGTTGGGATCACTGGGGCATTTACGATGCCCTGGTGGCCAACGCCATCAAGTTCAACTTCTACGAATCCTGGGGCCCGTGGCTCGCACTCATCGCCTCCGTGGCCGCCCTCGGCCTGTGGTGGCTGGCGCAGGCCCCGCTGCGCACCGACCGCCGTGGCCGCCTCGACGCCCAGTACGGAAAGGACAACTAGTGAACGAGCTACCCGATTTCGAGCTGGACCTCTGTGGCGAATCCTGCCCCTACCCGGTCATCCAGACGTTGAGCGCCCTGCAGGACATGGACCCGGGCCAGAAGCTGCAGATCACCACTGACTGCCCGCAGGCCTTCCGCAACGTGCCTGACGATGCCACCGCCGCCGGCCACCGCCTCGTCGGCGAGCCGGAGCGCACCGGCGCGCGCATGATCTTCGTCTTCGAACGCGGTGAGCACGTCACCGGGCCGCGCATGGATAACAAAACCCAGCAGACCAAGCCGGGTCTGCTGGGCAAGCTGAAAAATAAGCTGGGCCGCTAGCGCACGCTAATCAGCGTTTCTCCGTTAGCCGGGACGGTACGCCCGATGACCGGGTAGCCCGGCACCTCGCCGATGAGCAGCAGTCCGCCGGAGGTCTGCGCGTCGGCCAGGAAGATCAGGTCTTCCTCGCTGGCCTCGCCGCCGTCCAGGTGCGGGCGAACCCAGTCCAGGTTACGGCGGGAGCCGCCCGGGATGAAGCCGTCGGCCAGCGCCTCGCGGGCGCCATCGATGGCTGGCACGGCCGACAGATCAATCTCCGCCGCGATGCCGGAGGCCCGGCACATCTTGTATAGGTGCCCCAGCAGGCCAAAGCCGGTGATATCGGTCGCGGCCTTGATACCGGCCTGGGTGGCTGCCTGGGCGGCCTCCCGGTTCAGGGTGGTCATGGATTCGACGGCCGACGGGATGGCCTCGCCGGTGGCCTTATGCTTGTTGTTCAAGATGCCGACGCCGATGGGCTTAGTCAGGGTGATGGGCAAGCCCGCCTCGGCGGCATCGTTGCGCATGAGCTTGTCCGGGTCCACGATCCCCGTGGCCGAGAGCCCGTAGAGCGGCTCCGGCGCGGTAATCGAGTGCCCGCCGGTAATCGAGATGCCGGCCTGCTCAGCAATGTCCATGCCGCCGCGCAGCACCTCGCGCAGGATGTCCAAGCTCAGCACCTCGCGCGGCCAGCCCACGAGGTTGATGGCGGTAACGGGCGTGCCGCCCATCGCGTAGACGTCGCTCAGCGCGTTCGCCGCGGCGACCCGACCCCAGTCATAAGGGTCATTGAGCATAGGGGTGAAAAAGTCGGCGGTGGAGATGACTGCCAGCCCGTTCTGGATCTTGACCGCGGCGGCGTCGTCGCCGGCGTCCAGCCCGACGATGACATTCGGGTCCGCGTGGCCTACCAGGCCTTCGACGGCGGATTCGAGCTCGCCGGCGGGGATCTTGCAGGCACAACCGCCGCCTGCTGCGAATGAGGTCAGCTTGATATCGTCCATGCCCCGAGCCTACCCGTCACAGCCCCCGGGCCGGCACAACTGTAACCCACCTATGAACCCTTCGCGCTCACGGGCAGGGGGGAATGTGTGCATTTTGGTTGCGCTGGTGACCGCGAAGGGTTCATAGGGCATGCGGAGGGTTCACGGAGAGCGCGCGTAGGAGGGAGCACGTGCCCACCTAGGCTCACGGGTGCTGCTGCCGTTGGCGGAAGGGGCGCTTGGTAGAGTTCCCAGTGGAGGCGTCTGCGTCCTGGTGGGCGCCCCGGTCTTCAAAACCGGTGAGGCCGAGTATCTCGGTCTGGCAGGTTCGATTCCTGTCCGTCTCCGCCAATAAGCTTAAATTTTCCAGGAGTGCCGTGACTGACCCGCGCCGCAACATCCCGCGCACCGATGATCTGCTGAAGCTGCCCGAGGTTGAGCAGGCCCGGGCCCACGTGTCTGAGCCTGTGATTCGCACCATCATCGACGGTGTCCTCAACCAGGCCCGCCGCGGGCAGGTGCCGCCGGAGGGCGTGTCGGCCGAGGTCGCCCGGCGCGTCGGCAGCGCCCAGCCGTATTCGCTGCGGCCGGTCATCAACGCCACGGGCGTTATTGTGCACACGAACTTGGGCCGCGCCCCCTTGCCGCCCGCGGCTGTCGATGCCTTAGTCGCCGCCGCCGGCTACACCGACGTGGAGCTGGACCTGAAGACGGGTTTGCGCTCCAAGCACCGCGGCCGCGGGGCGGTTAACGCGCTGCTCGCGGCGTGCCCGGCGGCCGAGGACGCACTCATTGTTAACAATGGCGCGGCCGCCCTGCTGCTGGCCACCGCGGCGCTGGCGCCGCACCAGGAAGTGATTATCTCACGGGGAGAGCTCATCGAAATCGGCGCGGGCTTCCGCCTGCCGGAGCTCATCGAGTCCTCGCACGTGCGCCTGCGCGAGACCGGGGCGACGAACCGGACCCACCTCCGCGACTACGTCGGAGCTATTGGTCCGGAGACCGGCGCCATCTTGAAGGTGCACCCCTCCAACTTCCGGATCACCGGTTTTACCAGCGCGGTCTCGGTGGAGCAGCTGCGCCCGGTCGCGCAGGAAAACGACGTGCGCCTCATCGTGGATTTGGGATCGGGCCTTCTGACCCCGGACGCGACGCTGCCGGATGAGCCCGACCTGCACGCCCAATTGGCGGCCGGCGCGGACGTGGTTATCGCCTCCGGCGACAAACTCCTGGGCGGTCCGCAGGCCGGTATTCTGCTCGGTACGCGGGAGGCCATCGCCCGCATGAAGAAGCACCCGCTGGCCCGCGCGCTGCGGGTGGACAAGCTGCGGCTGAACGCCCTGGAGGCGGCGTTGAACACGCCGCGAAATGCCGTCGCGGACGCGCTGCACGTGAGTGCGGAGTCGCTGAAAGAGCGCACCGAGGCGATGGCCGCGCAGCTGGGCGCGCAGGTCGTGGAGCACGCCGGGCGCGTGGGCGGCGGCGGGGCGCCGGAGTACCCGCTGCCCGGCTACGCCATTGCCTTGGAAGACAAGGTGGCCCGGCGGCTGCGGCTGGGCACCCCGGCGGTGCTCGCGCGCGTCCACGACGGCCGCTGCCTGGTGGATCTGCGCTGCGTGCCGCCCGCCGCGGACGAAACCTTGCTCGCAGCCTTGAAGGAGGCTATCTAAATGCAGGTCATCGCTACTGCCGGCCACGTCGATCACGGCAAATCCACCCTGGTCAAGGCGCTGACCACCATGGAGCCGGACCGGTGGGAGGAAGAAAAACGCCGGGGGCTGACCATCGACTTGGGCTTTGCGTGGACCACGCTGCCCAGCGGGGAGGACGTCGCCTTCGTCGACGTGCCCGGGCACGAGCGTTTCTTGGGCAACATGATGGCCGGGCTGGGACCCATCGGCCTGGGACCCGCGCCCATCCTGCTCTTCGTCGTCGCCGCGGACGAGGGCTGGCAGGCCCAGAGCAGCGATCACCGGGATGCCGCGGAGGCGCTGGGCATCGAGCGCGCGGTGGTGGTACTAAGCCGCGCGGACAAGGCGGACGCGCAGCAGCGGGCGCACGCTGCCGCCCAGGTCCAGCGGGAGATGGCCGGCACGCCGCTGGCGCAGGCGCCGGTGGTGGAGGTCTCGGCGGTGACGGGAGAGGGCATCGATAAGCTGCGCGAGGCCCTCAACGGCCTGGTCGGCCCGGAACCGGACCCGGCAGCCGCCGTGCGCTTGTGGATCGACCGGTCGTTTAGCATCACCGGCGCGGGCACCGTGGTCACCGGCACCCTGGTGGCCGGTACGCTGCGCCCGGGGGATACTCTCAGCCTGTTCCAGGCCACCGGCGTGCGCGAGGTCGAGGTGCGTGGGCTGCACAGTGAGAACTCCGCCATTGACCTCGCCCAGCCGGTCAGCCGGGTGGCGGTGAACCTGCGGGGTATTGATGCCGGCACCATCCACCGCGGCGACGTGCTGGCCACCCCGGGCAAGTGGGAGGCCACCCGCGTCATCGACGTGCGGCGCACCACGGGCCGGGATCTGGACGTTATCCCGCAGGAGGTCGTCGCCCACCTGGGTAGCGCCGGGGTGGGAGTGCACGTACGCCCCTTCGACGCACAGCACGCCCGCCTGCAGCTGCCGGAGCCGTTGCCGGTCGTGGTTGGGGACCGCCTCATCCTGCGTGGCTCGGGCGCGCGCCACGTGTTGGCCGGGGTCGAGGTCATCGACGTCGCCCCGCCGGAGCTCAACCGCCGCGGGGACGGGACGCGGCGCGGCCAAGTGCTCGCGGGTATTACCGACGCCAGCGATGCCGGGGAACAGGTGCGCCGCCGCAAGGCCGTGCGCGTCGAGGATCTGGTCCGCCAGGGTCTGGATACGGAAAACCGCCCGTCCGGCGTGGTCGCCTTCCGCGGGTGGTGGATTAGCGCCCGCGCGGTCACGGAGTGGAAGGCCGAGCTGCTGGGCGCGCTCGAGGCCTACTTCGCCGACAACCCGCTAGCCGCCGGCATGCCGCGCGTGGCCGCGGTCCACCTGTTGGCCCTGCCCGGCGAGGAGCTTTTAGACGTCGTCGTCGCCGCGGCGAAGGTGAGCTCCAGCGGCGGGCTGCTGAGCCTGCCGGGGCGCCAGGCGGACTTGGGCGCGGCGGAAGAGGGCATCGCTAAGCTGGAAAAACGGCTGGCCGATGCCCCGTGCGCCGCCCCGGAGGCCGGCGATCTAAGCGCGTGGGGCCTGGGGCAGACCGAGCTGGCCGCCGCCGAGCGCGCCGGACGCGTGGTGCGCCTGAGCGGCGGGGTCGTGCTGGTGCCGGCCAGCCTGGAGTGGGCCAAGGCCCGCCTGGGCGAGCTGGAGCAGCCGTTTACGACCTCGCAGGCGCGGCAGGCCCTGGGGACCACCCGCCGCGTGGTCATCCCGGTGCTCGAGCATTTCGATGCCCAGCGCATCACCCGTCGGATCGACGCCGGGCACCGCAAGCTGCGCTAGCCGCGGCGGCTAATCCGTTGCCGGCGGGTCGTGGTGCAGCTTCGGGAAAGGCCCGAAGGTGCTGCTGGGCGCCTCGTCATGCTCGGCGTGGTCGGGCCCTATCACCGGCCGGCCGCCCGGGGTGGGCCGCGGGAAGGCGGCGCAATCGAGAGTGACGTCCCAGACCTGGGGGACCGGCTGCGGGCGGGCCGGCCAGGCGCTGGCGTCCGGCAGCGCGGGCGGGGTCGGACGGAACCGTAGCGATTCTGCGTCGGCGGGGACATCGACGGCAATGCTGCCGTCGGCGACGTAGGCGCGCGCGCAGACGGTGCGGGTGCCCGCGGCATCCAACGCCGCGGTCAGGGCGGGGTAGTCGGCCGGGGCGCCAATGGCACCCAGCACGTGGTCTTCGGTGCTGACGATAAGCTCGCCGGCCTGCTTGCCCGCGCGCACGATGAGCTGGCAGGCGTGGCTGCGCGCCGCGTAATCGTCCGGTAGGTCCCCGCGGGAGGTATCCACCGCGGCGGGCTGGCCGCCCTCGACGATAACCGCCTGGGCGGGCACCGTGTTGACCGGTACCAGCCATTCGTCCGGGCCCAGGTAGATGCCGACCTCGACCTGGTGCTCGGCGATTTCGCACTGCGCCCACGTGGTGGGCACCAGCCCGGCGCGCCGCAGCCGGTCTAGGCTGGGGAAGGCGGCGGCCTCGTCCGCCGCGATGGTCGCGATGATGCCCACAGACGCCCGGACCCGCCAACCGGCCGGCAGGGGCTCCAGGCTGACCTCGAGGACCTGCGGCTCGTGCGCCAGGCCGGGCAGGCTCAGCACCGGGGCTGCGGTGATGTGATCCAGGAGGGCCAGGTGCTCCACGCCCAGGAACTGGGCGGGCAGATGGTAGATACGCATTAGGCGGCGCTCCTGCGGTTGCTAGAGGAAACGGGTGGGCTCGGCCAGGACTCGGCTAACAAGTTAGAGCTAGCAGGTGAGAGTCAGCAGATGAGGAAAAGCCCTTTCTGCCAGACAGTCTATCGAGCACTCCGGAACCCTTACCCGATTACTAGGGTGAAGGTTCGCGCAAAGTGGAGAAGTCCAGCACACAGTGCGTTATGGTATACGCCACAGAAGTATCGACTTATGTGTTTTCTGTCTATTCTGTTATCCACTCGGGTTCTAAGTTTCTAGGGCAAGGAGGATCCTCATTTCGCAGCAAGAGTCTTCATCTAGCTCGCCGGCAGGCTCGCAGCCGGACCCCACTCCGGCCACGCGCGGCGCAGGGCACAACCGAAAGCCGGGGCGCCTGCCGCAGGCCAAGCGGGTGCTCAAGGACATCATCTACCCGCACAACATCCACCCGGCGCTGGTGCCCGGCGTGTCCATCGAGGACCAGAAGATCAAGTACGGGGTGGACAAGCCGATCTTGGTGGTGGTCGGCGGCCTCATCGTGGCCTTCATCATCTGGGGTGTGCTGGCCCCGCAGCAGGTTTTCGATGCCTCCTCGGTCGCCCTCGAATGGGTCATGACGAACCTGGGCTGGATCTTTACCGTACTGGCCATCGGGCTGGTCTTTTTGCTGCTGATCCTGGCCTTTTCCCGCTACGGGCGCATCCCGCTGGGCGTGGACGGGGAAAAACCGGAGTTCTCCACGATCAGCTGGGCAGCCATGCTCTTTGGCGCCGGCATCGGCATCGGCATCATCTTCTTCGGCCCTTACGAGCCGCTCAGCCACTACCTGTCGCCGCGGCCCGGGGCCTACGAGGCCGCCAGCGAGGAAGCCATGATGGGCGCGATGGCGCAGGCGGCCATGCACTGGGGCCTCAACGCCTGGGCCATCTACGCCATCGTCGGCCTTGCTGTGGCCTATGTGTCTTACCGCCGCGGGCGCGTGCCGCTGATGAGCTCCATCCTGCTGCCGCTTCTGGGCACCAAGAAGAACGACTCCTGGCAGGCCCGGGTCATCGACGGCCTGGCGATCATCGCCACGCTGTTTGGTACGGCGGCGACGCTCGGCATCGGCGCGCTGCAGATCAGCCGCGGCGTCGAGGTGGTCACCGGCTGGTCGCCGGAGGGCAACGCCCTAGCGCTGGTCATCATCATGGTGCTATCGGTCGGCACGATCGCTTCGGCGGTCTCCGGCGTGGCCCGCGGTATCCGCTGGCTGTCCAACATCAACCTGGCCTTGGCGCTCGGCCTGGCGATCTTCTTCTTCGTGGTCGGACCGACGGCATTCCTGGCCAATATGCTGCCGGCCGTGGTCGTCGAGTACGTCGGCTCCATGCCGGACATGTTGGCCGCCAACATGGGCGAGGGCGAGGAGATGCAGGCCTACCTCTCGGCTTGGACCACGTTCTACTGGGCCTGGTGGGTGTCCTGGGCGCCGTTCGTCGGCGTCTTCGTAGCCAAGATTTCGCGCGGGCGCACTATCCGCCAGTACATCCTGGGTGTGCTTTTCATCCCGTCCGCCATCATCGTGGGTGCCTACACCATCCTGGGTGGGACCACCATCTGGCTGCAGCGCCAGTCCAACGCCGTGGCCCCGGATGGCACCGCCGAGTCCATGCCAGCGCCGGAGGAAATTTTCTTCGTGGTGCTGGACAAGCTCCCCGGCACCGAAATCGTCGCGCCGCTGGTGATGGTGATGCTTGCGGTCTTCTTCGTGACCACCGCAGACTCGGCCTCGCTGGTCAACTCGCAGATGACGCAGAAGGGCAACCCGCGGCCAAAGCCGTGGATCACCATTTTCTGGGTGTTGTGCATGGCCGGCATCGCCGTGGTGATCTTGCTAGCCGGCGGCCGCAATGCCTTGCAGGGCCTGCAGAACCTCATCACCATTACCGCGTTGCCTTTCGCGGTCATCATCGTGGCCATGTGCGTGGCCCTGGTGCGTGAGTTGCGCAACGACCCGATGAGTATCCGCGCCCACTACGAGTCCCAGGCGATCTCCAACGCCGTCGTCCACGGCGTGCGCGACTACGGCGACGACTTCGCCCTGAGCATCGAGCCGACGCCCAGCGAATCCGACTACGCCACCGGGGCCAACTTCGACTCCACCGCAGATGAGGTCACCGAGTGCTACACCCGCACCGACGAGGAAGGCAACACCGTCGGCTACGACTACGAGACCGGCGAGTACATCGCCGAGGACAACAGCGGCGTCGATCCGGACCACGACAGCGGGGTTAAGGCGGACTAATAACGGCGGCCGGCGTTCCTGCCCTTTAAGGTAGGGGCATGCACGATTTGCCCACCATCGCTTTCGCCTTCGGGCTGGCGTTGCTGGCCGGCCTGTCCACCGCGATAGGTGGCGCAATCGCCGTTAGCCGCCGCAACCCGGGCCCCGGATTCATGGCCGGGGCCCTGGGCCTGTCGGCCGGCGTGATGCTTTATGTCTCCTTCGTCGAGATCCTCCCCGAGGGCAAAACACAGCTGACCGAGGCCTTCGCCGACGCGCGCGCCGGGACCTGGGCGGCCGTCGGCGCGTTCTTCGCGGGCATCGCCGTCATCGCAATCATCGACCGCCTGGTGCCGGAGGAAATCAACCCGCATGAGCCCGGCACCACCGAGGAAGTCGCCCGCCGGCGCCGACTCATGAAGACCGGCGTGTTCACCGCCGGCGCGCTGGCTATCCACAACTTCCCGGAGGGCTTCGCCACCTTCCTGGCCGGCCTCGAGGACGTCCAGGTCGCGCTGCCGGTCGCGGTAGCGATCGCTATCCACAACATCCCGGAAGGCATTGCCGTGGCCGTGCCCCTGCGGGAAGCCACCGGATCGCGCGCCAAGGGCTTTTGGTGGGCGCTCGTTTCCGGCCTGGCGGAGCCGCTCGGCGCGCTCGTCGGCTTTTTGCTGCTGATGCCGCTGCTGGGCCCGGCGACGATGGGCGTTAGCTTCGCCGCCATCGCCGGCATCATGGTATTCATCAGCCTGGACGAGCTGCTGCCGACGGCCGAGGAGACCGGCAAGCACCACTTCGCCATCTACGGCGTCATTGCCGGCATGGCCATCATGGCGCTGTCGCTGCTGCTGTTCTTGTAGAGGCTCTGCGCGCCGCCGCCCGCCGCGCCCAGCGGGTGAGGTAGAACGAGCCCAGCGCCGAGATGACAATCGGGCCGACCAGCCACAACGGGGCCGCGGTCAGCTCCCAGGTGACGACGGCGGCGAAGAGGGGAGCCCGCTGGGTTACCGCCAGCACCGCGGCCGCGCCAATGAGCGCGCAGCTGATGATCGAGTATTCGCTGTCCATCCACGGCAGGCCCGCCCAGTGGAAGAAGAACGCGGCGGCCCCGCCCAGCGATGCCCCCGTCGCCAGCGCCGGCGTGAGCGTGCCGCCCACGGCCCCGCAGCGCAAACACAGCACCGTCAGGGCCGGCTTGGCCACCAGCAGGCAGGCAAAGAGCGCGCCGCTGCCGCCTAGGTGAAGGGTGAGCTGGATGATGTCGAAGCCGTTGCCTGGCACTGGCGGCAGGACCAGCGCACAGGCGCCCACGGCCGCCCCGGCCGCACCGACGGTCAGCGGCAGGTACCACCGCGGCGGGGTGCGGTGGCGTCCGGCCCAGTCCGCGCCCGCCGCGAAAGCGCCGCCGATGCCGCCGGCCAGCGGCATCACCACCACCATCCAGGCCACGGCCGCCAAGACCAGCCCGCGGCTGGGGGAGAACTCAGGCAGCGTGTAGAAGGCCTGGTGGCCCACCACCGGCCAGGCGGTCACGGTCGCCAGGCCGGACACGGCCAGCGCGGTGAGCACCGTGCGCAGGGTAGGGGTGATGCGCAGCACGGAGAAGGCGAAGATGGCACCGGCCAGCGGGACATTGTAGACCGCGCCCAACCCGGCGCCGGCGGCGATGGCCACCAGCTCAACGGCGACGCCGCTAGCGGAGTTTTTGTTCCGGGTTAGGGCCGCGGCTACGGCGGCCGCGCCCTGGCGCGGGGCGTTCTCGCGCCCGATGGAGCTGCCCGTGCCGGCGGCGAGCAGTTGGAAGGCGGCATCGGCCAGCGTGCGCACCAGCGGCAGGCCGTGGCCGTCGTGTAGGGCGTCGCCGACGGTGCGTACCGGGCCGCCGCG
>NZ_KV823404.1 GCF_001815935.1 Corynebacterium sp. HMSC04H06
AGCACGGCGGCGACGGCGCGGGCCGGGCGGGCCGGGCTGCCCGAGCGGGCCAGGCGAGCCGAGCGCCGGTGGGGCTTGTGCATCACGGCTGGCCTCCCTTCGGGTCATTCGGGTCCTGCGGGGCCGCTAGCAGCTTCGGGTCCTTCCGCCCCTGCGGCTGAGCCAGCGCCTTGGGCTCCGGCACGTACAGACCCAGCGGGGCCTCCTCCACGGCCTCGCCGGGCACGCGCGGCAGGGCCAAGCGGAAGCAGGAGCCGCGGCCGAAGACACCTGTCGCGTCCAGCGTACCGCTGTGCAGCACCGCGTCCTCGCGGGCGATAGCCAGGCCCAGGCCGGTCCCGCCCGAGTGGCGCTTGCGGGAAGAATCCGCGCGCCAGAAGCGGTTGAAGACCAGCTCCTCCTGGCCCTCCTTCAGGCCCACGCCCTGGTCGGTGACGGTCACGGCCACGGCCGTGTCGTTGGCGCCCAGGTGCACGTCCACCGGGTTGCCCTCCGAGTGATCGATGGCGTTGGCCAGCAGGTTGCGCAGGATGCGCTGGACGCGGCGGTCGTCGCCCTCGAAGCTGATGGGCTCGTCCGGCAGGTGCAGGTTGACCGCGACCCCCAGCTCGTCGGCCAGGTGATCGACCTGCCCGAAGGCGGCGGTCACACAGTTGCGCAGGTCCAGCTTGTTGGTGGACAGGTCGGCCACGCCGGCGTCGTGGCGCGAAATCTCCAGCAGGTCCGCCAGCAGCTCCTCGAAGCGGTCGAGCTCGCGGCTCATCAGCTCGCTGGCGCGGCGGGTGGAGATATCCAGGCTGTCCGCGTTCGCCGCGATCATGTCCGCGGCCATGCGCACCGTGGTCAGCGGGGTGCGCAGCTCGTGCGAGACATCGGAGGTGAACTGCCGCTGCAGGTCGCCGTACTCCTCCAGCTGCGTAATCTGCTTGGACAGCTTGTCGGCCATGTCGTTGAAGGACTGGGCCAGGCTGCCCATCTCATCCTCACCCTCGACGGCCATGCGCTCGCGCAGGTGCCCGGCCGCCAGACGCTGGGCAATCCGGGACGCCGAGCGGATGGGCGTAATCACCTGCTGGGTGGCCAGCCAGGCAATTCCCACCAGCAGCACGATGACCACCACCGCGGCCGCCGAGAGCAGGCCGCGCATCAGCGCCAGCGTGGATTCCTCCGACTCCATGCTCATCACCAGGTAGACCTGGGTGTCCGGGATGTCGGACTCGGTGGGCGTGCCGACGATCATCGCGTTGTACTTGGTGCCATCCCCGTGGTCGATAGGCGCGTACTGGACCATCACTTGATCGTGGGAGACGCCGTTGCGCAGCTCCGTCGGGATGCGGTAGCCCTCCGGCGAGGTGGTCACCGAGCCATCGGAGCCGTTGACCACGATCACCGGCTCGTAGGAGGCCTGCGTCTCGCCGCTCTGGGAGCCCAGCTGCGTCAGCGAGGCGCGCGCGGAATTAATGCGCACCTGCACCGAGTTGGCCGTGCCCGTGGCCGCGACCTGTTGCTCCACCGCGATCCGGGCGCGCTCCAGCTCCTGCAGCGCCACGTCCTGCTTCTGGTCCACCAGGCGGGAGGTCAGCACGGAGACCAGCGCGTAGGTCAAAATGACCATCACCACGGTGGCGGCCATGAAGATCAGGCCGATAACGCGCACCTGCAGGGAGGTGCGCCACCACTGGATGGCGGAGTCGCGGAATTGTCTAATGCGGTCCAGGATGGCTGTTACTCCCCCGGTTTATTCGGCGCCGGCCGGCTTGCCGGCCTTGTAGCCCACGCCGCGCACGGTCAGCACGATCTGTGGTTCCTCCGGGTCGTGTTCAATCTTGGCGCGCAGGCGCTGGACGTGGACGTTGACCAGACGGGTATCGGAGGCGTGCCGGTAGCCCCAAACCTTCTCCAGCAGCTCCTCGCGGGTGTGCACCTGGCCCGGGCGGCGGGCCATCTCCACCAGCAGGTCGAACTCCAGCGGCGTCAGGTTCAGCTCGCGGGACGACCCGTCCTCGTTGCGGCGGGTCACGGTGTGTTCCGGCACGTCGATGACCAGGTCGCCGACCTCGATCATCTCCGTGGTCGCGGTGTCCGTGCGGCGCAGGCGGGCGCGGATGCGGGCCACCAGCTCCTTCGGCTTGAACGGCTTGGTGATGTAGTCGTCCGCGCCGGATTCTAGGCCCAGCACGACATCGACGGTGTCCGTCTTGGCGGTCAGCATGACAATCGGCACCGAGGAGATCTGGCGGATGCTGCGGCAGATGTCCACACCGTTCATGCCCGGCAGCATGAGATCCAGCAGGATAAGGTCCGGGTCGTGGCGTTGGAACATGGGCACCGCGTCGTTGCCGTCGGTCACGGCGATGGGCTCCATGCCCTCAGACTCCAAAACGATGGTCAACATCTCCGAGATCGCCGGATCGTCATCGACTACCAGGATTGTCGGTGCCACTACTTCTCCCCTACCAGTTGTCGTACAGCTTGGATAATCATATCGCTATCTGCGGTAGCTATCCAACGCCCCGCCCACTCACGGCCGGCCAGCGCGCGGTAGGCCGCCGCGGTGCGTGCCTGGAGCCCGGCGTCTTTTTCGTAGGCGTCGCGGGCCCGGGTGGCATCGTCAGCCGCGCGGCGTTGGGCCCGGGCCCCGGCCAGGACGACGGCGGTGTCCAGGAAGACCTGCAGGTGCGGCTTCGGCAGGCCCAGCCGCTCGAATTCCAGGTGGTAGACCCAGTCGGCCACCGTCTCATCGCGCAAGCGCGCAGCCGAATACGCCGCATTCGATGCCACGTAGCGGTCCAGCACCCACACCTCCGGCGCGCGGTGGGCCGCCAGCAGCTTCTCCTTGGCGCCCCAGCGGTCCAGGGCGAACATCGTGGCCATCGCGTAGGCCGAGTCCGTCATGTCCCCCATACGGCCGTACAGCGCGTCCTCTGCCAGCTGCGCGTGGATGGAGTCGGCATACCGCGGGAAGGCCAGCGTGTGGATCTCCCGGCTGATGGCCTCACGCAGGCGGGACACCAACGTGTTCTTGCCCGCGCCATCGATGCCCTCTATGGCGATAATCACTGCAGTGCGTCACCCACTCCCCTATGCCAGAGCTTCGAGGAAGGGTTCGATGTCTGCGTCGTCGGCCTCGTCCGGGTCGGCGTTTTCCAACAGTTCCGCGGCCTTTTCGTTGAGCTCCTCGTCGGAGCTGCCGGTCAGCGAGCGGATGAACGGGTACTCGGCCACGACGTCGCCGGCGCTAAACGGCGCGCCGGACCAGATGGCCGCGATGGTTGCGGCGGCCAGGCCGTTGGCTAGCTCCTCGTCGGTGGGCTGGGCGGAATCGGCGGCCAGGACGACGGCGTCCCGCACGGCTTCTACGACCTCCTCTTCTTCGAGGGCAGACAGCTCATCGAGAAAATCGGTGTTGCTGTCGCGGGTGAAAATCTCTTCGTCCCAGGTGCTCACTGTGATCTCCTTCGCAAGGTGAATTTGGCTCCCGCACTAGCGGAAGTCGGGTATCAGACGTTAAGGTGCATGGTACTGTTGTTATCGACTTGTTACCACGGAAGGGGACCGCACGGTGAATACGGATACGCGCCGCGTCGTCATCTTCGTCGTCGTGGGCCTGCTAGTGGCCGCCGGCGTCGGGGTGAGCGTCTGGCACCTCGGTGCGCCCAAGTCCTCTTCCATGGACGATAATGCCACGCCGGTGGCCAACAAGCAGCTAACCAGCTCCGAGGAGAAGGCTACGACCTCGTCGAGCTCCGCGTCCAGCACCGCGCCCTCCAACGGCCGCGATCGTGACGACGCCAAGGATAACGACGACAACCAGCGCGCTGCCCACGAGGACGCCAACTACTCCGCCCCACAGGCCAACGACCCGTTCCTGGCCCCCAACGCCGTGGTGGACGCCCAAACCGCGCCCGCCGCGCCGACGACGTACTATCGCCCGGACAATCTCTCCGCCTCCCAGGGGCAGCAGAACCAGCAGGGCCAGCAGGGCACGCAGGATTCGGGCCAGCAGGTCCAGCCGACGCAGCCGGCACAGCCCACGCAGACCACCCGCCCGGATACCAGCGAGGAGCCGTCGACGTCGAACGAGCCGCAGCCGAGCAGCCCGAACCAGCCGGAGCCGTCCCCGACCGTGCCGGGCCTGCCGGCCGAGGAGAACAACGGACACCCGGAGATCCAGATCCCCGATCTGCTGCCCGAGCCGCCGCACCGCCAGGCCCCGCCGGCCGAAAAGGAGCGCGCCGAGCCCCAGGATGCGCCCGAACCCACGGAGGAAACCGCGGGCCAGGGCAACAGCTAGGCGCTGGCTGCGGCGCCCAGCAGGCCGGCGCAAGGGCGCCTAGTGCTCAAGGCGTCTCCGGCGCTGGGCAGGCCGGCGCGAGGGCGTCTAGCGCTTTGGCGGCTGATGCCTAGACGCTCGCGACGAAGAATTCCGCCGGGCTGTCGCCGGCCGCCAAGTGTACGCGGCTATCGGCAGCCGGGGCCCAGACGCCGCGGCCCGGGGTGAGGTTGAGGTCCCCGGCGGTGGCGCCGTCGCCGCGGGTGCACAGCACGATGGCGGGCCCGTCCAGTTCGAGGGTAGCCTGCGCGCCGGCGTCGAGGGCGTAGCGGCGCAGGGAGAACTCGTCGATGGGCACCGGGTAGTCGAAGACCTCGCAGCCGGCGGCCGGGCTCGCTTCCCCCGGGTGGACCTGCGGGTCGGCGGCGGCTTGGAAATCCAGCACCTTGACCAGCTCCGGCACGTCGACGTACTTGGGCGTGAGCCCACCGCGCAGCACGTTGTCCGAGTTGGCCATCAGCTCCACGCCGAGGCCGTGGACGTAGGCGTGCAGCTGGCCGGCCGCCAGGAATAAGGCCTCGCCGGGCTGCAGCACGATGTGGTTGAGCAGCAGCGCGCCCAGCACGCCGATGTCCCCGGGGTACTGCTCGTTGATCCCCAGCACCGTGCGCACGTCGCGCACGATCCACTCCGGGGTGTCCGGGGCCGGGGCGGTAACAAGGCGCTCGCCGGCCGTCACGATGTCGGAGATGAGCTCCTTGCGCACGCCCGCCGGGATGGTGATCCAGGTGGTAAACAGCGCGCGCAGGCTGGCGCCCTCGGCGGCGGGGTCATCGTCCAGCATGGACAGGTAGCGGTCCAGACTGGGGCAATCCAGCGCGGCGAAGAGCTCGCGCGTGCGCGCCAGCGGCCGGAAGCCCGCCATGGCGTAAAACTCGGTCAGGGCGACGATGAGCTCCGGCTTGTGGTTGTCGTCCTTGTAGTTACGCTGGGACGAGTCCAGGGCCACGCCCTGGGCGTTTTCCCGGGCAAAACCCTCCTCGGCCTGGGCCTTGGACGGGTGCGCCTGCAGCGAGAGGACCTCCTCGGCAGCCAACAGCTTCAGCAGGAAGGGCAGGCGGTCGCCGTGTTCGCGGCGCACGCGCTGACCCAGGTGGGTCTCTGGGTCGCCGGCGATGACCTCGTCGAGACGCGTTCCCTCCAGCGTCGCCGGCGCGGCCGGGTGGGCGCCGAACCAGAGCTCGGCCACGGGGCTGTCCCCCGCAGGCTGGCCCAACAACTGCGGGATCATGGTCTTGGATCCCCACGAATAGTTACGCACGGAACTATCGAGCAAATTCATGCGGTTTATGAGTCCTCTTCCTCATTCATCAAAGGCGGTCGCGGCATAGGCGCGCGTTAAAAGCTGCAGCGCGCGGGAGAATTCGCTCCCCTCCACGGCGTTGACAGCCAGGCTATGGGGCAGGTTCGCCTCCTCCTGACCCCAGAAAATCACCCTCCAGGTTAGCGCACCATCTATAAAGGGATCGTAGAAGATATCGTCAGCTTGCTGTGTGCCGGCACCATCCAGGGCCTGCGGCAACTGGGCCGCCTCCACGACGGTCCCGGAACGCCCGCGGGTGGCCCAGACCGCCGCGGCTACCGATGCCACCGCCTCACTCACCGCCTGCCCCGCCGGCGCCGAGTGCATTACCCCGCTGCCTCCTACCTGCGCGGCGAAGGCGGCCAGCTGCCGGGCCGGGTTGGTATCCGCGCTGCGGTCGGGGGCGCAGGCGGCTAGTTCGGCATCGACGGCTTCGGCGGCCTCGTCTAGGGCCTGCGGGTCGCCGCCTAGGACCAGCCAGAGCGCCCCCGCCACGCGGGCCGGGGCGGGGCCGGTAACGTTGGGCAGGGCGGTGAACAAGAAGGCATCGTCAGCGACGTCGTCGGCCAGGGGCCCGGGCGGGCCGGCAAAGACCGTGGCGGCGCCACGCTGCTGGGCCGTGAGCATGGCCCGCGATGCCCACTCGCAGTCCGCGGCCTCCCCCACCGTCACCACGATGTCGAGGGCGCCGACGTAGGCCGGCAGCGCGCGGGCGACGACCACCGGGCATTGAGCCTGGGGCAGGTAGGCCTGGGCGACCGCGCGGGCCGCCGCGGCGGCGACCTGGTCGGTGGCCAGCACCACGACCGAGCGCGGGCGCAGACCGGCCAGATATTCATTCAGGCCCGCCGCCTGGCCGGCGAGCGCGCGTAATTGCGCCCCTTCGTGCGCAATGTCGAAAAAGCGCACCTGCTCCGGTGTCCACTGTGTGCTCTCCATGGTTTCCCACCTTAGTAGCGCCGGTTATACTATTTCGACATCATGACCGGAAACACTGTTTTTCATCCTGTCCAGCTCATCGGGGGCGGCCCCGGCGCCTGGGACCTCATCACCGTGCGCGGCATGCGCGCCCTGCAGGACGCCGACGTTATCCTGGCCGACCACCTCGGCCCAACCGCGCAGCTTGATAAGCTCTGCGATATCGCCAGCAAGGAGCTCATCGACGTCTCCAAGCTGCCGTACAAGCGCCAGACGTCGCAGGAAAAGATCAACGAGATGCTCATCTCCCATGCCCGCGCCGGCCGCCGCGTCGCCCGGCTCAAAGGCGGGGATCCCTTCGTCTTCGGCCGCGGCTTCGAGGAGGTCCAAGCGCTGGCCGCCGCCGGCTTAAGTTGCGAGGTCATCCCCGGGGTCACCAGCGCCGTCGCCGTACCCGGGGCCGTGGGCATCCCCGTGACCCAGCGCGGGATGGTCCATGCCATGACGGTGGTCTCCGGGCACCTGCCGCCCGGCCACGAGCGCTCCCTGGTCGACTGGGAGGCGCTCGCCCGCTCCGGGGCCACCCTGGCGGTCATCATGGGCGTGCGCAACGCCGGCGCGATTGCCTCCACGCTCATCGATGCCTCCCTCCCCGCCGACACCCCCGTCGCTGCCATCCAGGAGGGGACCCTGTCGGGCCAGCGCGTGGTGCGCACCGATCTGGCCCACTTGGGCGCAATTGTCGAGGAGGAGAAAATCCAGCCGCCGGCCGTCTTCGTCATTGGAGACGTCTCGGGACTGCGCACGGAGACCTAAGTTATCCACAGTCCCGACGCGTATAGGGACCAGCTTTGCGCCTACTTGGGCACGTTG
>NZ_KV823405.1:0-2142 GCF_001815935.1 Corynebacterium sp. HMSC04H06
GCACTTGACAAAAACATAGGGACACCCCCCCGGATCGGGCGTTTTCCAAAACCGGACGTTCGTACCTTTTATCCCCTAAGCACGACTTTCACACCACCGCTAAGAACCTTCACACAGAATTTGCTAAACCACTGTTATAGGGGCATTAGGCAGGTAACCTATCCGTCATGACGAAGACTTACGTGGGCTCCCGGCTGCGGCAGCTGCGACGCGAAAGAGACCTCAGCCAGGCCTCCCTGGCGTCCACCTTGGGCCTGTCGGCCAGCTACGTGAACCAGATCGAGCACGACGTGCGTCCCCTGACCGTGCCGGTCCTGCTGCGGATCACCGAAGTCTTCGGCGTGGACGCCACGTTCTTCTCCCGCGACGACGACTCCCGGCTGCTCGCCGAAATCCAGGACGTCATCCAGGACAAGGAGCTCTGCCCCTCCCCCGTGGAGCTGCAGGAGCTGTCCGAGCTGGTCTACAACCACCCCACCGTCGCGCGCACGCTGGTGGACATGCACCGGCGCTACCGCAACGTCCGCGACAAGCTGTCCTTGGCCACAGACTCCCGCCGCGTCACAGACTCGGCGCAGGCGCTATCGATGCCCCACGACGAGGTCCGCGACTTCTTCTACGCCCGGCAGAACTACCTGGACGGCCTCGACCACCACGCCGAGGAACTGGCCGGGGAAGTGGGCGTCGAGCCCTTCCACATCCGCGACACCGAGCGGGCCCTGGCGGACCGGCTGCGCTCGAAGCATAACCTGGAGATCAAGACCGTCGGCCAGCTCGACGGCACCCTGCACCGGCTCGACCGGGAGGCCGGCACCCTGCTGCTGGCCAGCCGGCTGTCCGAGGGTCAGCGCGCTTTCCGCATGGCCACGGAGCTGGGTTTTCTGGAGGCCGGCGATCTCATCACGGATGCCGCCGACGAGGAGCCGTTTACGTCCCAGGCCTCGCGCCGGTTGGCGCTGCGCGGCATCGCTAGCTATTTCGCGGCCGCGACCGTGCTGCCCTACGGCTTAATCCACTCGGAGGCCGAGAAGTCTGGCTACGACGTGGAGTTTTTGTGCCAGTCCTTTGGTGTGGGCTACGAGACGGTCGCCTCCCGGCTGTCCACCCTGCAGCGCGACAACCAGCGCGGCATTCCTTTTACTTTCGTGCGCGTGGACCGCGCGGGTAACATGTCCAAGCGCCAATCCGCCACCGGCGTGCACTTTTCCAATTCCGGGGGAACCTGCCCGCTGTGGAATATCTACGAGACCTTCTCTCGGCCCGGCACCATCTCCCGGCAGCTGGCGCAGATGCCGGACGGCCGCAACTACCTGTGGGTGGCGCGTACGGTCCAGTACCTGCAGGGCCGCTACGGTGATACCAACAAGATGTTCGCCATCGGGCTCGGCTGCGAGGCGCGGCACGCCGACCGCACTGTATACGCCGCCGGCCTCGACTTGTCCGACATGTCCAGCGCCACCCCCATTGGCGCCGGCTGCCGCATCTGCCCCCGCAGCAACTGCGCCCAGCGCGCGTTCCCGCCCATCCACGAGGCGCTGGACATCGACACGCACCGCTCGGCGGTAGCGCCGTACTAGGGGCTTCGGCGCTGCTTGTCGGCGCTTGATCCCGGCGCGTGGTGTCCGCGCCTATTCCGCCTCGAGTTCGTCCATGACGCGCTGCAGGACCTCGTCCATCTCCTCCGGGGAGCGCTGGACCTGGACCGAGGTACCCTGGGAGTCCTCGTCGACGGCCGCTTGGACCTTCGGGTCATGCCAGAGCTGCGCGAGCTCGCGATAGACCTCGTTGTCCTTGTCCTCGGCGCGCACGACGAAGGCGTTGATGTACGGCGCGGCCTCGTCGGAAGCCGGATCGTCCTGGGCCACGGCGGTGGTCGGGTCGATGCCGGCGCGCTCCAGGAAGGAGTTGTTGATGACAGCCGGGGTGCCCTCGCCCCAGGCGGAGGTGGTCTGGGCAGCATCGACGGTAGTGACCTTGACCTTGGACTTAGCTTCGTCGACGTCGGCCGGCGTCGGCGAGAGGCTCCCCTCGACGGTCAGCTCGACCAGGCCCGCGGAAGCTAGCACGTTGAGCGCGCGGCCCTGGTTGGACGGATCGTTCGGGATGGCCACCGTCTCGCCCTCGATGCCGTCCAGGGAGTCG
>NZ_KV823405.1:2162-32288 GCF_001815935.1 Corynebacterium sp. HMSC04H06
CGTCCAGGGAGTCGTGGTCCTTCCAGAACAACGCGAGCGGCACGATCTCCGTGGAGACGATCGGCACGAGATCCTCGGCGTTGCCCACGTTGTACTCCGCCAGGAAGCGCAGCGTCTGGAAGTTGTTGATGTCGTTCTGGCTCTGCGCCAGCGCGACGTTCGGGGTGGCATAATCCTCGAAGTTCTCGACCTCGATGTTGAAGCCGTTGTCCTCGGCCACCTCCTCGAAGGCGGTCCAGGCCTTCTTCGCGGCATCGGTGGTACCGACGACGATCTTCTGGTCCTTGCCCTCCCCGTCGGAGCTAGAGCAGGCCGCCAGCCCGGTGCTGGCGAGGGCCACGGCGGTGGCGGTTGCGATAATGCGGCGAAGCTTCATACGTTTGTCCTTTGCGTTATTCGGCGCGCCCGACCTGGGCGCCCCCCGTGAACTAAGCGGTCTAGTGCAGACTAACAAAGTTTGAACCGCTCGGTCTATAAAACGCAAAAATTCCCTCCCCCAACGGGTGGGGCAGGGAATCCGGACAGGCTCTTTAGGAAGGCTCCTTAGAGGCTGATCATCTTAGAGGTTGATCATGTGGCCGCCGATGCCCTCGGCAGCCTCCTTCATAGCCTCCGACAGGGTCGGGTGCGTATGGATGTTGCGACCAATCTCCTCGGTGGTCAGGTCGAAGCGCTGCGCCAGGGTCAGCTCCGGCAGGAGCTCCGAGACGTTAGCGCCGACCATGTGGCCGCCCAGCAGCTCGCCGAACTCGGCGTCGGCAACCAGCTTGACGAAGCCGGCGGTCTCGTTCAGGCCCGCGGCCTTGCCGTTCGCGGAGAACGGGAAGCTGGCGACCTTAATCTCGCGGTCCGGGAACTTCTCCTTCGCGGCCTCCTCGGTGTAGCCGAAGGAAGCAACCTGCGGGTTGCAGAAGGTCGCGCGCGGCATCATCTGGTAGTCGCCCAGCTCCTGAGTCTCGGCGCCGGCAATGGTCTCGGCAGCCACCACGCCCTGCGCCTCGGCCACGTGGGCCAGCTGCAGCTTGGCGGTGACGTCGCCGATGGCGTAGATGCCGTCGACGTTGGTGCGCATGCGCTCATCGATGGCGATGGCGCCGCGGTCGGTGAGCTCGACACCGGTGTTTTCCAGGCCGTAGCCCTCGGTGCGCGGGGCGAAGCCGATGGAGACCATGCAGCGGTCGACGGTCAGAGTCTCGGTCTTTGCACCGTCCTTGGACTCGATCTCGACGGTCACGTCGTCGCCGTTGTCCTTGATGGAGGTGGTCTTGTAGCCGGTCTTCAGGTTCACGCCCAGCTTCTTGTACTGCTTGGCGATCTCCTTGGAGGCGTCCTTGTCCTCGTTCGGCAGGACGCGGTCCATGAATTCCACGATGGTCACGTCCACGCCGTAGTTGGCCAGAACGTAAGCGAACTCCATGCCGATGGCGCCGGCGCCCACGATGACCATGGACTCCGGGGCGTCTTCCTTGAGGATCTGCTCCTCGAAGGAGACGATGTTGCCCCCAATCTCAACGCCCGGCAGGGACTTAACGACGGAGCCGGTGGCGATGATGCAGTCGTCGAAAGTGAGGGTCTTGCCCTTGTCGTCCCCCTCGGTGATCTCAATCGTCTTGGCGTCCTTAAAGGAGCCCAGACCGTTGACCTCGGTGATCTTGTTCTTCTTCATCAGGTAGTGCACGCCCTTGACGATGCCCGAAGAAACCTTGCGGGAACGCTTGTGGGCTGCCCCATAATCGAAGGAGACCTCACCGGAGATACCAAAGTCCTTGGCCTCATGGTTGAAGGTGTGAGCCACCTCGGCATTCTTCAGTAGCGCCTTGGAGGGGATGCAGCCGACATTGAGGCAGATACCGCCCCAGTACTGCTTCTCCACCACGGCTACCTTTTTGCCGAGCTGGGCTGCGCGGATGGCGGCGACGTAGCCGCCAGGGCCCGCGCCGAGTACTACAACGTCATAATGTTCATTAGTCACGTTCCCAAGGATACGTAACTTTGGCCACGCTGTCTGCCAAAGGGGCAAACAAAGCGCGGTTACAAGGGTCTGGCCGGGGTTATTGCCCCGGGGAATCCGGGGAGATTGCCTCCCGGGCGGACATCTTTAGGACCTCCGTTTTTAGAACATCCCCAGCGCCAACGCGATGGTGGACGAGGTGGAGGAACCAGCGTGGACGAGGCCGCCCAGGAATTCGTTGATCTGAACCAAGATGGTGTCGAAAGCGTTCATTTTTTAAAACCCTTCTGTAAACGGTGGAGAGACAGTGCGAACGCGGTTAAGCGGTGCGGTTGTTTTAACGAAAAATTCCCAGCTCGCGTTACGCCGGAGGGGAACTTCCGGGCGGCTAGCCGTCATCGGCAGCTGGAAACCCCCTAGATTATGACACACCTTTCACTTGCGCACCACCTGTTTCGTGTCCGGCTGCTAAGCTATATTCGCACTGTGAGCGACAGTTGTTTGTTTTAGGCTGGACCTTACTGAAAAATTTCAGCTAACGGACAGCTGCTAACAACTTTGTTTTCGCCTACGATAACCAGTCAGGAAACTCTCTCTACCCTTTGCAAAAGGGCCCCTCTCTCAGGAAGCGTTAACCTCATGAAGATTATTCGCCCGCTGGTTGGCACCACCGCCGCCACTGCCCTTGCCCTTGGCCTCTGTGCCTCCCCGGCCCTGGCTGACGAGCCGACCGTCGAAAGCCCGGCCGCCGCAGACTCCCCGGAGGCTGTTGCCGACCTGGAAGAACCGGCCGCCGACCCGGAGGTTGCCGACGCCATCCTAGGCGACGAGAACGCTCCCGAATCCGCGCAGTCCGACGCCGCTACTGAGGAGGCGGAGACCGCCGGGGCCGGCAAGTCCATCATCACGGAAATCGACCTGGCGCAGGAGACCGCCCCGGCGTGGTCCACCAACACTGACGGCAAGCGCGTCATCAGCCCGTCCAAGATGGCCAGCGGCAAGCAGTGGATGGCCTACGCCCAGGCCAGCTCCTTCAACCGCGAGCACGTCAAGGCCTTCAACGCCACCTCGCCGGCCATGGGCGGACGCGAAATCCCGCTGGCGGTCATAACCCCGGACGGCAACTTCGATCAGGCCCGCCCGACCTTGTACCTGCTCAACGGCGCCGGCGGCGCGGACCAGGACATGGAGTGGATCAAGCAGACCTACCGCAAGGATGTCGACCCGACCAAAGAAGGCACCCAGGACATGGTCGACTTCTACGTCGACAAGGGCATCAACGTGGTCATCCCGCAGGCCGGTGCCTTCTCCTACTACTTTGACTGGCAGAAGGATCCCAACAGCAAGTACCTGAAGGGCCCGCAGAAGTGGGAGACCTTCCTGACCCAGGAGCTACCGGGCGCGCTGGAGCAGACCATCAACGGCAACGGCAAGCGCGGCATCGCCGGCATGTCCATGTCCGCGACCTCCGCGCTGGTGCTCGCACAGCAGCACCCGGACCTCTACGACACGGTCGGTTCCTTCTCGGGCTGCGCCGCCACCTCGACGGTGCTGCCGCACCAGTTCGTCGGCCTGACCGTCAACCGCGGCGGCGCCACCCCGGAGCAGATCTGGGGCGCCCGCGGCTCTGCCGAGAACCGCCGCTACGACGGCCTGGCTAACGCCGAGAAGCTCCGCGGCCACGAGATCTACGTGTCCGCCAACTCCGGCCTGGTGGGCAAGGAAGACACCGTCTCCCACCTGATGAACCAGGGCGCCGACCTGTCGACCGCCCTGGCAGGGTCCTCCACCCTCACCATCGAGGGCGGCGTCATCGAGGCGGCCATGAACGCCTGCACCCACGACCTGAAGGCCAAGATGGACTCCCTGTCCATCCCGGCGGACTGGAACTTCCGCAACACCGGTACCCACTCCTGGCCGGGCTGGATCAAGGACATCAGCGAGTCCTGGCCGACCTTCGAGCGGGCCTTCGGCGAGAATTAAAACACTAAGAACATAACCAGAAAGAGAGCGCTAGCATGAAGCGACTAAGTACCCTCCTGGCCACTGCAGCCCTGGCTGCCACGGCCACCGCCGTCCCGGCGGCCACCGCAGCCACCCTGACCCCGGCCGACGTCAACGGCGGCGCCCCGGCCTCGGAGGTGAGCGACCTGCAGGTCACCGACGCCGTCGCGAACTCCAAGTGGTACAAGCAGTACAAGGACGACGACCGGGTACTCAAGCTGCAGGCTAGCTCTCCGGCCATGGACGGCCGCCAGATTCCGCTGGCCGTCATCCCGGCGGGCGAACCCAACCGCCCCACCATCTACCTGCTCAACGGTGCCGGCAGCGCCGAGCAGGACGCGGACTGGCTATCCAAGGCGCAGACCGTCGACTTCTACGCCGACAAGAAGGTCAACGTCGTCATCCCGCAGGCCGGCGCCTTCTCCTACTACACCGACTGGGAGCAGACCCCGAACGGCAAATACCTGCAGGGCCCGCAGAAGTGGGAGACCTTCCTGACCAAGGAGCTGCCGGGCTCCATCGAGTCCCGCCTGCAGACCAACAACAAGCGCGCCATCGCCGGCATGTCCATGTCCGCGACTTCCTCGCTGCTGCTGGCCCAGCACAACCAGGGCTTCTACGACGCCGTCGGCTCCTTCGCCGGCTGCGCCGCCACCGCTTACCCGATGGAATACGAGTTCCTGCGCTTGACCGTCAACCGGGGCGGCGGCCAGCCGGAGCAGATGTGGGGCCGCCAGGGCTCCGCAAATAACCGCTACAACGACGCCCTGATGAACTCGGAGAAGCTGCGCGGCGCCAAGCTCTACATCTCCTCCGGTTCCGGCCTGGCTGATGAGACCGCCATGCCGAGCTACCTGCAGTCCAAGGGCGCTAGCCAGGCTGAGGCCGCCGTCGGCTCCGCCGTCAACCAAGTCGAGGGCGGCGTCATCGAGGCCGGCGTCAACCATTGCACCCACAACCTCAAGGCCAAGCTGGACTCCCAGAAGATCCCGGCAACCTACAACCTCCGCAACGCCGGCGTCCACAACTGGACCGGCTGGCGCGAGGACCTGGAGAAGTCCTGGGCCACCTTCTGGCAGGCCTTCTACAACTAATGCGGTGTTCTAAGCGCGAGCTGTAAGGCCGGTTTTCGGACTGGCTCCTGAGGCTTCCTGCAAGGGCGGTAGAATTAGCATCTATCATGATGCTTTCTTCTACCGCCCTTTCTGCTGTTTCTGGTTCTCCTGCTGGTTCTGGTGCTCTTGCGGGCTCTGGTGCTGTTGTTGGCGCAGGGTCTGCCTCTAACGCCACCCGGGACCCGTACACCAAGGTTGACTACAACCTGGGGTTTCGGGTGCGCCACTACCAGCTGGAGCTGGACTACAAGGTCGAGCCCAACCTGCTGTCTGCGCAGGCCACGCTAACCATCGAGGTAGGCGAGGAAGACCTGGAGGCCCTGCAGCTCGACCTAGGCCCCGCGATGGCGGTACGTCGCGTCAGCTGCCCTGCGGGCCCAAGGGTGGCCCGCTTTAAGACCTCGGGCGGCAAGCTGCGAATTTCGTTCGCGGAGCCGGTGGCATCGGGAGCAGAAATCACGCTGGCTATCCGCTACGGCGGCAACCCGCGGCCCATCGTCAGCCCCTGGGGTGAAATCGGTTGGGAGGAGACCGAGTCCGGTTCCCTGGTCGCCAGCCAGCCCAACGGGGCGCCGAGCTGGTTCCCGTGTGACGACCACCCGAGCCAGAAGGCCACCTTCGACCTTGCCATCACGGCCGACAATCCCTTCACCGTCGTCGCTAACGGCACGCTGGTCGACAAGGCCACGGCGGGATCGTCACGGACGGTGTGGCACTACCGCATCGATAAGCCTATGGCTACCTACCTGGCGACGGTGCAGGTGGGCGAGTTCAGCGAGTTCCCCCTGGGCCCCAACGCCGTGGCCTACGCGCCGGCGAACCTGCGCGGACAGGTGGCTGAGGAATTCGGGCGCCAGCAGGAGATGCTCGATTTCTTGGCCGAGACCTTCGGGCCGTACCCCTTCCCCGACTACCGCGTGGTCGTCACCGAAGACCAGCTAGAAATCCCGCTGGAGGCGCAGGGCATTTCCATCTTTGGCTCCAACCACGTGCGCGGCGACCACGCCTTCGAACGGCTCATCTTCCACGAGCTTTCCCACCAGTGGTTCGGCAACGCGGTGGGCCTTAGCCGCTGGCAGGACATCTGGCTCAACGAGGGTTTCGCCTGCTACTGCGAGTGGCTCTGGGGCGAGCACGCCGGCCAGTCCACGGCCCACGATGCCGCCCACTCCCACTACTCGGTCCTCTCCCGCAAGCCCCACGACCTCCTGCTGGCCGACCCCGGGACCCGCGACATGTTCGACGACCGCGTCTACAAGCGCGGCGCCCTGTTCATCCACTCCCTGCGGCGCCTGCTTGGCGATGCCACCTTCTTCCCCCTCGTCCGCTCCTACCTCGCCGATAACCTGCACGGAAACGTGGTTGCGCAGGACTTCTGGGAAGCTCTAACGGGGGCTGTGAAGGATGCTTCCGGGGTTTCTGTTGCGGACGTGGAGGGCCTCTGGAATCAGTGGCTGAACGAGCGGGAGTTGCCGCGGTTCCCGAAGTAGTTGGTGCTGCTGGGGGCTGGTTGATTGGGCTTTGTACGGCTGGGTCTTTGGGTCGTGATTGGCCGGGCCTTAGAGGGCCGTGTTTGGCTGGGTTGGCTACCTATTTTAGTTGCACCTTAAACTAAGCCAGCTCTGTCGAACAGGCACTTTAACAAATTCGAACATATTTTCTTTTTTGCTGTTGACACGGGCTTTTTCTTCGATACACTAGAACACGTAAGCGAATAAAGGTTCTACACGACGGTTCCTTAGGGGGGTGACCGCCATGACTGTCCAGCACGACGAAATCCTAGCAACACTCAAAGAAGTCTCTGGCTCCATGGAGCGGTTACGCTCCCTGATGAAGAATCCCGAAGACCTGTCCTTTGGACGTCTTCACCGCGGCTTCGAAGCCTTCGAATACGCCTTCAACAACAAGACCGTCATCGATGGCGCCTTCGCCTTCCTCGCTGAACGCGAAGACGCTGGCCGCCAGGTCGGCTCATCCAAGGCCATCGACTACCTCATGGCGCGCCTCGGCCTGGATTTTGCCACCGCGCGCGATCGGCTCGAGACCGGCCGTGATCTGTTCAGCCCCCTCGACGAAGCCGCGCCCACTCCGGAACCGACTCCCCTGCCCGACGATGTCCAGGCTGTCAGCGATGGGGAGCGCGCCCGCCAGCAGGCTGCCGACGCGGAAGCGCAGCGCCGGGCACAGGCGGAAAAGGAAGCGGAGGAGCGTCGCCGCAAGCGCCTCCTGGAGGACGGCCAGACCACTAGCGCCAAGGTGCTCGCGATGATTGAATCGGAACTCAAGCACCTCAACCGGCACGCCACCCCGGGCCACAAGCAGCTGCGCGAGCAGGCTCTGGAGAAGGCAAAGGACACCTCGCTGCACACGCTGCGGGACTGGTTGCGCAAGCAAATTAAGAACGCCAACCTGGCCGCCCGTACCCCGGAAGGTACCAAGGACAAGGATGCCGCCTACAAGAAGCGCCGGCTAGCCCTATCCAACCCGGATGCCGACGGCGGCGTGCACGTCCGTGGCTACCTGGACCCCGCCACCGCCGCGCTCGTCAAGAGCGCTCTGGCGAACGCACGCAACGCAGACAACGCCGCTTTGAAGGAAAGCGGGCTGGACCAGGAGGACAAGCGTACTTTCCAGGAGCGCAACGTGGACCACCTGCGCTACATCTGCCGCCGTTACCTGTCCTCCAAGGACCAGTCCACGGGCGGCGCCGCGGGCCTTCTGGTCACTCTCACCATGGATGACCTTGAGAATATGACCGGCGAGAGCCGATTCCCGACGACCGCGGGAATCTCGGTCAGCCCGCTCGACCTTCTCCGGATGGGGCTCGCCGAGCACGACTTCCTCTGCGTCCTCGACCCCCACGGCTTCCCGCTCGAGTTGGCGCGCAACAAGCGCACGGCAAGCCTCTGGCAAAAGATTGCCCTGGCCGCCTCCGAACTGGTGTGCACCCACCCGGACTGCAATCGGGCCTGGGTTGACTGCGACGTCCACCACGTCATCGCCTGGGCCCTGGGAGGAGACACCGATATCTCCAACCTCACGCTCCGGTGCCGACGCCACCACGTGGACAACAACGACTTCCGGAATGGCGCCAACAACATGGGCCACGCCGACAGGTCCCCCGAGACCAGGCGTACCGGCCACCGGGCCGGGCCGGGGCAACCGCTGCGGTTCAACGAATCGCCCGCGGCCCAGCAATCATGCGGTCATAAGGTCCGCCACCGGGGTGCGCCACCCACTGGCACCAGTCCTGGCCCCCGTGCCGGTTCCGCCTCAGGCGGCGAGGCTCCCCCGCCAGACCCGCACAGCCAGGCTCCGTTGTTTAGTTAAGATGTTGTCCCTGTTCACCCTCCCCTGCCAAGGGCACGCCCGTGTGTCTTGGCGGGGATTCACGCGCGCCTGGGATCTTGGGGCTCTTGAGGCTACCCGGGGCTGCCCGGAGCTGTCCGGCACTATCCGGGGCTGCTTGGGGCTGTTCGGGGCAGCTTGGGTCTACTGGTCTGCTTGGGTCTACTGGTCTGCTCGTGGTGGGAGATTGCGGTGGCAGGCTCCGAGGCAACCACTGAAGTAGGATGGTGACCATTATGTCTACATTGCTCGTGACCGGCGGGGCCGGCTTCATCGGTTCCAATTTCGTCCGGCTGACCCTAGCGGAAACCGACTACTCGGTGGTGGTCCTCGACAAGCTGACCTACGCGGGAAACCGCGCCAACATAGCCGATCGGGAGGGCGACCGCTGCTCCTTCGTCCAAGGCGACATCACGGACGCGGAACTGGTCAACCAGCTCGTGCGGAACGTTGACGCGGTGGTCCACTTTGCGGCCGAATCCCATAACGACAACTCCCTGCGCGACCCGTCGCCGTTCATCCAGACCAACCTGGTGGGTACTTTTACCCTGCTGGAGGCCGCCCGCGCCCGCGGGACCCGTTTCCACCACGTTTCTACCGACGAGGTCTTTGGCGATCTGGCGATTGGGGCCGACACGCGCTTTACAGAATCGACGGCGTATCAGCCATCGTCGCCGTACTCGGCATCGAAGGCGGGATCCGATCACCTGGTGCGCGCCTGGGCGCGGTCCTTCGACCTGCCCGTGACGGTGTCGAACTGCTCAAACAATTACGGCCCCTACCAGCACATCGAGAAGTTCATTCCCCGCCAGATCACGAACATCCTGTCCGGCCTGCGCCCGAAGCTGTACGGCACCGGGGAGCAGGTGCGCGACTGGATCCACGTCGACGACCACAACCGGGCCGTGATCGACATCCTGGAACGCGGCCGGCTGGGCGAGACCTACAACATCGGCGCCGACCAACCCGACACCAGCAACCTGCAGGTCATGGAAACCATCTGCGAGTTGATGGGGGCCAACGGCTTCGACCACGTGGCGGACCGCCCCGGGCACGACCAGCGCTACGCCATGGACGCGACCAAGCTGCGCACCGAGTTGGGCTGGGCCCCGCGGTTCACGGATCTGCGAGCCGGCCTGGAAGACACCATCGCGTGGTACGCCAACAACCGCTACTGGTGGGAGGCCAGCAAGCAGGACGTCGAGGCCGGCTACGCCCGGCAGGGACAGTAGGATCGGCCAGGTCTAGCAACCTGGTCTAACAAGCAGACCTAACAACCAGACCCAAAACCAGACTTAACAACCAGGAACCACGGAAGGACAGAATGGACATTCGCACCACGGGCATCGAGGGGCTCCTCATTGTGGACTTGGACGTCCACGGGGATGACCGGGGCTGGTTCAAGGAGAACTGGCAGCGGGAGAAGATGGTGGCGGCCGGCCTCCCCGACTTCGCGCCGGTCCAAAACAACGTGTCCTTCAATGCGTCCGCCGGGGTGACCCGCGGCCTGCACGCCGAGCCCTGGGACAAGCTGGTCTCTGTCGCCTACGGCAAGGTCTTCGGGGCCTGGTGCGATCTGCGGGAAGGATCCGAGACCTACGGCGAGTTGGTCACCACCGAGATTGGCCCCGGCACGGCCGTCTTCGTCCCCCGCGGGGTGGCCAACGGCTTCCAGGCCCTGGAGCCGACCGCCTATTCCTACCTGGTCAACGATCACTGGTCCTCGGAGGCGTCTTACCCGGCCGTCAACCTCGACCTGGTGGACTGGCCGCTGGAGCCGACCGAGATCTCCGACAAGGACGCGGCCCACCCGCAACTTGCCGAGGCTACCCCGATGCCCCCGCGCAAGGTCCTGGTCACCGGCGCCGACGGGCAGCTCGGGCGCGCCCTCCAGCGGATCCTGCCCCACGCCGAGTTCGCCACCCGGGCCGATCTCGACATCACCGACCCCCACCTCGCCGAGGCCCGCCGCTGGCGCGACTATTCCGCGATCATCAACTGCGCCGCCTACAACAACGTCGACGGGGCCGAGCGCGATCGCGCGACCGCCTGGGCCGTCAACGCGCAGGCGGTGGCGCGGCTGGCCGGCATCGCTAGCGCCCACAACCTGACCCTGGTGCACGTCAGCAGCGACTATATCTTCGACGGCACCGAGAAGGTCCACTCCGAGCAGGAGGAAGTGAGCCCGCTGAGCGTGTATGGGGCATCGAAGGCGGCTGGCGATGCCGCCGCCCAGGCCACCGCCCGCCACTACGTGGTGCGCACCAGCTGGGTCTTCGGCGACGGCAACAACTTCGTCGAGGCCATGCGCGGCCTCGCCCTGCGCGGGGTGGAGCCCGAGGTGGTCGCCGATCAGCGCGGCCGCCCCACCTTCGCCGAGGACCTGGCCAAGGCCATCAAGCACCTGCTGGACTCCGGGGCCGAGTACGGCGTCTACAACGTCACCAACACGGGCGACACCGTCGGGCGGGACGAGCTGGCGATGGCCACCTTCATCGGCATCGGACACGATCCGGCCGAGGTCCACCCGACCACCACCGATCACTTCGCCCAGCCCGGCGCGGCCCCGCGCCCGACCGAGTCGACCCTCGATCTGAGCAAGCTGGAGGCCACCGGTTTCCGGCCCCAGAACTGGCGGGCCGCCCTGGCCCTCTACCTGGCGTTGTACCCGGCCGCCCGGGAAGCGGAAAGCTAGACTTTTAAAGCATGAAAGGCATCATCCTGGCCGGCGGTTCCGGCACGCGGCTCTACCCCATCACCCAGGGGATCTCTAAGCAGCTCATGCCGATCTACGACAAGCCGATGGTCTACTACCCGCTGTCCACCCTGATCCAGGCGGGCATCCGGGAGATCCTCATCATCACCACCCCGGAAGATTCCGCCTCCTTCCAGCGCCTGTTAGGCGACGGATCCCAGCTGGGCCTCATGCTCTCCTACGCAGTCCAGCCTCGCCCCGAGGGCCTGGCGCAGGCCTTCATCATCGGCGAGGAGTTCATCGGCGGCGACGACGTCGCCCTCGTTTTGGGCGATAACATCTTCGACGGCCACGGCTTCAGCAGCGCACTGCCCGAGTGCCGATCCCCGCACGGGGGCGTCATCTTCGCCTACGAGGTCTCTGATCCCCAGCGCTACGGCGTGGTCGAGTTCTCCCCCGACGGGCGGGCCATCAGCATCGAGGAGAAGCCGGAGCACCCGAAGTCCAGCCACGCCGTCGTCGGCCTGTACTTCTACGACAACCAGGTCTGCGAGATCGCCCGGTCCATTCAGCCCTCGGCCCGCGGGGAGCTGGAAATCACCGCCGTCAACGAGGAATACCTACGCCGCGGGGAGCTCTCGGTCAAGCGCATGCGGCGCGGCGACGTATGGCTGGACACCGGCACCGTGGATTCGATGAGCGAGGCCTCCGCCTACGTCGAGGTCATCCAGAAGCGCACCGGCACCGTCCTGGGATCTCCCGAGGTAGCCGCCTTCCGCGAGGGCTTCATCGACCGGGAACAGCTGCTGCGCCTGGCCGCCGGCCTCGACAAGTCGGGCTACGGGGCCTACCTGCGCGCCGCGGCCGAGGACTAGCCGCACCGCACGACCCGGCACCGCGCCGCCCGGGCTAGACTGGCCGGGACGCAGGTTTTATTCCCGCTGCATCTTGTCATGCTTGCAGCCCACGACTCTAGACGGAGGAGGCCCCGTGCCCGATAGCTCAATGTACGACCAACCCCTGGTGGGACAGAAGCGCCCCTCCGCCCTCCGCGACGTCCCCGCCGTCGTGTGGGTACTCACCGCCGTCATCGTGGTGCTGGCCGTCGTCATCGGCTTCCTGGTCGCCGACAGCAACGGCGCCGACGATGCCGCCAGCAGCGGGGCCGCCAGCCACAGCCAGCCAGCAGGCGACCAATCAGACGACAAGTCAGGCGAGTCGGCCCAGGCCGCCCCAGCCACCCCGGCCGCCCCGGGCACCAACTTCGACGAACCCAACGGCGATCCCAAGCTGTACGGGCCTGCCGGCACCATCTCCTCCAACGAGGACATCGACAAGGTTCACCGCCGGGCCGACAACGATCCCTTCGCCCGCGGCGCCGTCGATGCCCCCGTGGTCATCTCCGAGTTCTCCGACTTCGAATGCCCCTTCTGCTCCCGCTTCCACAACCAGACCGCGCCCGCCCTCATCGCGGATTACGTCGATAAGGGCCTGGTGCGCATCGAGTGGAATGACTTCCCAGTCAACGGCCCCCACGCCATCGACGGGGCGAAGGCCGGCCGGGCTGCGGCCGCCCAGGGCAAGTTCGCGGAGTTCCAGAAGGCGGCCTTCGCCGCCAGCGCCGACGTGGACGGCCACCCCAACTTCGGCATGGAAGACTACGTGCGCTTCGCCGAGGAAGCCGGCATCGAGGACATCGAACGCTTCCGCCAGGAGGCCGGCGACGACACCTACACCCAGGTCGTCGAGGACGCCCGCGATTACGCGGCCAGCCTGGGCATCACCGGCACCCCCTCCTTCGTGGTGGGCAGCCAGTTCGTCTCCGGGGCCCAGCCCGAGGACGTCTTCCGCCAGGTCATCGAGGAGGAGCTGTCCCGGGATGCGTAAGGTCCACTGGCTCATCTGGTTGTTTATCGCCCTGCTGGCCTGCACCGGGTTTTTCTTTGGGCTCGGTCTCGGCAGCGCGCTGGGCGCTTAGGCCCGCTGAGATCCGCTTAGATCAGCACAGATCCGTTTCAAATAGGAAGAAGGAGAAAGACGCACCGCATGTTGGAAATTGGCCTGCTCGGTTCCCTCCTGGCCGGGGTCCTGTCCCTGCTGAGCCCGTGCTCTGCGCTGCTGCTGCCGGCCTTTTTCGCCTACGCCTTCCGGTCGGTGACCCAGCTGGTGGCCCGGACCGGGGTGTTTTTCTGCGGGCTGGCGGCCGTGCTGGTGCCGGTGGGTACGGGGTTGGGCGGCATCGGCGGCCTGTTTAACCAGCACCGCGAGGCAGTCATCACCGCCGGCGGGGCCGCCATGGTGGTCCTCGGGTTCTTTATCGCCCTGGGCGGCGGCTTCACCATCCCGGGGCTGGGCAGGCTCAGCCAGCGGGTCCGCGGCGACGGCTACGTGAGCGTTTTCCTGCTGGGCTGTGTCTACGGCTTCGCCGGGTTCTGCGCCGGGCCCCTGTTGGGCGCGGTCCTCACCACGGCCGCCGTCAGCGGTTCCTTGGGCTACGGGGCGCTAACGATGCTCTCTTACGCCCTCGGCATGACCATCCCCCTGTTCGTTCTGGCCGCCGCCTGGGATCGCTTCGATCTGGGCCGCCGGCCCTGGCTGCGGGGGCGCCCCCTGCAGCTGGGGCCCATCCGCACCAATTCGTTGTCAGTCCTGGCCGGGGCCCTGTTCGTGGGCATCGGGGTGCTGTTTATCTTCTCCCACGGCACGATCCTGCTGCCCAGCCCGGTGGGCACCGAAGAGGCCTTCGCCGCGCAGGAATGGGTCGCACGCCTGGCCGACCACGTCCCCGACGCGTGGGTGGCCTGCGCCGTCAGCGGCCTGGCGGCCGCAGCGGTGGGCATCAAGGCCGCCCGCACCCCGGCCCCGGCCGGGTAAAACCCAGCCCGGCCCTCCCCGAAGCAGCTAGCGGTCCTTAGTAGCCGCGGCGCACGTACTCGTCGATGCGGTCGGCCTCGGCCCCGACCGTGGTGGCATCACCGTGCCCGGGCAGCACCCGGGTCTCGGCCGGCAGGAAGAACACGACGTCGCGCAGGGACTCCACGATGACGTCGAAGTCGGAGTACTTGCGCCCCGTGGCCCCCGGCCCACCCGAGAAGAGGGTGTCGCCGGACAGCAGGGTCTCCTCGCCCGGCAGGTAGAGCACCACGCAGCCCGGGGAGTGACCCGGCGTGTGCAGCACCCGAATCTCCTCGCCCTCGAGCAGGAAGCGCTGCCCGTCGTAGAGGTGGAGGTAGGGGGCGTTGCCGTTCGACTCCTGCCACAGCACGTCGTCGTCCGGGTGCAGGTAGACCGGGGCGTTGAAGCGGCGGGCCGCCCGCGGGGCCAGCTCGCAGTGGTCGTTGTGGGCGTGGGTGAGCAGGATGGCGCACACCGCGCGGTCGCCCACCTGGTCCGCAATCGCGTCCAGATCGTGGGAGGGGTCGACCACCACGACGGCGTCGCCGACCGACAGCACGTAGACGTTGTTGTCGACGTCCCAGCAGCCGCCGTCGAGGCAGAACTTGCCGGAAGTCACCAGATTTTCAATTCGCATGTGTTTAGCCTCCTTGGTTACAGCTCGACGACCGAACGCAGGACCTTGCCCTCCTGCATGGTGCCGAAGGCGCGCTCGACGTCGTCCAGGGCGATCCGCTCGGAGACGAACTTGTCCAGCGGGAACTGGCCGTTGCGGTGCAGCGAGACGTAGGCCGGGAAGTCGCGCTCCGGCAGGCAGTCGCCGTACCACGCCGGGCGGATGGACCCGCCCCGGCCGTAGAGATCGATGGCCGGCACGTCGACGTGGTCGGTCAGGTTGGGCACGCCCACCATGACCAGGCGGCCGGCGTGATCGCGGGAGTAGAAGGCCTGGCGCCAGGTGGGCTGGATGCCCACGGCATCGATAGCCACGTCGACGCCAAAGCCCTCAGTGAGCTCGCGGACGGCGTCGATGACCTCCTGCTCCTCCCTGCCGGCGGAGCAGATGGTGTCGGTGGCACCGAATTCGCGGGCCACGTCCAGCTTGGACTGGTCCAGGTCGACCGCAATGATCTTGGCGGCCCCGGCCAGCTTGGCGCCGGCCACCGCCGCGGTGCCCACGCCGCCGCAGCCGAAGACGGCGACCGACTCGCCCAGCTGGACCTCGCCGGTATTGACGGCCGCACCGAGGCCGGCCATGATGCCGCAGCCCAGCAGGCCGGCGGCGGCCGGATCCTCGTCCGGGTCAACCTTAGTGCACTGGCCCTCGTGGACCAGGGTCTTCTCGGCGAAGGCGCCGATGCCCAGGGCCGGGGTCAGCTCGGTGCCGTCCTCCAGGGTCATGGCCCGGGAGGCGTTGAAGGTGTCGAAGCAGTACTTCGGCTCGCCCTTCTTGCAGGCCCGGCACTCGCCGCACACGGCGCGCCAATTCAGGACCACGAAGTCGCCCTCGGCGACGTGGGTGACGTCCTCGCCGACCGTCTCGACGATGCCGGCCGCCTCGTGCCCCAGCAGGAAGGGGTAGGCGTCTTCGATGTCGCCGTTGCGGTAGGCCAGGTCCGTGTGGCAGACGCCGCAGGCCTGGATCTTGACGACAACGTCATTCGGGCCCGGGGCCGGAATGACAATGTTGACCTTCTCGACTTCCGCGCCCTGAGAAGGGGCGATTACACCAGATACAATCTGTTCATTCTTCTCGCTCATACCCGCGAGCCTACCCATGTTTTCATTACCCGGCAGCTAATGAAAACAACCCCCAATTACCGTGGCAACCAGGGGTTTAAGAGCCCGTTCCTCCTCCCGGGAACGGCCACAGAAGAACTGCCGCAGAAGAACGGGAGCAGAGAACTTGGGCGCGACTACGACGCCGCCAACACGTTCGCGATGTGCTCGTGGCCGCGGGCGTTGACGTGCAGCGGCAGATTGCCGTCGCCCGCGTTGAAGTCCACCAGGCCGGCCCACTTGCGGTTGCCGTCCGATCCGCACATGCCGGCGCCGCGGGTGGACGGCTTCATGTCGATGAACTCGGTGCCGGTCGCGCGGGCCAGGTCGACCTGCATCCACTGGGCCTTGTTCTCAAAGTCGGCGACCTGCGGCAGCGGGGTGCGGTCCCAGGAGGAACCGGCGTGGATCAGGCAGTAGTGGATCCCGTCGCCGATGGTCGGGTAGCCCACGATCTGGATGCGGGCGTTGGGAGCGGCGGCGCGGATGCGGTCGATGAGCGGGCGGTTGAAGCGGACGAACTTGTCCCGGATCTGGGCCTGGTTCAGGTTCGCGTTGTTGTAAGTGTCGTTGAAGCCGGTGGCGTAGACGACGCGCGCCGTCGACGGGTTCAGCGCCCCGCGGGCGATGGCGGTGTCGATCTGCGCGGAAATCTGCGGGCCCGGGGACATGGAGGCCGCCCCGGAGCAGGAGAAGTCACGCACCGGCAGGCCCAGCTTGGCGCCGGTGCGGGCCGCGTAGTTGTTGCCCTTCGGGCAGTCAACCCCCAGCGGGCGCTGGTCAAAGACGCCGCCGATGCGGTCGCGCAGGTAGGTCCCCATGTCCGGATCCGCCAGCACCGAGTCACCGAAGGCGACCAGGTTGCGCTCGGCGGCCTGGGCCTGCGGGGCGGGGGCGGCCAGCAGCGCCGCCAACAAACTAAAGACAGAAACAAAAACGGCTAGAACAGGCTTTTTCAGTAGTTCGACAGACACGAGCTTCCTTTCTCCGCTACATTCCCCTACAAAAGTACACTATATTGACAGCCACAACGACCGGTACTTATAAATCGCTTCACACGCCCCCGGCATTACCAGCGGGTAGCGCCGGGCCACCCCCGCGGCGATATACCGGATGTCACCCCGCAGCTTTTAGACCCGTAGCTTTTAGATTGGTGTTTATGTCTTTTTCCTCGGCGGCCCACTCCCTGTCCTTCCATTCCCGGGCGCTCGCGCGGCTGGCTGCCAGCCTGGTGCGCACCGGCATCGTTAGCCCCGCCGGAGGGGTGCGCGCCGCCGCGGCCACCCCGGGAATCCTGGCCCGCTACCGCTTCACCACGGCCCGCGAGCTCGAGCAGGGCGCCCGCGCCTGCCCCGACCGGCTGGCGCTCATCGACGACGACGGCACCCTGACCTACCGCCAGCTGCGCGACCAGGCCCGCACCTTCGCCCGCCACCTACTCTCTCTCAACCTGGACGAGATCCGCCTGGGGGTGATGGCCCGCAACGGGCGCGGCATCATCATCCCGCTGGGCGCGAAGGGTCTGGCCGGCGGCAGCATCTTTCTGCTCAACATCGGCTCCTCGGCCGAGCAGCTGGCCGGGGTCATCGCCGAGAACCGCATCAACGTCCTGGTCATGGACGACGAATTCGTCGATCGCCTGCCCGCCGGCGTCAATGAGACCACCCACGTCATCATCGCCCACGAGTCGGGGCAGGCGGACAAGGCGGGGCGCTGGCCGCGCCTGGCCGACATTGTCCGCCACCCGGAGCGCGTCGATCACCTACGCCTGCCCGTCCTGCCGCGCCACGGCCACATCGTGCTGATGTCCTCGGGCACCACGGGCATCCCGAAGGGCATCATCCGCAACGAGCCCACCCTACCGGTGGTGGTGGCCTCCATCATGTCGACCATGCCCTGGCGCGCCGATCAGCGCGTCCAGCTGACCGCCTCCATCTTCCACACCTGGGGCTGGGCCTGTCTGAACATCGCGCTGGCCGCCCGCAACACCATCGTCACCCGCCGCGTCTTCGATCCGGTCGCCTGCCTGCGCGACATCCAGCGCTACCGCCTCGACGGGCTACTGTCCTCCCCCGTGTTCTACCTGCGCATGGTCGAGGCCGACCCCGACGGCGCTTACGATGCTTCCTCCCTGCGCTTCATCGCCTCCTCCGGGCACGCCCTGAGCCCGTCCATCGTGCAGCGGACCATCGACCGCTTCGGCCCCATCCTGTGCAACATCTACGGTTCCACCGAGCTGGCCCTAGCCGCCACCGCCACCGCCGAACAGATCGCCGCCGATCCCACCATCGGCGGCCAGGTCGCCTCCGGCACCCGCCTGCGCATCCTGGACCGCGACGGCCATGAGGTCCCCCGCGGCGAGGTGGGCGAAATCTACCTGACCAACTCGACCGCCCTGATCGGCTACACCAACCCCACCATCCAGTCCAAGCGGGCCCAGGGGCTCATCTCCATCGGGGACTTGGGGCGTATCGATGCCGACGGCAACCTGCACGTGGTCGGCCGCGCCGACGATATGATCATCGTGGGCGGCGAGAACGTCCACCCCCAGTCCGTCACCGAGGTCCTCGAGACCATGGACGGCATCCGCGAGCTGCATTCCGCCGGCGTCGACGATCCGGAGACCTTCGCCCGCGTGGCCGTCTGGGTGGTGCCGGAGGACTCCCCCGCCGGCAAAGAACTGACCGCCGACAAGATCCGCGAGTTCGTGCGCGCCAACCTGGCCGATCATTCCGTGCCCCGCGACGTCCACTTCCTGGACCTGCTGCCGCGCAACGCCACCGGCAAGGTCGTGCCCCGCCAGCTACCGCGCTAGTTAGGGCTGGGCAGGGCCCGCCGCATGCGAAAACCCGCCGGCCTCTTGGGAAACCCCGGAAGGCAGCGGGTTGTTTCACGAGAGCCGCTTGCGAGAATCGAACTCGCGACCTTTTCATTACGAGTGAAACGCTCTACCGACTGAGCTAAAGCGGCCTGCTGCTGATGCTAAAACCAGCCGGTACTAAAGCAGTACCGTGCAGCACCGCAAAGTTTAACCTAGCCGGTAGCCAATCGAGAAATCAGGTCAAGGATCAGGCCCCGCAGGCGCGCCGCAGGCGGCCGACCAGCCCGTCGAAGGCGGTGCCGGGGGCGACGTTGACGGCGATGTGGTTGCGGCAGGTCACGATCGCCTCCTGGCAAGCGACCAGCCCCTCTTCGCCGACGCGCTGAGCCAGCTCCTGGGCCAAGCCGGAAAAGTCCGGGTGGGTCATCTCCACGTCGGCGCCCACCCGCACCATGAGCGCGTCGCGGTAGATGCCGGCCAGATCCACCAGCGCCAGGTCCAGCAGGTCCCGCACCCGGCGGGTGGCCCGCTTCTTCTGGATCTTTTCCAGATCCTTGACCGCCGATCGCACGTCGCGCTGGGCCTTGGCCGCCCCCTTGCCCTTGCCGCCGGCCCCGTAGGCCTTTTCCAGGTCAGCCTTTTCCCTCTCGTCGGCCTCCGCGCCGGCCTCCTTGGATTCCTTCTCGATGGCCTTGATTAAGGCGCCGGCCGCCTGGAAGCCCTGGGCGCCCTGGAAGACCTCCTCGGCCAGGTTGATGGACTGGGCGCGGCGCCGCTGGACCGTGGGATCGGTAACCAGGCGCCGGGCTCGGCCCACGTGCCGCAGGGAAGTCACGGCGGCCAGCCGGGCATCGGACTCGCCGGCGCCTTCGGCCACCAGCTGGCTCACAATGGCCTCCGTCGACGGCGCCGGGATGTAGAGGTGCCGGCAGCGAGACCGCAGGGTCTGCGAGAAGTCCTCCGGGTCCGCCGAGGGGGCCAGCATCACGATGACCGTGCTGGCCGTGGGCTCCTCCACCGTCTTGAGTAGGGCGTTGGCCGCCCCGTCGGTGAGCCGATCGGCGTTTTCGAAGATGATGACCCGCCAGCGTGCCACCGTCGGGCGCGAGGCCGCTTGGCCGATGATGTCACGGACCGTGTCCACCGCGATCGATAGCTCCTGGGGGCGCAGGTAGACCAAGTCGGTGTGTCGGCCCTCCTCGAGGATGCCCCGGCAGGACGCGCATTCGCCGCAGCCCAACTCTTCGCCCCGCTCGCACATCAGCGCCGCGGCAAACGCGAGCGCCGCCTGGGAGCGGCCGGCCCCGGGAGGCCCGGTGAACAGCCAGGAATGACTCATCGCGCGGGGGTCTTCCCCGGGCAAACCCCGGGCCCCGGCCGCCGCCCGGAGGATGGTGTCCCGGACCGCGGGGGTGTCGGCCAACCGCTGTGCCACATCTGGAGTACTCACCCGCCCCATCCTACTAACCCACAGTGCGGCGGCGAGCGGTTAGAGTATTAAGACATGAGCTCTACTGTGCGGAGACTGCGATGGTTACTGGAGACCCAGTGGCCGATCTATGCCGCCGTCGTCCTCGGGGCCAACATCATCGGGGCCGTGGCCATCATGATGTTCGTCGCGGTATTCCTGCCCATGCCGGAGATCGCCGAATTCAAGGAGAGCGTGCCGGGCCTGGCCTGGATCGGCGTGCTCTACGTGGTCTTCGCGGTCATCGTCGGCATCGCCGTGACCCTGCTGCTGTTTAGGCCTGTGCTGGACTGGCAGCGCAACCCGAACGCGCACGATCCGAACATGGTACGCAACCTGGTGCTGCGCATCCCCGTCTACCAGGCCGGAGTGGCGGCCGTGGTCTGGGCCATCGGCATCGTCATTTCGGTAATTTTGACCAGTTCCGTCGACGGCCGCCTGGGCCTGGTGGTGGGGCTTTCCACCATCCTGGCCGGCATGGTCGTGGTCCTGCTGACCTACCTGCAGGCCGAGCGCCTGGTCCGCCCCGTCGCCGCCAACGCCCTGGCCCGCCGCTTCGAGGACTCCTCCCTGGAGCCGCCCATCAAGACCCGCCTGACCGCCTCCTGGGCGATGACGGCGGGCGTGCCCATGCTGGGCATCGTCCTGCTCCTGCTGGGGCAGCGCTCCGGCTTTTTTACTTCCGATGCCGACGACCTCATCCCCGCCATCCTGGTCCTGGCGATCACGGCGATGGGCACCGGCTTCATCGGCACCTCCTTCGCCATCATGAGCGTGGTCGATCCCATCCTGGAGCTCCAGGACGCCATCAACCGGGTGCGCCGCGGCGAGCAAAACGTCGAGGTGGACATCTACGACGGCTCCGAGCTGGGCGTGCTGCAGGCCGGCTTCAACGAGATGATGAAGGGCCTGCGGGAGCGCCAGCGAGTACGCGACATCTTCGGCCAGTACGTCGGCTCCGAGGTCGCCCAGCGCGCCCTGGAGGAAAGCCCGGAGCTGGGCGGCGAGGACCGCAAGGTCGCCGTGCTGTTCATCGACGTCATTGGGTCGACCACCTTCGCGGTCAACCACACCCCGGAAAACGTCGTCGAGGAGCTCAACAAGTTCTTCGAGCACGTCGTGACGGTGGTGCACCACAACCACGGCATCATCAATAAGTTCCAGGGCGACGCGGCCCTGGCGGTCTTCGGCGCCCCCATCAACGTCAACGACTCGACCTCCATGGCGCTGCAGGCGGCCCGCGAGCTGCGCCAGGAGCTGCGCAACCTGGAGCTGCAGGCCGGCATTGGGGTGGCCGCCGGGCACGTGGTCGCCGGCCACATCGGCGGCGCCGATCGCTTCGAATACACCGTCATCGGCGACGCCGTCAACGAAGCCGCCCGCCTGACCGAGCTGGCCAAGGACACCCCGGGCCGTGTGCTGACCAACGCCTCGACCCTGCGCACCGCCAACGAGGCGGAGCAGGCCCGCTGGACCTTCATGAAGTCCATCGAGCTGCGCGGGCGCCGCCGCATGACCCAGCTGGCCCGGCCCATCCGCGCCACCCTGGCCGACCGCGCTGAGCAGTAGCGGCGGGCCGTAGCCCCGCGCAGTAACAGCGGCCCGCAACACCGGCCGGGAAGGAGCGCCGGCGACCGCTGCCTGCGCGGCCGGGGCCGTTAAGTTATCGTTTTAGGCATGACTCAACCGACTCATAGGCCCCGCATGGTCGTGCCCGACATCGCCCGCGGGCTAGCCCTGCTGGGAATCTGCATCGCCAACATGTCCACTGCCTGGCTGGCCCACGGGACTGGGCCGGCGGGGATGTTCGGCGGCATCGCCGGCGACAGCACGGCCGATAAGGCCGCGGCGCTGTTTGCCGCGATGTTCGCCCACGACCGCGGGCTGCCGATGTTTTCCACCCTGCTGGGCTTCGGCGTAGGCCTTATCACCATGAGCCTGTGGCGCCGCGGCTTCCCGCTGCCGGCTGCCCGGTCCGTCATCGTCAAGCGCTACGGCCTCTTGGCCGCCTTCGGGCTGGCCCACGGCATCTTCCTGTTCAGCGGCGACATCATGATGTTCTACGGCCTGTGCGGGATCCTCATCGCCTGCCTGCTGTCCCTGACCGACAAGGCCCTGCTGCGCATCGCCTACGGCCTGCTCGGGCTGGTCAGCGTCGGCGGGGCAGCCATCGCCGCCCTGGTGGCCTGGTTGCGCGACGATTTTGCCGGCGCCGATCCCTTCAGCACGGGGGCAACGGCCCCAGCCGAGACCTTCCTCGGCATGCTGGGCGAGAACCTCATCGTGATGATGGGACAGCTGATCGGATCCCCGCTGTTTATGCTGATGTACCTGCCGGTGATGCTGGTCGGCTTCGTCTGGGCCCGCCGGGGCGTGCTCGCCGACGTCGACGCCCACCGCGGGACCCTGCTGGCCTGGACCGGCATCGCCGCCGCCGTCGTGGCGCTCATCGGCCTGCCCTGGGGGCTGTGCGCCATCGGGGTGCTGCCCGACAACCTCACCCCGGTCTTTGCGGCCCTCAACTTCACCGTCGGCATCCTGAGCGGTCCCGGCATCCTCGCCGCGGTCGCACTCGTACTCAACCCGGTGCAAAAGGCGGTCTCCGCCGGTGCGGCGATGCCGCGGTGGCTGTGGCCGTTTAGCGCCCTGGGCAAGCGCTCGATGAGCGGCTACGTCCTGCAATCTGTCATCCTGCTGGCCCTAATCTTCCCGTTCACCGCCGGTATCGGCGCCGACTTTAGCGCCGCCCAGATGCTGGGCCTGGCCTTTATCACCTGGCTTATCACCCTGGTGCTGGCTTGCGTTTTAGAGGCGCTGGGCGCCCCCGGCCCACTGGAATGGGCCCACCGGCGCCTGGCCTACGGACCGACCCGGCGGGCCGAGCTGCCGGCCAAGTACCGCACGCCGCTGGCGCCCGGCACGCCTGACGCGGCCAACGCGCCTACTTCGACCGGCGAGAACCCGCCTTCACCACGTTCTTAGTGCCCGGCGACGGCTTCTTGGCCGTCTTCTTCGTGGACTTCTTGCCGGCCTTCTTGGTCGATTTCTTCGTCGACTTCTTGGCCGTCTTTTTCGTCGACTTCTTAGTCGACTTCTTGCTCGACTTCTTGCCCGCCTTCTTGCTAGCCTTGGAACCGCCGTTGGCGGCCTCCTTGGCGCGGCGCTCCGAGAGCAGCTCGTTGGCGCGCGCGTCGGTCATGGCCTCGGGCTTATCGCCCCTGCGCAGGGAGGCGTTGGTGCTCCCGTCGGTGACGTAGGGGCCGAAGCGGCCGTCCTTGACCGTCATCGGCTTACCGGAGACGTCGTTATCGCCCAGCTGCTTCAGCGGCGGCTGCGCGGCCTGGCGGCCCCGGCGCTTCGGCTCCGCGTAGATGCGGCGGGCCTCGTCCAGGGTGATGCTGAAGATCTGCTCCTCGTTAGCCAGCGACCTAGAATCCGTCCCCTTTTTCAGGTAGGGGCCGTAGCGGCCGTTCTGGGCCGTGATGATCTCCCCGTCGGACGGGTCCACGCCCACCTCGCGGGGCAGCGACAGCAGCTTGAGGGCCTCGTCCAGGGTGACCTCAGACGGCTCCATCGAGCTAAACAGCGAGGCCGTGCCCGGCTTCAGCTTCTCGTCGATGTACTGAGCTACCCGCTTTTCCTTCTGCTTGGCCGCGGTCTTGGTCTCCCAGTTCTTGGCGCGCTTGCCCTCGGCCGCACGCTGCGCGTCCTCCTCGGCGCGCTCCTTGGCGACAACCTCCTCGGCCTCCGCCTCCGCGGTGGCGCGCTCGTCGTCACGGACCACCTCGGTCACGTACGGGCCGAAGCGACCCTCCTTCGCCACCACCATGCGGCCGTTGGCCGGGTTCTCGCCCAGCTCGCGGCCGCCCTGCGGGGTGGCGAACAGCTTCTCGGCCAGCTGCTCGGTCAGCTCATCCGGGGTGGTGGTCTCCGAGAGGTTGGCGCGCTGGTAGACCGGCTCCCCGGTCTCCTCGTCGCGGCCGATGACGCGCTCGATGTACGGGCCGTAGCGGCCCACGCGGACCACCACGTCCCGGCCCTCGGAGTCGGTGTAGAGCTTCAGGGAGTTGACCTGGCGGGCATCGATCTGCTCCAGGTTGACGTCGATGAGCGACTTCAGGCCGCCGTGGCGCGCCACCGATGCTGCCTTCTGCTGGCCCACCTGCGCGTTGCCGAAGTAGAAGTCCTTCAGCCACTGGGTGCGGTCCTGGTTGCCGGCCGCGATGGCGTCCAGCTCGTCCTCCATCGAGGAGGTGAAGCCGTAGTCCACCAGCTCGGTGAAGTTATTCTCCAGCAGCCCGGTGACCGCAAACGCCACCCAGCTGGGCACCAGGGCGTTGCCGCGGGAGACCACGTAGCCGCGGTCCTGGATGGTCTTGATGATGGACGCGTACGTCGACGGGCGGCCGATGCCCAGGTCCTCCATCTTCTTGACCAGGCTGGCCTCGGTGTAGCGGGCCGGCGGGTTGGTCGAGTGGCCCTCGGCCTTGAGATCGGCGATGGTCAGCCCCTGACCTTCGCGCAGCTGGGGCAGGCGCTTGCTGGCATCGTCCTTGTCATTCTTGCCGTTCTTGCCTCCCTTGCCCGGGTTGCTCGGGTCCTCGTAGGCCTTCAGGAAGCCCGGGAAGGTGATCGTGCGGCCGGTGGCGGTGAAGTCCACCTCGTTGCCGGTGTCGGCCGTGCCGGCCACCGTGACCTTCATGGAGGTTCCCTTGGCGTCCTCCATCTGGCAGGCGACGGTGCGCTTCCAGATGAGGTCGTAGAGGCGGAACTCCTCCGCGTCCAGCTGGCCGGACAGCTGCCCCGGGGTGGCGAAGGACTCGCCGGCCGGGCGGATGGCCTCGTGGGCCTCCTGGGAGTTTTTGACCTTGCGGTCGTAAACGCGCGGGGAGCTGGCGACGTATTCCTGGCCGTAGATGCTGGTCGCGGCGTTGCGGGCCGCGTTTAACCCCTGCTTGGACAGCGAGGTGGAGTCGGTACGCATATAGGTGATGTGACCGTTTTCGTAGAGGCGCTGCGCAATGCGCATGGTGCGCTCCGACGTGAAGTGCAGGCGCCGGCCCGCCTCCTGCTGCAGGGTCGAGGTCATAAACGGCGGGTAGGGCTTGCGGGTATAGGGTTTGTGCTCCACGCTGGCCACGCTCACCGACTGGCCGCTGAGCCCGTCGGCCAGGGCTTCGGCTTGCTCCTGGCCCAACACCACGACGTCGTCGTTCTTGACGCGCCCACGGTCGTCGAAGTCGCGGCCGACGGCCACGCGCTGGCCATCGACGGCCGCCAGGCGGGCGGAGAAGGTCCGCGGCTCCTCGGATCCGCTGTTGCCGGTGTCCAGATCGGCGGCCAGGTCCCAGTAGTCGGCGGCGATGAACGCCATGCGCTCGCGTTCGCGCTCGACGATGACGCGGGTGGCCACCGACTGCACGCGGCCGGCCGACAGGCGCGGCATGACCTTCTTCCACAGCACCGGGGAGACCTCGTAGCCGTAGAGGCGGTCCAGGATGCGTCGGGTCTCCTGGGCATCGATGAGGTTCTCGTCCAGCTCGCGGGTGTTTTCAGCCGCCTCCAGGATGGCGGACTTAGTGATCTCGTTGAAGACCATGCGGCGCACCGGCACCTTGGGCTTGAGTACCTCGAGCAGGTGCCAAGCGATGGCCTCGCCCTCGCGGTCGGGGTCTGTTGCGAGGAAGAGCTGATCGCACTGCTTCAGCTTGGCTTTGAGGTCCGCGACCTTCTTCTTTTTGTCAGCGCTGATAACGTACAGCGGCGTGAAGTCGTCCTCCGGGTTCACTCCCAAGCGCGCCCAAGACTCCTTCTTGTATTTCGCCGGTACGTCTGACGCCCCGCGGGGAAGATCCCGGATGTGACCAACCGAGGCTTCGACTATGTAGTCGTCGCCCAAATACGGCTGGATCTTTTTCGCCTTGGTCGCCGACTCTACGATGACCAGGGTCTTGCCCGACGTGTCGGAAGCTTCTGCCACTTCGACTTCATCCCTTTCGAGGCCTTCTCACACGAGACTTACGCTGTCCGCCCCGCCCGGGGCGCCGCGCGCTTTTAGCTTCCGAGCTTTCGCGCGCCACGCCCAGGCAAGGCCAAGTGCCCCTAGCCTACACAGAGCCAAAACCGGCTACACAGTAATACAGTATTTAATGGGGCCACTTCCGAACTGTTTATCACTTGTCTAGCCCCGAAACCAACATTTACCGCCCCAACGGGGGCATAACCCATGGGGTATAGGGTTGGTCGGTGGTGGGTGTATCCTGCACTATTGAACTTGTTAACCGCGGACCGTGCCGGGCGCTGACCTTTGTCGCGCCACTGCGCGCGGCCCGACAGCGAAAAGGAGGTGGCCTGCCTCATGGTGGACTCAATCCTGCAGGTCATCGAGTCGATTATGACCACCGACTGGGTGTACCCTGTCATCGGCTGCCTCATCTTCCTCGACTGCTTCTTCCCCGTCCTGCCGTCTGAAATCCCCCTGAACCTGGTCGGGGCCTGGGCCGGCAGCCAAGGGGTCCCGTCCGTGACCGTGATGTTTTTCACGGCTCTGTTCGCCGCCATCCTGGGCGACAACCTGTGTTTCCTGCTGGGCACCCGCTTCATGCCCTACCTGCAGCGCCTGCGCCGCGGGTCCAAGGCCTACGAGGGCCTGCTGTGGGTCAAGCGCCACATGCGGCGCAGCGGCGGGGCCGCCATCATCATCGCCCGCTTCATCCCCTCGGCGCGCCTGTTCATGACCATCCTGCTGGGATCGGTGCGCTACCCGTGGCCGCTGTTTTTCTTCTTCGACAGCATCGGTGTGGCCATCTGGGCCTTCCAGGCCCTGGCCATCGGCTACCTGGGCGGCATGGCCTTTTCGGATTCTCCCCTGGCGGCCATGCTGGTCAGCATCGTGGCCGCGGTGGTCATCGGTTTCGCCATCCAGTGGCTGCAAAACCGGATCCTGGACTGGAAGGACACCCGCAACGGCTACGCGGAGACCCCCTAAGCTCCCCTGCTGCCCTGCTGCCCTACCCGGCGCATAAAAAGCTTTCGCCCCGCACCTTGAATACCAGGTAGCGAGGGCGAAAGCGTGCGGCTTAGTGCCTTAGGAGAGGGCGGTAACGCCCTGGGCCTGCGGGCCCTTGGCGCCTTCGCCGACCTCGAAGGAGACCTTCTGGTTCTCCTCCAGGGTGCGGAAGCCGCCGCCCTGGATCTCGGAGTAGTGCACGAAGACGTCTGCGGATCCATCCTCCGGAGCGATGAAGCCGTAACCCTTCTCAGCGTTAAACCACTTGACGGTTCCCTGTGCCATTATGTACCTCTTTCGGCGTGTGTAGGGATGTGTTGAACTTTTTTAAAAAAGTGGTCGAGGCGTCGAACCTCTCGGCTGGTTAAGCCAGAAAGTGCCCGCGTTTTCCAAAATCTTTCACGAGCACCTAAATCTAAACACTGCGCTAAGAAATCTTCGACCACTGGTAAGTGTGACACGTTTTGCCGCCTCGCGATAGTCTTGGGAGGCTTTATTGACTAAAATTCTTGGTATTTTTCCACCCAGAAAGGGGTATACGCGATGGTAGCTGAGTCCCCGAACCCGCTGGGCGCGGAGCTCGCGGACATCCTCACCCGCCGCTTCCCGGAGTCCGAGTGCACCCACCTGACCACGCTGCCGCCCCGCCCGGCCGAGTACGTGGACTGGCCCGGCTGGGTGGACCCGAAGCTGAAGGAAGTGCTTGTCGATGCCGGCATCGGCAAGCTCTACAGCCACCAGGCCGCCACGGCTCAGGCGGCGTGGGCGGGCCACGACGTGGTGGTGGCCACCGGCACCTCCTCCGGCAAGTCGCTGGGCTACCAGCTGCCCATCCTGACCAGGCTGGCGGCCAACCCGACGGCCTGCGCGCTGTACCTGACCCCCACCAAGGCGCTGGGATCGGATCAGCTGCTGGCCGCCGGGCGCCTGGCCGGCTGGGCCAACCCCGCCCCCTACGACGGCGACACCCCGGCTGAGGCCCGCGCCGGCATCCGGGACAATTCCCGGTTCGTCTTCTCGACCCCGGACATGGTGCACGTCTCACTTTTGGCCGCCCACCAGCGCTGGGCGCGGTTCTTGCGGCACCTCGAGTTCATCGTCATCGACGAGTGCCACTCCTACCGCGGGGTCTTCGGGGCCAATATCGCCCTGGTGCTGCGCCGCCTGCTGCGCCTGTGCCGCCACTACGGGGCGAACCCCACCATCATCGCGGCCTCGGCCACCATGCGGGATCCGGCCCGCCACCTGGAGCGGCTCACCGGCCGGCCGGCGCAGGCCGTGACCGCCGACGGAGCGCCGACCGGGGCGCGCACCATCATGCTGTGGGAGCCCGGCTTCCTCGACGAGAACACGCGCCGCGCCGCCACCTCCGAGGCCGCCGACGTCATGGCGGCCCTGGTGGCCGAGGGCGCGCGCACCCTGACCTTCGTGCGCTCCCGACGCGCCGCGGAGCTGGTCTCCATGCTCTGCCAGGAGGAGCTGTCGGGCCGCCTGGGCCGGGCCGACTTCGCCCGGCGCATCGCCTCCTACCGGGCCGGCTACCTGGCCGAGGACCGCCGCGCCCTGGAGGCCGGCCTCGACGACGGGAGCCTGCTGGGGGTGGCCACGACCTCGGCGCTGGAACTCGGCATCGACGTCGGCACCCTGGACGCGGTGGTCACGGCCGGTTTTCCCGGCACCGTCGCCAGCTTCTGGCAGCAGGCCGGCCGGGCCGGGCGCCGCGGCCAGGGTTCCCTGGTGGTGCTTATCGCCCGCGACGAGCCGATGGACACCTACCTGGTCCACCACCCGGCCGCCCTGCTGGAGCGCGACGTCGAGGCCAGCGTGTTCAACCCGCGCAACCCCTACCTGCTCTACGGCCACCTCTACTGCGCGGCCGTGGAGCTACCGCTCAGCGATGCCGAGGCCGCCTTCGCCCCCGCCGTCGTCGAGGCGCTGGCCCGCGACGGACTCATCAAGAAGCGGGCCCGCGGCTGGTTCCCCACCCCGCAGCTAGACGGTCAGTGGCGCCCCGAGACCGCCCACGGGCAGGTCTCCCTGCGCGGCGGGGCGGGCCAGGAGGTCATGATCGTCGACGCCTCGGACGGGCGCCTGCTGGGCACCGTCGATGCCGCCCGGGCCGCCGCCCAGGTCCACCCCGGCGCGGTCTACCTGCACCAGGGCGAGACCTTCGTCATCGAGGACCTCGACCTAGACGACTACGTGGCCCTGGCGCGCCCCGACGTGCCGGACTATTCCACGCAGGCCCACTCCACCACCGACATCCGGATCCTGTCCGCGGCCGGGGAGGACGAGCTCATCACCTACTCGCCCGGCCTGTGGGTGGCCAACGTGGAGGTCGAGGTCACCAACCAGGTCACCGGGTACGTGGTGCGCCTGCCGGACGGCACCGTAGGCGAGGAGGTGCCGCTGGAGATGCCGGAGCAGAGCCTGCGCACCCGCGCCGTGGCTTATACCATCGACCCGCTAGTGTTGGACAAACTGGGCGTCACGGCGGCCGATACCCCGGGCACCCTGCACGCCGCCGAGCACGCCGCCATCGGGCTGCTGCCGCTGCTGGCTACCTGCGATCGCTGGGATATCGGCGGGGTCTCGACGGCGCGCCACCTGGATACCCAGCTGCCCACCGTCTTCGTCTACGATGGCCACCCCGGCGGGGCCGGCTTCGCCGACGAGGGCTTTAACCGCTTCCCGGAGTGGATTGAGGCCACCTTCGCCGCCGTGCGCTCCTGCGGCTGCGAGTCGGGCTGCCCGTCGTGCGTGCAGTCGCCCAAGTGCGGCAACGGCAACAACCCCCTAGACAAGGCCGGGGCCCTGAAACTGCTGGGAGCCCTGGTCACGATGACGCAGGGCTCCACGGCTGGGTCGGAGTGATACTTGTTCGGGGTGTTACTGGATTAATCTGCGCGGGCTAGGCGGGCCCGGCCTTGGCCTGGGCGCCGCGCCAGCGCACCGACGCGCCGACCACGACGTCGCGACCGGAAACGGTGCACGTGTCCAGGCGGGCGGCGTTGTGCTCGGCCGTGCGCCGAGCCGCCGGG
>NZ_KV823406.1 GCF_001815935.1 Corynebacterium sp. HMSC04H06
CTAAACGAGCGCGCGCAGGCGGCCTCCCTGGCCCAGGCGGCGAAGCAGGCCGGGCTGGACCTGCCGCGCGCGGTGGCGCTGGAGACCCTGCAGCGCGTGCACCAGGAGGGCGCTTTCGCCAACCTCATCCTGCCGCGGGCGCTGCGGGAGCAGAAGCTCAGCGGCCGCGACGCCGCCTTTGCCACCGAGGTCGCCTACGGCACGCTGCGCGCCGAGGGCGTGGTGGACGCGGTCATCGCGCGGTGCTCGAGCCGAGAGCTTTCGGCCATTGCTCCGGCCGTGCTGGATGCCCTGCGGATGGGTGTCTACCAGGTGCTTTACACCCGGGTCGAGGACCACGCCGCTGTGGATACCACCGTGCGTTTGGTTGAGGCGGCCGGGGAGACCAAGGCCAAGGGCTTTGCCAACGGCATCATGCGCTCGGTGACCCGCCGCAGCCGCGAGGACTGGATCAACCTGCTGGCCCCAGACGATGAGGTTGCCCGCCTGGCCTTCGAGCACGCCCACCCGGAGTGGATTGCCCGCTCCTTTGCCCGCGTGGTCGGTCGCGAGGAGCTACCCGCCGCACTGGCCGCGGACTCCGAGCGGCCCGTGGTGCACCTGGTGGCGCGCCCCGGGGAAATCACCGCCGAGGAACTCGCGCTGATGACCGGCTGCGAGCAGGGGCGCTACTCGCCTTATGCGGTCTACTTGGAGCACGGCGACCCGGCTGACCTGGAGCCGGTCAAGGAGCGCATGGCCGCCGTCCAAGACGAGGGCTCCCAGCTCATTGCCCGTGCCGTGGTCGAGGCCGAGGTCAGCGGCGAGGATCATGGCCGCTGGCTGGACCTGTGCGCCGGCCCGGGCGGCAAGGCCGCGCTCATGGGCGCGCTCGCGCGCATCGAGGGCGCGAAGGTGGACGCCGTCGAGGTCAGCGAGCACCGTGCCAAGCTCATCGACCGCACCGCCGGGGATCTGCCGGTACGCGTCCACGTGGCCGACGGCCGCGACCCGGGCCTCGAGCCCGGCTACGACCGCGTGCTGGTCGACGCGCCCTGTTCCGGTCTGGGCGCCCTGCGCCGCCGCCCGGAGGCGCGCTGGCGCAAGGAGGAGGCCGACCTGGCTGAGCTTAGCCGCCTGCAGTTCGAGCTGCTGCGCTCCGGGCTGGAGCTGCTGCGCCCGGGCGGGATCCTCATCTACTCCACGTGCTCGCCGGACCTGCGCGAGACCCGCGCAATCGTAGACAAGGCCGTCGCGCAGCTGGGCGCCGTGGAGGAGGACGCGCACGCGCTCCTGCCGGAGGCAATGACCGACGTGGGCGAGGAGAAGTCCGTCCAGATGTGGCCGCACCGGCACGGCACGGACGCGATGTTTTTCGCGGCCCTGCGCCGCAAGGACACGTAGGATAGTAGACATGTCAGCACCGATCATTTCGCCGTCCATCCTGGCCGCGGATTTCTCGCGGCTCGGCCAGCAGATCGCCGCTATTTCCAACGCGGATTGGATCCACGTGGACATCATGGATGGCCACTTCGTCCCCAACCTGTCCTTTGGCCCGGGTATCACCTCCACGGTCAACGGCCTGACCGGCCAGCACCTGGACGTGCACCTGATGATCGAGCACCCCGAGAAGTGGGCGCAGACCTATATCGAGGCCGGCGCCGACTGCGTGATCTTCCACGTCGAGGCCATGGAGAGCACGGCCGCCGTGGTGGAGCTGGCGCGCGATCTGCGCAGCCAGGGGGTAATGGCCGGCATTTCCATCAAGCCGGACACTCCCATCGAACCCTGGCTGGAGATCTTGGAGGATATCGACCTGGTCCTGGTCATGAGCGTCGAGCCCGGCTTCGGTGGACAGAAGTTCATGCCGGAGATGTTGGACAAGGCCCGTGTGCTCCGCGCGGCTATCGACGAGCGCGGCCTGGTGACCCTCATCGAGATAGACGGCGGCATCGACGCCACGACCATCTCGGAGGCCGCCGCGGCCGGGGTTGATGCCTTCGTGGCCGGCTCCGCCGTCTTCAAGCACGCCGATCCGGGCCAGGCCGTCGACGACCTGCGTGCGGCCGCCACCCAAGCCGCCGCCTCTTAATAAGACAGCCACCTACCGCGTACCCATTCATCTACCACGCACGCAGCCGCCGGGCTGGGCCGCAAAAAGGCGAAGAACACAGACTTTTTGGAAAGGAATCGCATGCCAGAAGGACTCGCAGCGGGCATCGGGCGCGCCATTGAACGAGCAATCGAATTGGGCGCCGACGTGAGGGGGACTACCAGCCCGAACCCGCCGGTGGGCGCGGTCGTGCTCGGCCCGAACGGCGAGGTTGTGGGCGAGGGAGCCACGCAGCCGGCCGGCAGCGACCACGCGGAGGTCGTGGCCCTGCGCGCGGCCGGGGAGGCCGCCGCGGGCAGCACCGTGGTCGTGACCCTGGAACCGTGCAACCACACCGGGCGGACCGGGCCGTGCGCGCAGGCGCTCATCGATGCCCAGGTGGCGCGGGTTATCTACCTGCACGCGGACCCGAGCGGCGCGGCCGGCGGGGCAGAGGCCCTGCGCCAGCACGGCATCGAGGTGGAAAAGCAAGACGTGCCAGCGGCCCTGCGCACCCGGGACGCCGTGGTCCCGTGGCTGACCGCCGTGCGCCTGGGGCGCCCGCACGTGACCGTGAAATTCGCGCAGACCCTGGACGGCTACACCGCGGCGGCCGACGGCACGAGCCAGTGGATCACGGGCACCGCCGCCCGCGAGTACGCGCACCGGGACCGCGCCCACCGCGACGCGATCGTGGTCGGCACCGGCACGGCGCTCGCGGATAACCCCTCACTGACCGCGCGGCGGGCCGACGGCAGCCTGTATGAGCACCAGCCGCGACGCGTGGTCATCGGCAAGCGCGACCTGCGCGCCGCGGGCCCGGCGTCGACCAACCTCCGGGAGCTGGGCTATACCCAGTACGGTGACCTCGAAGAAGCCATGGAGGAAATGTACGACGACGAGATCCGCGACGTGCTCGTCGAGGGCGGTGCCGGGCTGGCCAGCGCCTTGTTCTACGGCGGCTACGTGGACGCCATCAACGCCTATATCTCGCCCATGTTGCTGGGCGAGGGGCTCGGCATCCTGGCCCACCCGCTGGCCGACACCCTGGCGGACGCCCCGCGCTTTCACCACCTGGGCACCCGCCAGCTGGGCGAAGACGTCCTAGTGGAATACGTCACCAGCGACGCGGCGTTGGAGAGCATGAAGCTCTAGCACAACCGAATACCTTTAAACCCAACGAAGACGCAGTGAGTGGCGCCGCGAAAGGCGGCAGCTAACGGCGAAGGAGATACGCACCAGAAGTGTTTACCGGCTTGATTGAAATAACGGGGGCAGTCGAGTCCCTCGAGCAGCTGGGGGATGCCATCCGGCTGTGGGTTCGCGCCCCGCACGTAGTCCAGGACGCGAGCCTGGGGGATTCCATCGCCGTGAACGGCGTGTGCCTGACCGTAGCGGAACTCAACGCGGACCGGACCGGCTTTGCCGCGGACGTGATGCAGGAATCCCTGAACCGCAGCGCGCTGGGGCAGCTGGGCGTTGGCGACCGGGTGAACTTGGAGCGGGCCCTGGCGGCCTCCGCGCGGCTGGGCGGGCATATCGTCCAAGGCCACGTCGACGGCACCAGCCGCCTGCTCGATCGCACACCCTCTAAGCACTGGGAGGTCTTGCGCTTCGAGCTGCCGGAGCAGCTGGCGCGCTACGTCGTGGAGAAGGGCTCCATCGCCATCAACGGAACCTCGCTGACCGTCAGCGCCCGCGGAGAGGACTGGTTCGAGGTCTCCCTTATCCCGGTGACCCTGCGGGATACCACTCACGGCGACCTAGCGCCCGGAGACGTGGTGAACCTGGAGGTCGATATCCTGGCGAAATACGTGGAAAATATGCTGGCCTACCCGAAGGCCGGCGGCGGTTTCGACCCGACTAAGGTTGAGCACTATGAGCGTTGAGGAGCAGCAGACCGCCGCGGGTAGCGTGCGGTTGGATTCGGTGGAGACCGCAATCGCGGAGATCGCGGCCGGCAAGCCCGTCGTTGTGGTCGATAACGAGGATCGGGAAAACGAGGGCGATCTGATTTTCGCCGCCGAGCTGGCCACCCCGGAGCTGGTTGCTTTCATGGTGCGCTATTCCTCCGGCTATATCTGCGCCCCGCTGATGCCGGCCGACTGCGCCCGGCTGAACCTGCCGCCCATGGTCGCGCGCAACGAGGACGTGCGCGGAACCGCCTACACCGTGACCGTCGATGCCGCCACCGGCACCACGGGCATTTCCGCCACCTCCCGTGCCGAGACCATCCGCCGCTTGGCGGATCCGGAATCCACCACGCTAGACTTTACCCGGCCTGGCCACGTGGTGCCTCTCGCCGCCCGCCCGGGTGGGGTCTTAGAGCGCGAGGGCCACACGGAGGCCTCGGTGGACCTGGCCCGCCTGGCGGGCCTGCGCCCGGCCGGCGTTTTGTGCGAGATCGTCTCCGAGGAGGATCCGACGGACATGGCGCGCTCGCCGGAGCTCCGCCGCTTCGCCGACGAGCACGGGCTGGCGATGATCTCCATCGAGCAGCTCATCCAGTGGCGCCGCCGCCACGAGTCCCAGGTCGAGCGCGTCGTGGACACCCAGCTGCCCACCGACTACGGCCGCTTTACTGCCATCGGCTACCGCCACGCGGTGGACGGCCAGGAGCACGTGGCCCTCATCGCCGGTGATCCGGAGCAGCTGGTCGGGGCGGAAAACGTCACCGTGCGGGTGCATTCGGAGTGCCTGACCGGGGACGTGCTCTCCTCCCGGCGCTGCGACTGCGGCCAGCAGCTGCACCGCTCGCTGGAAATCATCCAGGAGGCCGGTAGCGGCGTGGTCATCTACCTGCGCGGCCATGAAGGCCGCGGCGTAGGCCTGCTGCACAAGCTGCAGGCCTACCAGCTCCAGGACCAAGGGCTGGACACCGTGGACGCGAACCTGGAGCAGGGCCTGCCGGAGGACGCGCGAGAATACTCCGTGGCGGGCCAGATACTACGGGACCTGGGGATTGTCTCCGCCCGCCTGCTGACCAACAACCCGCACAAGGGCGAGGGGCTGGCCGGCTTCGGCGTGGACGTGAGCGCGCACCAGCCGCTCGAGGTCACGCCGAACGCGGACAACATCAAATACTTGCGCACCAAGCGCGACCGGATGGGCCACGACCTGCCGCAGGTCGCCGCCTGGGACGCCGAGCACGGCGTAACCTCCTAGGCAGTACCAGCTGCCGCGCACGGCGCAGCACCACTGCTAAGGCAGCACCACCGACAGCAAAGACCACCGACCGGAAAGAGGTACCGAAATGAGTAAGGAAGGCTTGTCGGCAATCGACTCGATCGATGCGCGCGGGATTTCCGTAGCCGTCATCACCGCCACCTGGAACGCGGACATCTGCGACCAGCTGCACGAGCAGGCGCTGGCCGCCGCCGAGCGCAACGGCGCGCGCGCCGAGGGCTTCCGGGTCGTCGGGGCGCTGGAGATCCCCGTGGCCGTGCAGGCCGCCGCGCGGCGTTTCGATGCCGTGGTGGCGCTGGGCTGCGTCATCCGCGGCGGAACCCCGCACTTCGACTACGTCTGTGACTCCGTCACCCAGGGGCTGACCCGGATCGCGCTGGATGAGTCCACGCCGGTGGCCAACGGTATCCTCACCGTCAACGACCACGACCAAGCCGTGGACCGGGCGGGCTTTGCCGGCTCCGCCGAGAACAAGGGATCCGAGGCCATGGTGGCGGCCTTGGACACCGTGCTGAAGCTGCGGGCGATTAACCAAACCGGCAGCGCGGACGTAGACTATGAGGGCGCAGAAAAAGGAGTGGAGTACTGATGACTGACAGCACTGGCAAGCCGGCGAAGCCACAACTGTCCGAAGAGGAGTTGCTGGCCTATACCCGCATCGACCCCTTCGCCCAGACCAGCAAGAAGCCGTGGGAACTGGAGGTCAAATCCCCGTACCTGCGCAAGCTGGCGGTTATCGTCGTCATTGTGGTCATGGCTGTCCACATCTTCATGGGCCTTACTCTGGACGTCGAGTTCACGGGCGCTACCGTGACCACCATTGACAAGTTCGCCTTCCCGGGCGTGGGCGTGCTGTTGTCCATCCTGTTCTGGCTCATTTTGACTCGGCCCCGCGTGCGGGCCAACGAGGACGGGGTAGAGGTCCGCAACATCGTGGGCACCCGTTTTTACCCGTGGGCGGTCATCTACGGGCTGTCTTTCCCCGAGGGCGCGCGCATGGCGCACCTGGAGCTGCCGGAATTCGAATATGTACCGATGTGGGCCCTGCAGGCCGGTGACAAGTCCACCATCATGGACTCCGTCAACAAGTTCCGCGCCCTGGAAGCCCGCTACATGCCGCAGGATTAGGCGCCGCTGTGGCTGATCCAACTACCTATCGGCCAGCCCCCGGAACCATCCCCACGGAACCGGGGGTCTACAAGTTCCGAGACGACAACCGCCGCGTCGTCTACGTGGGCAAGGCGAAGAACTTGCGGGCTCGGCTGTCCAATTACTTCCAGGACATCACCCAGCTGCACCCGCGCACCCGCCAGATGGTGCTGACCGCCGCCTCGGTGGAATGGACCGTGGTGGCTAGCGAGGTAGAAGCGCTCCAACTCGAGTACACCTGGATTAAGCGCTTCGATCCGCGGTTCAACGTGATGTACCGCGACGACAAGACCTACCCGATGCTCGCGGTATCGGTGGGCGAGCGTTTCCCGCGCGCTTTCTTCTACCGCGGCCCGCGGCGTAAGGGAGTACGCTATTTCGGCCCCTATTCGCACGCGTGGGCCGTGCGCGAGACCCTCGACCTGCTCACCCGTGTGTTCCCCATGCGTACCTGCACCAAGGGCGTGTTTAACCGGCACGAGGCGCTCGGCCGGCCCTGCCTGCTGGGCTATATCGGCAAGTGCGATGCTCCGTGCATCGGCCGCGTCAGCGAGGACGAGCACCGCGCCACGGTCCAGCGCCTGGTCTCCTTCATGAACGGCAACACCGCTCCGGTCACCCGTCAGCTGACCCAGGAGATGGAGGAGGCCTCCGCCAACCTGGAATTCGAGCGGGCTGCGCGCCTGCGGGACGACCTGGGCGCCATCAACAAGATCATGGAGCAGCAGTCCGTCGTCTTCGGCGACGGCACGGACGCCGATCTCATCGCCTTCCACACCGACGAGCTCGAGGCCGCGGTGCAGATCTTCCACGTGCGCGACGGTCGCATCCGCGGCCAGCGCGGCTGGGTCGTGGAAAAGGTCGGGGACCAGGCGAGCACCGAGACGGTGGCCGAGGGTGAGGAGGACCCGGCGCTGCCGGCGCTCATCCAGAACTTCCTCATCCAGTTCTATTCCGACGCCGTGGAGCGCGAGAAGCAGGAGGCCGCAGAGGACGCGGCCATTGACCCGGGCGTGCCGCGCCGCGGCGTCGACCAGGAGTCTCACGCGAAGTCGCGCACGGTCAAGGTGGTCCCGCCCGAGATCTTGGTCCAGCACCTGCCGGCCGAGGACGCGGAGGTCAAACAGCTGCTGGAGGAGCTGCGCGGGGCGCGGGTGGACCTGCGCGTGCCGCAGCGCGGGGACAAGCGCGCCCTGATGGAGACGGTCACGCGCAACGCCAAGGACGCCCTGCGCCAGCACAAGCTCAAGCGGGTAGGCGACCTGACGGCGCGTTCCGCCGCGCTGCAGGACATCCAGGAAGCCCTGGGCATGGAGCAGGCGCCCCTGCGCATTGAGTGCACGGACATCTCCCACATTCAGGGCACGGACGTGGTGGCCTCCCTGGTGGTCTTCGAGGACGGCCTGCCGCGCAAATCGGATTACCGCCGTTACCGCATCAAGGAGGCCGCCGGCGACGGCCGCTCCGACGACGTCGGCTCTATCGCGGAGGTCACCCGCCGCCGCTTCAAGCGCCACCACGTGGACAAGCTGGCGAACCCGGACGAGGAGTCGGAGGAGCAGACCTTCTCCGACGAGCAGGTCGTGGAGGAATCCGCGGAGGCCGGGCGCCGCTTCGCCTACCCGCCGCAGCTGTTCATCGTCGACGGCGGCGCGCCCCAGGTGGCCGCGGCTCAGGAGGTCTTCGACGAGCTGGGCATCAACGACGTCGTGCTCGTGGGCCTGGCCAAGCGCCTGGAGGAGATCTGGGTGCCCGGCGACGACGAGCCGGTGATCCTGCCACGCAACTCGCAGGCGCTCTACCTGCTGCAGCAGATCCGCGACGAGGCCCATCGCTTTGCCATCACGTACCACCGGCAACAGCGCTCGGCGCGGATGCGTTCGTCGGTGCTGGATGCCATCCCAGGCCTCGGGCCGCAGCGGCGCAAGGATCTGGTCAAGCACTTTGGCTCGGTCAAAAAACTCAAACAGGCCTCCGTCGAGGAGATCGCCGAGGTCAAAGGCTTCGGTCCGAAGCTGGCCCAGACCGTCTTCGACGGCCTGCAGACGCGCTAGGCTTCCGGGCAGGCCGGAAGCGGCGGCGAACCAGATAGAATGGCCCCATGGCACAATTTGTCACCCCTCCCATCCTGCTGACCGGCATGTCCGGCGGCGGGCTCAGTTCGGCTGCCAAGGTCTTAGAAGACAAGGGCTACTTCGTCGCGCACAACCTGCCCCCGGTGCTCATCGTGGAGCTGCTGGAGCTGTGCGCCCAGGATGACTCGCCCGTCGATAAGGTGGCCGTCGTCACCGACGTGCGCAGCCGCATGTTCCCCGGCTCCTTGCTGGAGACCTTCGACCAGTTGCGCGAGCGGGACATGCAGCCCACCGTGCTGTTCATGGATGCCCGGGACGACGTACTGATCCGGCGCTTCGACTCCGTCCGGCGCACCCACCCGCTGCAGGGGGAGGACACCCTTAAGATGGGCATCCGCCGGGAGCGCGACGCTATTGCGAGCGTGCGCGCCGGCGCCGATATTATCCTGGACACCACGAACCTGTCGGTTCACGATCTGCGCCGCGCGATCGAGGCCTCCTTCGGGCCGCTGGGCAGCCAGAAGCAGCACGTCACCGTCGAGTCCTTCGGCTTCAAGCACGGCTCGCCGCGCGACGCGGACTTGGTCGTCGACGTGCGTTTCCTCCCGAACCCGTACTGGGTCCACGAGCTTCGGCCCTACCGCGGCACGGACGCGCCGGTGGCTGATTACGTGCTCTCCCAACCGAGCGCGGAGGAGTTCATCAACCGCTTTATGTCGATGTTGGATTCCATGCTGGCCGGCTACCACCACGAAGGCAAGAACTTCATCACGGTCGGCGTCGGCTGCACCGGCGGGCACCACCGCTCCGTAGCGGTGGCCGAGGAGATCGCCCACCGCCTTCGCGAGGCGGGCAAGGTGGACGTGAGCGTGCTGCACAGAGATATAGAGAGGGACTAAGCCACCTAGCCACCCATCCACTGGCGGGCGGCGATGTTGCCAAGTAAGTCCCAGCACAAGCTTTCCAATAACTGAATATTCCCACTACGAACGCGGGCGACTACCGCCCGCGCAGTCGGTGGTTCGCAGCAGGCCGGGCGCCCCGCGCCCCGATACTAGGCAAGGACCTGTGCGATCTTCCGGGCCCTGGGCATTGAGCGCCAAGGAGCGACGGAAGCTGTCACCGGCGATGAAACGAAAGAAAGGCGGCAGGGATCTTTTCCGATGTCTAATCCCTTCCACGTAGCCTGCCTGGGCGGCGGGCACGGCTTGTACCAAACCTTGCTCGCAGCGCAGGAGACCGGCGCGGCGAAGGTGACCGCTATCGTGACCGTGGCGGACGACGGCGGCTCCTCCGGGCGCCTGCGTCGGGAGCTGGCGATCATCCCGCCGGGAGATCTGCGCATGGCCTTGGCGGCGCTGTCCGACGGCGAGGACGAGGGTCGGTTCTGGGCGACTACGCTCCAGCACCGCTTCGGCGGGCACGGGGCCTTGGCCGGGCACGCCCTGGGCAACCTGCTCATCGCGGGGCTGACGGAGATCCTGGGCGATAGCCAGGCCGCCCTCGACAAGGTCGCAGAACTGACCGAGTCGCACGGCCGGGTCCTACCGGTGGTCAACCAGCCGCTGGAGATCGAGGCGGAGGTCGCCGGCCTCGATGAGGACCCGCGGGTGGTGCGCTCGGTCCGCGGCCAGGTGGCCGTGGCCTCGACGCCGGGGCAGGTCCGCCGCGTGCGGATCATCCCCGAGGACGCCGAGGTCAACGATCTGGTCCTGGAGGCCATCGGCCAGGCCGACCTCATCACGTTGGGGCCGGGCTCGTGGTTTTCCTCCGTGCTGCCGCACGTGGTCATCCCGCGCTTGATGGAGGCCATCAGCGCCGCCGATGCCCTGCGCGTGGTGGTTCTCAACCTGTCCGCAGAGCCAGGGGAGACCCAGGGCTTTTCGGCGGAGCGCCACCTGCACGTGCTCGCTCAGCACGCCCCGGGCCTGCGGATCGACAAGGTCCTGGTGGAGGAGAAGATACTCACCGCGCCCAGCGAGCGGGAATACCTGCAGCGCGCCGCCCGCGCGCTGGGGGCCACGGTCGAGTACGCGGATCTGTGCCGGTTGGACGAGAACGGCCAGCCCACCAGCGTCCACGACCCGGATAAGCTGTCTGCTGCGCTTTCCCGGATGCATTCCGACTTCCTCGAGGCCGGGCGCTAGAATAGGCATTCTGTTTTAATATTTTTCATCTCCATTTCGATTACCTGACGACAACCGGTGAGCCGCTGCAGGGCCCGGAAGCTGGGCTCGGCAGAATAGAAAGGGCAGGAAGGCATAGAAGATGACTCTTACCGACGCGGTCAAAAAAGAGTTGACGGCGGTGCACGCCACCCGCACTAGCGCGCGGGCAGCAGAGCTGGCGGCCATCTTGCGTTTCGCTGGCGAGCTGACCGTCTCGGGCAGCTCCATGATGTACGAGGTACAGCTGCCGGACCAGGACACGGCCGACCGGGTAATTGCGGCCCTGGACGAGCTTTACGGGATCAAGGTGGGCAGCCACGTGGTGGGCCCGACCGCCGCCCAGGCCCACAAGCGGGCCCGGATCCATATCCGGATCACCGACGGCACTCCTGACCTGGTTCGCCGCCTGGGGCTTATTACCCGCTCCGGGCACCCGGTGGTGGGGCTGCCGCCGCAGGTGATTTCCGGCTCCATCGCCGACAACGAGGCCGCGTGGCGCGGGGCCTTCCTGGCCGCCGGTTCCCTGACCGAGCCGGGCCGGTCCTCCTCGCTGGAGGTTGTCTGCCCGTGCCAGGAAGCCGCCCTGGCCCTGGTGGGCTGTGCCCGGCGCCTGGGCCTGTCCGTCAAGACTAAGGAGACCCGCGGGGCCGACCGCGTGGTGGTACGCGACGGCGACGCCATCGGCGCGCTGCTGACCCGCATGGGCGCGCAGGTTACCCGCCTGAAGTGGGAGAAGAAGCGCCTGCGCAACGAAGTGCGCATGAGCGGGGAGCGCCTGCAGAATTTCGACGACGCCAACCTGCGGCGTTCGGCGCGCGCGGCCGTGACCGCGGCGGCCCGCGTGGAACGCGCCATGGAGATCCTGGGCGACGACGTACCGGAGCACTTGGCGGACGCCGGCCAGCTGCGCGTGCAGCACCGCGAGGCCTCCCTGGAGGAGCTCGGCCGCCTGGCCGATCCGCCGATGACTAAGGACGCGGTGGCCGGCCGTATTCGGCGCCTGCTGTCCATGGCGGATAAGCGGGCCGAAGAACTAGGCATCCCGTCGACCAGCGAGGCAGTCACCGAGGATCTCTTCGACGCGGACGGCACCGGACACGGCGAGGACCAGGCCGGCGGGGAGAGCTAGGGCGGCCGGAACCGACCGGGGGCGTGGTTTAACCCGTTCCGTGCGGGGTTCTGTGCCCAGAATCACGCCCCCTATCTTTCCCTCGGTGCTCTGCGGGCCCAACCGGGCATCACCTTCTAACCTGCGGGTATGCGCGGTTTTTGTGGCCGTGTCCAAGATTATTAGTCACCGGATGTGAGAATATGTGTGGTTTTGTTGTTTTGCTTTCCGTTACCCGTGCGCGCTAGCGCGAGCGCCGGTAGTATCGGTCTTGTTGGAAGTTGTCGAGGAGAAGTCAAGCTACCTCACGTAGCCCTCGGTGAGTTCCACCAGGCGTAAAAACCTTACGTACATCCAAATTTCTAGGAGAACATCAAGTGACTATCCGCGTAGGCATCAACGGCTTCGGGCGCATCGGCCGCAACTTCTTCCGCGCAGTCGTCGAAGGCGAGCACGACCTGGAGATCGTCGCGGTCAACGACCTGACTGACAACCAGACCCTGGCAAACCTGCTGAAGTACGACTCCGTCTTGGGGCGCTTCCCGGGCGAAATCACCTACGACGACGAGTCCATCACCGTCGATGGCAAGCGTGTGGTCGTCACCGAAGAGAAGGATCCGAAGGAACTCAACTGGGGCGAACACGGCGTTGACATTGTCATCGAGTCCACCGGCAAGTTCCGCACCGGCGAGAGCGCCCGCGCGCACATCGAGTCCGGCGCCAAGAAGGTCATCATCTCCGCTCCGGGCAAGGAGGTCGACGCCACCTTCGTCTACGGCGTTAACTCCGAGGACTACGATCCGGCTAACCACGACGTCATCTCGGCTGCCTCCTGCACCACCAACTGCCTGGCGCCGATGGCCAAGGTCCTGGACGAGAAGTTCGGTATTGAAAACGGCCTGATGACCACCATCCACGCCTACACTGGCGACCAGCGCCTGCAGGACGCTCCGCACAAGGACCCGCGCCGCGCCCGCGCTGCTGCCGTCAACATGGTTCCGACCTCCACCGGCGCTGCCAAGGCCGTGGCTAAGGTCCTGCCGAACCTGGAGGGCAAGCTGGACGGCTACGCCATGCGCGTGCCGATCATCACCGGCTCCGCTACCGATCTGACCTTCACCGCCTCGCGCGACGTCACCGTCGAGGAAATCAACGCTGCCATCAAGGAAGCCTCCACCGGCGAGTTCGCCGACGTCCTTGGCTACACCGAGGACCCGCTGGTCTCCACCGACATCGTCACCGACGGCCACGGTTGCATCTTCGACTCCGGCATGACCAAGGTCTCCAACGGCAACCTAGTTAAGGTTCTCGGCTGGTACGACAACGAGTGGGGCTACACCGCCCAGCTGCTGCGCCTGACCGATCAGGTAGCAGCCAACCTCTAAGGAACAGTTTCTTAAGGAGACAGTTGTCTGTGACACCGACCCAGCGCAGGCCCAGCCCACTTTACGGCGGCGCCCGCACTGGGTCGGTATTGTTTTAGGTGCATCAAAATTCGCCAAAGGAGTAGGAAAAACTATGGCTTTCAAGACGCTAGACGAACTGCTTTCCGAGGGCGTGGAGTCCCGCCACGTGCTCGTGCGCTCCGACTTCAACGTCCCGCTGGACGACGAAGGAAACATCACGGACCCGGGCCGCATTACCGCTTCGCTGCCGACCATCCGCGCGCTGGTCGACGGCGGCGCCAAGGTCATCCTGACCGCCCACCTGGGCCGCCCGAAGGGCGAGGTCAACCCGAAGTACTCCCTGGCTCCGGTCGCGGAGGCCCTGTCCGAGGCCCTGGGGCAGTACGTCGCCCTGGCCGGTGATGTCTGCGGCGAGGATGCCCACGAGCGCGCCAACGGCCTGAATGACGGCGACGTCGTCCTGCTGGAAAACGTTCGCTTCGACCCGCGCGAGACCTCCAAGGACGAGACCGAGCGCGAAGCCTTCGCCGCTGAGCTGGCCGCCCTGGCCGCCGACAATGGCGCTTTCGTCTCCGACGGCTTCGGCGTGGTCCACCGCGCCCAGGCCTCCGTCTACGACGTCGCCAAGAAGCTGCCGGCCTACGCTGGCAAGCTGGTCCAGAAGGAGCTGGAGGTGCTTTCCACCGTGGCAAAGGAGCCGGAGCACCCCTACGTCGTCGTCCTAGGCGGCGCCAAGGTCTCCGACAAGCTGGGCGTCATCGAGGCGCTGGCCGGCAAGGCCGACAAGATCATCATCGGCGGCGGAATGTGCTACACCCTGCTCGCGGCCAAGGGCTACAACGTGCAGAAGTCCCTGCTCCAGGAGGACCAGATCGACAACTGCCGCGACCTGCTCGAGCGCTTCGGCGACAAGATCGTCCTGCCGGTCGACCTGGTCTCCGCCACCGAGTTCGCCACCGACGCCGAGCACGAGACCACCTCGGTCTCCGAGATCCCGGAAGGCTGGATGTCCCTGGACATCGGCCCGAAGACCGTCCAGGAATTCGCCTCCGTGCTGGCCGAGTCCAAGACCGTGTTCTGGAACGGCCCGATGGGCGTTTTCGAGATGGAGGCCTTCTCCCGCGGCACCGCCGGCGTGGCCCAGGCCATCATCGACGCCACCAAGGCCAACGGATCCTTCACCGTGGTCGGCGGCGGCGACTCCGCGGCCTCTGTGCGCGCCCTGGGCCTAGACGAGGACGGCTTCAGCCACATCTCCACCGGCGGCGGCGCTTCGCTGGAGTTCCTGGAAGGCAAGGAACTGCCGGGCGTTTCCGTCCTCGAAGCCTAGCTTGCGCACGCCCCGCGTGACCGCGCGGGCAGCCTCCGTTTAAACCCCTAAGAAAGGACCACCACGTCATGGCACGTAAACCGCTTATCGCGGGCAACTGGAAGATGAACCTCGACCACATTGAGGCCATCGGTTCGGTGCAGAAATTCGCCTTCTCCTTGCCGAAGGAATACTACGAGAAGGCGGACGTGGCCTTCCTCGTGCCGTTCACGGATCTGCGCACCATCCAGACCCTGGTCGACGGGGACAATCTGAAGATCACCTACGGCGCGCAGGACGTCTCCCGCCATGAGTCCGGCGCCTTCACCGGCGAGGTTTCCGCCCACATGCTGTCCAAGCTGGGGGCTAGCTGGGCTATCGTCGGCCACTCCGAGCGGCGCCAGTACCACTACGAGACGGACGAGACCGTGGCGCAGAAGGCCACGGCGGCACTGAGCCAGGGCATTAGCCCGATCGTCTGCGTCGGCGAGCCACTCGACGTGCGCGAGGCCGGCACCCACGTGGACTTCGTGGTCAACCAGACGCGCAACTCCCTGGCCGGCCTGGACAAGGAGCAGCTGGCCAAGGTCGTCGTGGCCTACGAGCCGGTCTGGGCTATCGGCACCGGCAAGGTTGCCTCCGCCGCCGACGCGCAAGAAGTCTGCGCCGCCATCCGCGGCGTGCTGAGTGAGCTGGCCGGCGAGGAGACCGCGCAGGAGATGCGCATCCTCTACGGCGGCAGCATGAAGGTCGACTCCGCGGCCGAACTGGTCAGCCAGCCGGACGTGGACGGCGGCCTAGTCGGCGGCGCCTCCCTGGTGGGCGAGGACTTCGCCAAGCTGGTGGCCAACGCCGGCAACGCCGTCAACTAATACAGCCACCCGCCCCGGGGCCACCTCTGCGGTGCCGGGGCTTCGGCGGGGCACTACTACTGCCATGGTGGCAGGTGGTGTAGACTAGCCGGAGTACAAAAGCGCTGGAGCGTGCCGCGCGTTGACCGCGCCCGCTGGCCGGCGCCCAGACCTTTCGGCCTCTTCGAGAAGCAAGGAATTTTAATGACCCTGGCATTGCAGATCATCCTGGTTATCGCAGCAGTCTTGATGTCTGTATTCGTCCTGCTCCACAAGGGCAAGGGCGGCGGCCTCTCTAGCCTGTTCGGCGGCGGGGTGCAGTCTAACCTGTCCGGTTCCACCGTCGTGGAAAAGAACCTGGACCGCGTGACCGTCGTGCTGGTCATCATCTGGCTCGGCTGCGTGATCGGTCTGAACCTGATCACCGCCTACAGCTAAACCGTGTCCGCGGGGCGCTTCCGCGCCGCCGCACACGCCGCGCATATAAAAGCATCGCCTAGCTGGTATCCCCAGTTAGGCGGTGCTTTTGTCGGTAGTGACTGGCTTTCCTGGCTACTGCGCGGCGGCGTCGTCGGCCAGGTAGAGGCGGGTGGCGCGCTCGCCCTGGGCGCCGGCGGCCGGCCAGTCGAGGGCGTCCGCTCGGTCGATGACGTGCTGGGCGGCCTCGGCCTTTTCCTGCCCGCTGACCAGCAGCCAGACCTGCTCGGCGCGGCGGATGGCCGGCAGGGTCAGGCTGGCACGCTCGGCTGGGGGCTTGGGGGAGTCGGTCACTGCGACCACCAGGCTTTCCTGCTCCCGCACCGCCGGGGTGTGGGGGAAAAGCGAGTTGATATGGCCCTCACCACCCATGCCCAAAAGGTGGAGGTCGAAACCGCGCGGGGCGTACTCGTTTAACACCGCGGCGTAATCCGCGGCGGCCTGCTCAAGGTCGGCCTCGCCCAAGCCGTAGCCGTGGATGTGGGAATCCGGGATGTCGACGTGATCGAGCAGGGCGGCGCGGGCCTGGCCCTCGTTGGACTCGGGATCATCGACGGCCACGTTGCGCTCGTCGCCGAAGAAGACGTGCACGCGGGACCAGTCCACCTGCAAGGCCGGGAAATCCTCGCCTTGGGCTTGCGCGGCGGCGGCGAAGCGGCGCAGCTGCTCGAGCATCCCGATGCCGGCGCTGCCGCCGGTCAGCACCACGCGGGCAACCCCGTCGCCGTGGCGTCCGCCGCCGGGCGCCTGGCAGGCGGCGACCAGATCGATGAAATCGAGTGCGGCCTGCTCTGTGAGGGCGGCCTTGTCCGAAACGCGGTGAATATCGACCATCTGCGCGTGCCTTCCTTTCTAGACGTAGCTCACGCGCGGCAGGGCGCGCAGAGCGTTGGCGAAAATCTGATCGGTGTCCAAGTGGCGTAGCTCCTCGGCGAGCACCTCGGCCTGGGAACGCACGCTCAGTGCCACCAGCGAGGTGGGCGAGTTCGGCACGGCCAGCTCGACGCTGCCGTGGTCGACCACCGTCAGGCTGATGTCCCCGGAATCCCGGTGGAAGATGAGCTTAGAGATGGGGAAGTGGTGGTGCAGGCTCGGGTCGTCCGCGGCGCGGCGCACGGCCACGCCCAGGCGGTCGGCCAGCCAGCCGGCGGCCAGATCCACGGCTGGGTGCGACTGGGGCCCGGAGATGGTCACGGAGCCGACTGGCTCGTGCGGCAGGCGGTCCAGGGCGGAAGCCACGATGCCGCGCCACAGAGTGATCATCGCCCAGGACATGTCCGAATCGCCCGGCTGGTAGCCGTCGGAGAGCTGCTGGAGCATCTGCGGGGTGGGGCCTTCCGAATGGGCGATATCCGTGATGCGGCGCTGCGCCAGGCCGCCGATGGGGGCTTCGGCCGGCGAGTCCGGGTAGCGCGTCGGCCACCAGGCCACGATCGGGGTATCAGGCAGTAGCAGCGGGGTGACGACGGCCTCAGCCTGGTGCGCGAGCTCGCCGTGCAGGCGCATGATGACGATCTCGGAGGCGCCGGCCTCGCCGCCGACGCGCAGCTCGGCGTCCAGGCTGGTTTCGGCCGCCGGGTCCTCGGAGATGACAACCAGCACGCGGGCCGGATGCTCGTGGGAGGCGTCCCGGATGGAGTCGAGGATGACGTTGATGTCATCGCCCTGGTATGCGGAGACAATCAGGGTCAGCACGCGGCCGGTGGTCAGCGTGTAGTGCTCCTGGGCCTCGACCAGCTTCTTGGAGATGTCGCGCGTGGTGGTATCTGGCAAGGGGATAATCATGGCAAATGTCTCTTTTCGCTCGAACTCTTAAGGACGGCGCCAGGAGTGACCCCGGCGGCGCAGCATCTTGTCGGCGGACTCCGGGCCCCAGGTGCCGGCCGGGTACTCGTCCGGGCGGCCGGCCTCGGCCCAATAATCGAGGATGGGGTCCAGGATCGCCCAGGACAGCTCGACTTCCTCATTGGTGGGGAAGAGTGAGGACTCGTCCAGCAGCGCGTCGAGGATAAGCCGCTCGTAGGCCTCCGGGGATTCCTCGGTGAAAGCCTCGGCGTAGGCGAAGTCCATGTTCACGTCGCGGACTTCCATCGTGGAGCCCGGCACCTTGGAACCGAAGCGCATGGTCACGCCCTCGTCCGGCTGCACGCGGATCACCACGGCGTTCTGGCCCAGCGCATCCGCCTGGCCGTTCTGGAAGGGCTGGTGTGGTGCGTGCTTGAAGACCAAGGCGATCTCGGTCACGCGGCGCCCTAGGCGCTTGCCGGTGCGCAGGTAGAACGGCACGCCGCCCCAGCGGCGGGAGTTAACCTCCAGCGTGCAGGCCGCGTAGGTCTCCGTCGTCGACTCCGGATCGAAGCCTTCCTCCTCGCGCAGGCCCTTGACGTATTCCGAGCCCTGCCACCCGGAAGTGTATTGGCCGCGGGCGGTGGTCTTGTTCAGCGGGTGCACCGGCGTCGTGGCGCGCAGCACCTTGGTCTTCTCCGCCTGCAGGGCCTCCGGCTCGAAGGAGGAGGGCTCCTCCATGGCCACTAGCGCCAGCAGCTGCAGAAGGTGGTTCTGGATGACGTCGCGGGCGGCGCCGATGCCGTCGTAGTAGCCGGCGCGGCCGCCCAGCCCGATGTCCTCGGCCATGGTGATCTGCACGTGGTCGATGTAGTGGGCGTTCCACATTGGCTCAAAGATCTGGTTGGCAAAGCGCAGCGCCATGATGTTTTGGACCGTTTCCTTGCCCAGGTAGTGATCGATGCGGAAGACGGATTGCTCCGGAAAGACCGCGTTGACGACCTCGTTGAGCTCCCGGGCCGACTTCTGGTCGTGGCCGAAGGGCTTTTCGATGATGACGCGGCGCCACGTGTTGTCCGAGCTTTTGGCCATGCCGACGCGCTCGAGCTGGTGGCAGATGCTGGAGAAAAATTCCGGCGGGACGGACAGGTAATAGGCCCAGTTGCCGCCGGTGCCGCGCGCGGTGTCCAGCTCGCTCAGGCGGGTCGAGAGATTGTCGAAGCCGGCGTCGTCGAAGCCGCCGGTGACGAACTCTACGCCCTGGGCCAAGTGCTGCCAGACGTGTTCGCGGAACTCGGTGCGAGCCCCGGCCTGGACGGCGTCCAGGACGTAGCTGGCGAACTTTTGCTTGTCCCAATCGCGGCGGCCGTAGCCGATCAGGGTGAACCCGGCCGGCAGCAGGCCGCGGTTAGCCAGGTCGTAGATGGCCGGCAGGAGCTTCTTCCGTGCCAGATCGCCGGTAACGCCGAAGATGACCATGCCGGAGGGGCCAGCAATGCGGGGTAGGCGTTTGTCTCTTTCATCCCTTAACGGGTTGTCCCAGGAGCTGGGGTCTGACACGGGAAATCCTTTCGCCGGAGATTAAGAAGACATTATTTATTTTAAGGTTGCGGTAACCCATTGTAGCGAGGAGCGCACCGCCGGTTAACGTCGGCGGTGCGCTGCGAATCGCGGCCCTAGGCAGGGACACCATGCCCACCTTCGGGCGAGCGAAGGGCGGGTTCTAGAGCTTCGCGGACATGGTCTCCAGCAGCTCGTTCCAGGAGGCCACGAACTTGTCGACGCCCTCCTGCTCGAGCTGCTCGTAGACCTCCTCGAGGGAGACCAGCTGCCCCGCGCGCCCGCAGGTGCTGTTGGCGGTCTCCAGCATGCCGGTCAGGGCGTCACCCAGGCGCACGTCCGCGTCCAGGAATGCGTCCAGGGTAGCCCCCGGCATGGTGTTGACGGTCTCCGGGCCGGCCAGCTCGGTCACGTACAGGGTGGCCGGGTACTCCGGATTCTTCACGCCGGTAGAAGCCCACAGCGGGCGCTGGAAATTCGCGCCCGCCGGCAGCGGATCCGGGGCGGGCAGGCGCTCTGGGTGGAGGAAGGCGGACTCGAAGAAGCCGTAGCAGAGCTTGGCCTCAGCCAGGCCGACCTGGCCGCGCAGCTCCAGTGCTTCGGGGGTGCCGATTTCCGACAGCCGCTTGTCGACCTCGGTGTCGATGCGGGAGATGAAAATCGAGGCGACCGAGAAAATCTTGGTGACGTCCAGGCCGGCGGCCTCCGCGCGGCGGATGCCCTCCTTGTAGCGGTCGACGACCTTGACGTAGCGCTTCAGGGAGAAAATCAGGGTCACGTTGACGCAGATACCCTCCGCCAACGCGTCCTCGATGGCCTGCAGCGAGCCGTCGGTCGCCGGGATCTTAATCATCGCGTTGGGACGATCGACCTTCTTCCACAGGTCGCGGGCCTGATTCAAGGTAGCCTCGGCGTCGTCAGAGATGCGCGGGTCGACCTCGATGGACACGCGGCCGTCCTCGCCGTTGCTATCGATGAAGACGTCGTGAAGCTCGTCGCAGGCGGCGCGCACGTCGTCTATGGCCAGGCTGTAGACGGCCTCGTCTACGGCCGCGCGCTGCTCCTTGAGTTTGGCAATGTCGGCATCGTAAGCCGTGCCCTGGGACATGGCTTTGGCGAAGATGGTCGGGTTGGTCGTGACCCCTACCACGCTCTTGGTGTCGATGAGTTCGCGGAGGTTGCCGGACTGCAGACGCTGGCGGGACAGGTCGTCCAACCACGTCGAGGTGCCCATCTGGGCGAGCTTGTCAACGTTGTTCATGTGCGCTCTCCTTTAAGAAATGCTCGGATTAGCTAGTTCGATCGGGCTGGGCAACAACTAGCCGCGGGCGGCGGCCAGGGATTCCTGGGCGGCCTCTACGACGGCCTGGGCGGTGAAGCCGAACTTCTCGAAGAGCTCTTCCGCCGGGGCCGAGGCGCCGTAGTGCTCGAGGGAGATGTTGCGGCCGAAGGTGCCGGTGTATTTGTGCCACGGCTGGGCCACCGCGGCCTCCACAGACACGCGGGCCCGGACCTTGGCCGGCAGCACCTGCTCGCGGTAGTCGGCGTCCTGCTCCTCGAACCACTCGAGGCACGGCGCGGAGACCACGCGGGTGGGTACGGACTGTTCCTCGAGGACCTTGGCAGCCTCGACGGCGTACTGGACCTCGGAGCCGGTGGCGATCAGGATGACCTCGGGCTCCCCGCCGGTCGCCTCGACCAGGGTGTAGGCGCCGCGGCGCACGCCCTCGGCGGCCTTGTCGGCGGTGCCGTCCAGGATGGGCAGGTTCTGGCGGGTCAGCGACAGGCCCTTCGGGGCGGCCGGGCGCTCCAAGGCGGCGGCCCATGCCTGGGCGGTCTCATTCGCGTCCGCCGGGCGGATCACCGCCAGGTTGGGCACCGCGCGCAGGGCCGCCAGGGTCTCGACCGGCTGATGGGTCGGGCCGTCCTCGCCCAGACCGATGGAGTCGTGGGTCCAGACGTAGTAGGTGTCCGTGGACATCAAGGCGCCCAGGCGGATGGCCGGGAACTGGTACTCGGAGAAGATCAGGAAGGTGCCGCCGTAGACACGGGTGTTGCCGTGCAGGGCGATCCCGTTCATGATCGCCGCCATCGCGTGCTCGCGGATGCCGAAGTGCAGGTTGCGGCCGTAGGGCTGGGCGGACCACGCGTCGGTGGTGATAGCAGTCGGGCCGAAGGAATCCGCGCCCTTGATCACGGTGTTGTTGGAACCGGCCAGGTCGGCCGACCCGCCCCACATCTCCGGCAGGGCAGCGGCCAGCGCCTGGATGGCCGCCTCCGAGGCCTTGCGGGTAGCCAGCGGCTTGTCCTCGGTGGACCAGGTCGGCAGCTCGGCCCCGAAGTCCTCCGGCAGCTGGCGGGCCTGCATCCGGTCGAAGAGCTGCTTGGCCTCGGGGTTCTTCTCGGCCCAGGCGTCGAAGCGCTCCTGCCAGGCAGCGTGGGCCTGCGCACCGCGCTCGACCAGGCTGCGGGTGTGCTCGAGCACGTCGGCGTCGATGTGGAAGCTCTCCTGCGGATCGAAGCCCAGGATCTCCTTGGTGGCGGCGACCTCGTCGTCGCCCAGTGCGGCGCCGTGGGCGCCACCGGTGTTCATCTTGTTCGGCGCCGGGTAGCCGATGACGGTCTTGACGCGGATGAAGGAGGGCTTGTCGGTGACCTTCTGGGCCTCGCGCGCCGCCTTTTCGATGGCCACGACGTCCTCGCCGGATTCGACGGTTTGGACGTGCCAGCCGTAGGCCTCGTAGCGGGCCACGACGTCCTCGTTGAAGGCGATGTTGGTGTCGTCCTCAATGGAGATACGGTTGTCGTCCCAGAAGACGATTAGGTTGCCCAGCTGTTGCGTGCCCGCCAGGGAGGAGGCCTCGGCGGTCACGCCCTCCTGCAGGTCGCCGTCGGAAGCGATGACGTAGACGAAGTGATCGAAGGGGGACTCGCCGGCCGGTGTTTCCGGGTCGAAGAGCCCGCGCTCCTTGCGGGCGGCCATGGCCATGCCCACTGAGGAAGCCAGGCCCTGGCCCAGCGGGCCGGTGGTGATTTCGACGCCGTCGGTGTGGTGGACCTCCGGATGACCCGGGGTGCGCGAGCCCCAGGTGCGCAGGGCCTTCAGGTCGTCCATCTCCAGGCCGAAACCGCCCAGGAAGAGCTGGATGTACTGGGTAAGGGAGGAGTGGCCCACGGACAAAACGAAGCGGTCGCGGCCGGCCCAGTCCTTATCCTGCGGGTCGTGGTGGAGGATCCGCTGGTACAGCGTGTAAGCCAGCGGCGCCAGCGACATCGCGGTACCCGGGTGCCCGGAACCGCAGTTCTGTACGGCGTCGGCGGCAAGCACGCGGATGGTGTCGACCGCGCGGGTGTCACGGTCGCTCCAATCCTCGGGGTAACGGCGCTCGGTCATGGCCTGCAGCTCAGGCGACAAGGTAATTTCCGACACGGTAAATGGTCCTTACTAGCTCGGTGTCTTAAGTGCTTAGAAAATTCCTCCCTCAGTCTAGTGAACTTTGCCTCCCCAAGGGAGCACCTGCCGAGGCATCCACCGAAGCCGGGGGAGAAATGGTTGGCGGCGCCACGACGTTGGGGAGAATTTAAGGTTTATCCGCCAAACGTTGTAGGCTGGCAGGGATAGGGAAGGCTGGGGCTGGATCAGCACACCCCCTTGCGGGGCGCGGCTGGGCCGCCAGATGCCCTAATAATCCTGCCCACCCGCCGGCGTTGTGAAGTTGGTAACGAATCACGGCGTGCGCGGAACTATCGCCCGCGTAGGGGCGACCATTTAACTGCGGCCTTTTCGGCCGCCTTTTGACCACCAACCCGCTCGTGCCCAGGACGCTGGAGGATGATTCCTTGGAGACCATCAAGGCCTATGTTGCGCTGACTAAACCGAGGATCATCGAACTCCTCCTCGTCGCAGCAATTCCGGCGATGCTCCAGGCGCAGCGCGGTTTCGAGGCCGTCAGCGACAACATCTGGCTCATCCTCTCCACGCTCTTCGGCGGCTGGATGGGCGCGGCGGCGGCCCACACGTTCAACAACGTGGTGGACTACGACCTCGACCAGAAGATGCAGCGCACCCGCGCCCGCCCGCTGGTCCGCGCCAAGATCAGTAAGCGCAACGCCGCCATCTTCGCCTGGATCATGCTGGGGCTGTCCATCTTCTGGCTCGGCGTCATCGCCAACTCCTGGCTCGCCGCCTTCTTCGTCATCCTGACGAACCTGTTTTACGTCTTCGTTTACACGAAGTTTTTGAAGATGCGCAACGCCCAGAACATCGTCTGGGGCGGGCTGGCCGGCTGCATGCCGGCGATGGTCGGCTGGGCCGTGATCAAGGACAACGCCGCGGCCGACGAGCCGGGCCAGTGGTGGCAGGCCATCGTCTTGTTCCTCATCATCTTCTTCTGGACCCCGCCGCACACCTGGGCGCTGGCCATGAAGTATAAGGAGGACTACCGCCGCGCCGGCGTGCCGATGCTGCCCGTGGTGGCCTCCGACCAGGAGGTCACCCGTCAGATCGTCTGGTACACCATCGGCACCGTCATCGTGTCCTGGCTGATTGTCCCGGCCACCTCCTGGATCTACCTGGTGGTCGCGGTGATCTCCGGCGCCGCCTTCCTGTGGATGGCCATCCGCCTGCACCAGGGCGTCAAGAGCGGGCAGACGGTCAAGCCCATGCGCTTGTTCATCTACTCGAACAACTACCTGTCCGTGCTCTTTATCGGCCTGTCCATCGACGCCGTGCTGGGCTGGCAGACTGTCGGCGAGGCCCTCGGCTTCTAAACCGAGCGGAAGCTTGGGAGCAGCAGCACGAAACCCAGCCCGTCTACCATCCGGTGGATTCTTCCACCAGGGGTAGGACGGGCTGGGTTTTAAGCGTCTAATGCGTTAGGCGCGGGGGTTTAAGACGATGGAGCCGGTGGTCTTGCGGGCCTGCAGGTCGCGGTGGGCTTGCTCGGCCTGCTCGAGTGGGTACTCGTTGCTCACGCGCAGGGTCAGGTGGCCGCTGCGGATCATCTCGACGACGGCCTGGGAGCGCTTCTGGAACTCGGCATCGGAAGCCGTGTAGGCGGCTAGCGAGGGGCGGGTCAGGAAGATGGCGCCGTGGGTGTTGAGCACCTGCGGGTCGACGGGCTCTACCGGGCCGGAGGCCGCGCCGAAGAGGCAGACGGTGCCGCGCGGGCGGACGACCTCGAGGGACTCCTGGAAAGTGGCCTGGCCGACGCCGTCGTAGACCACGTCGACGCCCTGGCCGCCGTTGAAACGGCGGACCTGCTCGGCCAGCACGTCGGAGTAGCGGAAGACCTGGTCCGCGCCGGCCTCGTAGGCCAGCTGTTCCTTCTCATCGGAGGAGACCACCGAATAGACCGTGGCGCCTAAGTACTTGGCCATCTGGGTGGCCAGCAGGCCCACGCCGCCGGCGCCGGCGGTGATCAGGCAGGTGGAGCCTTCCTCTAGCTGGTAGACGCCGTGGGTGAGATAGTGCGCCGTCATGCCCTGCAGCATCATGGACGCGGCGATATTCAGCGGGAAATCATCCGGCACCTGGGCCATGCGGTTACGGTCCACGCAGACCTGCTCGGCGTAGGAGCCGAAGGCGTGGTGCCAGGCCACCAGCGTGCCTTCGGCGATCTCGCCGCGGGGATCGTGGCTGACGCGGCCGACGCCTTCCAGGCCGAGGATGAACGGGACGTTGGCGTTGTAGATGCCCTCGCGGTAGTAGGTGTCGATGTAGTTAACCCCCGCCCGCTCGACATCCACGAGAACCTCGTTGTCGGTGGGGGCGGGGGCGTCCACGGACACGTACTCCAGCCCTTCCGGGCCGCCGGGCGCTTTACTTGAATAGCATGCATACACCCACGTTAACTGTTTTTAGCGCGCGGCGAGGGCAGCTTGGCGATCGGCGTAGCGCTTATCACCCTCGACCGAGCCCGTTTCCAGGTTCTCGGTGCCGCCGGTACGAACGAAGCCGTAGGCGTAGAGTGCCGCGGTCAGCGCGGTGACGAGGGAGGACATCCCGATGTGGACCGGGATGGTCCAGCGGGGAATACCCAGGCGGAACTGGATGACGCCGATGGCCCACTGAATCAAAATAGCCACCACCAGGTACCAGCCGATGTTGCGTGGCCGGCGGGAAACGCGGTTGCGGTAGAGCAGGATGATGACGACCAAGGTCAGGGCCAGATAGACGTACATGCACATCGCGTGGACGACGGCCATGGACTCGGTGTCCAGATGGAGGCGGCCCAGCATGCCCTCCTCGGCGTCGCCGGCGTGGCGGCCCGAACCGGTGACGAAGGTGCCGGTGATGAGCACGACGGCCAGGGCGGCCGCGGCGACGGCGGCCAGGTTGCGGATGGTGCGCGGGAAGGCCTGGGTCGGGGTGCCGTCGTCCGGCTGGCGCAGGCGGGTGTACAGCAGCGCGGCGATCCAGACCAGGACCATCGACGGCAGGAAGTGGATGGCCACGGCCCACCACTTCAGCTTCAGGAAGACCGACAGCGCGCCGATCAGCGCCTGGACGAAGATGCCGGCGACCGAAATCCAGGCGTAGACCTTGAGCTCCTTGCGGCGGCGCGCGCGGTGCATGGCGAAGGCGGCGGCCAGGGCGGCCGCCAGCACGACGAAGGTCAGCAGGCGGTTGCCGAACTCGATGAACTGGTGGATCAGCGGCGCGGTGCCCTCCAGCGGGACGAGCGAACCGGGGTGGCAATTAGGCCACGTCACGCAGCCCAGGCCGGAGCCGGTCACGCGGACGATGGAACCGGACACCGTAATGCCGCCCTGGCACAGCAGCAGGATAAACGCGATGATGCGCTGCTGGCGCAGGCTGGGCACGCCGTTGCGGACGAAGTCGCCTAGGCGGGAAAAGAACCCGGGGCGGGTATCACCCGAGGTGGGGGAAGCAGGGGTTGTCACGTTGTCACTCACGGTCATTAGGGTACTCCGTACTCACGTCGAACTAAAAAGAAAAGTAGGTCTCAAGCTGGGTTTTTAGAAATAACTCACACTTAGCCTTCGAACCGGAACCATTTGGCCGCCGCCAACGACGCGGCACCCGCCCAGGCGGCCAGGACAAGCATCTGTACCCAGGGTAGGTCACCGGCGAACGCGTCGGCCAGTCCACCGGCCAGGGCCACCGTGGGCACCACGTTGAGCAGGCCGTTGGAACCTAGGCCCTGGCTGTACATCGTCCAGCCGACCACACCGAGCAGCAGGAACCAGATAAGGTTGGCCAGCGCCAGGACGATCTCGGAGGACAGCGTGCCGCCCAGGATGAGGCCTAGGGCGGTGAAGGTGGCCACGCCGAACAGCAGGATGACTAGCGCCAGCAGCACGCCCAGCCAGCTGGTCCGAAAGCCCAGGAGCACGGCGATGACGCCGAGGATGACTACCTGGACGGTGACCATCGACAGCACCGCCATGATTTTCCCGGTCACGATTGTCCAGGCGGGCACGCCGGAGGCACCGGTGCGCTTCAGAGCGCCGTAGCGCCGGTCGAAGGCCAGAGAGATGGCCTGCCCGGTGAAGCCCGCGCTGGTGGCGGCCACGGCGAGCACCATCGGGAAGATCTGATCGAGGCTCATCTCGTCCGCCAAAAGCGGCATCCGGGCCGCGCCGAAAAGCAAAAGCGCCGGGATGATGATGCTCAGCAGTAACTGCTCGCCGTGGCGGAGCATCAGCTTGGACTCGATGACCCCCTGGGCCCAGGCCAGCTTGGCCACCGAGGCCCGCTGCGGGGCCGGCCGGAAGGTACCCGGCGGGAAATCACCGGCGTGCCCCGCGGCCCGGGTGGAATCAGCAGGTGTAGTTGGTGTATCCATGGCTTTCCCCTTAGCTGCGTAGTTCTCGGCCGGTGAGATCGAGGAAGACATCCTCGAGGTTCCGGTGGGCGGTGTCGATGCGGTGCGCCAGGACCCCCTGGCGGGCCAGGGCCTCGGTCAGCCGGACCAGAAGTTCCGGGGTGCCCGCGGCGTGCACGCGGTAGTGCAGGGGGCGGACCAGGTCGAGGCCGATGCCGGAGTCACGGGCGAAGCGCTCGACGTCGATGGCCTCATTGGTCGAGACCGTCACCTGCGGGTTCGCGGTACGCGTCATCAGCTCGCTGGGGGTGCCCTCAGCGATCAGTTCGCCCTGGTCGATGATGGCGATGTAGTCCGCCAGGGCCTCGGCCTCGTCCATGAGGTGGGTGGTCAGCACGATGGTGGTGCCGTCGCGCTTGAGGGCATCGATAAGCCGCCAGACGGCCAGCCGGGATTGGGCATCCATGCCCGCGGTCGGCTCGTCGAGGAAGACCAGCTCGGGCCGGGAGATGACTGCCAGCGCCAGGGACAGGCGCTGCTTCTGGCCGCCGGAGAGCCGGCGGTAAGTATGGCGGGCCACGCCCTCGAGGCCGAGCAGCTCCATCAGCCAGTCCGGGTCGTGCGGGTTCTGGTTGTAGCTGGCGGCCAGGTGCAGCATCTCGCGCACGCGGATGCCGGAATAGGATCCGCCGCCCTGGAGCATGATGCCGATCCGGGCGCGCACTTGGTCCGCCTGCGTGGTGGGATCCAGTCCCAGCACGCGGATGGTCCCGGAGGTGGGGGAGATAAACCCCTCGCACATTTCAATGGTGGTGGTCTTGCCGGCACCGTTCGGCCCGAGCAGACAGAGCATCTGCCCGCGCGGAACCCGCAGGTCGAGCCCGTTGACAGCGGGTTTGCCGCCGTAGGTCTTGTGTACCCCGCGGAGCTCTAACGCTAAAGATCCATCGAAAGTTTTAGTCACACCGCACTACCTTAGGAGATCGACCCGCGATCGGCGTAATAACACCCACCAGATTCCGCCGACTATGACGAACATTACCGCCGCGGCAAGGTAGATGAGCAGGATGGTCATCGGCGGCAGCCCCAGGCCGCGGGGCAGGACGAAGAAGCTGACGATGGCCGAGTAGCCGACCACCGTGGCGCGGAAGACCAGGCGGTTGGCCCAAGCGGCCAGCGGAAAGACCGCCCACAGGATGTACCAGGGGTGGACCACCGGGAAGAAGACGACCAGCACCAGGGTGGAGACCCCGAGCCCGCCGACCGAGTGGATGGAGCCGCGGAAGGTGGCAAAGAGCATGCGCATCATGAACACGCCGGCCACCAAGACGCCCAGGGTGCGGGTGACTGAGAGGATGGCGTCGGTGTGGTCGCCCAGCCCCAGTTGCATTCCCAGGAAGCCGGTGCCCACGCCCACCGAGGTGGTCGCCGACATCCAGGACCGGATGGTGGCCGCGCCGCCCTGGCCGGTGATCCAGCCCAGGCCGATGCCCGTGAGCAGGGTGACCGCGGCGATGGTCGCAATGAGGAGGACCAGGTGGAGGGCGGCAGAGCAGGTGATGGCCCGCAGGGGGCTGGCGCCGCGTTGGCGGCCCAACGTGCGGGCCAGGGTCATGCCGACGAAGCCCAGGGCGATAAAGCCGGTGACCTTGACCATGCCGGCGCAGGATATGAGCGCGACGGACAGGGCCAGGTAGCCGGCGATAGCGCGCCCGGCGGGGCTGTTCAGCCCCGCGTCAGCCGGCAGGTCCGCCACCCGGTCGGCGGCGCGGAGGCCGCACTCGACGCCGGCCAGGATGAGCCCCAGCATGATGGACTCGTTGTGAATGCCGCCGATGAGGTGGAGGACCGTCAGCGGGTTGAGGATGCCCAGCCACAGGGCCGTGGCGACCTTCACCCGGCAGCGCAGCGCCAGCCGGGTCAGCGCCCAGCCGGCGGCGCCGACGCCCAGGATGGACAGTAGGCGGTGGGCGATAACGCCCAGGAGGATGGAGTCTTGGGTCAGCCAGCTGACCGCGCCCGCCAGCCCCAGGGCGACCGGGCCGTACGGAGAGGGCGAATTCGCCCAGATGAACGGCACGGACCGGGCCAGCTCGTTTTCCGGTCCCAGCAGCTGCACCGGGCCCGCCGAATAGGGGTCCAGTCCGGCGACGACGATGGAGCCGTTGGCCAGGTAGGAATAGATGTCCTGGGTGAACAGGGGAGCGGTCAGGATAAGCGGGATGACCCAGCCGGCGAAGGTGCGCCAAATAAGGTGCGGGGCGATGGCTGGGTGAGTCCACTGCGCCCGGCGCAGGGGCGCGCCCACGTAGGGCGCCATTAGCACCCAGGCCACCACCAGCAGGGCCACGCCCAGAAAGACCAGGGCGGAGGCGGTCTGCAGCATGCGGGACATCAGTGACCCGAAGGGGACGTTGTCGTAAGGGTTGCCGACCACGGGCACCGCGCCCGCGCCCAGGCCGCCGAAGGCGATGAGTAAGGCGCCTACGGTGCCCATCCAGCGCAGAACGAAAAAGCCGCGCAGGTGGCTGACGGGATATCGCCCCCGGCTACCCCCCACGGGGTCGACCGGCAACAGGTCGAAGCGAGCGGCTTTCTCGCCGCCTTCTGCGCGTTCCGCGCGGGAGGTCGGCTCGTCGCTGGTGTGCAGCAACGCCGACCGGGAACCGGCCGTGCCCAGGCGGGGAAGTGCGGATCTCAGCGAGGCGAGACCGGCGGCGAACATCTTTTTCATCGGCGTCTACTTTACGCACTCGGGCTGCGGGAGCCGGCGGGCGGCACGCCGATAACCAGCGTTGGTGGCATTCGGGAATGAATTAGGGAACACTAGTGTTGTCTAAAGTGTTAGCCCGGGTACCGACGGGGCTGACTCGGATACGACTTGTTAAGTGTGCACGGCGAGTGCGCAAGGAGGTGGAAGACATGACTGAGAAGGCGCGAGCTGCCGCGGCGGCCAGCCGGGCAAAGGAGTCTCGCTCCACGGAGGGGGATACCCGTCGCCAAGTCATGCTTTTGCTGCTCAAGGACGGTCCGGTCACCGCTTCGTACCTGGGAAAGCGCCTGGGGCTGTCCGCCGCGGGCGTGCGACGCCATCTAGACATCCTGGTGGGAGAGGATTTGACGGAGGTGGTCCACCGCCGGCCGCATCCCAAGTACGGGGAACCGGCCGGCCGTGGGCGCCCCGCCAAACATTTCCGCCTCACCGACAAGGGACGGGCCCAGTTCGGGCACGCCTACGACGAACTCGCCTCCGAGGCGCTGACAGCCCTTCGGGAAGTCGGTGGCTCTGCGGCCGTCAAGCAATTTGCGAAAGCCCGTATGGAGCGGTTGCTGGCGGACGTGGAACCCTTGGTCCAGGAGGACGAATCCGTGGAAGAGATCGCGGCGGAGCTCGCCGCGGCCTTGGACAACCACGGTTACGCCGCCACCGTGACCAGCGCGGGACACGGAGTGCAGATTTGTCAGCACCATTGCCCCGTGGCTCACGTGGCAGCGGAGCACCCCGAGTTGTGTGAAGCGGAGCAGGAGGTCTTTTCCGCCCTGTTAGGCAAGCACGTGCAGCCTTTGGCCTCCATCGCGGACGGCCACGGGATCTGCACGACTAACATCCCCTTGACACCAATTTTTAATCAACGCAACTAATCTTCACACGCAGTGAGAAAGGAGCGGGTCATGACTCAGGCACAATCTGCGCCGGGTACCGAGGCCAAGATGACCGATGATGAAATCATCGAGTCGATCGGTGCGTACGAATATGGCTGGCACGACTCGGACGTGGCCGGCGCATCGGCACGTCGTGGGCTGAGCGAGGAGGTCGTTCGTGACATCTCGCGTCAGAAGAACGAGCCCGAGTGGATGCTCAACCAGCGGCTCAAGGCCCTCAACATTTTCGAGAAGAAGCCGATTCCGACCTGGGGCGCGGATTTGTCCGGCATCGACTTCGACAACATCAAGTACTACGTCAAGTCGACCGAGGAGCAGGCCCAGACCTGGGATGATCTGCCCGCCGACATTAAGGAGACCTACGACAAGCTGGGTATTCCGGACGCCGAAAAGCAGCGCCTGGTGGCTGGCGTCGCCGCCCAGTACGAGTCGGAGGTCGTCTACCACCAGATCCGCGAGGACCTAGAGCGCCAGGGCGTTATCTTCGTTGACACCGACACCGCGCTGCGCGAGCACGAGGAGCTGTTCAAGGAGTACTTCGGCACGGTCATCCCGGCCGGCGACAACAAGTTCTCCTCGCTGAACTCCGCCGTCTGGTCCGGTGGCTCCTTTATCTACGTTCCGCCGGGAGTCCACGTGGACATCCCGCTGCAGGCTTATTTCCGCATCAACACGGAAAACATGGGGCAGTTCGAGCGCACCCTCATCATCGTCGATGAGGACGCCTACGTGCACTACGTCGAGGGCTGCACCGCGCCGATCTACAAGTCGGACTCCCTGCACTCCGCCGTCGTGGAAATCATCGTCAAGAAGGGCGGCCGTTGCCGCTACACGACCATCCAGAACTGGTCGAACAACGTCTACAACCTGGTGACCAAGCGCACCAAGTGCGAAGAGGGCGCGACCATGGAGTGGGTCGACGGCAACATCGGCTCCAAGGTGACCATGAAGTACCCGGCCGTCTGGCTGACCGGCGAGCACGCCCGTGGCGAGGTGCTCTCCGTGGCCTTCGCCGGCGAGGACCAGTTCCAGGACACCGGCGCGAAGATGACGCACATGGCGCCGCACACCTCCTCGAACATCGTGTCCAAGTCCGTCGCCCGCGCTGGCGGGCGCGCGGCCTACCGCGGCCTGGGGCAGGTCAACCAGAACGCGCACCACTCCACCTCCAACGTGGAGTGCGACGCCCTGTTGGTCGACAGCATCTCGCGTTCGGACACATACCCCTACAACGATATCCGCAACGACCACGTGACCCTGGGCCACGAGGCGACCGTCTCGCAGGTGTCGGAGGAGCAGTTGTTCTACCTGATGTCGCGTGGCATCGCGGAAGAAGAAGCAATGGCAATGATCGTGCGCGGTTTCGTTGAGCCTATCGCCAAGGAGCTCCCGATGGAGTACGCCCTAGAGCTCAACCGCCTCATCGAGCTACAGATGGAAGGATCGGTGGGCTAGTCCCGATGGTGAACTCAAACGAATTTTCTGCTCGTAAGAACCCGAACCAGGTCACCAAGGGTGATCTCTTCGGTTCCTTCGACGTGGCGGACTTCGACATCCCGAAGGGTCGCGACGAGGTGTGGCGCTTTATCTCCCTGCGCAACCTCCGCGGCCTGCACAACGGCGAGTTTGCTGAGGCCGTAGCCCAGGACGTGAAGGTCACCGGTCCGGATGAGGTCCGCACCGAGACGGTCGCTCCCACCGACGAGCGGCTGGGTCGGGCCGGCAAGCCCACCGACCGCGTGGCAGCCCAGGCGTGGACCTCCATGCCGGAGGCCCAGATCGTCACCATCGAACCGGAAGCACAGCTTAGCGAGCCGACCATCGTGACGATCACCGGCCGCGGCGACGGCGTCACCAGCTTCGGCGCCACCTCCATCGAGGTCGGCCACCACGCCGAGGCCACCGTCGTGCTCAAGTACGAGGGCTCTGGCACCCACGCTGACAACGTCGAGTTCGTCATCGGCGACGGCGCCCACGTCACCGTCATTGTCGACGCCGACTGGAACAACGACGCAGTCCACCTGTCGCACCAGGCGATCAAGATGGGCCGCGACGCCACCCTGCGCCACAACTCCGCCATCTTCGGCGGCGAGATCGTGCGCATCGTCCCGCGCGTGACCTTCAGCGCCCCGGGCGCCGACGTCGAGCTGCTCGGCGTCTACTTCGCGGACTCTGGCCAGTACTTCGAAAACCGCATGCTGGTCGACCACTCCGTGCCGAACTGCCGCTCCCGCGTGCTCTACAAGGGCGCGCTGCAGGGCGATAAGAAGGCCGAGTCCCGCACCTGCTGGGTGGGCGACGTTCTCATCCGCGCCGACGCGCAGGGTACCGACACCTATGAGACGAACAACAACCTCATCCTGACCGACGGTGCGCGGGCCGACGCGATCCCCAACCTGGAGATCGAGACCGGGGAAATCACCGGCGCCGGCCACGCTGCCACCGTCGGCCGCTTCGATGACTTGGAGCTGTTCTACCTCATGTCCCGCGGTATCCCGGAGGCCGAGGCCCGCCGGCTTATCATCCGCGGCTTCTTCAACGAGGTCATCAACCGCATTCCGGTCGAGTCCCTGCGCGAAGAGCTGGAAAACCGTGTTTCTGACGAGCTAGCGAAGATCAACGCCTAGCGCCCCTGCTGAAACCCACGCAACAGAAAGATTAAATCGCTATGTCAACTCTGGAAATCAAGAACCTCCACGCCCAGGTGCTCCCGAACGAAGAGGGCGAAGAGCCCAAGGAGATCCTCAAGGGCGTGAACCTGACCATCAACTCCGGTGAGACCCACGCCATCATGGGCCCGAACGGCTCCGGCAAGTCCACCCTGTCTTACGTCATCGCCGGCCACCCGAAGTACGAGGTCACCGAGGGTGAAGTCCTTCTCGACGGCGAGAACGTGCTGGACATGGAAGTCGACGAGCGCGCCCGCGCCGGCCTCTTTCTGGCCATGCAGTACCCGACCGAGGTCCCGGGCGTGAAGATGAGTCAGTTCCTGCGCTCCGCCGTCACCGCTACCCGCGGCGAGGCCCCGAAGCTGCGCGAGTGGAACAAGGAACTGACCGCGGCCCGCGAGCAGCTGCAGATCGACAAGTCCTTCGCCCACCGCTCTGTGAACGAGGGCTTCTCCGGCGGCGAGAAGAAGCGCCACGAGGTCATGCAGCTGGACATCCTGAAGCCGAAGATGGCCATCATGGATGAGACCGACTCCGGCCTCGATGTGGACGCGCTGCGTATTGTCTCCGACGGCATCAACCAGTACCAGGAAGAGACCAACGGCGGCATCCTGCTGATTACGCACTACAAGCGCATCCTCAACTACGTGAAGCCGGATTACGTCCACGTTTTCGCCCACGGCCAGGTCGTCAAGACCGGCGGCGCCGAACTGGCAGACCAGCTCGAGGCCGAGGGCTACGACAAGTTCGTCAAGTAAAGCCGGAGACTATGTCAGCACTAGATACTCAAGCTATTCGGGCGCAGTTCCCCGTCTTAAACCGCACCGTGCGCGGGGATAAGCCGCTGGTCTACCTCGACTCCGGGGCGACCTCGCAGCGGCCCCTGCCGGTGTGGAAGGCGGAGGAGGACTTCGTCCTGCACACCTTCGCACCTGTCCATCGCGGCGCCTACCAGCTGGCCGAGGAAGCTGACGACGCCTACGAGTCGGCCCGCCAGGCGATCGCCGCCTTCGTGGGCGCCGACCGAGACGAGATCGCGTTCACCAAGAACGCGACTGAGGCCCTCAACGAGGTGGCCTACGTACTGGGCGACGACCGCGCCGGCGACTTGGCCGTCACGGCCGATGACACCATCGTCATCACCGAGCTGGAGCACCACGCCAACCTGGTTCCGTGGCAGGAACTGGCGCGGCGCACCGGCGCCACCCTGAAGTGGTACTCGGTCACCGAGGACGGCCGGATCGACCTGGACTCCCTGGAGCTGGACGAGTCCGTCAAGGTTGTTGCGTTCACCCACCAGTCCAACGTGACGGGTGCCGTCGCCGACGTCGCGGAGATCGTTTCCCGCGCGAGGGCCGTGGGAGCACTCACCGTCTTGGACGCCTGCCAGTCCGTCCCGCACATGCCGGTCGACTTCCACGCGCTCGATGTGGACTTCGCCGCCTTCTCTGGGCACAAGATGTGCGGGCCCTCCGGCATCGGCGCGCTCTACGGCAAGGCCGAGCACCTGAAGGCCCTCCCGCCGTTTTTGACGGGCGGCTCGATGATCGAGGTCGTCAAGATGGAAGGCACCACCTTCGCGGAGCCGCCGCAGCGCTTCGAGGCCGGTACCCAGATGACCAGCCAGGTCGTCGGCTTGGGCGCGGCGGTCAAGTACCTGTCCGAGATCGGCATGGACAACATCCAGGCCCACGAGCGGGAACTGACCGAGTACGCGCTGGAGCAGCTGAACCAGATCGACGGCCTGACCATCGTGGGGCCGAAGACGGCGGATCGCCGCGGCGGGGCCATTTCCTTCCTCGTCGACGGCGTGCACCCGCACGATATGGGCCAGGTGCTCGATGACCAGGGCATCGCCATCCGCGTGGGTCACCACTGCGCGTGGCCAGTGCACCGCGCGGTGGGCGTGCAGTCCACGGCGCGCGCGAGCTTCTACCTGTACAACACGCGCGAAGAAGTCGACCAGCTGGTCGCCGCCATCAAGAAGGCGCAAGAATTCTTTGGAGTGGTGTAGATGCTGGATTCGATGTACCAAGAGGTGATCCTGGATCACTACAAGAACCCGCAGTACAAGGGCCTACGGGAGGGCCACCAAGCCGAGGTTCACCACGTGAACCCGTCCTGTGGCGACGAGCTGACCTTGCGCGTCAAGCTGTCCGAGGACGGTAATACCGTGGAGGACATTTCCTACGACGCGGAAGGGTGCTCGATTTCGCAGGCCTCTACCTCGGTCATGGCCGAGGAGATCGTGGGCCAGCCGCTGGAGGTGGCTAACCAGAAGCTCGCCGAGTTCGAGAAGATGGTGACCTCCCGCGGCAAGGAAGAGGGCGACGACGAAATCATCGGCGACGGCGTGGCCTTCGCCGGGGTTTCTCAATACCCAGCCCGAGTCAAATGCGCGTTGCTAGGCTGGAAGGCATTCCAAGCCGCTGCAGGCGACGCACTCAACGAATTGGAGCACTAATGACCCAGCCCACTGACCCGTACCAGAACGAGTCTTCGAGCTTCGACGGGGGCCGCGAGCGCCCCGAGCAGACCGAGGAGCAGATCGCGAAGGCCTACGACGTCGCTGAGTTCCTCCGTGACGTCATCGACCCCGAGCTCGGCATCAACGTCGTCGACCTCGGCTTGGTCTACGAGATCTGGATGGAAGAAAACGAGGGCAAAGAAAAGGCCGTCGTTAACATGACGCTGACCTCTCCGGCGTGCCCGTTGACCGACATTATCGCCGAACAGGCCGAACAGGCGGTCGTGGGCAACAAGGTAGCCGACCAGTTGGAAATCAACTGGGTCTGGATGCCGCCGTGGGGTCCGAACATGATCACCGAGGAGGGGCGCGAACAGCTCCAGGCCCTCGGGTTCGCTGTCTAAGCTAGACTGCTTTTCTCACACTCCGCCAGGTTCCTCTGCTCGTCCAGGGGGCCTGGCTTTGTGCTGCGCGGAAGTTGATAGACTAGCGGGTTGTGATTGTTACCAATGACTTGGAAGTTCGCGTCGGCGCCCGCACTTTGCTCAACGCCCCGGGGCAGCACCTGCGCGTCCAGCCGGGGGACCGCATCGGGCTAATCGGCCGCAACGGCGCCGGAAAGACCACCACAATGCGCATTTTGTCGGGGGAGACGGAGCCTTACGGCGGTTCGGTGACTACTTCTGGGCCCATCGGCTACCTGCCGCAGGACTCCCGGGAGGGCAATATTGAGCAATCCGCCCGCAACCGCGTGCTCTCTGCCCGCGGCCTAGATGAAATCCAGCGTTCCATGGAAAAGCAGCAGCACATCATGGAAAACACGGACGACGACATCAAGCGCGACAAGGCAATCGCCAAGTTTTCGCGCCTGGAAGAGCGCTACCAGGCGCTGGGCGGCTACGAGGCCGCAGCCGAGTGCGCCCAGATCTGCGATAACCTGGGTCTGCCGCAGCGCGTGCTGGACCAGCAGCTAAAGACCCTGTCGGGCGGCCAGCGCCGCCGCGTGGAGCTGGCTCAAATTCTCTTCTCCGCCACCGCGGGCGCGGGCAAGTCCAACACGACCCTGCTGCTGGACGAGCCCACCAACCACCTGGACGCGGACTCAATTACCTGGCTGCGCGGCTTCCTGGCCAAGCATGAGGGCGGCCTCATCATGATCTCCCACGACGTGGAGCTTCTTGATGCCGTTTGCAACAAGATCTGGTTTTTGGACGCGGTCCGCGCCGAGGCCGACGTCTACAACATGGGGTACAAGAAGTACCTCGACGCGCGTGCTACCGACGAGGCCCGCCGGCGCCGCGAGCGCGCCAATGCGGAGAAGAAGGCCGCCGCGCTGCACAAGCAGGCCGCGAAGCTGGGCGCGAAGGCGACGAAGGCCGCGGCCGCGAAGCAGATGCTCGCTCGCGCCGACCGCATGATGAACGAACTGGACGAGGTGCGCGTGAGCGACAAGTTCGCCAGCATCAAGTTCCCGGAGCCCGCGCCCTGCGGCAAGACCCCGATGAACGCCAAGGGGCTGACCAAGATGTACGGCTCCCTGGAGGTTTTCGTCGGCGTTGACCTGGCCATCGACAAGGGCTCCCGCGTGGTGGTGCTGGGTACTAACGGCGCGGGCAAGACCACCTTGCTCAAGCTGCTGGCCGGGGTGGAGCGCACCGACGGCGAAGGCGGTATCGTCAGCGGCCACGGCCTGCGGATCGGCTACTTCGCCCAGGAGCACGACACCATCGACGGCGACAAGACCGTGTGGGAAAACACCATCGAGGCCTGTCCGGAGGCCGGCCAGCAGGACCTGCGCGGTCTGCTGGGCGCGTTCATGTTCTCCGGCGACAAGCTGGAGCAACCCGCCGGCACGCTTTCCGGCGGTGAGAAGACCCGCCTGGCCCTGGCCACGCTGGTCTCCTCACGCGCTAACGTCCTACTGCTGGACGAGCCGACCAACAACCTGGACCCGATCTCCCGCGAACAGGTCCTAGACGCCCTTCGCACCTACACCGGTGCCGTCGTCCTCGTGACCCATGACCCAGGTGCGGTCAAGGCCCTTGAACCCGAGCGCGTCATCATCATGCCCGACGGCGACGAGGACCTTTGGTCGGACGAGTACATGGAGATCGTCGAGCTGGCCTAAACGCCTTAGCTCTTACGCCCCCTGCCAGCCGTGTGGCCAGGTGGCAGGGGAGTAGCGGGGAAGCTCGAGACAAAAAGCACCGCCGCGGGTTGCCATGAAGGCAGCCGCGGCGGTGCGTCTTTTGGCGGTTGGGCTTAGCGCAGCCAACCGAAGCTCAGTAGGAATGCTTCGAGCTGGATCATCTCGTCGGTATCGGGGGCGTGGCCGGCGATAGCTTCGAAGGCCGTGGCGGCCTCTTTCGTGTTTGCCGGGGTCGAGTCGGCCTCGACCAAGTATTCTGCCACCGCGGCCTCGACCGGGGTAGCGGAAATGGTATCCACGCCGGTACCGGTGAGAGAATCCTTGAACGTATCAGCAATGCCATCCAGGATGGTGCGCATTGTCGTCTTCATGACTCACCTCCACGTGAATACGGATCGTCTCTTTTGTTGATACCTCAATTGTAGGACGCCCATACTGCGAAAGCAACCCTTACGTAACTAGGAATTTACTTTCTGTTCACTTTGGATGTGTCTGGAATCACGAACCAGTGTTTATAGGCCGCCGAAGAATTCCATGCCGAAGTAATGGGCGATGGTGTCGCGGGCAATCCAGACGATTGCCAGGATGATGATGGCGGCTAGAACGGCGTAGACGGTCCAGCCAAGCACCTTCATCTGCGGGCTCGCCGGGGTGTCGTCTACCACGACGCCGTCGGCGTTGCGGATGGGATCGCCGGTCATGCAGCGCATGCCGAGCGAAAACAGGAGGGGGATGCCGGCGCCGAAGAGGAGGGCGAGGCCGGCGACGTGAAGGATGGACTGGAAAATCTCGGTGACGGTCATGGCGTTTATCGACCTTCCTGCGGGCTAGCGGAATCGGAGGCGGCGACCGGCTCAGCGGCCGCGGTGGGGGCGGGGACCGGCTCCTTGGCGCGTGCCATGGAGGAGTCGACGGACTCGGCGTCCTTGTCCCAGTCTTCGTTGACGTTGGAGGCATCCACCGGGTTCATGCGCGAGCGGATTACGATGAGGGCTGCCATGGCGATCAGGAGGACGAAGTCGACGATGGCGCCCACGGTCAGCGAGGAGAAAGCGGACACGCCGCGGGCGAGCCACCAACTGACGAAGCCGACGAAGGCGGCGCAGGGCAGCGTAATCAGCCATGCGGCAGCCATGCGCATGGCCACGCCCCAGCGGACGTCGGCGCCGCGCTTGCCGATGCCGGTGCCCATGATGGAGCCGGTGGACACGTGCGTGGTGGACAGCGCCATGCCGCCGGTGGCGGAGGTCAGAATGATGGCGGCCGAGGTTGCCTCAGCGGCCATTCCTTGCAGGGATTCGATTTCAACCAGACCCTTGCCCAGGGTGCGGATAACGCGCCAGCCGCCGGAAAGGGTGCCGGCTGCGATGGCGATAGCACAGGCGATGATGACCCAGGTCGGGATGCGCGCCTCGGCGGAGGTTTCGCCGGCGGCGACCAGTGCCAGGAAGATAACACCCATCGTCTTCTGTGCGTCGCCGGCACCGTGTGCCAGGGAAACCAGGCAGGCGGTGACGATCTGGCCGTGGCGGAAGTGCTCGTTCTTGACCTTTGTCGGGATGGTGTTGGTGACCCAGTAGACTAGGGCGGTGGCGCACGCGGAAACGAGTGCGGCGATGACGGGGGAGGCCAGGGCCGGGATGATGATCTTGCCGGCGATGGAGGACCACTCCACGCCGCCGGAGCCCATGGCGGCAAACGCCGCGCCAATCAGGCCGCCAAACAGGGCGTGGGAGGAGCTTGACGGCATGCCCAGCAGCCAGGTGAATAGGTTCCACAGGATGCCGCCGATAAGGCCGGTGAAGACCACCATCAGCAGTGCCTGGCCGTCGGCCGGCACGCCGTCGGTGCCAGCGCCAGAAAGGTCATAGGAGTCTAGGTTGACGATTCCCTTGGCCACCGTGGCGGCCACGTTAACGGAAAGGAACGCGCCCACCAGGTTCAGTGCCGCGGAGATTGCTACCGCGGTAAAAGGCTTGAGCGCTCCCGTGGCGATGGAGGTCGCCATGGCGTTGGCCGTGTCGTGGAAACCATTGGTGAAGTCAAAAGCAATGGCGGTAATCACCACGATCGCCAGGATGATAAGAGTCGCTGTCACAGTGTCGGCCCTTTGCAGTGCATGATTTGAGTAGTGCAGAGTGCATCTGCGGCGCCCAAGCGTCGCGGACGGTCCGAAACTTTACTCCTGCCTGGAAATTTAAACAATTTAGTTCATGGACCTATCTAAATTGTCACACTAAATTAATTCCTAGGTCGCATGGAGTTAACCCGATGTTAACCTTAATGCTTTCTTCCCCCTAGCCGGAGGTGGCTAACGCAACATTTAAAGCCCCGAATTCTCCCGAAGCAAACACTAAAATAGGGGAAAACATTTCACTACTTTGCGCCTACCGTGACGCAGGAAAAGGAGTCAACCATGGCCTGTTCGTGGGATAAGTGCCAACGCGATCTGAACAAGCGCTGGTCGCAGCTTTCTTCAGCCGAGCAAAAGGGCGTTATCGGCGCCCTCATCCTGGACGGCGTCCTCAAGGCGACTGCGTGGCACTACCTCTACCACCTGCCCAGCCGCAAAATCCGCGGACCGAAGTGGCTCTGGGCCATCATCACCGCCGTCATCGGCACCTTCGGCCCCGCCGGCTTCCTCCTCGGCGGCATCCGACGTCGTTAGAACGTAGCGCACTTAGTGGCAGCCCTGGTTTCGGCCCGGCTGCCACTTTTCTTTGTTCGGGGAGCGGTCCTCTCTATCCCCGAGCAGGTCGTGGCGCTTCGTGCTTTTCCTACTAGAAACCCCGCGGTCCACGGTCGCCTGTGAACTGGCCGGGTTGGGCGGGGTGGTCTGCCTGGTTGGGGTGGGCGCCTATAAGGCGGCTGAGCCCGGGGACCAGGCGGACTAGGAGAATGGCTCCTAGTTGCGGAAGCCGTGAACCGGGGCTGGGATGAAGCCGCCACGGTTGATGAACTGGGAGTTGCCCACGGTGTTGACCGGGATGACGGGGGCGTAGCCCAGCAGACCGCCGAAGTTGACCTCGTCGCCGATCTGGGCGCCTGGGACAGGGATGACGCGCACCGCGGTGGTCTTATGGTTCATCATGCCGATGGCCGCCTCGTCGGCGATCATGCCGGCGATGGTGGTGGCAGAGGTATCACCCGGCAGGGCGATCATGTCGAAGCCGACGGAGCAGATGGAGGTCATCGCCTCCAGCTTGTCCATGGAGATGGCCCCGGACTTGACCGCGTCGATCATGCCTTTGTCCTCGGAGACCGGGATGAAGGAACCCGATAGGCCGCCGACGCGGGAGCAGGCCATCATGCCGCCCTTCTTGACGGCATCGTTAAGCAGCGCCAAGGCAGCGGTGGTGCCGTGGGTGCCGACCTGGTCCAGGCCCATGTGCTCGAGGATGTGGGCGACGGAGTCGCCCAGCTCGGCGGTAGGCGCCAGGGACAGGTCCACGATGCCGAAGGGGACGCCGAGGCGCTCCGCGGCGAGGTTGCCCACCAGCTGGCCGGCGCGGGTGATCTTGAACGCGGCCTTCTTGACCTCTTCGGCGACCTCGTTGAGGGTCGCGCCTTCCAGCGAACCCAGGGCACGGTCGACTACGCCGGGGCCGGAAACGCCCACGGAGACCACACAGTCGGGCTCCTCGATGCCGTGGAAAGCACCCGCCATGAACGGGTTATCGCCCACGGAGTTCGCGAAGACCACCAGCTTGGCGCAAGCGATGGCGGAGTTGTCGCGGGTCAGTTCCGCGGACTCCTTGATGACCTCACCCATGCGCTTGGCGGCGTTCATGTTGATCCCAGCTCGGGAGGAGGCGATGTTGACCGAGGAGCAGACGAGCTCGGTGGTGGACAGGGCCTCCGGGATGGAGTCGATGAGCTTCTTCTCCGCGGAGGTGGCGCCCTTTTCCACGAGGGCGGAATAGCCGCCCACGAAGTTGACGCCGACTTCCTTGGCGGCGCGGTCGAGGGCCTCGGCGACCTCGACGGGATTGCCGTCGACGCCGGCGACCACGAGGGAGACCGGGGTGACGGAGATACGCTTGTTGACAATCGGGATGCCCAGCTCGGTCTCGATACCGCGGGCGACCTCGACCAGGCGCTCGGCGCGCTGGGTGACCAGGTCGTAGACAGCCTCGGCGGTGGCGGACATCGTGGGGCGGGTGCAGCCGAGCAAGGAGATGCCCATCGTGACCGTCCGGATGTCCAGGCGGTACTTGTCGATCATCTCGATGGTCTCGAGGACCCGGTGAGTGTTGAACGTGTTAACCATGAATCCAGACTCTCCTTAGACCTCGTTCATGGTGGTGAACAGTTCTTCGGACTGGATGCGAATGGACTGCTTCTTCGCCTCCGCGACCGGGTCCATCTTCGACTGGATTTCGGCAATGGAGGTGGCAGAATCATCGAATTTGACCCGCAGGATCATCGTGAAAAAGCCCGACATCAACGTCTGGGAGATGTCAACAATATTCACATCGAGCTCGGCAAGCTGGGTCGACACGGAGGCAACAATACCGGTGGAATCCACACCGGTCACGGTCATAATCGCAAACATGCCCTTATTGTATCTGTCACTCCACAGGTGGCGGGGCAATGGGCACAATCGGCAAGGTAATTCGCCTCACTTTGGTACGGTGGGGCCTATGACGATCAACCACAAACCCAAGGTCCTCATCATCGGCGGACACGGCAAGGTCGCCCAGCTCGCCGCTCCGAAGCTGCGCGAGGCCGGCGCCGACGTCACCTCGCTCATTCGTAACCCGGAGCAGCAGGCCGACATCGAAAAGCTGGGGGCGACGCCGTACCTGGCGGACGTCACCCAACTGACCGTGGAGGACTGGGCCGAGCTGGAGACCCAGTTCGACGCGGTGGTTTGGTCCGCCGGCAACGGCGGCCGCGGCGGCGAGCAGGTGACCATCGACGTCGACCAGGACGCCGCGCTGGCCAGCATCCACGGTCTGGAGCAGCTGCGCGACCAGGGTGCGAAGGTCCCGCGCTACGTCATGGTCTCCTACAAGGGCGCGACGCAGGCCCAATTCGATCCGGACCACGACCTCTACACCTACTCACTGGCCAAGAAGGTCGTGGACGACTACCTGAACTCCACCGACCTGGACTACGTCATCCTGGGGCCGGCAGTGCTTACCGAGGAACCGGCCGCTGGCATCGAGCTCGTCGCCGATCAGCCTGCCACCTCCACCGATGAGCACACCTCCCGCGAACTGGTGGCCGCGGTCATCGCTGAAGTCGTCACTCGCGAGCAGACCCCGCACAGCCCGGTCTCCTTCGTCGACGGCGAAGGCGCACTCAGCGAGATCGCCTAGAACGGGAGAAAGGCCGTCGGCTCCACAGATCCTGTCGGGCCGACAGACTTCGTAGACCGTGAAGATATCCAAAAGCATTGGAGATTTTGGAGACTTTGCGGGCTGTGCAGACTCGGGAGACTGTAGACGGGGAGCACAAACCCGAGGTGGGGTGGGAGACGAGATGGGGGACGAGCGAGTGATCACAACGGCGGGGCAGGGGCTGCGCAGGGTCCTGCTGGACTGCGACCCCGGCATCGATGATGCCGTGGCGATCCTGTACCTGGCCGGGCGGCACCACGCCGGGGAAATCGAGCTGGTCGGGATTAGCACCACGGGCGGTAACGCCAGCGCCGACCAGACGGCGCTCAACGCCCGTTGGCTGTTGGACGCGTGCGGGCTGCCCGAGGTTCCCGTGGGCGTGGGGGAGGCCGGCCCCGCCGACCGAGAGCTGGTCACCACCCCGGAGACCCACGGGCCCAGCGGCCTGGGGCACTTCGACGCGCGGCTATCCGACTGGGGAGCGCCGCGGCTCCCGTGGCGAGAGCTGTGGCAGCAGTGCTTGGACGAGGACGGGCCGGTAGACCTCATCGTGACCGGTCCGCTGACGAACGCGGCGCAGTGGGACAAGCTCGCGGAATTTCGCCAGGTAACCGTCATGGGCGGGGCCGTTAACTACCGCGGCAACACCACGCCCACTGCCGAGTGGAATTTCTGGGTGGACCCTCTGGCCGCTCACCGTTTCTTCCGCGCCCAGCTGCCGCCGGTGGTGCTGTGCTCGCTGCAGGTAACCGAACAATTCCTCATCACCCCGGAGCGCGCCGCGCGGTTGGCAGGCGTGCTTGCCGACGCGGACCTGGCCGCGTCGATGCTCGAGATGCTCCGGTTCTACTTCGAGTTCCACGACGCGCAAGGCGAGGGCTACCAGGCCCAAGTCCACGACGCCGTGACTGCGATCGTGGCGCTGAGCGCCTGCGGCTACGATTCCGTGCCCACGACCATGGACGTCGAGGTCGACAGCCCGCTGCTGCGGGGAACGAGCGTGGCGGATCTGCGCGGGCACTGGGGCCGCGATGCCAACGCTTCCTTGGTCAGGACGATAGACGTCGAGGGCGCGCACGCGGAATTGGAGCGGGGCTGGCGGCTGCTAGCCCAATTCGGGCCGCAGGAGTCGAAGACGCTAAGATAACCTGCGTACGTGTGCTGGCTCGAGGTGACATAGAGCAGGCAGCGCGGCGCACGCCGTGCTTTTCCTATCCACTACCAACCCCGCAGGTGGTCAATTTCTATGTCTCCGCTGTTTTCGAAGTACGCTCAATCTGCTAACTCTTCCGCGCCGCGAACTCCCGGCCCGGCTAAACTCAGCGCCGGCCGCCGCGCCCTGATGGTAGCCGGCGCCCTAGTCGTCGCCGGGACCTGGAGCTACCTGGTCCTGCTGCGGCCCACCGATTGGGAGTCCGTGGCCGGCAGCCCCGAGGCGTTTATCACCCTGGCCGGCTATTTCGGCGGGGCAGCGCTGCTGCTCGCCGGCGCGTTGCCCTCCCTGACCGCCGGGGCCATCGCCCTCATCCCCGGCTGCTTGGTCATCAACATCGTCATCGGTGAGCTCATCGGCTCAATCGGCGTGCCGCTCTACCTGGATTCCCTGGGCACCGTTCTGATGGCGGCACTTTTGGGCCCGGTGGCAGGCCTGGCCACCGGCACGTTGTCGTCCGTGGTCTGGGGATTTATCAACCCGGCCGCCTTGCCATTTGCGGCGGTGTCGGCGGCCACGGGTTGGATGGCCGGGTGGGCCATCCAGCGCGGCGCCCTCCAGCGCATCTGGCGGATCGTGGTCAGCGGCGCCATCATCGGCATCATCAGCGGCATGCTCGCCGCTCCGGTGGCGGCCTTCGTCTACGGCGGCACGGCCGGGCTGGGAACCGGGGCCCTAGTCTCGGTCTTCCGCGAGTTCGGCAATTCCCTCTTGGCCTCGGTGACCATGCAGTCGCTGGTCTCCGACCCACTCGACAAGATCGTCGTCCTTTTTTTCGTCGCCCTCACGGTCAAAGCGCTGCCGCAACGAGTCCTCAAGCGCCTGCACCCGGCAGTGCAGCCACGCCCGGACGCCGAGAAGAAGTCCTAGTCGCCGGGGGAGACGGTCCAGAGTGGGCATGGGTACGGACGCGGTCCCGACCGCGGGTATGAGTGGCGGCGAGGGCGCGGCGGCCGGGGTGCTACGCGGCAGGCTGCACCCGGCTACACCAGCCACCTGTGCCGCGGTGGCGTGGTTGCTCGTCATCGCGCTGAACCACCCGGTGGTCTCCGCGGTGGTTCTGCTGCTCGCGCTTGTCGCCGGTGCCGTCACTGGCCGCGGGCTAGCGGTTGCGTTGACGACCTGCGTCATTTCTTTCCCTGCGGCGCTGTCGATGGTGGCCATCCACGCCCCGCACGGTCAGGACCAGATCTTTGCATTTGTGGCCCGCGACGGGCTGGCACTGGCCGGGGCTTTGTCCCTGCGGTTTTTCGCTCTCGTCGCGGTGGTGCTGGCCGCGGTTGCCTGTGTCACCGTGCCGGATGTGGCCAAGGCTATCCAGGCCTCCCAGGCCGGCCACAAGGTGGCCTATATCGTGGGCGCTTCGCTACAGCTGCTGCCCCGGGGCACGCGGGTCGTTGGCGTGGTGCGGGACGCCAACCTCCTGGAAGGCCGCAGACCCGGGTGGCGGAACCTGGCGGTCCGGTATATCGGTCCGGTGGTCTCCCTGCTTTTGTACCAAGCCACCGCGCAAGCCAAGGCGCTGACCGCCGTCGGCTTCGACCAGCCCGGCCCGCGCACGGTGCTCCGCCCGGTGCCGGACAGCCGCGGGCAACGGGCCTTCCGCTGGGCAGTCGCGTGCATGGGCCTGGCCGTCGTGGGGTGGTCGCTATGGACTTAGCGCAGGTGGTCGCCCACGTTCGGAAGTCCTCCGCGCCGCTCGTGCAGGTGGTGGTGCCCGCTACCCACCAGGCCGAGGACGTTGCCGAGACGGTCTCCGCCGCGCTGGAAATCCGGGCGGTGTTAGGAGCGGACCCGCAGGTGCATATCTCCGGTCTGCGCTCCACGGTCATTGAGGAACTGGCCATCCCGCTGGAGCACGCCGGCTGGATGCGGGAGCGAATGGAGCGCCGCTGCACGGAAACACTCGCGCAGGTGGGGCTTAGCGAACACGCGGAGCGCCATCCGCTGCGCCTATCCGGCGGCCAGACCCGCCGCTTGGCCATAGCCGCGCTGACCATCGTCTCCCCGGCAGCAGTCGTGCTGACCGAACCGCTGGCGGGACTGGACCGGGCGTCGCGGGCTGGCATCGTCGAGCTTCTCCACGCCATGGGAGGCAGCCGGGTGGTGACGGTGAGCCACGCTGTGGAAGAAGACCTGGGCGGCGAGGTTCTCAGCATCGACCCGGCGGCAGACGCGCCCGACCTGGCGGCTGCGGTGCAGGTCCTCGAGCTGCCAACCCCCGGTATAGCCGAGCACGGGGAGCCGCAGACACAGGCAGAGCAGGTGCTAAGACCAGTGCCGTCGCTGGACGGGGAAAGCTTGGTGGTGCGGGACCTGGTTGTGCGGCGCGGGGTGGGCCGGCGGCGCTGGTGGCAGTTCCGGCGGGCTAGCGGCGCGGATTTCCGGGTCGGACCGGTGGACTTCGACCTCGTGCCCGGCCAGGTCCTGTGGGTGCGCGGGGATAACGGCAGTGGGAAGACCACGCTGGTGCGGGCGCTGGCCGGCCTGGACGGGTACGCGCCGGTGTGCGACTCGGTCGCGGCCTGCCTGCAGTCGCCCTTCGACCAGGTGGCAGCCCCGACCGTGGGGGTGATGCTGGGATCCGGGCAGGCCTGCGCGCGGCTTGGCGTGGACCCGCAGGCGCACCCGCTCGACCTGCCGGTTTCTCAGCTGCGGGTGGTCCAAGTCCTCGCCGCGGCCCGGCGAGGAGGACGCGTGGCCATCTTTGACGAGCCCGATACCTACCTCGCGCCCGAGTACCGAAAGCTGGTCAGGGGGCTTATCGCGCGGGCGGCCGCCAATGGTTCGGCGGTGGTGCTGACCTGTCATAACGAAAAATTCGTGCACGACCTGCCTGCGGGGCTGGCCGTACACGAACTGTGGCTCGGGCGGGCTGGGGGAGAGCTCAGCTAGTCGACGCCGTCCTTACGGATGGAGTGCTCGACGATATCGAGGACGCTGCTGAGCCGCTGGGTGTCACCCATGGCCAGGCGGTTGATGAAGCCGTCCATGAAGGTCTCCAGGTAAATGACGAGGGTCTCGACAGGGACGTCGTCGCGCAGCCGGCCCTTCTCCGCATTGGAGTAGAGGCGCTGGCGCACCGCGTCATCCAGGATGGACTGGTGATCCTTCCAGCGGGCCCGGAAGGAGGCATCCGTGCGCAGCAGCGAGATGATCTCCAGGCGGGTGGCCAGCCAGTCGTAACGCTCCGGCTGGTTGAGCATGTTCCGCATGACCTCAACCAAACCTTCGCGGGCGACGACCTCCGCCTGGCGGGCGGCGTCCTCGCGGGCCAGGGCCAAAAACAGCGACTCCTTATCACCGAAGTGGTGGAAGATAGCGCCGCGGGACTTGCCGGTCGCTTCCTCCAGCAGGCGCACGGTGGCCCCTTCGTAACCATGCTCAGCGAAGCAACGCCGAGCGCCTATCAAGATGTCGTGGCGGCGCCGATTGAGTTCGCTATCGCTGACGATGGGCATGTTGTGACCTCTTGCTCTGTGGGGTGGACGTGGACAGGAAAATGCACGCGTGAAGCGCTAACACCGGCTACCGGTGGACAAGGAGAGGGGACGGCAAAGGGGGCCGCGAGGCTCCCGCGGGCTTATCGCGGAAGTGCAGCCCCCTTTTATTCTAAGGTGCGGCTAGTGGCCTAGCTGTCTTAGGACTTGACCATCTGGCGCAGCACGAACTGCAGGATGCCGCCGTGGCGGTAGTAGTCAGCCTCACCAGGAGTGTCGATGCGCACGTCGGTGTCGAACTCGACGGTGGAGCCGTCCTCCTTGGTGGCGGTGACGTGAACTTCCTTCGGGTGACCATCGTTGTTGAACTCGCTCAGGCCGACGATGTCGAAGGTCTCGGTGCCGTCCAGGCCGAGGGACTCGTGGGAGTCGCCGTCCTTGAACTGCAGCGGAGCCACGCCCATACCGATGAGGTTGGAGCGGTGGATGCGCTCGTAGGACTCGGTGATAACAGCCTTGACGCCCAGCAGGTTGGTGCCCTTAGCAGCCCAGTCACGCGAGGAACCGGTGCCGTACTCCTTACCGGCCAGCACGACCAGCGGGGTGCCCTGCTCCTTGTAGTTCTGAGCGGCGTCGTAGATGAACGCCTGCGGGCCACCCTCCTGGGTGAAGTCGCGGGTGTAGCCGCCGGTGACGTCCACCAGCTGGTTAGCCAGGCGGATGTTGGCGAAGGTACCGCGGACCATGACCTCGTGGTTACCACGACGGGAGCCCAGGGAGTTGTAGTCCTTGCGGGCCACACCGTGCTCGTCCAGGTACTGCGCGGCCGGCGTGCCCGGCTTGATGGCAGAAGCGGGGGAGATGTGGTCGGTGGTGACCGAATCTCCCAGCTTCACCAGGACGCGAGCGCCCTTGATATCCTCGACGTCGCCCGGCTCGAGCTCCATGCCCTCGAAGTACGGTGCCTTGCGGACGTAGGTGGAGTTCTCGTCCCACTCGAAGGTCTCGCCTTCCGGGACGTCCAGGTTGCGCCATGCGTCGTCGCCCTTGAAGACGTCGGCGTAGTCGGCCTCGTACATCTCGCGGGAGATAGCGGACTGGATGGTCTCCTCAATCTCCTCGGTGGACGGCCAGATGTCCTTCAGGAAGACGTCGTTGCCGTCCTGGTCCTGGCCCAGGGCCTGGTTCTCGAAGTCGAAGTCCATGGTGCCGGCGATAGCGTAGGCGATGACCATGATCGGGGACGCCAGGTAGTTCATCTTGACGTCCGGGGAGATGCGGCCCTCGAAGTTACGGTTACCGGACAGGACTGCGGTGGCAGCCAAGTCGTGCTCGTTGATGGCGTTCGAGATCTCGTCCGGCAGCGGGCCGGAGTTGCCGATGCAGGTGGTGCAGCCGAAGCCGGAGAGGTAGAAGCCCAGAGCCTCGAGGTCCTTCCACAGGTCGGCGCGCTGGAAGTAGCCGTCGACAACCTGGGAACCCGGGGCGCAGATGGTCTTGACCCACGGCTTGGAGTGCAGGCCCTTCTTGGCCGCGTTTCGGGCGATCAGGCCGGCACCGACCATGACGGACGGGTTCGAGGTGTTGGTGCAGGAGGTGATGGAGGCGATAGCCACCATGCCGTGGTCCAGGGTGTACTCGCCACCGTTCGGGGAGTTGACCACGACCGGGTGGGACTGACGTCCGGAGGAGCCCTTGGCAGCGGACTCGTTGTTGCCGGCGCGGGACTGGTTCAGGCCGCCGGTGACGTCGACGTCGTCTTCCGGAGCGCCGCCCTCGTCGGTCATGCGCTTGGCCTCAACGGTGGTCTCGTCGACGATAACCTCGTCGGTGGTGTAGTTGCCCAGGTCCTTACGGAACTGTTCCTTGGCCTCGGACAGTAGGATGCGGTCCTGCGGGCGCTTCGGGCCGGCGATGGACGGGACCACGGTGCCCAGGTCGAGCTCGAGGTACTCGGAGTACTCGGCCTCCGGAGCGTCCTGCTCCAGCCACATGCCCTGTGCCTTGGCGTACTCGCGGACGCGATCGATCTGCTCTTCCGGACGGCCAGTGAGCTCGAGGTACTTGATGGTCTCTTCGTCGATCGGGAAGATGGCCGCGGTGGAGCCGAACTCAGGGGACATGTTGCCGATGGTGGCGCGGTTGGCCAGTGGGACGGACTTGACGCCGTTGCCGTAGAACTCGACGAACTTGCCGACAACGCCCTGCTGACGCAGCATCTCGGTGATGGTCAGAACGACGTCGGTAGCGGTCACGCCGACCGGGATCTCACCGGTCAGCTTGAAGCCGACGACCTTTGGGATGAGCATGGAGACCGGCTGGCCCAGCATGGCAGCCTCGGCCTCGATGCCGCCGACGCCCCAGCCCAGGATGCCCAGGCCGTTTTCCATGGTGGTGTGGGAGTCGGTACCGATACAGGTGTCCGGGTAGGCCAGGCCCTCGTTGTCGAAGACGACGCGGGACAGATACTCGATGTTGACCTGGTGGACAATACCGGTTCCCGGGGGCACCACGCGGAAGTTGGAGAAGTTCTCGGAGCCCCAGCGGAGGAACTGGTAGCGCTCCTCGTTGCGCTGGTACTCGATCTCGACGTTCTTCTCGAGAGCGTCGGAGGAACCGAAGGCCTCGGTAATAACGGAGTGGTCGATGACCATCTCGGCCGGGTTCAGCGGATTGACCTGATCCGGGGTGCCGCCCAGAGCGGACACGGCCTCACGCATGGTGGCCAGGTCGACCACGCAGGGAACGCCGGTGAAGTCCTGCATCAGAACGCGGGCCGGGGTGAACTGGATCTCGGTGTCCGGCTCAGCCTTCGGGTCCCAGTTGGCCAGGGCATCGATGTGCTCCTTGGTCACGTTCTTGCCGTCTTCGTGGCGCAGCAGGTTCTCGCCGAGGACCTTCAACGAGTAGGGCAGCTTAGACATGCCCTCGACAGCGTTGATGTCAAAGTAATCGTAGGACTTGCCGTTGACGTCAAGAGTCTTCTTGGCGCCGAAAGAGTTCAAGCTTTCAGTCACAGGGAGCTCCATTCCTTGTTTGAGAACTAAGATGTTCGCCATCGTCGCTCAGGTATTAGTTCCGCATACTCGCCCGGGGTACCCCGCGCTAGCGGGAAACGAGGGCAAAGTTAATAGTCATGGGATATATACTTCGGAGACGACGTGAACGCGATGGTTCATCTATCCATCATAGATGGCTGAACCGTCGACTGCCTTAACTATAACAGTACGCGCGTTTTGTTTCCACCATTTTGGCGCTGCGCGGCGAGTCGGATGCCCGCGGGGGATAGATGAGTGCGTAATCTGACCCGGTACACAAACCGGACGGGTTTTGCCTATTCCCAGCTCAGCGCGCTGCTGTGTGGGGCTGGGGGCGCGATTGGGAGAGAGCAAGGAGGCGTGGCGATGATTCCTCAGGGGGTAGATGTTCCGGACTTGGCGGAACAGCTTTCCGAAGATTCCGTTGCTTTTACTAACCCCGTTTTAGCGGGGGACCCGGCTGCCCAGACTGACGCGCAGGCCGCCCTACGTGACGGCGACGGCATTGCGGTCGTCGACGTGGCGGGCGGCATGCCGGCCGATTACCGTGACGTGGCTCAGGAGCTACAGGACGCCACTGGCCTAGACACGGTCATCGTCCAGTCGCCGGGGACAATCTCAGTGGTCAGTGATTCCTTGTCCCGAGCAGAAATTGAGTCCGCCCAGTCCGGGGTGCCGGCAGGGGTCACCCAGGCCGAGGCCCTCGGAGCCTTCTATGGCGGTGTCGACCAGACCCCGTCCTTTTACCTTCCGGCGGCAACACTCGTGGCCCTTGTGGTCGCCCTCGTCGGCGGAGTGTGGGCCTTCCGGCGGGCAGCCGGCGCGGCGGCAGGGGGGCATCTCCGCGGGTGCGGCTGTCCGTGTGGGGGCACCGGGGGCCTAGGCTGAAAGTAGAAATACACGGAAAGTTGAACCATAACGGCACAGTCACTTCTGGCCGTGGGAACCCGGGAATAAAACGGCACTGGTCGGCGTTAGTGGGCGCCCGTTACACGGAAAGCGGTCAATCCTAGAAGGTTGACCGCTTTTCTGATCTGTCGGGTAGCTAACGGGCTGGGAGCGGGCGGCGGGGCGAAACTAGGCGGAACGTGACGAACCGCACAGACAAAATCTCAAGTTGGTAACGGCGCTGGTAACGGCGGAATGTTAAGTGCTGTGGCTTTACTTAACTCCTGTGGTTTGTGGGAAATATATGCGAGATGTGGTGTATGTGCTCTATGGTTTCTATAGCAACTCATGAGGTGAATTGTGGAACATGGTTCACGGATTGAGGCTTGACTGGAACGTCTAAGCGCACGTGGTACGGGCATGTGGGGAAGCACGCCAAGACCCGGCGAAGGGCAGTTGTGGTCGGGGTTCAACCGTTGTGCCGCGTTTGCTATTTGGCTCATGGGTTGGAGTTAATGTCCAATCTTTGTATTGCCAGCAGGCTAGGAGGAGACAAGTCTTAAGCCTTTACCGTTTTCGATAAGTGTCGCACCCACATCAGGGGCCATCCCGGAGGTCATCCGGCCGGGGACGTGCCCAGAATCCAAGGGCTGCTGTGCGAGGAACTCATGCCGATGGGGAAGTCTGTGCCTGAGTCCGTACGCCAGCCACGCGGATCGCGTGAGTGGGCGAGCGCGCGTATGTGTTGACGGTCGAGGAGGAGAGGCTTCGGCATACCTTTGTGCGAGGTAGGTCTGTCTCAACACGCCTAGGTTGCTGGCCAAGGAGCATATTCGTGGCCACCACATCCAATGTGAACGCGCGGAGTAATTCCGGCCGTTCTGTCAAGTCCCGTTTCCGGGCGGCGTTTTCCGCTGTTGCCTGCACGGCAACGCTGTCTACCGTCGCCACCTTGACCCCTACCGTTGCCAACGCCGATGAGCCGGGGGATGACCTCCAGCGGCTGACCCGTGAACTGAGCCGGGGCAGCAGCTCAATCTCCGATGTCGCCGGCGCCATCGCCGACGTCCAGGGCGAGATCTCCCGCCTGGAAGGCGAAATCGGCCGCTACCGCGAAATCGTCAACCAAGCCCTGGTCGATCTCCAGGACGCGCGCACCGAGGCCCAGCAGGCCCGCGATGGCGCGGCCGCCGCCAAGGATGAGCTCAACGGCGCCCAGGTGGACGTCGAAAAGGCCCAGGAGAAGCTCGACGAGATTTCTCGCTCGGCCTACCGCCGCTCCGGGACCTCGGACGCGGTGACCAACGCCGCCGGCGCTGACGCGCGCGCTGAGAAGCTGGAGCGCCAGAGCTACCTGGCGGGCCAGTCGGACAAGCAACGTGCCGTCGTCGAGGACCTGGAAAAGGTCCGCACCCAGAAGGCGAACAAGGAATCCCAGCTGCGCCTGGCCAAGGAACTGGCCGACCAGCGCGAAGAGCGCGCGACCTCCGCCGAGGAAGACGCGCGCAAGACCCTGGAGGATTCCCTGGCCGAGGTCGAAAAGATCTCCGCTGAGCGCAACGAACTGGCCCTCCAGGAAGAAGACGCCCAGGAAGCGTTAGATGAGGCCCGCGGCCACTCGCCGCGCGGCAACCACGGCTCCACCAGCGAAGCCAAGGACGACAAGGACGACAAGAAGGCTTCCGGCAGCGACCGCTCCCAGTCCGCCACGGCTACCTCTTCGGCCGCCCCGCGGGAGGAGTCCTCCTCCGCCCGCTCGGGCGCGCAGAACAGCACCTCGGCGCAGACGTCGACCGCGGAGAACGCTTCGGCGTCGGAGTCCTCTACCGCGGCGGAGTCCAGCGAGTCGACCGAGTCTAGCGATTCCTCGGCTACCTCCACCAGCGCGGAGAACTCCGGCGCGGGCCACGGCGACTCGAAGCAGAACGAGCCGACCGTCCAGGGCTTGGAGCCGGCCCAGCGTTCCGGCGCGGGCGACGCGGCCTCCGGTGACCAGCTGAGCTCTAACGAAAACGGCTCTTCCGAGGAAGACATGGCGCTGCTGTCGAGCGCGGCCATGGCCGTGGCCCAAGGCATCGTCGCCGGCTCCCAGCCGGTGCACACACAGCTGGAAGAGGCGACCGCGGACGAGTCCACCGGTAGCCTGCCGGCCCTGCAGGGCGAAGGCCAGGGTGACCAAGACGCGGACCTGACCAGCCAGCTGGACGGTGTTCTGGAGGACCTCGAGACCTCTGACTCGGTGACGGAAGAAGCCAGCGACGCGGTCTCGGACATGGGCCGCGAGGCCCAGATCGAGGCCGTCATCGCCCGAGCCGAATCCCAGATTGGCGTGCCCTACGCCTGGGGCGGCGGCGACGCCAACGGCCCGACCCAGGGCATCCGCGACGGCGGCGTGGCCGACTCCTTCGGCGACTACAACAAGGTCGGCTTTGACTGCTCCGGCCTGGTGATCTACGCCTTCGCCGGCGTCGGCATCTCCCTGCCGCACTTCACGGGCTACCAGTACAACCACGGCGAGAAGATCCCGACCTCCGAGATGGAGCGCGGCGACCTAATCTTCTACGGTCCCAACGCCTCGCACCACGTCGCCATCTACCTGGGCGACGGTATGATGCTGGAAGCCCCGCAGTCGGGCCAGAACGTGCAGAAATCCCCGGTGCGCTACGGGGGTATGGCACCGTATGCCGTACGTCTCATCTAGCGTCGCCAAATATTAAGCCACCAACTTTAGTTGGTACTGTCAGGATTATGACTGACGCACAACAGACTAATCCTGGCTATGACGCCCTCCTCGTTCTTTCTTTCGGTGGCCCGGAAGGAAACGAGGAGGTCGTCCCGTTTCTGGAGAACGTCACTCGCGGCCGCGGCATCCCCCGGGAGCGCCTGGTCAAGGTCGGGGAGCACTACTTCCACTTCGATGGTGTCAGCCCCCTAAACGGGCTCAACCGCGAAATCATCGACAACGTCAAGGGCGAGCTCGCCCGCCGCGGGATGGACCTGCCGGTGTACTTCGGCAACCGCAACTGGCACCCCTTCGGCAACGAGGCCGCGGAGGAGATGGCCGCCGACGGCGTGCGCCGCGTGCTCGTCTTCGCCACCTCGGCGTGGGGCGGCTACTCGGCCTGCAGGCAGTACGACGAGGACATCGTCGCCATGCGCCAGCACCTGGCGGACAAGGGGCTGCCCGAGATCGAATTCACCAAGCTGCGGCAGTTCTACTCCCACCCGAAGTTCGTCGGGGAGATGGCCCGCGCGCTCAAGGAAGCGTGCACCGAGATCCCGCAGGAGAAGTGGGAAAGCACCCGGGTGCTGTTCACCGCCCACTCCGTGCCGAACGCCCACGACGCCGTCGGCGGCGCAGTAGGCGACAAGAATCTGTACTCCCGCCAAGTGGCGGAGGCGGCCAAACTCATCGCCGAGCAGGCGGGGATCGGCCGTTACGACCTGGTGTGGAACTCCCGCTCCGGCAACCCGGCCACGCCGTGGCTGGAGCCCGACATCGTCGACCACGCCACCGACATCCACAACGACGAGGGCGTGGACGCGATCGTCGTGTGCCCGGTCGGCTTCATCTCCGATCACATGGAGGTCATTTGGGACCTGGACTCGGAGCTGGCCGAGGCCTGCCGCGAGATGGGCGTCGCAATGTCGCGCACCCGCACCGCCGGGCCGACCCCGGCCTTTACCGAGATGATCGTCGATCTCATCGAGGAAATGACCACCGGCGCGCCGCGGGAAGACCTGGGAGAGGTCACTACCCAGGGCTGCACCGTCAACGGCGAGCCCTGCGCCCCGGGCTGCTGCGACATCTGGTCGCTGCGCAAATCCAGCTAGCGGGCGAAGTCGCTGAGCGCGTAGGCTACCCCGGCCATGCGCGCCTGGCGGATGTGCCGCCACAGGCGCAGCAGCTGCGGAGCCAGGCTGTGATCCCCCAGGCGATCCGTGACCGTTTCGATAATGGCCGCGACGCGATCGGCGCGGGCAAAAAGCTTGGCCGTGCGTCCCGGCACGCACGACGGCAGGCCGGGGGTGTCGTAGAAGTCCGCCAGCGTACCGACGGTCAGCCGGGCGTCGGCGGCGTTTATCTTGCGCTGCCCGCTGGCCTCGATAAGCTGCGCGGATTCCTCCGTCGCAGCCGATAACACAGCGTTGGCCTCCCCGGGGCTAAGCCAGGCCGGCTCGGGTAGGCGCCCGGTGACCTCGTAATCGAACCACCAGGTCCCCCGTCATGGAACTCGGGGGCCAAGACCACGTGGCGGTCGGGGTCTACGGTGCGCACGACGATGCCGCCGGCCCCGTTCGCCACCACGTGCTCTGCGGCTGCCGTACCCGCGGGCAAGGCGGGCGGGTCCCCGGGCCCGGAGAGAATGAGCCGCAGCGCCGGCTCGGGCCGGGCGCCGGGCGAAAGCTCGGTCTCGCCCGCGGCGTTGTCGCGGATAAGCCGCAGAAGCTCGATCCCGGGTTCGCCGTGACGGACGTAGACCGGCCCGCCCAGCTCTTCGAGGGCCTGCAGGGTCGCATCGGCGGACTCGTGGTGGTAGAGCCAGGCCCCCAACCAGACGGCCGTGTTCTGCAGGGGTGACCATACCTCGGCGCGCATATCCATGACGGCACAGTGTAATAGATAAAATGTAGCTCCATGAGCTTCAACTCCCGAGACCCTTACGGCGGCGATATTTTCGCCGGACACGCGCGCAAGCAGCCGAAGAGCTACCCGGAAGTGCCTGCCGAACCCGGACTCGTGGTGGAGGTCCGCGGGGACGAGCAGGAATTCACCGGCGCGGTCCAGGGCGTGGACAAGACGGTTTTCGGTGAGGTCGTCCGGCTCGCCGACCGCCACGGCAACGAGCGCGTCTTTAACCTGGTCAAGGGCGGCTTCCTTATTGAGGGCGAGCCCGTGACCCTGGTGCGCTACGTGGAAAAACAGGCCCCACGCCGCTCCAACTCCGGCTCCCGCCGGGTGGAAAACGTTGAGGCCAAGGTCGCCGCGCCTTCGCGCATCTGGGTCGAAGGTATCCACGACGCCGCCATCGTGGAGAAGGTCTGGGGCCACGACCTGCGCGTCGAGGGCGTGGTCGTCGAATACCTCGAGGGCTTAGACAACCTGCCGGAGCGGCTCGCGGAATTCAGCCCCGAGCCCGGGCGCCGCATTGGCGTGCTGGCCGACCACCTGGTCGAGGGCAGTAAGGAGAGCCGGCTGACTCGCGCGGTCGGGCCGGACTGCCTGGTCACCGGCCACCCGTACATCGATATTTGGGCCGCGGTAAAACCGGAGCGCCTGGGCCTAAAGACCTGGCCGGAGGTGCCCTACGGCGAGGACTGGAAGACTGGCATCTGCAAGCGGGTGGGCTGGTCTGATCCGAAGGAGGGCTGGCACCGCGTCTACAGCGCGGTCAATTCCTTCCGCGACCTAGAGCCCAGCCTGATCGGCGCGGTCGAGCGCCTAGTGGATTTCGTGACCACCCCAGAGCTGAGCAAGGAGGACCTGCTCTAGGCCTGGTTGCCTCGCTCCAACAGGCGGACGGCTAGTTGCCAGCCGGCGCTCTCGGCTGTCCAGCCGGCGGCTTGCAGGCGCTGGGACATGGCCTGTTTAGAGATGCCCAGCTGCTCGGCCGCTTCGTTCTGGTTGTAGCCGGAACGCACCAGAGAGGTGGCCTCGCGCCCCTCGGCGGTGCGCTTGTGGAGCACGTAGCCCAGCAGGCCGAAGGCGGCGGCGATATCGTCGGCCTCCGACTTGCGGGCGCGCACGTCCGTCTTGGCCCTCACCTGGCCGGCGCGGGCGGAGCGCCCCAAGGCCCCGGAGGCCGTCGCTCGCGCCACGGCCTTATCGGTGGCGCCGGGGCACAGGCCGATCCCCACGGCCCAGTCGCCGTCGGCCAGCAGCGCCATGACGACCTCGCAGACAGAGGAGGGGGAGTCTACCACGGTGCAGATGTCCTCGACCCCGAGGATGGTGAAGTCGTCCACGCCGTCGAGGGTGGCTAGCGCCTGGGCGGAACGCTTAACGAGGTCGGCGCGGTGCATGGAGGAACCGCGGTAACGAGCGTGCACGGCGAGCATAGGGATCCAGCTCCTTCCGGTAAGCGGCCAATAGGGAATATCGGCAAGGCAAAAGCCTTGACCTTTTCTTCTAGTCTACGCCCTGGGCTTGACTGGCGGTAGGTTGGGGTAGCCGGGACTCAGCACAGAGGCCCAGTAGCCCGGCGGCTGCGGCAATCAGGAACGCGGCGAGGATCCAGGGGGAGATTCCGCTCGTGAGGGCCTCGCCGAAGAAGACACCGATGACGGTCGTGGGGACAGAGCCGACCAAGGTCGCGGTGACGAATTGCCAAAACGGGATGCTTGTCAGCGCGGCGGTGTAATTGAGCAAGGAGAAGGGAACGCCCGCCACCATGCGCAGGCTGCAGATGGCCAGCCCTCCGCGGTGGGCCAGGCGGGCGTTCAGGCCAGCCACCGCCGGGTGGGATAGTCTCGGGCGCATCCACTCGCCGAAGAGGGTGCGCACGCTTAGGAAGGCGAGCGCGGCCGAGACGGTCAGGCAGACCAGCGCCAGCCCGAGCCCCAACACCGGCCCGAAGAGGATTCCCGCCGCGACGGTCCAGATGGTCCGGGGAAGGGGAAAGAGGGTGAAGACGATATAGGACAGCGCGAAAAGCACGACGAAGAAGTCGCCGTACCGCTGGGCGCCGGCCCGCAGATCAGATAGCTCCGGCACGTCGACATAGCGCGCCGCCACCGCGAGAGCGGCCACGGCCAGCAGGATGACTAACCGGCGCCGCCAGCCCAGCCCGCATAGCGTGCGCACGGCGTCGCGGAATACCTGGGCCAAGAACCCGCCAAAACTGCGCAACCAGCCCCGCGCGGAGTTCTCATCGTGCATGCCGGACACCTTGCTTTTATGCCTCTGTTCTGTCTTTACTCTCTTTCCAGTTCTACGCCAATCCTGTTCGCACCTGTGCGCGCACGTTCCGGGTAGAAAAAGAAAAACCCACGTTCTTGGTGAAAGAACGCGGGGAGTGTTGTGCCCGGAGGGGGACTTGAACCCCCACGTCCGTTAATAGGACACTAGCACCTCAAGCTAGCGCGTCTGCCATTCCGCCACCCGGGCAGGGTGTTTTCAGCCGTTACCGGCTTCGGCACTCCCAAAACTCTAGCCTGCCGGCGGCGGGCAAACAAATCGCCAGCACACGGCGGTAAACGCCCGCGTGATTATGGAACCATTGTTTGGAAGTTCCTTTTCCTCGCCGAGTGGGCAAGGGGAGGCTAGGTGCCATTCGTGAGCGCGACGCGGGCCGACCGGCGAGGTAGTTCTACTCTTGCATTTAGGCCAAACTCCGGTCTGCGGTGGGGCGATGAATATGGTGTGCGTTACTGACAGACACGGAATGTGTTTTCCGGTACAAATGGGAGTATGACTTCTTACAACGATTCTCGGTTCCCTGGCCCCGACCCGTACGCCCCGCTGCGGGATCTCCCGTCGTTTGCGCTGTCGTCCTCCGACCTAGTCGACGGTGACGAGATTGCCGAGCGCTTCCGCGCTCCGGAGAGCGTTTCGCCGCAGCTTGAGTGGTCCAACCTGCCGGAGGGCACCAAGTCCCTGGCCGTGACCTGCTTCGATCCGGACGCTCCGACGGCCGCCGGTTTCTGGCACTGGGCCGCTTTCAACATCCCGGCCGACGTCGCGGAACTGCCCACCAACGCCGGTGCCGCCGAAGACTTGGGCATCGAGGGCGTTATCTCCCTGCGCAACGACTCCGGCAAGCGCACCTACCACGGCCCGCAGCCGCCGGCCGGCCACGCCCCGCACCGCTACCTCTACGCCGTCCACGCGGTGGACACGGAGAAGCTGGACATCGACCCGGACGCCACCCCGACGGTCCTGGGATTTAACCTGCACTTCCACGCTATTGGCCGCGCCATCCTGTGGGGCTGGTACGAGGAGAAGTAGTCCTCACTTAGCGTATGGCCAACAACGACAATCCCGGGGTGACGATCCCGCTGCAGTTGCGAGTGGGCGGATCTTTCATTGCCGTCGCACTCGTCCTCGTCATCATGACCTTCGTCGCGGTGCTCACCGAAGGGTGGATGAGCCCCTTCGTGTGGACCCCAGCCCGCGTGGCGCTGGTGGTAGCCGCGCTTTTGATCGGCGCTTTTGCCACCACCCGCAAGGATCAGCGCCCAAGTATCGCCCAGGTGGTGGCTCTGGGCGGGGCGGTGGTCATTATCATCGCCAGCCGCTTCCTGCCCACGGCGCAGCTCGCCGTGATGGGCCAGTGGTGGCTGCTCATCTACGCCGGCCTGGCGCTGGTCTGCGCCCTCGCGCTCCGCCGCAGCCTGGTTCCTCGCTCCTAAGGGGAGGGTAGACCGGTGGCGGGATGCGCCGGCAGGCTTTTTCAAAAATGAAGAGAGCTAAAAATAAAAGCTAGGGCTGCACGCGCAGCCCTAGCTCTTTCTTGTTTTTGCTACCTCTTGGCAGTGTTTAGTTCTTCCACGGCAGCCCGGAGCCGACCGCCTCGCTGATGTTGCTCATGCCGTGGGCGCGGATCTGCTGGGCAATCCCTAGGTGGATGTCGCGGATCCAGTCCGGGCCGCCGTAGATGAGCGGGGTGTAGCCCTGCAGGAGGCTGGCGCCGGCCGTGATGCGCTCCCAGGCCTGCTGCGGGGTGTAGATGCCGCCGACCGAGATGATGGGCAGCTCGCCGCCCAGATGCTCGTGGAGCAGGCGCAACACCTCCAGGGAGCGTTGCGCCACCGGCGCGCCGGACACGCCGCCGGCCCCCATGGCCTCGACCTTAGCGGCCGGGGTCTTCAGCCCCTCGCGGGAGATGGTGGTGTTGGTGGCGACGATTCCGGCCAGGCCAACCTCACGGGCCAGGTCGGCCACGGCGAGGACGTCCTCGTCGGACAGATCCGGGGCGATCTTCACCAAGACCGGGGCCGGGGTGACCTCGGCAACGGCGGTGAGGATGGGGCGCAGCGACTCGACAGCCTGCAGGTCGCGCAGGCCCGGGGTGTTCGGGGAGGAGACGTTGACCACCAGGAAATCGGCCAGCGAGCCCAGGACGGAGGCCGAACGGCGGTAGTCGTCCACGGCTTGGTCCACCGGGGTGACCTTGGTCTTGCCGATGTTGATGCCGATGACGTCGTCGCTGCGGCGGGCGCGCAGGTTGCGGGCGACTTCCTCAGCTCCCTGGTTATTAAAGCCCATCCGGTTGAGCAGGCCCTTGTCCTTGGGCAGACGGTAAAGGCGGGGAGCCGGGTTGCCCGGCTGGGTAGCCGCGGTGACGGTGCCCAACTCGGCGTAACCGAAACCGATAGGACCCCAGGCGTCCGCGGCGGTGGCGTTCTTGTCGAAGCCGGCCGCCAGGCCGAGCGGGCGCGGGAAGTCCACACCGAAGACGGTCTGGCGCAGGACCGGGTCCTTGACGGGAAGGACCTTGTTCAGCCCGCGGTTGAGCGGCCAGGCCACGTGGAAGCCATGGAGGGCCGAGCTCATCAGGTGGTGGATGCGCTCGGCGTCGATCCGGAACATAGCCTTGAGCGCGGCATCGTAAACCATGCCCCGGACGGTGCGGAAAATGCTCGGCATTGTAGAAACTCCTTAAATATCTTTAATGATCTGCAGTCCGTCACCGGTGGCAGAAGCAATGGCGATGGTCCCGTCGCTGAGCGCGACCATGTTCTGTGCGTTAGCGACGGTAGAGACCTTCGCGTGCTCCTCCGGAACGCCGTGTGAAATCTCGAAGGCCTGCGCCTGATTGTTGTCGGTCGTGGTCACCCACGCCAGCTGCCGGGACTCGTCCCAGGCCGTGGCCCACGGCACCCCATCGGTGTTGCCGTACTGGTGCAGGCGGATGACGTCCTCGGCGTTGTAGATGGCTACCCGCTCGCCCAAGGTATCGGAGACCACAATGGTGCCGTTGTCACCGACCGAGGCCTGACCCAGGCCGACGCCCACGCGCAGACGGCCGCCCGCGCGTGACTGCTCCCAATCCAGCGACTGGATGGTTGAATCCGCCCGCAAGGTGCGCACCACGTTGTCCGTGCCGTCCTGGTTGGGGACCGCCAGTAGCTGGTCGGTCGCGTCCTCAACCGCGAAGGAGTCGCTGCGCTCGCCGTCTTTGTAGATGGCGACGTCGGTGGCCTGATCGGAGGCCACGAAAAGCTCCCCGGATGAGGTCCGCGCGGCGGCGGTGACGGAAAATTCCTCGTCGACAGCGATCCTCTCCGGTTGCTCGGGACGTGCCGGGTCGAAGGAGAGAACCTCCTTGCCGCAGCCGAGTAGGAACTCGTTGTCGGCGGCCGTCAGCTGGCCGCAATCGGTCGGGATTTCCACCACCGCGGCGGAGCCGTCCTGGAAGGCAGCGGCGTCGCCCACGGCCAGGTGATCGGCGCTGCGCACGGCGATTGTCTCGCTGGCGGCGGCCATGTCGGTTACCTGCGCGACCTCCCGCGGCAGCTCGAGGACCTCGCCGTTGGGGTCGGTGGCGGCGGGGGAGTCGGCCGGGGTTGCATTTCCGACCGCGGCGCCTTCGTCCGCCTCCTCTTCCGGCAGGGTTTGTTGGCACCCCGCGAGAGCTAGAGCGGAGACTGCGGAGACAGCCATTACTGCGAAACCGGTCTTAGAAGTCACAGACAGTCATCCTAGCAGTCAGACCCCGAAATCCAGCAGTCCCACCAGCCCCCACCAGCCGCAGCCGGGCCGGCCGCAGGCGGTAGAGGGCAGAGGCAGCACAGGGGAATTATCCCGAACTGAATGGAAGGTGTGAGCTTGCTTCGAAAGTCGGACTCGCCCGGGGTGGTCCTCGCGTGGGGGACGGGGGCGTAAGTATGCTGTTCCGAGTGAATAACGTGCAGTACCTCGCCCAAGCAGGCGTAGAACAATCAGACATGTCCTGGTTGCAAGTCATCGTCTTGTCTATAGTCCAGGGCCTCACCGAGTTCCTCCCCGTCAGCTCCTCGGGACACTTGCGCATTGTCTCCGAGCTCTTCTGGGGCCAGGACGCCGGTGCCTCCTTCACCGCGGTCATCCAGCTCGGCACCGAGCTGGCCGTCGTGGTCTATTTCGCCAAGCTCATTTGGCAGATCCTGGCCGGCTGGTTCCGCGGCTGGGTCGACAAGGATACCCGCGGGCAGGACTGGAAGATGGGCTGGATGGTCATCGTCGGTTCCATCCCGATCGGGCTCATCGGCTTCTTCGGCAAGGACCTCATCCGGGACGCGCTGCGCAACCTGTGGATCACCGCGGCCATGCTGGTCCTGTTCTCCTTCGTGTTCATCCTGGCCGAAAAGATGGGGAAAAAGACCCGCGGCTTCGACGAGCTGACCATGAAGGACGCCATCATCATGGGCCTGTGCCAGTGCCTGGCCCTCATCCCGGGCGTGTCTCGCTCCGGCGGCACTATCTCTGGCGGCCTCTTCTTGGGGCTTGACCGCGAGGTGGCCACCCGCTTCAGCTTCCTGCTGGCCATCCCGGCGGTGCTGGCCTCCGGCCTGTTCTCACTGGGCGATGCCTTCGGCCCGACCGTCGGCCAATCGGCCACCGGAACCCAGTTGCTGGTCGGCACGGCCATCGCTTTCATCGTCGGTTACGCCGCGATCGCCTGGCTGCTGAAGTTCGTGGCCAACCACTCCTTCTCCTGGTTCGCTGCCTACCGCATCCCGGTCGGCCTGTTTGTCATGACCCTGCTGGCCTTCGGCGTGCTGCAGCCCTAAAGGCGTCCTAAAGATTCGGGGGCGTATCGAGTTCGCCCGTGGGTCGTACAGGCCCGGCGGTGGCGTTATGCGCGTCGGCGGGACTCGGCGTTACGATGGTGGGCATGCATACTTGGCCCCAGCCCGAAATCCAGCCCGTCCCGGGCGCTTCTGTTCCCCTGCAGCTTTTTGATTCCGCGGACCGCGCCGTCCGCGAGGTCAAGGTCGACGGCCCGCAGGCGGGTGTGTACGTGTGTGGGATCACCCCGTACGACTCCACGCACCTCGGGCACGCGGCGACCTACGTGACCTTTGACCTGGTCAACCGCATTTTGATGGATAACGGCCACGGCGTCCACTACGTGCAAAACATCACCGACGTCGACGACCCGCTCTTTGAGCGCGCGAAGCGCGACGGCGTGGACTGGCGCGAGCTGGGCACCTCCCAGATCGATCTCTTCCGCTCCGACATGAATCTGCTGGAGGTCATCCCACCGCGGGACTACGTCGGCGCAATGGAAGCTGTCGACGAGATTATCGAGCTGGTCCAGAAGCTGCTCGACCGCGGCGCCGCCTACGTGGTCGATGATCCGGAATATCCGGATGTTTACGCCTCCATCGAGGCCACGGAGCAGTTCGGCTACGAGTCCAACTACAGCCGCGAAGAGATGGAAAAATTCTTCGCCGAGCGCGGCGGGGACCCGGACCGCGCCGGCAAACACAACCCGCTGGACGCCCTGCTCTGGCGCGCGCACCGCGACGGCGAGCCGGCCTGGAAATCCCCGTTTGGCCCGGGCCGCCCGGGCTGGCACGTCGAGTGTTCGGCTATCGCGACCAACCGCCTGGGCAAGACCTTCGAGATTCAAGGCGGCGGCAGCGACCTGAAGTTCCCGCACCACGAGTTCTCCGCCGCCCACGCGGAGGCTGGCCTGGGGGTAGACCGCATGGCCGATTTCTACGTCCACACCGGCATGATCGGCCTGGACGGGACCAAGATGTCCAAGTCCTTGGGCAACCTCGTCTTCGTGCACAAGCTGGTGGAGCAGGGCGTGGAGCCCTCGGCCATCCGCATCGGCATCTACGCCGGCCACTACCGCAGCGACCGGGATTGGTCCGACGAGGTCCTGGCCGCCGCCCAGCAGCGCCTGGCTACCTGGCGCGAGGCCCTGGAACACGCCGGCTCGCGCGAGCGAGCCGAGGAACTAGTCCACGGCATCCGCGCCGCCTTGGCCAACGACTTGGATACCCCGCGTGTTCTGGAATCCCTCGACGAGTGGGCCGCCGGCGAGCGCGGCGCGGATGATCCGGCCGCCCAGCAGCTGGTGACGGTCGCGCTCCGGAGCCTGCTCGGCGTGCGAGCGTAGCGGAATTGAGTAAGAATTAAGCGCATGAGCATTCGCGCAGATTTCCAGCCCACCGTCGACGAGTTCATTGCCAACCTCAAGTCTTTCGCTACGGGCGACTACCTGAAGGAAGACGAGAAAGAATTCTGGGACCAGCCCTTCGACCCAGCCGTCCTGCCGGATCTCAAGGAAATCCTGGAAGGCCTGCTGGATGATCTGGACGCGGTCCCGGATGATCCGAACGGCGACGTCCTTGCCTCAGTGATCGCCAAGCGGCAGGTGGAGTTGGCCGCCTTCAACAAGGCCAACGACTACGCGGTTCTGGAACCGGAGGAAAAGGGGGAGCTCGCCGAGCTTATCTATTCGGCTTCTGCCGCGACCGGCGCGGACGACGAGGCCCTAGCCCAGATCCCCGAGCTGGACTAGTCTCCGCCGCCACGCCCCGGGGCCATAACTGGCGCAGCTGTGCGCCCGCACGCCCGGGCGCGAATCTGCCGACCCCAAGAAGAAAGTAGTCACGAATTTTATGCCGCTACCTAGCGAGTCCCACCCGGGCGACGCCGCCAAGACCCGAAGCGACCACGGATCGCCGGAGCGTCCCCGGGCCATCTTCTGGGATATGGATGGCACGCTGACTGACTCCGAGCCGTTGTGGGCGGAAGCGACGTTCTACCTCTCGGAGACCCTAGGCAACCGCCTGACGCCGACGGAGCGGCTGGCCACGGTCGGCTCGACCTTCGCCACCACGCTGGAAATCTGCGCGGCGAAGGCGGGGGTCACGCTGACCGAGGAGGATTACCCGAAGTATCGGATGCTGATGTTTTCCAAGGTCCGGGAACTTTTCGCCGGCAACCTGAAGGTCTTTCCCGGCGTCCGCGACCTGCTGCGCGAGCTGCACGCGGACGGCCTTCCGATGTTGGTGACCACCAACACGGAGCGCTACGTCGCCGACGGGGCCATCGCGGCCATTGGACCGGAGTTTTTCTTCGACACGATCTGCGGCGACGAGGTGCCCACCGGAAAGCCCGCGCCGGACATGTATCTCCAGGCCGCCCGAAGTGTCGGCGTCGACCCGGGGGACTGCCTCGTCTTTGAGGACTCCACGGCCGGCATGTCCGCGGCGGTCGAGGCGGGGTGCCGGGTCATCGGCCTGCCGGAAGACGATCACGTGGTTGTGCCCGATGGCGTGGTCCAGATATCCGTGCTGCACAGTAACCGCCACGTAGCCCCGGCTGGGGCTGCGGATGTCTACGCCTGGTGGCGCCAGATGACCGCATATCGGGGGTAGTAGGCGCGCGCTCAGCGCCTCGGCGCTAATTTCTATGGAACAATAGATGGCGTGAAAACCTTCGATGATTTATTTGCAGAGCTAAAGACCAAGGCCACCGAGCGGCAGGAGGGGTCCGGGACCGTCGACGCCCTGGACCATGGTGTGCACCACATCGGCAAGAAGGTCATCGAGGAAGCCGGCGAGGTCTGGTTGGCTGCCGAATACGAGTCCGACCAGGAGCTCTCGGAGGAAATCTCGCAGTTGCTTTACTGGACGCAAGTGATGATGCTGGCCCGTGGCCTTGAGCCCAAGGACATCTACAAGTACCTCTAGTGCACCCTCTGCGCTTCCTTAAGCGCAGGCGCTGCTCCCAGCCCACCCGAGTACATACCAGCAGGGAAGAAAGACACACGCATGATCACTATCGCAGTGCCCAATAAGGGCTCGCTGTCCGAAGCCGCGATGTCCATCTTCGCGGAAGCCGGGTACAAGTCCCGCGGCAATTCCAAGTCGCTCAACGTCGTCGACGAGGCCAACGGGGTTGAGTTCTTCTTCCTCCGGCCGAAAGACATCGCCATCTACGTCGCCAAGGGCGTGCTGGATATCGGCGTGACCGGTCGCGACCTGGCCGCCGACGCCAAGGCCGACGTCCAGGAAATCCTCGATCTCGGATTTGGTGGTTCGACCTTCCGCTACGCCGGGGTCAAGGGTGAGGGCTGGAGCGTGGACCAGCTGGGAGGCAAGCGCATTGCCACCTCGTACCCGAACCTGGTTCGCAAGGATCTGGCCGAGCGCGGCTTGGACGCCGAGGTCATCCGCCTGGATGGGGCAGTGGAGGTCTCCATTCGCCTGGGCGTGGCCGACGTCATCGCCGACGTGGTCTCCACCGGGCGCACCTTGCGCGAGCAGGGGCTGGAGCCCTTCGGCGAACCGCTGATTAGCTCCGAGGCCGTGGTCATCCAGCGCCAAGGTGCGACCGTGGGCCGCGAGGAAGAAATCCTCCTGGGCCGCCTGCGCGGCATCTTGAACGCCCGCCGCTACCTGATGATTGACTACAACATCGCCGAGGAGAATCTGCCGGCTGCCTCGGAGATCACCCCGGGCCTGACCGGCCCGACGGTCTCCCCGCTGGCCCGCGAGGGCTGGGTAGCGGTGCGCGCTTTGGTGCCGAAGAAGCAGGCGAACCAGCTGATGGATGACCTTTCCGGCCTCGGTGCGGAGGCGATTCTGGGTTCCGAACTACGCATTGCCCGCATTTAGGGGTATACCTTCGGCGCGAGGATTCTAAAATTCCTTTGCTAGCTACCATGGGGTCAAGTATTTGAAGTACTTAAATTCAACCCCCAATTAACGCAAAGGAGCGTCGCCGAGATGGCAAAGAATGCCAAGAAGGATACTAAGAAGCCTTCTGAGGACGTCCAGGACCAGGAAACCACCGCAGCCGCAAACGCCTCCGATTCTGCTAAGTCCACCAAGGAGACCAAGCAGTCGCCGCAGACCACTGCCAAGGTGAAGAAGTCCCGCGTCGAGCAGGACCTCATCGGTGAGATGGAAGTTCCTAACTCCGCCTACTACGGCGTGCACACCATGCGCGCCATGGACAACTTCCAGATCTCGTACGTGACCATCAACTCCATCCCGGAGTTCATCCGCGGCATGGCCCAGGTCAAAAAGGCCGCCGCCATGGCTAACCGCCGCCTGCACACCCTGCCGAAGAAGAAGGCCGAGGCCATCATGTGGGCCTGCGACCAGATTCTGGAAGAGGGCCGCTGCATGGACCAGTTCCCGCTGGATGTCTTCCAGGGTGGCGCCGGCACTTCGGTCAACATGAACACCAACGAGGTCATCGCCAACCTGGCGCTGGAATACCTCGGCGAGGAAAAGGGCGCATACGACATCATCAACCCGAACGATGATGTCAACATGTCCCAGTCCACCAACGACGCTTACCCGACCGGCTTCCGCCTGGGCCTGTACGCCTCCATCGACCAGCTGATCGAGCGCATGGACGCCCTGCAGAACGCGTTTAGCGTCAAGGCCAACGAGTTCCAGGACATTCTGAAGATGGGCCGCACCCAGCTGCAGGACGCGGTCCCGATGACCCTGGGTGACGAGTTCAAAGCCTTTGCCCACAACCTGCAGGAAGAGCAGTCCGTCCTGCGCGACGCCCAGGCCCGCCTGCTGGAAATTAACATGGGCGCTACCGCCATCGGCACCGGCGTGAACACCCCGGCCGGCTACCGCCACCAGGTCACCGCGGCGCTGTCCGAGGTCACCGGCCTGGAGATGAAGACCGCCCGCGACCTCATCGAGGCCACCTCCGACTGCGGCGCCTACGTGCTGCTGCACTCGGCCATCAAGCGCGCGGCCATGAAGCTGTCCAAGATCTCCAACGACCTGCGCCTGCTGTCCTCCGGCCCGCGCGCCGGCCTGAACGAGATCAACCTGCCGGCCCGCCAGGCCGGTTCCTCCATCATGCCGGGCAAGGTCAACCCGGTTATCCCGGAGGTCGTCAACCAGGTCTGCTTCAAGGTCTTCGGCAACGACATCACCGTCAACATGGCTGCCGAGGCCGGCCAGCTGCAGCTTAACGTCATGGAGCCGGTCATCGGCGAGGCTCTGTTCCAGTCCATCCGCATCATGGGCAACGCGGTCGATACCCTGCGCGAGAAGTGTGTCCAGGGTATCACCGCCAACAAGGACGTCTGCCGCCACTACGTGGAAAGCTCCATCGGCATCGTCACCTACCTGAACCCCTTTATCGGGCACCACAACGGCGATCTCATCGCCAAGGAGTCCCTGGAGACCGGCAAGGGCGTACGCGACCTAGTCTTGGAAAAGGGCCTGCTGGACGAGGCCACCCTGGACCGCGTGCTGTCCGTGGAAAACCTCATGCACCCGGAGTTCCGCGGCAAGCTCTACATGGACGAGAACTAATTCTTAACAAGTAGAGCACAGCGCTAGGCATCCCCTCCCTCTGCGGAGGCTGGCTCCCTGAGTAGGCGAGTCAGCCCCGCGGACGGGAGGGTTTGTTTATGCCCTAACGGACGCCAATCCACCGAAGCGGGTGTGACAATCAACACAACCGGGCCCTTCGATTGGGATGAATCACGGCGGCAGGGCACAATAGTCACGTAGTGATAATTTTTTACAACGTTTGGAGACCTCCATGGTTGTTATCCATATCTTGATTGTCCTTGCGGCAATCTTCCTGGGCGCCCGGCTAGGTTCTATCGCCATTGGTTTCGCCGGCGGCTTGGGTGTGCTCGCCCTGGGCCTGACCGGCGTGCCCGTCGCCCGCGAAGACATCCCGTTCGACGTCATCGGCATCATCATGTGCGTCATCGCCGCCATCGCCGCCATGCAGCGCGCCGGCGGCATGGACTACCTCGTCCACTTAGCCGAGCGCCTGCTGCGCAAGAACCCCCGCCAGATCACCTATTTCGCCCCAGTCGTCACCTGGCTAATGACGGTGCTCGCGGGCACCGGCCACACTGCGTTTTCGACTATGCCCGTCATCGTGGAGGTCGCCAAGGAGGGCGGCGTGCGCCCGTCGCGCCCGCTGTCCATCGCGGTGGTCGCCTCCCAGATGGCCATCTGCGCCTCGCCGATTTCCGCCGCCGTCGTGCTGATGGCCTCCCTGCTGGAGCCCGCCGGAGTGGGCTACCTGCAGGTGCTGGCCGTCCTCATCCCGGCGACCTTCCTGTCAATTTTCCCCGCGGCCTGGCTGGCTAACAAGATGGGCAAGGAACTCGACGATGACCCGGTCTACCTCGAGCGCAAGACCGCCGGCCGCGTCAAGGAGCCCATCGGGGCATCCTCCTTCAGCCCGGCACCGGGCGCGAAGCTGTCGGTCCTCATCTTCCTGATCGCCATCATTATCGTGATGCTCTGGGCCACCATCACCTCGGATCAGGTCGGCCTGATTGCGGATCCGACGCTCCCGCGCAACGAGGCCATCATGGCCGTCATGCTCACCGCCGCCACTGCCATCGTCATGGCCACCAAGATCCCGGCCGGCGATGTCCTGAACACCCAGGTCTTCAAGTCCGGCATGTCCGCGTGCGTCTGTGTGCTGGGCGTGGCCTGGCTGGGCACCACGCTGATTAACCACTACATCGAGGACATCCAGGTCCTGGCCGGTGACGTCATCCAGGCCACCCCGTGGCTGCTGGCCGTCGTGCTCTTCCTGGCCGCCGCCCTGTTGTACTCCCAGGCCGCTACAACCAAGGCACTCATGCCGGCCGCGCTGGCGCTAGGCGTTAGCCCGCTGACCGCCCTGGCCGCGTTCCCGGCAGTCTCCGCCCTGTTCGTCCTGCCGACCTACCCGACGCTGCTCGCGGCGGTGGAGATGGACGACACCGGCTCGACCCGGATCGGCAAGGCCGTTTTCAACCACCCGTTCCTGGTCCCCGGCGTGGTCAGCATCGCGCTATCCATCGTGCTGTGCTACGCCATCGGGGCAGTGGTGGTCTAGAACCACCGGGGAGTCTATCCCCATCGTCATGGTCACCTCGGTCCGCCTCAGCACGGGACCGGGGTGATTTTCTTTGCTTCCGGGTCTTTGAGTTAAACCAGCCACAGGAGGCGTCAGCCTCGGTACGATAGGGGCCATGACTACTCAGCCATCCGATGTAGAAATCGCTCAGTCCCACCAGTTGCAGCCCATCGCTGATATTGCGGAGAGGGCCGGCCTACCGGCCGTCGCCCTGATCCCGTACGGCACCACCAAGGCCAAGGTGGATATCACTAAGCTGGACCACTCCCGCGAGCACGGCAAGCTCGTGCTGGTCACCGGCGTGTCCCCGACGCCGGCCGGGGAGGGCAAGTCCACCGTCCTGATCGGTCTCACCGACGCCATCGCGAAGCTGGGCAAGAAGGCCATCGTGGCTCTGCGCGAGCCCTCCCAGGGCCCGGTCATGGGCATCAAGGGCGGCGCCGCGGGCGGCGGCTACTCCCAGATCGTCCCCATGGAGGACATCAACCTGCACTTCACCGGCGACTTGCACGCCATCGCCGCGGCGACCAATACACTGGCCGCCATCATCGATAACCACATCCACCAGGGCAACCAGCTGAACATCGACCCGCGGCGGGTGACCTGGCAGCGCTGCCTGGACGTCAACGACCGCGCCCTGCGCGGCGTCGTCACCGGCCTGGGCGGCCCGGCCCACGGCGTGCCGGCGGAGACCGGGTTCACCATCACGGCCGCTTCCGAGATCATGGCGATCCTCGGCCTGGCCACCAGCCTGGAGGACCTGAAGAAGCGCTTGGGCGACATCACCGTCGGCTATACCTACGACCAGGCCCCGGTCACCGCCCGGGACCTGGAGGCCGAGGGCGCCCTGACCGCCCTGATGTGCGATGCCCTCAACCCGAACCTGGTCCAGACTCTGGGCGGGACCCCCGCGTTCGTGCACGGCGGCCCGTTCGCCAACATCGCGCACGGCTGCAACACCCTGCTGGCCACGCAGACCGCCCTGGAATACGGCGAGGTCGTGCTCAGCGAGGCCGGCTTCGGCGCCGACCTGGGCGGCGAGAAGTTCGTGGACATCAAGTCCCGCTTCGGCGAGCTGAACGTGGACGCCGCAGTGGTGGTGGCCACCATCCGCTCCCAGAAGTACAACGGCGGCGTGGCCAAGGACGAGCTGACCAACGAAAACGTTGAGGCCCTTGAAAAGGGCGTGGTCAACCTGCAACGCCACGTCGAAAACGTACGCAAGTTCGGCGTCACCCCGGTGGTTGCGCTCAACCTCTTCCCCTCGGATACCCAGGCCGAGCGCGACTTCATGCGCGACTGGGCCGAGAAGGTCGGCGTGCAGCTGGCCGAGGTCGAGGTCTTCACCAAGGGCGGCGACGGCGCCCTCGAGCTGGGCCAGATAGTCCTGGACAACCTGGGTGGCAACTCTGCGCCGCTGTACGACCCGAGCGAAGGAATCGAGGCCTCCATCGAGAAGATCGCCACGGAAATCTACCGTGCGGACAAGGTCGAGTACGGCTCAAAGGCGCTGAAGGACCTGAAGTACTTGAAGGACAACGGCTGGGACACCCTCCCGGTGGTTATCTCGAAGACCCAGTACTCCTTCTCGGACGACGCGCAGGCCTTGGGCGCCCCGGAGGGGCACACCCTGCACGTGCGCGAGCTTCTGCCGCGCACCGGCGCCGGTTTCGTGGTCGCGCTGACTGGCAACGTCATGACCATGCCGGGCCTGCCGAAGAAGCCGGCGGCCGACAACATCGACGTGGACGCCGACGGCCTCATATCCGGCCTGTTCTAGGCTTCGCATAGCTCTAAAGACCACTAGAACCCACGGCCCCCGAACCTCCGCGTTTCGGGCCGTGGGGTTTTACGCGTTACGTAGGTTTTTCTGCAGGACGTGCCACGGTCGGAACCGGGGCAGAATAGTGGGCGCTGCGGCAGTCTGGCTAGTTTGTGGAGGCGGGATCGGCCGCAGAACCGGGCCAGCCCGGGTAGGCCGGGGGAGTGCCGCCGAAGGCCGGGCACAGGTCCTGGAAGGAACACCAGCCGCACAGCTTCGAGGTCTTCGGGTGGAAGGTGCCGGCCTTGCCGTCGCCCTCGATACGCGCCCACAGCTCGCCGAGATCGCGCTCGAAGTACTCGAGCTCCTCGCGGGTGGGGGCCAGGAACATTGAGTCGATGACCTTGAGGTACATCAGGCGCAGCTGAGTGGGGATGGTGCCCAGCAGGCGCCAGTAGACCAGCGCGTAGAAGCGCATCTGGAACTGCGCCGAGTGGCTAAACCTAGGCGCCGGCTTCTTTCCGGTCTTGTAGTCGACCACGCGGACCTCACCGGTGGGGGCGACGTCGACGCGGTCGATGAACCCGCGCACGGGCACGCCGTTCGGCAGGACCGTGTTGACGTACATCTCGACTTCTTGGCAGTCGAATCCCTGCGGGTTCTCCATCTCGAAATAGCCCTTGACCAGCGCGCGTGCCTGGACGAAGAAGTCGAGGGTCTGGTCTTCGGGGACCAGCTCGTCCAACTCGTCATCCCCGGCGCGCATCTTCTCCCACGCCGGCTTAATCATCTTCACCGCGGCCGGGTAGGTGCGCTCCTCCCTTGGCAGCTCGTGCATCTCCTCCAAGACGGCGTGGACCAGGGTGCCCTTGACCTGTGCCAGGGTCTTGGGCTCCGGGAGGCGGTCGATCGCGCGGAAGCGGTAGAGCAGGGGGCACTGCTGGTAATCGGAGGCGCGGGAGGGGGAAAGAGCCAACGGCCGAGGTTTGCGGGGCTGGGCCGGGGTAGCGGGCTGGGAAGATTGAGTCATGGTGTTTTTACCCTATCGCGCGTGCTGACGTGGCAAGGTAGAGGGTATGACTAGCACGCAGGATTTCCTCGACTTCATTGACGCTTCCCCGAGTTCCTACCACGCCGCGGCCAACGTGGAGCGCGAGCTGGTGGCAGCCGGGTTCCAACGCCAACGTGAAGAAGACGCCTGGGACGTGAGCCCGGGCGGCCACGTGGTGGTCCGCGGCGGCGCCGTGATGGCCTATATCGTCCCGCCGCGGCTGGCCGAGGGCGCGGGCGAGAAGCTGCGAGGCTTTCGGATTGTCGGCTCCCACACAGACTCGCCCGGGTTTACCGTCAAGCCCGAGCCGGATTTCCAGCAGGCCGGCTGGGATCAGATCGGGGTGGAGGTCTACGGCGGGCCGATCCTGCACTCCTGGTTTGACCGGGAGCTGACCCTGGCCGGCCAGGTGACCCTGCGGGATCAGAGCACCCACCTGGTCAACACCGGCCCCATCCTGCGGATCCCGAACCTGGCAATCCACATGGTGCGCAAGGACGAGTTCACCCCGGACCGCCAGTTCCACCTGCAGCCGGTCTGGCAGCTCAGCGCTAACGGCAAGTACGCCTCGCTGGGCGAGTACGTCGCTGAGCAGCTGGGCGTGCAGGCCACCGACATCGCCGCGTTCAACCTAATTACCGCCGCCGCGCAGCCGGCCGGACTGTTCGGACCGGCCAACGAGTTTATCGCCGCGGGCCGGATGGATAATTTGAGCTCAGTGCACGCCAGCCTGGAGGCCTTCAAGGCCGCGGCCCAAGACTACGACGGCTCGGACGTGTTGGTCATGGCCGCCTTCGACCACGAGGAGGTCGGTTCCAACTCGCGGTACGGCGCGGCCGGTCCCATCCTGGCCGACATCCTGCAGCGTACCGCCGTCGCCCTGGGCTCGACCGGTGACGATCTCTTCCGCGTCTTCGCCCACTCGCACTGCGTGTCGGCGGATGCGGCGCATTCGGTGCATCCCAACTACGCTCAGAAGCACGATCCGCACCACCAGCCGCTCATCGGCCACGGCCCGGTGACCAAGATCAACGGTAAGCAGGGCTACGCCTCTGACTCCGAATCCATTACCCGTTGGGAAAACGCCTGCCGGCGCGCGGGAGTGCCCTTCCAGCGTTTCGTGGCCAACAACGACGTGCCCTGCGGCAGCACCATCGGGCCGATTACCGCTACCCGCTTAGGAATCGAGACCGTGGACATCGGCGTGCCCATGCTGTCCATGCACTCGGCGCGCGAGATGGTCGGCGTTTCTGACCAAGCCACCCTGTTCGGCGCCCTGCTGGAATACCTGGTCGGCTAAAATGGCCGAGTTGACTGGTCCCCAATGTTAAAACCGGCGGGCCAGCCTTTCTGGCCCAATGAGATGCAAGGAGCAACAAGCACATGGCCTATTCCGGCCCCTTCCAGTACGGCGACCGAGTCCAGCTCACCGATGCCAAGCGCCGGCACTACACTATCGTCCTGGCCGAGGGCGGTCAGTTCCACTCCCACAAGGGCATCATCGAGCACAGTCAGATCGTAGGCCTCGACGAGGGCTCGGTGGTCACCTCCAGCTTGGGCTCGGACTTCCTGCTTTTCCGCCACCTGATGGTGGACCACGTGCTGTCGATGCCCCGCGGCGCCGCCGTTATCTACCCCAAGGACTCGGCCCAGATCCTGGTCGAGGGAGATATCTTCATGGGCGCGCGCGTGCTCGAGGCCGGCGCCGGCTCGGGCGCGCTGTCGATGACCCTGCTGCGCGCGGTCGGCCCAGAGGGCAAGGTCTTTTCCTACGAGGTGCGCGACGACCACCTGGAATACGCCGTGGACAACGTCAAGGAATACTTCGGTCAGACGCCGGAGTGGTGGACCCCGCGCCTGGGAGATCTGGCGGACGTGCAGGTCGAAGACCTGGGCGGCCCGGTCGACCGGATCATCCTGGACATGCTGGAGCCCTGGGAGCACCTGGAGAAGGTCCGCGACCTGCTGATCCCGGGCGGGGTCTTCATGACGTATGTGGCCACCGTGCCACAACTGATGAAGGTCATGGAGGGCATCCGCGAGCTCAAGTGCTTTACCGAGCCGCGCGCCTGGGAGTCCCTGGTCCGCGAGTGGAAGGTCGAGGGCCTGGCCACACGCCCGGAGCACCGCATGAACGCGCATACCGCCTTCCTCATCTGGACCCGCCGCCTGGCCGACGGGGTGACGCCTCCGCGCCCGCAGCGCCGCGCCCGCCGTTAGAAGAAATTGCCGTGGGGAATAGGCAACCCCGCACAATGGTGGGGCGGATAGTCCGCTCGTCGCCAAGAACGTTAGGGTAGTGACATGGATGACACGAAAGAGTTGCGTCGCCAGATTTCACAGCTGGCCGACCGCAACGCGAAGCTCGCGGAACTGTTGAAGGATTCGCGCGACAAGCTCGGTCAGCTCGCCGCCGATGTCAACGCCTTGGCCGAGCCGGCCTCGACCTACGGCACCTTCCTGGGCTATAGCCAGACGCCTTCCGGCGGCCGCGAGGAGGCCGAGGTCTTTACCAACGGCAGGCCCATGCGCCTGAAGATCTCCCCCGAGGTGAAGCAGGGCTCGCTGCGGGTGGGCCAGCAGGTGCGCATCGGCGACGGCATCGTCGTGGTAGAAGGCGTGGCGGCCCAGCGCACCGGGCACCTGGCCACCGTGCTGGAGCGCCTGGGGACCGACCGCGCCCTGGTCACCAACGGCCCGGCCGACGAGGAGATCATCACCCTGGCGGAGTCGCTGCGTGAGAACCTGCGCGCCGGCGACACCGTGCTGGCGGATACGAAGGCCGGCATTGGCCTGGAGATCATCGCCAAGACGGAGGTCTCCCAGCTATCCCTGGAGGAGGTCCCCGAGGTCGAGTTTTCCGACATCGGCGGCCTGGACGCGCAGATCACCCAGATCCGCGACTCGGTGGAGCTGCCCTTCCTGCACCCGGAGCTCTACCGCTCCTTCCAGCTGCACCCGCCCAAGGGCGTGCTCCTCTACGGCCCGCCGGGCTGCGGCAAGACGCTCATCGCCAAGGCGGTGGCTCATTCGCTCGCCCAGAAGATGGGGGCGGGCGAGCCGAGCTACTTCCTCAACGTCAAGGGCCCAGAGCTGCTCAACAAGTTCGTGGGCGAGACCGAGCGCAAGATCCGCCTGATCTTCGAGCGCGCCCGCGAGCTGGCCGGCAAGTCCACCAACCGTCCGGTCATCATCTTCTTCGACGAGATGGAGTCCATCTTCCGCACTCGCGGCTCAGGCGTCTCCTCCGACATGGAAACCACGGTGGTCCCGCAGCTGTTGGCGGAGCTCGACGGCGTGGAGGACCTGCGCAACGTCATCGTCATCGGCGCGACCAACCGCGAGGAGCTCATCGACCCGGCGATCATGCGCCCGGGCCGCCTCGACATTAAGATCCGCGTGAGCCGCCCCAACAAGCAGGGCGCGCGCGAAATCATGCAGCGCCACTTCCCGGAGTCCATCCCGCACTCGGGCGACCGTGAGGCGCTGATCTCGTCGAGCATCGCGGAGCTTTTCGCCCCGCGCCCGTTCGTGAACTTGCACCACGCCGACGACTCGGTGACCACCCTGCATTACCGCGACTTCGTCTCCGGCGCGATGATCGCCAACATCGTCGCCCGCGCCAAGAAGCTGGCCATCAAGGAGTCCCTGGCGACGGGCAAGGAAGCGGCCATCGACATGCGCCACCTGTCCCAGGCGATCGCGGCCGAGCAGTCCGAAAGCGAGCACGTGCCGACGTCCACCAACCCGGAGGAGTGGGCCAAGATCGTCGGCGGCAACGCCACCAGGCAGCCCATCACGCACGTCGAATTGATTGGATTTAGGAGCCCCACGTGGCACATCTTCTAGGAACCGAGACCGAATACGCCATCGTGACGCCGGACCGGCCGGACTTCTCGCCGATCGTCTCCTCGACCCACGCGGTGGTCGCCTACGCGGCGCTGCACACCGACGCCCGTACGCGCTGGGACTTCGCGGAGGAGCACCCGCTACGCGACAGCCGCGGCTTCGATCTCAAGCGCTACCAGACTGTCCCGGTGGTGGACCCGCACGCCATCGGCGTGGCCAACGTGGTCACCGCCTCCGGCGCGCGCTTCTACGTCGACCACGCCCACCCAGAGTACTCCTCGCCGGAGTGCCGGAACGCCTGGGAGGGCATGCTCTACGACGCCGCCGGCGACGTCGTGCTGCGCAAGGCGGCCGCGGCCGTGGCCCAGCTGACGGCGCAGGACACCTCGGTGCTAAGCGATCACGAGCCCTGCCCGCCGCTGAAGTTCTACAAGAACAACGTGGACGGCAAGGGGGCCTCCTACGGCTCCCACGAAAACTACCAGTGGTCGCGCAGCACCGACTTTGACGACCTGGCCCAAGGGCTTATCCCGTTCTTCGTCACCCGGCAGGTGGTCACCGGCGCCGGGCGCGTGGGCCTTGGCCCCGAGGGAGAGGAACCCGGCTTCCAGATCTCGCAGCGCGCGGACTATATCGAGCAGGAAATCTCCCTGGAGACCACGCTCAACCGCGGAATCATCAACACCCGCGATGAGCCGCACGCCGACGCCCACCAGTTCGGGCGCCTGCATGTCATCATCGGTGACGCCAACCTGTCGCAGACCTCCAACCTGCTGAAGCTGGGGATGACCTCCCTGGTCATTGACGCTATCGAGGCCGGCGTGGACTTCAGCGACGTGCGGCTGGCCGATCCGGTCGAAGCCGTGCGCACCGTCAGCCGGGATCTCGAGCTCAAGGAAAAGCTGCCGCTGCGTGACGGCGGGCAGATGACCGCGCTGGAAATCCTAGCCGTTTACCGATCGCGGGTGAGCGCGGACACCGACGCCGAGCGCGACGTCCTGCGCCGCTTCGATGAGGTCGTCGAGCTTTTGAGTACCGATCCGCTGCAGGCCGCGCACCTGCTGGACTGGGTGGCCAAGTACCGCCTCATTAAGGGCTACCTCGACCGCGGCGTGGCGGCGGACGACCCTAAGCTGGCGCTTATCGACCTGCAGTACACCGACATCGACCCGGCCCGGTCTCTCTATCACGCGCTGGTGCGTCGCGGGCAGATGCGCACGCTGGTCAGCGAGGAAGAGATCGAGCGCGCCGCCGACGTTGCCCCGCCGGGCTCTCGGGCCGGCCTGCGCGGTGCCTTCATGCAGCACTACGCCGCGGATCTGGTTTCGGCGAACTGGCAGTACGTGGCGCTTCGCCGGGGTGATCTGACCACGCTTTTCGAGCTGGACGAGCTCTTAACGGCCGCGCCGGAGACCCGCGAGGCGATAATCCATGGCGAGCTGGACCTAGACCAGCTCATCTCCCGGCTTAAGGCCGAGGGAATTAGCCCGGAGTAACGTTAGAACTAGTAGCACGAGCCAAGCTTTATCTAGACGTACCTAACAGGCGCTGAGCCTGGGAAGGGAGAAGACAACACCATGTCACAGCAGAACCAACAGATTCACTCCGGTGGCGGCGACGACCAGGACGGTGCCGCCGAAGACGGCGCCGTGGGCTCCGGCCAGGCGCAGATTTCCACCAGCGGTACCGACGACCTGCTCGATGAGATCGACGGCCTGCTGGAAAACAACGCCGAGGAATTCGTCCGCCACTACGTGCAGAAGGGCGGTCAGTAGACGGTGAACCCGCTGTCGTCTAACGGCCCACAGCAAGCCCCCGGGCCTTTCGCGCGCCGGATTATGGGCATTGAGACCGAATACGGGCTGTTTTCCTCGTCCCCGGCGGGCCGGCGCGGGCTGGACCCGGATGAGCTGGCGCGCAAGCTCTTCCGCCCAGTGGTGGAGAAGTATTCCTCGTCGAATATCTTTACCCGCAACTCCTCGCGCCTGTACTTGGACGTCGGGTCGCACCCTGAGGTGGCCACGGCCGAGTGCGACAGCCTGACCCAGCTGCTCAACCACGAGCGCGCCGGCGACCTTGTGGTCGATGAACTCGCGCGCGCCACGGAGGACGAGCTGGTTGCCAGCGGCGAGGCTAGCGCGGTCTACCTGTTTAAAAACAACGTCGACTCGGCCGGCAACTCCTACGGTTGCCACGAGAACTATTTGGTCTCGCGCCACCTCGTGCTCAAAGAACTCAGCACCGCGCTGCTGCCGTTTTTCATCACCCGGCAGCTCATCTGCGGGGCCGGACGCATCAAGCCGGCGGCGGGGCAGGCGCCGGCCCAGTTCGTGCTCTCCCAGCGCGCGGACCAGGTCTGGGAGGGCATTTCCTCGGCCACGACGCGCTCCCGGCCCATCATCAACACCCGCGACGAGCCGCACGGGGATTCCTCCCGCTTCCGCCGCATGCACGTCATCGTGGGCGACTCGAACATGGCGGAACCGACCTTCGCGTTGAAGGTGGGCTCGGCCCTGCTGATGCTGGAGATGCTCGAGGCCGGCTTCGAGGTGCCCAGCTTCGCTATCGCTGAGCCCATCGCCCAGATGCGCGCCATCGCCGACGATCAGACCGGCCAAACCCCGTTGACCCTGGCGGACGGTAGCACCACCCCGGCCATCGAGGTGCAGCGCCAGCTGGCAAGCGCCGCAGCGCGCTGGCTGGACGAGCGCCCCGACGTGGGCACCCCTAACAGCGAGATGCGCCGGGTCGTCGACCTGTGGGAGCGGACCGTCACGGCCGTGGAGACGCAGGACTTCAGCCAAGTCGATCAGGAAATCGACTGGGTGATCAAGAAGAAACTCCTGGACAGCTTTCGGGCGAAACTGGACTGCGATTGGTCGCACCCCAAGCTGGCGCAGGTCGATCTGACCTACCACGACGTCCGGGACGGCCGGGGACTCTACAGCGTGCTGAGCCGCCGCGGGCTGGTCCGGCGGTGGACCACGGACGAGGCCATCGCGGCCGCCCGAGAGCAGGCCCCGGCCACTACCCGGGCCGCGCTGCGCGGGAAGTTCCTGGCCGCCGCGCGTCAGACCGGCGCCAACGTGACGGTGGACTGGACCAAGCTCAAGGTCAACCGGCCCGAGCCCCGCGTCGAGCAGTTCCTGGATCCCTTCGTTGCGGACGATGCCCGCCTGCAACCGCTGCTAGACTACATGCAGGAAAATCAAGGACACTAGGCAGGCGCTGCCCAGCCGGCGAGACCGGCAGGCGAGCGCGTGCCGCGGGGAAGGAGAGCGGAGAGAACTTGGCTGGTGCTACCGTCTCGCAGGGCTCGCGCCGCGACAGGGCCGTCGAGCGTTTGACCAATCTCTGCTTCGCCCTCCACGGCGCGGCCTCGAACGGCGGCAGCCCGGACCGCTCCGCCGCCTGGATCCGCTCCCACGTTGCGGGCTATCAAGACCTAGGCGACGAGGCCTTCCAGAAACAGCTCAGCCGGGACATCCGCAGCCTGCAGCGCGCCGGCGTTCCGGTCACGCAGTCAGCGTCCAAAGCCAGCGCAGAGCCAGGCAAGGACCGCAGCCTGTCGGTCTACCGCATGCAGCAGGCCGACTACCAGCTGGCTGAGGTCGAATTCACCCCGGAAGAGGCCATGGTCCTGGGCGTTGCCGCCGGGATGGGGCAGCCGGGCGGGCTGAGTTCGTTTTCCTCGTCCGCGTGGACGAAAATCGCGGCCTCCGGGGCCTCCCGCGACCTAAGCGGCGCGCCCGTATATACCGCGGACAATGACCTGACCCGCCTGGATCCGAACATCGTCCGCGACATTCTGACCACCGTGCGCAAGGGGCTGCGGATTAATTTCACCTATGTGCCGGGCCCGCAACAAAGTGCCCAGTCCCGCTCCATGGACCCGTGGGGACTAGTGACTCTGCGCAACCGCGTCTACCTGGTGGGCTGGGATAACGACCGCGGCGCGCCGCGTGCCTTCCGGCTGCTGCGGGTCACCGAGATCCGGGCGACCCGCCAGGCCCCGGAGCACGCCCACCCTACGCAGTCCCTGCAGGAGGTCGTGGAAGCCTCCCTCAACCGGGACGTCGTGGACCGCGCCGTGCTGCGCATCCCCGCCGGCCGCGCCGGCGAGCTGGAAGCTCTCGGGACACCAGGGGCCGACGGCACCGTGGTGCTAGAAGGCATCTCACACGACTTCCTCGTGCGCACGGCCGCCGGATACGCCGCGGACGTGGAGGTCCTCGAGCCGACTAGCGTGCGCGACGACATGGCCGCGCTGCTACGCGCGGCTGCTGCCACCGTTTCCCAGGACAAGCAGGACAAGGAGGCTCGCGACTAATGGCCGACGCACCCCAGAAACTGCACGCCCTTGTCCAGTCCCTGAACTTGATACCGTATTTCCGCAGCCACCCGAAGGCCACCCTCATGGAAGCCGCCCAGGACCTCGGGATGGACGTGGCTGAGCTCAACAGCGCGCTCAACCGCCTGTTTTGCTCCGGGGTGGGGCAGCGCACCGAAGATCTGATCGACATCAGCTTCGGTTACCGCGAGGGCGTGACCATCGTGGACGACCAGGGGCTCAACCAGGCGCTCCGCCTCACGCCCACGGAGGCCGGCGCGCTGCTGTTGACCCTGGAGTCGCTGGAGTCCATGCCGGGGCTCATCGACACGGCGGCGGTCCAAAGCGCGGCGGAGAAGGTCCGCGGGATCATGGACGATAAGACGCGGGCCATCTACGACTCCATCGCCCAGCCGGAGGAGGCCGAGTCGGCCGCCCAGGTGGCGGCCGCCCGCGCCATTGAGACCAAGCGGCAACTGCGGTTGCGCTACTGGTCAGCCAGCTCAAACGAGGAACGCACCCGTACCGTCCACCCGGCCCGTATCTTCATCTTCGACTCGCAGGTCTACCTGGTGGCCCGGGAGGAAGACAAGGGCGAGCACCGGCGCTTCCGCATGGACCGGATCCGCCAGGCCACAGTCCTGGACGACGAGGCCCAGCCCCATCTGCGTCAGCTCGACTTCGACCCGCGCGATCCCTTCGGTTTGGCCGACAGTGACAGAGCCCATATAGAGCTCAAGAAGGAGGCCACCTGGTTGGCCGATGACTACGACATCCGGCTGGGTGAGGATCTCGGAAACGGCTACGTAGCAGCCTCTATGCCCATCGGATCGGTGGAGTGGTTCGCCCGCTTTGCCATCGGGCATGCTGACAGGTTCCGGGTAATTGGCCCAGATTCGGTTAAGAATGCTATTGCGCACGCCAGCGAGGCGGGCCTGCGCAGATATACTGACTAATTATCCGCTGGCAACCTTTAGCAAGCCACCAGCGAATGCGTTAGGCTCTTAGGGGCAAAACAGCCGCTCCGCGGCGCCTGTGGAGGAGAAAGAGAGAAATACTATGACGGTCGGACCCGCCCAAATTGCCATTATCATCCTGCTGATCGTGCTGCTTTTCGGCGCGAAGAAGCTGCCGGACCTGGCCCGCTCGATGGGTCGTTCGATGCGCATTTTCAAGTCGGAGGTCCACGAGATGGGCAACGACGACCAGCGCTACCAGGACGAGCAGCGGCAGCGCCAGCAACAGCAGGGCCAGATCAGCCAGACCCCGGCTAGCCAGCAGCAGTCGGACGAGGACTTCTGGAACAGCCCGCAGATGCAGCCGCGCTACGACCAGAACAACCAGCAGGCACCGCGTCCCGATAACCACTAAGGCTTAAACCCCCCGTTCGCGGGACCTGCTCAATTTGTGTCGTGTTAACCAGGAAGTGTTCTAGAAGCGATGTCACCTAGCCCGAAGGGTTCTGAAGGCTCGCGGTCTCTGCCGCAACCGAGTGCTCGCGCCGGTGCGCCGGCGCGCCGTCAGCGCCCCCGCGGCGGCGCGTGGTTACGCCTGAAGCAGGCGCAGGAGGCCCGCCGGGCCAAAAAGAACCCGACGGGGGAAATGACGCTTATTGAGCACCTCCAGGAGCTGCGCCGGCGCATTGTCTATGCGCTGCTTGCCCTGGTTGTGGGCACACTCATCGGATTTTTCTGGTACCAGCACGCCCCGTTCGGCTGGTCCACGTTGGGCGAGATCCTACGCGAGCCGTATTGTGCGCTGCCGGCAGACAAACGCGCCGATTTCACCAACGACGGCACCTGCCGCCTGCTTGCCACGACCCCGTTCGAGATGCTCATGCTGCGCATCAAGGTCGGTGCCTTGGCCGGCGCGGTGATCTCTTCGCCCGTCTGGCTCTACCAGGTCTGGGCGTTCATCGTGCCGGGCCTGCACAAGAAGGAAAAGCGATACACCTTCATGTTCGTTAGCGTCGCCGGCGTACTCTTCGTCGCCGGCGCGGCGCTGGCGTACTTCGTCCTCTCCGAGGGCCTGGAGTTCCTGATGTCCATCGGCGCGGAATACCAGACCGCCGCGCTGACCGGTAAGGAATATTTCGGCCTGATGCTGACCATGCTCATCCTCTTCGGCATCGCCTTTGAGGTCCCGCTGATCATCATCGCGCTGAATCTGGTGGGGGTGCTCGAGTACGAGCACGTCAAGGGCAAGCGCCGCATCCTGTTTATCATCGTGATGATCATCTCTGCCTTTATCACCCCGGCCGATCCTTATTCGCTCATCGCCTTGTCGGGTGCCCTGTGGCTCCTCATCGAGTCGGCCTTCCAGTTCTGCCGCATCAATGACAAGCGCCGCAACCGCGAGCGCCCCGACTGGATGGACCTGGACGACGAGCAGGCCTCGCCGTTGGGCTCCGGCCCGGGTGCCGTGGGCTTAGCCGAGCCGGTTCCCGCGCCGAGCCCGGTCAACCCGCCGAGCAGCCACCCGAGCGCCCCGGCGCCCGCGCGTCCGGCGAGCGCGCAGGCCCAACCGCAGCGGCAGCAGAACAGCCGCCCGGCCCGCCCGCAGCAACCGGAGAGCGGCTTCTTCGACGACGTCCTCTAGCGCCGGGTAAGCTGGGCGGCTATGACGCAGTCGCATCTGGAATACTTCTCGCACAACCTGTCCTATTCGCTCGATGAGTTCCAGCTACTCGGCTGCCAGGCGGTAGAGCGCGGAAGCGGCGTGCTGGTCTGCGCGCCGACCGGCGCCGGCAAGACCGTCGTCGGCGAATTCGCGGTCTCCCTGGCGCTGTCCCGGGGGACTAAATGCTTTTACACCACCCCGATTAAGGCGCTGAGCAACCAGAAGTACCACGACCTGGTCGACCAGCACGGCGAGGACGCCGTCGGCCTGCTCACCGGTGACGTCTCCATCAACGGCGACGCCGAGATCGTCGTGATGACCACCGAGGTGCTGCGCAACATGATCTACGCGAAGTCGCCCGCGCTGGATCGCCTAAGCCACGTGGTCATGGACGAGATTCACTTCTTGGCCGACGCCTCCCGCGGCGCGGTCTGGGAAGAGGTGATTCTCAACCTGGACGAGTACGTCTCTATCATCGGCCTGTCCGCCACAGTGTCGAACTCGGAGGAGTTCGGCCGCTGGCTGCGCGCCGTGCGTGGCGAGACGGAGGTCATCGTCTCCGAGCACCGCCCGGTGCCGCTGGACCAGTGGATGATGATCGGCCACCAGGTCTATTCGCTTTTCGAACCCGGCACCGACGGGGAAGTCAACCGCGAGCTCATCCGCCGCGTGCGCCGCCTGGAGGCAGGCGATACGGACGAGGGCCGCGCGGACTACCAATCGGGTAAAGGCTTCCGGGCGCGCTCGGTCGGCGGCCGCAGCGGCGCGCGCCGTCCGCAGGATCGCTACCGCCCGCTGGGCCGCCCGGAAGTCCTCAAGGCCCTGCAGAGCAAGGACATGCTTCCGGCCATTACCTTCATCTTTTCCCGCGCTGGCTGCGACGGCGCTCTCTACCAGTGCCTGCGTTCCCGGATGAGCCTGACCACGCCGGAGGAGGCCGCGGAGATCCTCGAGACGGTCAACGCCGGGGTCGAGGGGATCCCGGAAGAAGACCTGGAGGTGCTGAACTTTAAGTCCTGGCGCACGGCGTTAAGCCGGGGTTTCGCCGCCCACCACGCCGGGATGCTGCCGGCCTTCCGCCACATCGTCGAAGACCTCTTCGTCCGCGGGCTGGTGCGCGCGGTCTTCGCCACGGAGACCCTGGCGCTGGGCATTAACATGCCGGCCCGCACGGTGGTGCTGGAAAAGCTCATCAAGTTCAACGGCGAGGCCCACGTGGATCTCACCCCGGGCCAGTACACGCAGCTGACCGGCCGCGCCGGCCGCCGCGGCATCGACACGCTGGGCAACGCGGTGGTCCAGTGGGCCCCGGCGATGGACCCGCACTACGTCGCAGGCCTGGCCTCCACGCGAACCTACCCGCTGGTCTCCACCTTCCAGCCCGGCTACAACATGGCCATCAACCTGCTGGGCATGCTCGGCTTCGAGGATTCGTTGCGACTGATGGAGAAGTCCTTCGCGCAGTTCCAGGCCGACGGCTCCGTGGTCGAGGAGACCCGGCAGGTTGAAAAGGCCGAGCACCGCGCCCGGCAGCTGCGCGAGCAGCTCGACGAGCTGATTACTGCGCTGGCCCCGCCGGCTAGTGATGCAGCCACCGCCCGCCAGGAGCTGCTGGACTATATCCAGCTGCGCCAAGAGCTGACCGCGGAGGAGCGTTCCTCCCAGGTCAGCGGCAAGGAGGAGCGCTCCAAGGAGGTCGCCACGGTGCTGGCCAAGCTGCAGGTCGGCGACGTCATCGCGCTGGCCACCAAGAAGCAGCCGCTGCTGGCAGTGGTCAACACCCCGGCTAACCAGACCAAGGATCCCCGCCCGTGGGTGACCACGGAGGGCGGCTGGTCGGGCCGTATCGATGCCGCCGGTATCGCCAACCCGCCCATCGTGGTCGGCCACATGAAGTTGCCCCGGCGGGTGACCAAGGCGCCGCGCAAGTCCGCGGGCTACGTGCAGAAGGTTTTCCAGCGCAACAAGTACCCGCGGCCGAAGAAGATGCGCCTGACCCCGCGCCACCGGCCCAGCAAGAAGGTGGGCGAGCTGCGCGATGCCATCCGGCAGCACCCGGTCCACGCCTGGCCGGCCACGGACCGGGAACAGTTGGCCAGCATGGCGCATAAGCTGGCCCGGCGCGAGAAGGACGCCGAAAAGCTGCGGGTCAAGATCACCCAGGCCACCGACACCCTGGGTCGCACCTTCGAGCGGATCGTCGATCTGCTGTCCGAGATGGACTATGTCGAGTTCGTCGGGGCCGGCGAGGACCGGCACCCGGAGATCACGGACGAGGGCGAGCGCCTGGCCAAGATCCACAACGAGTCGGATCTCTTGGTCGCGCAGTGCCTAAAGCGCGGGATCTGGAACGACCTGGACCCGGCGGAGCTCGCCGGGGTGGTCTCCCTGTGCACCTTCGAAAACCGCAAGGCCACCCGCGGGGAGCCGGAGGCCGCCTCCGATGCCATGGCTGATGCCATGAACGACACCTGGCGCATCTACACCGAGCTAGTTGTCGACGAGCAGCGCCACCGCCTGCCGGTCACCCGTGAGCCGGAGCCCGGCTTCGCCCTGGCCATGCACCAGTGGACCGCCGGCGCACCGTTGGGCTACTGCCTGGCCGCGGCCGCCGAGTGCGGCGCGGAGCTGACCCCTGGCGACTTCGTGCGCTGGTGCCGCCAGGTGGTGGACCTGCTCCAGCAGGTCGCCAAGACCGGCTACGAGGACGGAATCCGCACCAACGCCCGCCGGGCGATGGACGCTATCCAGCGCGGCGTCGTGGCCATCGGCGCTTAAGACCCCACCAGCTCGGCCTTTATCCCCCGGCGGCCCTATTTAGCCGAGCCCAGCCTCTATTTAGTAGGGCTCAGTGCACAACGCCGCGGCGGCGGCGCGGATGGCCGGCAGATGCGGTGCGAGCACGCTGACCGTGGCCACCCCGAGGTTGGTCCCGAAAGGATCCGCGATAAGTGACTGCGTGGCGACGATGGTGCCGTCCGCAATGACCGGTCCGCCGGAGTCGCCCTTGACCGCCGGGGGAGCGTTGCGCACCAAGGTCGCGGGCCGCACGACAGTGCGCAGGTTGCGCCCGAACGCTAGGGGAAGGCCGAAGAGGACCTGACCCCAGCGGGGTTGGGCCTGCTGGCGCCCGGTGGCCCCGTCCAGCCCGCCGAATCCGTAGGTGGTGACCTTCTGGCCCCACTCGGGCCGGACCGCGGATAGCCCGAGCAGGGCCGGCGCCTCTACTGGGTGGTGAAGGAGGGCGAGGGCGCAGTCGGTGCCGTCGATGGTGCGCACCGCCAGGATCCGGCGGCGCCACTTCTTGCCGCCGGTAAACCCGGTGACTTGGTAGCCGCGCCGCGGGGCGGTGCGGAAGAAGTGCGCGCAGGTAAGCACCAGGCGGGTGCTTCTTGGACCGTCGGCAGCATGGCCGGTGCCGCTGTGCGGCTCGGCGATGAGAATGCCGAAGCAGACCCGGTTGCGCTCGTTGAGGCGCACGGTGGTGGAGCTGGCAATTTCTTCCAACTGGTCGAAGGAGTCATCCATGGGCGGTTACACTGTTGTCCTATGAGTGAAAATTCTTTTGCTTTCCCTTCCGAAGTCTATCGAAACCGGATCGCTGCGGCGCAGCAGCAAGCGCGCACGAACGACGTGGCCGCGCTGGTGATTAGCCCGGGCGCCGAGTTCGCCTATTTCACCGGTTCCTGGATGAGCTCGCATGAGCGTTTCAGCGCCCTGGCCATCCCGGCCGAGGGGGAGGCCTTCCTGCTGGCGCCGGCCACCGATGGCGCGGAGCTGGCCGCCGCCCCAGTCGCGGAGCTCAACCTGGCCTTTCACGGCTGGCAGGACGGCACCGACGCCCACGCGCTGGCGGCGGATAAGCTGCGCGAAGCCCACGGCGCGGCGGCCGAAGACGGTGCGCGCCTGGCGGTCTCCGGCGGGATGGACGCCGCGCACCTGCTGGGCCTGCAGGCCCAGTTCCCGTCCGCGCTGTGGGTGGCCGCCGATCAGGTCATCGGCGCGTTGTTCTCCCGCAAGGACGACGAGGAGATCGCGCAGCTGCGCGCGGCCGCGCTGGCTATCGATGCCGTCCACGCCCGCGTGCCCTCGCTGCTGCAGCCCGGAGTGACCGAGCAGCAGGTGGCGGACCAGCTTGAGGAGCTAATCCTGCAGGAGCACGACGCGGTCGACTTCGTCATCGTCGGCTCCGGCCCCAACGGCGCGAACCCGCACCACAGCTTCTCCGAGCGCGTCATGAGCGACGGCGATCCGGTGGTCGTGGACATCGGAGGCACCTTCGGCGCCGGCTATCACTCGGACTGTACCCGCACCTACGTGGTCGGCGGCGACGCCTCCCGTGCGCCGGAGGACTTCCAGGCCGCCTACGAGGTGCTACGTCAAGCCCACGCCGCCGGCATGCAGCAGGCCCGCCGCGGGGCCATCGCGGGCAGCGTTGACGATGCCTGCCGCACGGTCATCACGGACGCCGGCTGGGGCGAGTACTTCACACACCGGACCGGGCACGGTATCGGCCTGTCCACGCATGAGGAGCCGTTCATCGCCGCCGGCAACGACTTGGAGCTGGCCGAGTCGATGACCTTTTCCATCGAGCCCGGCATCTACAAGGAAGGCGAGTGGGGCATGCGCCTAGAAGACATCGTCACCATCAACGGCGACGGCGTGGCCGAGAGCCTGAACGAGGGCGAGCGCGACCTGCGATGAGCGCGCAGAACACCACCGCCGACCACGCTGGCTCCGCGCCCCGGGTCCCGGGCGCTGTCCTGGTGCTGGGCGGGCGCTCGGATATCGGCACGGAGATCGCCGCGCTGCTCGCGCCCGGGCGCCGGGTGGTCCTCGCCGCCCGCGGTGACGAAGGCATGGATGACCAACGCGCCCGCCTGCGGGCTGCTGGCGCGCGGGAGGTCGACTTCCTCGACTTCGACGCGCTGGACATGGACAACCACCGCGCCGTGGTGCGCCAGGCTCGCGAGCTCGCCGGCGAGATCACCACGGCCGTAGTGGCCTTCGGGATCCTGGGCGACCAGGAGCGCGCCGAGGCCGACGAGTCCCACGCAACGTATATAGCCCAGCTGGATTACACCGCGCAGGTTTCCATGCTGACCGTGCTCGCCGATGAGATGGAGCGCGGGCACATCGTCGCGTTTTCCTCCATCGCCGGGTGGCGCACCCGCCGCGCCAACTACGTCTACGGTTCTACGAAGGCCGGTTTGGACGCATTCTGCCAGGGGCTGGCGGACCGCCTGCACGGCGGGCCCCTGGCGCTGATCACGGCCCGCCCCGGCTTCGTCATCGGCTCCATGACCGAGGGCATGAAGCCCGCGCCGCTGTCCGTGACCCCTGACGTGGTGGCACGTTACGTCGTCGACGCCATCGGTAGGGAAGCGGACAAGGCCGCTGCTGGTGGCGCCTTGGCCAGCCGGACGCTGTGGGTCCCGGTCACGCTGCGATTCCTGGCGTGGGTGATGGCGCTCGTGCCGCGCCCCATCTGGCGGCACATGCCGCGCTAGCCCATGGGGCTGACCATGCCTTCCGGGCTGACCACGCTGGCGTCGAAGATGAAGCCGCGGGGTGCCATCACGCGCAGCACGACGTCGGCGTCGCCCTCGGCGAGGCCGTGCAGGACGAGCCCACCGAAGGGCGTGACGGTAATCGGCACGCCCAAATGCCCCAGCAGCGTGGCGTATTCGGCCGGCAGCACGCCGTCGGGCAGAGCAGTGCCCAGGTCCACGAGCCCGTCGTCGCAGTGATCCGCCAGCCACCCGATGGGCCCGACCGAGCCGGTGTTCGCAGGGAGATCACCCGTGCCAGCCGCACCAGCCCCATAGGCGGCGTCGGCAGCTTCCTGCTGGAGAAGCTCCCGGACGTGCTCCCAGGCCTCTTCCGGCTCGGCGTGGTGGGCCAGCTCCTCAGCCTCGCGGAAGACAGTAAAGGAGGACTCGGCCAGGGCTACCCGGACTCGGGCGGGCACCGCGCGCAGCTGCTCGTCCTCGGTGCTGATAGCCACGCGGGGCGCGCCGGCCGGGCTGGCGGACTCCTCGTCGCCTAAGCGGTCGGCGAGCCCGCGGGCGAATTCGCGGGCGGTAGGAGACAGGGGAGAGGCAAGAATCTGGTGAGCACTGCCCGGCCACGACAGCTGGCCCAGGCTGTGTGCTACGGCCTCCTCGTCCTGGATGCCGCGCAGGGCGACTCGGCTCCACGCGCCCAGATAAACCTTGCCGTCGGCATAGTCGTAGGCCGTTTTCCCGAGCGCGAACCAGTCGTCCGGGCGGGTAAGCCCGCCGGGGATGAAGGTATCAGCGGCCGGCGCGGAATCAGAGTGAGAGAAATTCAGCAATGCCATAGGCAGTAGTCTAATTGCCGTCGCCGTGTGCAAGTCTTACCGATGCCTTCGCGCCTGTTCCGCATTCTCCAGTCAGGCAGGTAGGCTAGGGAATTATGCCGTTTCTGCTGTTTGTTGCCTACTTGGTTCTGGAAACCCTGACTTTTTGGGCTGTGGTCTCCCTCATTGGTGTGGGCTGGGCGCTAGTCGCCTTGTTCGCCACGATGTTCTTCGGGATGTCCATCGCCGGCTGGGAGGCGCGCCGGATCATGAGTTCCAAGGTTGTGCGCCAAGAAGACGGCACCGCCGTTATGCAGGACGATACCCCGGGCAAGACCGCCGGTAACGTCGGCCTGACCATGGTCGGCGGCATCCTGCTCACGCTGCCGGGATTTTTCACCACGCTGGTGGGCCTGCTCTTTCTCTTCCCGCCGACCCGGGCGGTGCTGCGCGGCTTCATCGCCTTCCGCCTGGTGCGTTCCGTGGAGAACTTCGGCGTGCGCCTCTACGACCGCAGCCCGATGTCGCAGCAGCACGACAGCTACGGCAGCTTTAGCGGTCCTGCCGGCGGCGCAGACGCGGCGCATGAGCCGACCGTGCTCGAGGAAGAAGAGATCCGCCGCTGGTCCGAAAACGCTAACCCGTCCGACTTCGGTGAGCCGGACACGGGCGATAGAGATGGCGACGACGGCGAGACCCCGGGGGATAAGCGCTAGTGTGGCGACTACTTGCCCGGTGGCTACTGGCGGCCGGGTCGGGGGCGGTGGTCTATACCGGCTACGCCCCGCTGAATTGGTGGCCTATGGCCTGTGTGGGCATCGCCCTGTTCTATTTCAGCCTGTCCCCATGGCGCGGGGAGCGCGTCTCGCTGCGCTTGGGCGCGGGACTGGGGTTTGTCCACGGTTTTGCTACCTACGCGCTGTTGCTGCCGTGGATCGGGGAGCTGGTCGGTAACACACCCTACCTGGCCCTGGCGGCGGCGCTGAGCCTCTACGCCATCCTGACCGGGCTGTGCGGGGCAGCAATAGCGCGTTGGCGCTTTGGCTTCCTTGCCTTCCCGTTTATCTATCTTGCCGTCGAGTTTGTGCGCTCATCGGTACCTTTTGGCGGCTTCGCCTGGGTGCGCCTGGCGTGGGGACAGGTCAACGGCCCCCTAGCACAGCTGGTCCAGTGGGGCGGGCCCGCGCTAGTGACAGTGACGGCCAGCCTGCTTGGCACGAGCCTGGTGGCGGTCTGGTCGCGGCGCCACGCCGTTCGCTTCACGGCCATTGGCGTTATCGTGGCGGTCTTTGCCGCCAGCTTCGTCGCCGGCTGGACCCGCGGCACGGCCGGCCACGAGACCGGGCGGGTGACCGTCGCAGCCGTGCAGGGCAACGTCCCTCGCATGGGCCTGGACTTCAACGCCCAGCGCCGCGCGGTCCTCAACAACCACGTGCGGGTGACCAAGCAGCTAGCGGAAGACGGCCATGAGCCGGACCTGGTCATCTGGCCGGAGAATTCCTCGGACGTCAACCCCTTCACAGACGAGGAGGCCCGCGCCTCCATCGAGAGCGCCGTCGAGGCCGTCGGCGTGCCGATCCTGGTCGGTACCTTGACTTACGATCAGGTCGGCGCGCGCAACACCATGCAGGTCTTCGAGCCGGGCGGGCACCCGGGCGATCGCCACTACAAGAAGTACCTGCAGCCTTTCGGTGAGACCATGCCCATGCGGGATTTTTTCGCCAAGTTGTCCGATTACGTGGAGCTGGCAGGTGACTTCAAACCCGGCGACGGCAACGGCGTGGTGAACATGGCCGGCGTTGCGGTTGGCGTTGCCACCTGCTACGAGGTCATCTTCGACCAGGCTTTCCGCACCGCGGTGCAGTCTGGCGCGCAGATCCTGACCACCCCGACCAACAACGCCACCTTCGGCTTTTCTGACATGACCTACCAGCAGCTGGCCATGAGCCGCATGCGGGCGCTGGAAACCGATCGTGCGGTGGTGGTCCCGGCGACCTCCGGTGTCTCCGCCATCGTGCACCCGGACGGGAAGATCAGCCAGGAGTCCAATATCTTCGAGGCCAAATACCTGGTTGAGGACCTGCCACTGCGCAGCGGCGAGACGCTTGCGGTACGCTTTGGTTCGATCCTAGAACTGGCCATGGTTATTATTGGTGGAGTATTAACGCTGGCTGCCCTGATCTCTGCCGGCTCCCGGCGGTCGGCCGCCGCGAGCCCCACGGCCGCAAGGGCGAAGAAGAAGACCCGCTCCACGCGGGCCAAGAAGTAGAAGGAGTCTCCCACTCGTGACCGCTAACTCAGCGTCGACGCTGGTCATCATCCCCACCTTCAACGAGCTGGAAAACCTCCCGCTCATCACCGGCCGCGTGCGCTTCGCCACCCCGGACGTCCACGTCTTGGTCGTGGACGATAACTCCCCGGACGGCACCGGCGACTTGGCCGATGAGCTGGCCGCGAAGGATGAGAAGCTCCATGTGCTGCACCGCGAGGGCAAGGGCGGCCTGCTGGGCGCCTACCTCGCCGGCTTCGAGTGGGGCTTGGAGCGCGACTACCACGTCCTGTGCGAGATGGACGCGGACGGCTCCCACGCCCCGGAACAGCTGCACCTGCTGCTGGAAGCCATCGATGACGGCGCCGACCTGGTGATCGGCTCCCGCTACATCCCGGGCGGGGAGACCGTCAACTGGCCAGCCTCCCGCGAGTACCTGTCCCGCCTGGGCAACATCTACATCTCGGTGGCCCTCGGCGCCGGCCTGTCGGACATGACCGCCGGCTACCGTGCCTTCCGCCGTGAGCTGCTCGAGGCACTCGACTTCGACGAGCTGTCGAATGCCGGTTATATCTTCCAGGTGGACGTCGCCTTCCGTGCCGTCAAGAAGGGCTTCGACGTCCGCGAGGTGCCGATCACCTTCACCGAGCGCGAGTACGGCGAGTCCAAGCTCGATGGCTCGTTTGTCAAGGACTCGCTGTTCGAGGTCACCAAGTGGGGCGTGCAGCACCGCGCCGAGCAGGCCAGCGAGGTCGCGCATGAGACGGGCCGCATTGCCCAGCAGACCCTCAAGGAGATCGGCGCCTACGACCTGCCGCACAAGGCGGGCAAGAAGCTGCGCTGGCTCGGCGACTTTGGCGAGGAGCTGGGCAACCTGGCCAAGCACCAGTGGAAGTCCATGCGGCGCGGCTAGCATGCAATAGTTAGCGGGCGCGGTAGTCTAGTCAGAAGTTATTTTCCACTCGGATCGTTCGGCACGTACCTGCCGATGGAGGAGACACCATGGCTACCGTGAGCTTTAACCACGCCAGTTTGACCTACCCGGGGGCGCAAGCGCCGTCCGTGGACGACTTCGACTTGGAGATTGCCGACGGCGAGTTCCTCGTCTTGGTCGGCCCGTCGGGCTGCGGCAAATCGACCACGCTGCGAATGCTGGCGGGCCTCGAAGAGGTCACCTCGGGCAGCATTTTTATCGGTGACAAAGACGTCACCAGCCTCGACCCGCGCGAACGGGATATCGCCATGGTTTTCCAGAACTATGCGCTCTACCCGCACATGAGCGTGCGCGAGAATATGGGCTTCGCCCTGAAGCTGGCCGGGGAGTCGAAGGAAGAGATCAACCGGCGCGTCGATGAGGCGGCCCAGACCTTGGGCCTCGTCGATCTGCTCGACCGGAAGCCGAAGGCCCTCTCCGGCGGCCAGCGCCAGCGCGTGGCCATGGGGCGCGCCATCGTGCGCAATCCGCAGGTCTTCCTCATGGACGAGCCGCTGTCCAACCTGGACGCCAAGCTGCGCGTGCAGACCCGCACCCAGATCGCGGCCCTGCAGCGCCGCCTCGGCGTGACGACAGTGTACGTGACCCATGATCAGACGGAGGCGCTGACCATGGGCGACCGCATCGCGGTCCTCAACGGCGGCGCGCTCGAGCAGGTCGGCACCCCGCGTGAGCTCTACGAGGCCCCGCAGACCACCTTCGTGGCCGGGTTTATTGGCTCTCCGGCCATGAACCTGGGCCGGTTCACCGTCGACGACCACGGCCGCGCGTCCTCCGGCGAAGCCTGGATCCAGCTGCCTGACGATGCCGTCCAGGCCCTAGCCGATGCCGGCGAGAAACAGGTCATCCTGGGCGTGCGCCCCGAGGCCCTGCAGTTGGTCGCGGAGGGCGAAGGGCAGGCCTCCGGCAGCGCCTCTATCCCGTTCGATCTGGAGCTGGTCGAGGAGCTCGGCGCGGACTCCTACCTCTACGGACAGATCCCGGGCGGCAGCGAGCTCAGCTCAGGGGCGACGACGGAGGAAGCCGCCTCGCCCACCGGCAACGAACTGGTCATGCGCGCTAAGCCGCGGACCGCGCCAGCCAAGGGCAGCCGGGTCGTGGCCACTGTGGACCCCAACCACGTGCACTGCTTCAGTGTGACTACCGGAAAGCGCATCAACAGCGCCGCAACTGTTCAGTAGCAAGAATAACCGCCAGCCACTTAAGCCGTAAGCGCTAAGTGCTGGCGGTTGTTTCATAGCTCGGGGAGAAGTACCCCGCGCAAAGACTTACTTCTTATCCTTCTTTTCCTGCTGCTCGCGCAGCAGGCGGGCAGCGGAACGACGGCGCTTGCGCAGCTGCTGGATGCGCTCCTCGAGGAGCTCGTCGAGCTCGTCCAAGGAGCGGCGTTCGCATAGCATGTCCCAGTGGGTGCGCGGCGGCTTGGCCGGCTTGGACTCCACGCCTTCGCCCTCGACCAAGATGCCTACCTTGCCGTTCTTGCACAACCACTCTTCGGGGATTTCTGCGTCATCGGCAAAGGGGACCTCGTAGATATCGCCGTCTTCGGTGCGGTACTTCACCATCTGGCGGGGCGCAAGGTCGTGGTCGCGATCTGTTTCGTAGCTAACGGCGCCCATTCGGCTGCCACGGAGTACGCGATCTGCCATGCAACATCATCCTTTACTAAATTTACCTATGAAGGTGCGGGGCGATTACTATTCCCGCGCCCAGTCCTAACAGTATAACGAAGAACCCAGTGTGATTGTTCCCAGGTAGGGGTTAATGGGCTAAGGTAGTTTACCGTGATGCGTACTTCGGCTCATTCCCGCGAGAAAATCACCTGTCAATGGTGCAATAGGGAAATGGTCCAAAACGGGCGGGGGCGACCCCGGAAGTTTTGTAGCGCGGCCTGCAAGCAGCGCGCATACGAGCAGCGCAACGCGGTCTCGGGGACCACAATCCCGGAGGATGCGATTATCATGTCGCCCAAGAGCGCGGCCGAGCTTGCCGACGGCTTGTTCGAGCTGCGCTGCGGGGCGCAGGATATTCAGACCGCCGTCCATGAGGGTGCCGAAGCCAGCGAAATCAACCAGCTATGCGAAGAAATGGTGGCCTTGGCCCGCCACCTAGAGGAGTTAAGGTAAAACGCCATGCTAAAGAAGCTTTTCTACAACCGGACTCTGGTGATCAGCGTCTTCGTAGTCCTCATCATCGCGCTGACCGTCGTGGGGCTGGGCCCGCTGATCTATTCGATGATCGCCGGCCCCGGGGTGACCACCGAGCCGCTCGATGACTCGCGGGCAAAGGAGGCCAGCACCGACGTCAACGGCCAGTGGCGCGTGGGCGATGGCACGGCCCCAAACTTTACCTCCGTGGGCTTTAGTTTCAACGAGGTGCTTCCGGCGGAACGCCGCCTGACCTCGGGATCGACCACCGCCGTGGACGGCGAAATCGAGGTCACCGACCAGGAGGTTACCGAGGGGTCCATCAAGGTTCTCATGGAGGATCTCACCACCGACAAGACGGTGCGCGACCAGAACATGAAGTCCAAGCTCTTCGAGACCGACAAGTTCCCCGAGGCGTTCTTTAAACTGACGGCGCCGGTAGACCTGTCCAGCGTGCCGGAGGATGGCACCAAGGGAAAGGTCACCATGGAAGGGGAGCTGACCATCAAGGACGCCACCCAGGAGATTAAGCAGGACTTCGACGTTCTCCGCGACGGCGAGCACCTGGTCATCGGCGGGGCCATCCCCATCAACCGCCTTGACTACAACGTGAAGACCCCGGAGTTCCTGGCCGCCAAGGTGGCCGAGGAGGGCGACGTGAACATCCTTATCTCCTTCAAGAAGCAAGATTAGTTCCTTTTACAAACTAACTAATGTGGCGGGGGAGAATCCGCCCTTCGCCACCTAACCCAAAGAAAACGGCCGAGGCAAGGTCTCGCCACACGAGGCGTGAACACGACACGAGAACGGGAGGACCCACGATGTTGACCGAACGCATGATTCCGATGCTATGGTTCCGCCTCGTCGTGGTCATCGGCTTCGCCATCTTCGTGGCCACGCAGAAGATGTGGCTCGTTATGGTCATCGCCATCGCGCTGGCCGGGCTCACCGGCTGGCAGCTCCAGCAGGCCTACCAGAACAAGAAGGAAAAGTAATCCGACTACTCCCTTCTATTACCGTCACAGTGACGTTAATAGGGCAGGCCTTCCCCTAGGGGCGAAGCGGTCTAGATCTGCGGATCTGCTGCGCGACTGATACCCGGACCGAGATCGTCGATTAAGGAGCCTAGGCGCTAAAGGAGATGCCGATTAGGGCCCGTTTGGCACAGGAGCGCTCGAGAGCCCAGCGTCGCAATTCGAGTGACTCACGGCTTAGCCGGGCCAGCGTGTACCACTGGAGCATCGGCGGCACCGAGCCACACGAAGAGACCTTCGGCGTAGTGGCGCTCAGGGAGATTGCGTGATTCAGCGCGTGTTGAGCTGTGTTTGCCGTGGAGTAACGTCTTTGACGGGCCTGTAGAACTAAACTGGGCTAGCCTGGTAATCGCCCGATATACGTTTTGTCCGATAATGTACATTATGTCATTTTAGATCCGAGGTCCCTCCCCGCTATTTCTAGCGGAACGGCGGGATGGCGTGCCGACGGGTTGCGGCACGTATTCCCCGAGCAGTTGGTTTATTGGTTGCTCTCTAGCTTGTAGTAGTCGGCCTGGTTTGGGTAATAGCTTTCCCATTCCAGGATGTCCGGGTCGTCGCCGGAGACAGCGGCCATGAGGCGATCCAAAAGGAATTCCCACAGCGGGCCGATGAACTCGGCGCGGTCCTCGAGGCCTGCTAGGCCGTGGCGCAGCTCGAGCTCGGAGCCTTCCGGAGTGTCCGTCAAGCGCAGATCCATCCAGGCGTCCGGGCGGTTGGCAAAGCTGACCTCAAAACGCAGGTATTCCGGCTTTACCTTCTCGGTCACCTCGATGTGGACGTCCTTGGTTCGGCCGACGTGGTCGACCAGGTAGCACGGGTGGCCTTCGGGGCTGTCGGCCTCCTTCGACCACTCCCCGTGCCAACGACCCAGATCCTTGGTATCCGTCAGGTAGCCCCAGATGACGGACGCGCCCTGGTGAAATTCCCGCTCAATCACTAGTTCCGGGCCGCCCTCGGCGTCCTCGAACTCCCCTGTCGGGTCGTAAAAATCCGGTTCTTGACTCATTTATCTCAGCCTAGCTGGCCATCAATGCCGGCGCGCAACTAGCTGCGAAAAGCCTACCCCGTTAAAGGGTAAACAATCGATGGCCGTGGCCTAGCGCTGCCCGCCGCGGCTGCGGTGCGTGGCGACGAACTGGACCGAGTCCAGCATCCCGGCCTGCAGGAGGGCTTCCCGGAGGGCGAACTGGAACATCCACAGCCGGCGGTAGACGGGGTCGAAGCCGGCGGCGGCCGCCTCCCGCAGGCGCCCGGAGAAGAACGAGCGCTGCTGCGCGATGGATTCGCGGTAATGCGATCCGGTGTGGGTCTCCCCGATGATCCGTAGGTGTCCGTTCTTCTCAAAGGCCTTGTGGACGTCGGCGACCGTCGGGTATTTGAGGCCCGGCCAGATATAGGCGCGCAGCACCTGGCATGCCGAGCGGGCCGCCGGCGTCATGTGTTCGGTGGCCACCAGCGATTGGATGGCCGCCTTTCCCCCACTGATGAGCAACCTGGCCAGGGTGTCGATGAAGTCGGCGCGCTGCCGCGGGGTCAGCGCTTCGAAAAGCTCCACGCTGATGATCGAGTCATAACGCCCGCGCCACTGACGCGGACCTGGGATCGGGGCATCGATGAGCTGGCAGTGCACGGAGTCGTCCGCGCCCTCTAGCAAGAAGAACTCCTCCAGCGGCAGCAGGCTGGCCGGATCGGCAGAGAGCAAGTCCACGGTCGCTTTCCGCCCGGCCGCCTCCACCGCGGCGCGGGCGCCGGAGGAAGGAAAGACTAGACAATGTGAGCCGGCGCGAACACCGGTGGCATCGAGCAGCCAGTTCGCCGCCCGCGTCTGGGCGGACTTGAGATCCTCGCGGTCGACCGCCTGCGGCTCCGTCATGGTGGTGACGTCAACGAAGTGGGCGCCGGCCGGTAATCCGCGGCGGTTGTGCTGCTCGGCGTCCACGAGCTTGCCCTGCCGGTCGATGGTCTGCCTAGTCGTCGTCGGCACCCCGGTGGCAAAGATGCCGCCCTGGTGGCTCACGCTGTCGCCGGCATAAAGCGCCAGCAGCTCTTGGGGGATCTCTCCCCCCTCATACGCGGCAACCGGCGCGGTGGGCGTTTTCGGGGAATAACCGCACTGCACCAGCCGGGTGAGCACGTGGACCAGCTTGTCCGTGCTCGGCGTGGTCCACTCCCCGGCCAGGTAGGACTCGGCCACACCCAGCCAGCCGGAGCTCGCGATGCGCGCGAACAAGGAGTCGTATTCGACCTTGAGGTCCAGGTCTTCCGGATCCTCGGCGTCGAGGACCAGGCCCGCGCGGTCGCAGGCGCGGGCGAAGTCAGCTTCCGCGTGGCGTGCCCGCAGGCCCAGCAGGCGGCCGCTGGGCACGCGGGCAACGCCTGGCCATTGCTCGGCATCGATAGCCGCAGTATGCTCCAAGGCCATTTCCTTCAAAAGTCCCATCCTGACGCCGCCCGCACAGCACCTATCCCTATCGTGGAATAGCCGGCCCGGCCAGGGGCTTTACACCTTAGCCGAAAAGGAAAACGCTGTGTCGGCGGCCTCGCGTTTTAGTCCAATCGTTCTTAGACTAATGCCGATTAAGTCCGCAGCCCGGGTGCCATGCCGAGGGGCCTGGTTTATATCGGGGTGAAACTATCTGTTCCGGGGAGTAGCGTTTACAATGTCCAAACGGTAGGTACTTAGTTCAAGCATTTAGGAAGGTAGTCATCTACATGTCAGCAACCCCATACCGCCCCAATGGAGGACGCCACCACGTCGTCGTTATTGGTGCTGGATTCGGCGGCATCAACGCCGTAAAGCAGCTTAAAGGCACGGAAGTCGATATCACCATCATCGACAAGAAGAACCACCACCTGTTCCAGCCGATGCTCTACCAGGTGGCTACCGGCATGATCTCCGCTTCCGAGATCGCCCCGTCGACCCGCCAGATGCTGCGCGGTCAGCAGAACGCGAACTTTGTCAACGCCACCGTCACCGACATCAACCTGGAAGATCAGACGGTGACCGCGGAAAACGATAATTTCCACCGCACCTACGGTTTCGACTCCCTGGTGGTTGCAGCTGGTTCCAGCCAGTCCTACTTCGGCAACGATCACTTCGCCGAGTTCGCCCCGGGCATGAAGACCATCGATGACGCTCTGGAGCTGCGCTCCCGGATCGTCTCCGCGTTCGAGCAGGCCGAGCTCACCGAGGATCCGGCTGAGCGCGAACGCCTGCTGACCTTCATCATCGTCGGCGCTGGCCCGACCGGTGTGGAGCTGACCGGCCAGATCGCTGAGCTGGCTAACCGTACCTTCACCGACGCCTTTTCCACCTACGGCCCTTCCGCGGCCAAGATCTACCTGCTGGACGGCGCTCCCCAGGTCCTGCCGCCGTTCGGCAAGCGTCTGGGCCGCAAGGCGCAGCGCACCCTGGAAAAGCTGGGCGTCGATGTCCGCCTGAACGCCATGGTCACCAACGTTGACCAGGACACCGTCACCTACAAGAACACCAAAGATGACTCCGAGACCACCCTGACCGGTGCGACCAAAATCTGGTCTGCGGGTGTGTCCGCCTCCCCACTGGGCAAGATGGTCGCCGACCAAGCCGGTGTCGAGACCGACCGCGCCGGTCGCGTCTCCGTCAACGAGGACCTGACCGTAGGCGAGTACTCCAACGTCTACGTCATTGGCGACATGATCAACCTGAACAAGCTGCCGGGCCTGGCTCAGGTCGCTATGCAGGGCGGTACCCACGTCGGCCGCCTCATCGACGCCAAGGTCGACGAGGAGTCCACCGCCAACGAGAAGGAACCCTTCGACTACTTCGACAAGGGCTCCATGGCGATCATCTCCCGCTTCAACGCTGTGGTGAAGATGGGCAAGGTCGAATTCACCGGCATCTTCGCCTGGTTGGGCTGGCTGGCGCTGCACGCGACCTATCTGGTCGGCATGCGCAACCGTTTCGTCACCTTCATCAACTGGATTTCCAACGCGTTCACCCGTGACCGCGGTAACCTCGCCATCACCGAGCAGATGCGCACCGCCCGCAACGCGCTGGCCAAGAAGTCGAAGGATTCCGAGGCCTAAGAGACCCGAGAGGGGGCTAGACAGCCCCGCGCGGTGCCGCCGAGCACCCGCACCTCTACCCCGCCGTGGGGTGCGCCGGTTTAGAACCCGCGCGCCCCACGACGGGGTTCTTTTTGTCCCTAGCGGATCCTAGCCGTGTTTTTGGGGCTGGCACTGGTGTTTGTCGCGTTGCCCGTTGGGGGTGTTTTCTTTCAAACCGGGCAACTTGCGAGCCCGGCTCTGTTAGGGTGGACGGCACAACATTGGGGTGCCGGAAGTAGAGCTTCCGGCTGAGAACATACCCATGGAACCTGCTCTTAGTTAGAACTAGCGAAGGAAAGTGTTGTGAAAGAAGCAGTATGCGCTGCTCTCGCCGCCGTGCGCGAGCGCAATCCCCTGGTCCAGTGCCTGACCAATACCGTGGTCACGAACGTGACCGCCAACGCCCTGCTGGCTATCGGCGCCAGCCCTGCCATGTGCGATACCCCGGAGGAATCCCGCGAGTTCGCGCGCATGGCCAACGGCGTCCTCATCAACATCGGCACCCCGTCCGCGGCCCAGTACGAAGGCATGCGCGAGGCAATCGCCGGTGCCAACGAGGCCGGCAACCCGTGGGTGCTCGACCCGGTCGCCGCCGGCGGGCTGTCCACCCGCACGGAATTCGCCCGCTCAGTGGTCGACTCAAAGCCCGCGGCCATCCGCGGTAACGCCTCCGAAATCATCGCCCTAGCGCAGCTCGGCGAGGGCGGTCGCGGCGTCGATGCCACCGACACGGCAAGCGCCGCCCTGCCCGCCGCCCAGGCGCTGGCGCAGCGCACCGGGGGCGTGGTGGCTATCTCCGGCGAGAAGGACGTCTTCGTCACCCAGGACTCCGCCTGGGAGCTGGCCGGCGGCGTGCCGCTGCTCCAGCGGGTCATCGGCACCGGCTGCAGCCTGGGCGCCATCACGGCAGCCTACCTGGGCACCGGACAGCCGCCGCTCGCCGCGGTCATCGCCGCCCACGCCCATGTCTCCGTGGCCGGTTCCCTGGCCTACCAGCACGCCCAGTCGCCCGGCAGCTTCGCCGTAGCCTGGATGGACGCGCTCTACGAGCTCGGTACCGACGATCTGATCACCTACAGCGCCCTTCAGCCGGTGGAGCTGGCATGACCGCGACCGACTGGAGCCTCTACCTGGTCACCGATCCGGATCTGGCCGGCGGGCGGGAGCGCGTCGCCGAGATCGCCGTGGCGGCCTGCCGTGGCGGCGCCACCGTGGTGCAGCTGCGCGACAAGGACGCAAGCAGTGCCGAGCTGCTCCCCTACGCCCGCAGCCTAATGGAACAGTTGGGTCAGATCCCGCTGTTTATCAACGACCGGGTTGAGCTCGCCGCCGAACTCGGCTGCCACCTGCACGTCGGTCAGGACGATCTCAGCGTCGCCGAGGCCCGCCCGCGCTTGGCCGAAGGTGCACTGGTGGGCCTGTCCGTCGGCTCCGAGGAGGAGCTTGACGCCGCGCTGAATGCTACTGGGGCTGCCCGGCCGGACGTCATTGGCATCGGGCCCGTTTTCAGCACCGCTACCAAGGCCAACGCGCCGGAAGGCATCGGGGTTGAGGCCGCTGCAACCCTGGCCAGCCGCGCCGCCGAAGCCGGCATGCCCGCCGTGGCCATCGGGGGCCTGAAGACCCACAACGTCGGCGAACTGAAAGGCAGCGACTTCGCCGGCGTCTGCGTGGTCTCTGCCATCATGGCCGCCGAGGACCCCGCCACTGCCGCGGCCGAGCTCCTTGCCGCCTTCCGCGGTTAGTCTTTCCGCCCTCTACCTCCCTGCGCACGGCTTGCAGCACGACTCCGTGCTCGACGGTGCGCCCAATTCTTTGCTCGATAGGAATGTCACTATGACCCACGTCTACCCTCTTGGAACTAAGCCTGCCCAGCCGCTGCCCGTCGCCCGCGTCCTGTCCATCGCCGGGACCGACCCGACTGGCGGTGCGGGCCTGCACGCCGATCTCAAGGCCATCAGCGCCGCCGGTGGCTATGGCATGGCCGTGACCACCGCGATCGTCTCGCAGAACACCCAGGGCGTGGACTCCATCTTCACCCCGCCGGCACACGTGCTGCGCGACCAGCTGGCCTCCGTGGCCGCGGACGTGGATATCGACGCGGTGAAGATTGGCATGCTCGGCAACCCGAAGACCATCGAAATCGTGCGCGAATTCATCGCCACGCTGGACGGGACGCCGGTGGTGCTGGATCCCGTCATGGTGGCTACCTCCGGGGATCGCCTTTTGGACAAGGACGCCGAGTCCGCCATCCTGGATCTGGCAGGCCGGGTCGATTGCGTCACGCCCAACCTGAAGGAACTGGCGGTCCTCTGCGGTCTCAGCCCCAAGGAGGAAGCCACCGACGTGGACCAGGCCGTGGCCATGGCACAGGACTGGGCCAAGCAGACCGGGAACACCGTGATTGTCAAGGGCGGCCACCTGCGCGACGACCGGGCGGATAACGCCGTGGTCGACGGGACCGGGCTTATCCACCGCGTCGCCTGCCCGCGGGTGGCGACCAAGAACACGCACGGTACCGGCTGCTCGCTGTCCTCGGCGCTGGCAACGCGCCTGGGTCAAGGCGAAGGCCTTGCCCCGGCCCTGGAATGGTCCACCCGCTGGCTGCACGAGGCGATTGCCAACGCGGACGCCCTCGCCGTCGGCCGTGGGCACGGGCCGGTCGACCACGGGCACCGGCAGCGCCGCCTGGCACGGGCGGCCAGCGCTGAGCCGGTGCCCGCCGTGGACGTTGCCGCCGCCTATACCGCGGCCCAGTCCCAGCCTGCCTCGCAACCGGCTATCCCGGCAGTCGGGCCGCACACGGCGGCGCTGTGGGCGGCAACCCTGGGGCTGTGGAAGGACCTGCTCGCCCTGCCGTTCATAGGCCGCCTGGGCGACGGCACCCTGAACGCGGACGATTTCAGCTTCTACGTGGCCCAGGACGCGATTTACCTGCGCCACTATTCCACCGCGCTGGGGCGCCTCGGCGCGCTGGCCCGCGATCCACAGGACCGCCAGTTCTGGGCCGCCGGCGCGGCCGAGGTCCTAGTTGCCGAATCCGACCTGCACCGCGACTGGCTGGGCGGCGAGACCGCGGCGCGGCCCTCGCAGGTCACCAGCGCGTATACTGACTTCCTGGTGGCCACGGCCTATACCGAGGATTACGCGGTAGCCGCCGCGGCCGTGCTGCCGTGCTACTGGCTCTACGCCGAGGTCGGCCGGCACCTGCTCGCCCAGGACCGCGAGGACCACCCGTTCCACGCGTGGCTGCAGATGTACTCGGGCCCCGACTTCGTGGAAGGGACCCAGCGGGCTCTTCAGATGGTTGAGGACGCGCTGGAGGAAGCCACCGATACCCAGCGCCAGCGCGCCTTCGACGCCTTCTACCGCGCCAGCCTGGCCGAGCTGGCCTTCTTCGACCAGGCGGATCGCCGCTTCTAGCCGGCGGTCGACAGTCGCTTGATAGCCGCTACTGGATGAGGTCGGCGCCTGGCCGGGTCAGGACGGCAACCAGGAAGGCGGAGTTCGGGCCGAAAGGCTTGAGGTCCCAGGAGCTGAATTGGTTGTCCACGCGGTAGCCGACCTGTTCGGCTTGGGCGATGAAATCGGCGAATTCCCAGCCGCGGCCGGCGCCGAAGCCGGTCACCAGGCGGCCGCCGGGGCGCAGGGCCTCGAAGATGTGTCGCAGGGCCGGCTCGCGGCCCTCCGGCGCCAGAAAACCCATCACGTTGCCCGCGGAGACGGCCAGGTCGAAGCCGGTCTCGGGAATCTCCTCGGCGGAGAGATCTCCTACCACCCAGCGCCCCTCCGGGAAATCGTGCTCGGCGTGCTCGATGAGCACGGGGTCAACGTCGACGCCCAGGACGTCGTGGCCGCGGCGGACCAGTTCGCCGCCGACGCGCCCGGTGCCGCAGCCGGCGTCCAGGATGTGGGACTCGCGCTCGGCCATGGCATCAATGAGGCGTGCCTCGCCGTTGATGTCCTTGCCCTGGACCTGCATGAGCTTCCAACGCCGCGCGTAGTTGTGGGAATGGGCGGGGTTGGCTGTCGTCAGTTCTTTCCACGTAGGCATAGGTTTCATTATAGGGCGCGGTTTCGCGCTACACTTTATTCGCCGCACTGTGCGGCTACCACTGCCCGACCACGAGGAGGAGGCCGCCATGGCAAATGTGCCCAACCCGCTTCGGCCCCGCAAAAAGAAGCTCACGCAACCTGAGGTCACCCAGTTCAAGGTTCCCGTGGAAGAGGCAATCGAGCATTGTCGCGTCTTCGTCGATGGCGAGGCCCTGCCCGGCGAATACACCCCACGGACCGCGCAGGAGGCCCTCCGCGAATACGGTCGCGGCTTCATCTGGGTCGGCATGCACGAGCCGTACGAGAGCCAGATGACCCAGGTGGCCAGCGAGTTCCGCATCCACGAACTGATCGTGGAGGACACGGTCCAGGCCCACCAGCGCCCCAAGCTGGAGCGCTACGACGATCAGCTCTTCGTGGTGGCCCGCTCGGTCAACTACCGCGACCACGACGAGGTCAAGGACAAGCGCCAGATCATTACCACCGGCGAGATCCAGATGATCGTGGCCTACGACTTCCTCATCACCGTCCGCCACAGCGCCAAGCTGCCGAACCTGGCCCACTGCATCAACGACGAGCAGGACCTGGTCGAGCTCGGCCCCATCGCGCTGGCCTGGAAAGTCCTGGATATGATGGTGGACCGCTACAAGGAGATCACCACCCTGCTGGAGACCGAGGTCGACGAGGTCGAGGAAGAGGTCTTCACCCCGGGCGCGCAGTTCAACATCGACCGCATCTACATGTTCAAGCGTGAGATCCTGGAGATGAAGCACGCCGTCGCGCCCCTGTCCACGGCGCTGCAGGCCATGGTCAACGACCACAAGGATCTGATCCCCAAAAAGATCCGTTCCTACCTGCGCGACGTCAACGACCACGAGCTGGTGGTCCGCGACGAGGTTGCCTCCTTCGATGAGCGCCTTACTTCGCTAATCGATGCCTCGGTGGCGAAGGTTTCCATGCAGCAAAACTCCGACATGCGCACCATCTCCGCGGTGGTCGGCATGGCCGCCGCCCCCACGATGGTCGCCGGTATCTACGGCATGAACTTCGACCACATGCCGGAGCTGCACACCGAGTACGGCTACCCCATCGCGCTGTTGGTCATGGTCGGAATCGTGGCGCTGATGTTCTGGTGGTTCCGCCGCAATAACTGGCTCTAGCCGCCCAGCGGCATGGTCCGCAGCTGGGAGCGGGCCATCAGCCGACCCTGCTCGTCGCGGATGTCCACGCCCCACAGCTGGGTGCGCCGGCCCAGGTGCAGCGGGGTAGCCGTGGCATCAAGCGCGCCGGAACTGGCCGGGCGAAGGAAGTCGGTGTTGTTGTTGACGCCGACGACGGGCCGACGCGCGGCGACCACGCCGGCAACGGAGGCGACCGACTCGGTCAGGCAGGCGTACACGCCCCCGTTGGCCACGCCCCACGGCTGGTGGTGGCGGGCGTCGATGGACATCGTGGCGCGCACTTCGCCGTTGCTGATGGCCGTGTAGGTGATCCCCAGGGTGGCGTCGAGGCCGGTCAGCTGCCGGTTGATGGTCGCAAGCTGGGCGTCGTCCAGGGCGGTGACGTGGGCCGAATAGAGCAACTGTTCTAGCTCGTGGGTCGGGTTTAGGGGTTGTCCGCTAGCACTCATGCTTTCCCAATCTAGTCTTTCGGCTGTGCCGATGGCCTATGCGGTAATCTAGGCAGCATGACTGAACCTAAGGATCTCGCCCAGATTGGTGTCGTTGGCCTCGCCGTGATGGGGTCTAACCTCGCCCGCAACTTCGCCCACAATGGCAACACCGTGGCCGTGTACAACCGCAGCCCGGAAAAGACTCGCGCCTTCATGGACGAGCACGCGGGTGAGGGCAGCTTCATCGCCTCCGAGACCATCGAAGACTTCGTGGCCTCCTTGGAGCGCCCCCGCAAGGCCATCATCATGGTCAAGGCCGGCGCCGCTACCGACGCCGTCATTGACCAGCTGGCCAGCGCCATGGACGACGGCGACATCATCATCGATGGCGGCAACGCCAACTACACCGACACCATCCGCCGCGAGCAGGAGGTAGCTGCCCGCGGCCGATACTTCGTCGGGGCTGGCATCTCCGGCGGCGAGGAAGGCGCCCTCAACGGCCCGTCCATCATGCCGGGCGGCCCGGCCGAGTCTTGGGAGACCCTGGGCCCCATCCTGGAGTCCATCGCCGCCAACGTCGACGGCACCCCGTGCGTGACCCACATCGGTCCGGACGGCGCCGGTCACTTCGTCAAGATGGTGCACAACGGCATCGAGTACGCCGACATGCAGGTCATCGGCGAGGCCTACCAGCTGCTGCGCTACGGCGCCGGCCTGAGCCCGCACGAAGTCGCCGAGACTTTCCGCGAGTGGAACTCCGGCGACCTGGACTCCTACCTGATTGAGATCACCGCCGAGGTCCTGGCCCAGGACGATCCGGAAACCGGCAAGCCCCTGGTCGACGTCATCGTGGACGCCGCCGGCCAAAAGGGCACGGGCCGCTGGACCGCCATCAACGGCTTGGAGCTGGGTGTGCCGATCACCGGCATCGCCGAGGCCGTCTTCGCCCGCGCGCTGTCCTCCTCCACCGCGCAGCGCGCCGCCGCACAACAGGCGGGCCTGCCGGCCGGGACCGAGGCCACCTTCCAGTCGCTGGGCCTTGACCGCGCCGAGTTCATCGAGGACGTGCGCCGCGCGCTCTATGCCTCGAAGCTCATCGCCTACTCCCAGGGCTTCGACGAAATTAAGGCCGGCTCCGCCGAGCACAACTGGGACGTCGACCCGCGGGACCTAGCCACCATCTGGCGCGGCGGCTGCATCATCCGGGCGAAGTTCTTGGACCGCATCCGCGAGGCTTACGACGCCGACCCGCAGCTGCCGGCGCTTATCTTGGCGCCGTATTTCCAGGGCGAGCTGGGCAAGCTCATCTCCGCCTGGCGCCGCGTGGTCGTCGCCGCTACCCAGCTGGGCCTGCCGGTGCCGGTCTTCGCCTCCTCCCTGTCTTACTACGACTCCCTGCGGGCCGCGCGCCTGCCGGCCGCGCTGATCCAGGGACAGCGCGACTTCTTCGGTGCCCACACCTTCCGGCGCACCGACAAGGAGGGCACCTACCACCTCGAGTGGTCCGGTGATCGCAGCCTGAGCTAGTGGGACTAGTCGTCTGGTAGTCCTGCGGTGCTAAACTAAAGCACCTTATGACTACTTTCGCCGATCTCGGCTTACCCCGCGCCCTCGTCGACACCCTGGCACAGCAGGGAATGGACAGCCCCTTCCCCATCCAGTCGGCCACCATCCCTGACGTGCTCGCGGGCAAGGACCTGCTGGGCCGCGCCCCGACCGGATCCGGCAAGACCTTGGGCTTCGGGCTGCCGATGCTCGCCCGCCTAGGCGATAAAGGCGTCTCGCGGCCGGGCAAGCCCCGCGGCCTCATCCTGGCGCCCACCCGCGAGCTGGCCACCCAGATCCAGGAGCGCCTCGACGATCTAGCCGCCGCCCTCAACCTGCGCACCCTCGCAGTGGTCGGCGGCGTCAACATCAACAATCACATCCGGCAGCTGGCCCGCCCGGTCGATGTCCTAGTCGCCACCCCGGGCCGCGCCCAGGATCTGATCAACCAGGGCTACCTGGATCTGTCCCAGGTGGAAATCACCACACTGGACGAAGCCGACCAGATGGCCGATATGGGCTTTTTGCCGCAAGTGAAAAAGCTCCTCGCGCTCACCCCGGCCCGCGGGCAGCGCCTGCTGTTTTCGGCCACCCTGGATGCCGCCGTCGAGGAGGTCGTGAACGCCTACCTGCACTCCCCTGTCGAGCACTCCACCGCACCGGTGGAGGCCGCCGTGGACACCATGGAGCACTACGTGTTCTACGTGGGCGAGCGCCCGCAGCGCAACGACGTCGTGCTGACCATCGCAGCGCGGGTCGGCAAGACCATCATGTTCATGCGCACCAAACACGGCGTGGACCGGCAGACCAAGAAGCTGCGCCGCAACGGGATCAACGCCCTGCCGCTGCACGGCGACAAGGGCCAGGGCGCACGCACGCGCGCCATCGAGGGCTTCCGCGACGGCAGCGTGCCCGTGCTGGTGGCCACCGACATCGCCGCCCGTGGTATCGACATCAGCGGCGTCTCCTTGGTCGTCCACGTCGACCCGCCGGCCGAGCACAAGGCCTACCTCCACCGGGCCGGGCGCACCGCCCGCGGCGGCGAATCCGGCACCGTGGTCACCCTGGGCATGGAGCAGCAACGCGAGGAAATCACCCAGCTGCTCCGCAAGGCCGGGGTAGACGCCACGGTTGTCGAACTCTCCGACTCCGCGGACCCGACCCACGACCCGCGCCTCATCGAGGTCACCGGCGCCACCACCCCGCCGGGCACTCCCCTCCCTGCCCCAGGACGGCAGCCGCCGGCCGGTTCGGCCAAGTCCCGTAAGGCTAACTCCGAGCGCCAGCCCGGCGCCAAGAAGCCCCGCCAACGCGGCGGCGGTAGCAAACACGGTGGCAGTAATAATGGCGGTAACCGGGGCCGGAAGAAGGCCGCCGGATCCAACCGGACAAACAAGCGCGCAGGCGCCGATAGGAAGAACCCAAGGAGGAAGTAGACCATGTCCACGGTCCTTGCCCCAAAAGAGTGGCAGGAACTACTCGCCGCCCACGAGGCGCGGGCCGATGACAGGATGGCGCGGTTCCGCCACCCGGGCAGCTACCACCCGGTCTACGACTTCCTCTTCCAGTACTATCCGGTCCGCCCCAGCCACCTGCGCGCCTGGCACCCCGGTATCGGCACCCGTTTGGCCGGGGACACGCCGCACGCTGAGTGGCGGGACTACCACCGCGACTACGACGGAACAGTCGGGCTCGATCTTGAGGCGTTCTGGGCCCGCCGCGGCGACTCCGTAGAATATATCCACCGACTGCTCGCGCAGTCTGCCCGCAACCCGGTTAACTTCGACTGCTTCGGCCTGCACGAGTGGGCGATGGTCTACCACACCAATACGCCGCGCCACGATCTGCCCCTGCGCCTAGGCGCCGACGGCACGAACGCCGTGGTGGAGTCGCACCGGCTCAAATGCAGCCATTACGACGCTTTCCGCTTCTTTACTCCCCCGGCCCGACCGCTCAATATCCGCCCTCTGAACCGCCAACAGCAGCCGAACAATGACCAGGCCGGCTGCGTGCACGTGACGATGGACCTCTACAAGTGGGCGTGGAAGCTTGGGCCTCTGGTCCCCGGGGAGGTCTTCCTGGACGCGTTGGACCTGGCCGTCGATGCCCGGGTGCTGGACATGGAAGCCTCCCCGTATGACTGCCGCGCCTGGGGTTTTGGCGTCGTCGCTATCGAAACGCCGGAGGGGAAGGCCGAGTACGTGAACCGGCAGCGCGCACTGGCCCAGCGGGCCGAACCCATCCGCCAGCGGCTTGTCGGACTCATTGAACAGGCCCAAGCCACTAGACTGGGCAGCTAAGCACGCTCGGTCTTGCCTACCGAGCGTCCCGGCCCCGCAAGCACCACAAGTGAGGAAGACGATATGGCCCGCCACGCCAACGACAAGAACAACTTCGCTATCGCCGGATGGCTCATCGCCGTCATTGTCATAGCCATCCTGGTGGTGCTCGGCCTGCTCCTTTACTTGTTTACTGGCAACGACGACAACGACGGCGCGGACACGGCTGCCCAGGAAACCACCCAGGCGGCGGAAGAGACCGCTACCGACGAGCCAGCCGCCAGCGAGGACAAGGACGCCAACCAAGCACCGAGCTCCGCGGAGTCCTCGGCCCCCGCTTCGGAAAGCGCGGCCCCCTCCACCGCCGCGGCCGCCGGCGCTGCCACCCCGGGTGCTGCCGAGTCCACGCTCTTCCTGCTAGATACCTCCGACCAGATGGCGCCGTACTTCGACGCTGCGGCCGGCGGGGTGGCCGCGGCCGCTGACGGGGTCGGCGGCGAGGATAAGGCCGTGTCCCTGTGGAACTACTCCTCCCCGATCTCCGCGACGGCTACCGTCGGCTACCGCCAGAACCTCGGCTTCACTGACGGCGGCGAGACCGCCGGCGTGGTCAACAACTTCGGCACCGGCGGCGTCCCGCAGACTCGCTCCGCCATCGTCGCCGCGGCCAACAACGCCGCGGACTATGTCCGCGAGTCCAACGCCCCCGCCCGCGTCGTGTTGGTGACCACCGGCACCGACGACTCGCTGTCTGACGGCGACTTCGCCGCCCAGCTGGCCGACGCCAAGGACCGCAACGTGGAAATCTCCGTCGTGCACCTGGGCGACGGCGAGGTCGACAAGGCCCTAGAGGACGCCGCGGACTACTTCGACAAGGTCGACCGTCCCGCCGACGGTGCCGCCGTTACCAAGGCCGTCAGCACTGCCGCCGGCGTTAAGTAGTCAGCTAGAACGCTATCGCTATACACCGGAGTTATTCCCACTGCGACTTCCTCGTTTCCTCCAATGGTTTCGGGCTTCCAAACGCCCCCCTTCCGAAGCGGCGGGCGGAGGTTTTCGTCTAGGTAGCCGCTGTCTACGTTGCCGACGGCAGATCTCCCGGTTTCGTCATACGCGGCTAGGAGTGCGCGGTGCCAGCCGCACCCGTAGAGGCACAGCAAAAGGCTCCCCGGCCGCGTGAGCGACGGCTGGGGAGCCCGTGTACTAGCCCGGGAGTCTCGGGCCTTGAGCGAGCGTGCTAAGAGGATTTGCGCTGCCGGCGGGCGGCCAGCTCGTCGAGGCCGACGACGTTGGATTCGTTGTCGATGCGCTCGGACGGGAAGGAGGAGATGGTGCCGGACAGTTCCTTCATGATGCCCGGGACGGCGATACCGAACACGCCCTGACCACCGGAGAGCAGATCGATGACCTCGTCGTTAGAGCGGCACTCGTAGACTGTCTTGCCGTCGGAGACCAAGGTCAGCTCAGCCAAGTCATTGACGCCACGGTCGCGCAGGGAGTCCACGGCCAGGCGGATGTTCTGCAGCGAGATGCCAGTGTCCAGCAGGCGTTTGACGATCTTGAGAACCAGCACGTCGCGGAAGGAGTACAGGCGCTGGGAGCCGGAACCGCGGGCAGTGCGGATGGACGGGTTGACCAGGTTTGTGCGCGCCCAGTAGTCCAGCTGACGGTAGGTGATGCCGGCGACTTGGCAGGCGATCGGAACACGGTAGCCGACCTGCTCGTCCGGGCCGAGGTCGAACAGGGACTCTTGAACGTAAGTCCCGTTGTTTTCGTGTGCGTAGATCTCTTCTTCGATGCTCACGTAATTACTCCATTGAAGTTTGGGGGAAGCCCTAATGCTTTATTTAAAGTCAAGCCTAGGTAAGAGTCAAGCGTTATCTGGCGTAACACGCCGAAACTTAAACCTCGAGTTTAACTTTAGACTTTTCCTCAACTCAAGGGCACCACAGTTCACACCTGTTACTTAGAAACCTTCAGCCCCCCTCTTCCCCATCTTCATCAGGCGTCACATCAGTATCTTCTGCCTCATCCGAATCAGGAGCCTCAGTGGTCTCAGGCCGCTCACCGGCGGAATCCCGCCCGGACTCGCGGAAATCGTCCGAGTCCAGCGCCTGGAAATCCTCCTCCGTCATACCAAGCTCCTGCATCATCGCGGAGAAATCCGCGTCGGCCTGGGCGTCACCGGAGGCCGAATCCGGCTGATCCGCGGCACCACCGAGGTCTTCGCCGCTTTCCCCGGCGGGGGTAGTGCCCTCCACCCCCACGTAGTGGTGCAGATCCTCCGGAGACACAAAGACCGCTACCTGGTTGAGTTCTTCCTCTTCGATCTCAATGGGGACGTCGAAGTGATCGGCCAGGATTAGCGCGTCCGACATGCGCGCGTCCAGGACCGCGCCGTCGCCGGTGGTCAGCTCGAGGATGAAAACTCCCTCGTGGTAGCTGGTCACGACGGCGGATTCCAGACCGCCCTGCTCGGCGAGGACGTCGATGAGCAGCTCATGGGTGTTCGGCCGGCGGCTTTGCGCACCGCCCAGGTGCGCGACCACGCGGGCGCCGTCGATGGGCGACATCCACACCGGCACGACCCGCTCCCCCGCATTCCAGCGGAACAGCGCACAGAGGAATTCCTCCGGCTCGAGCATGTGAATGCCCAAAAACTCTAGGGCTATCCGGGCCACGCGACCTCCTTGTCTCCGCGCCGCCAATGAAGCGACGCCAATCGACTAAAACTCTTTGCGCAGATCCGTTTTGACCAGGGTGGCGTGCAGGGAAACCACCAGCGCGGTCATCTGCTGCGACATTTCTTCCGCCCGCAGCTTAGCGGTATCCGACTTCGAGTTTGCTACCGGGCTGGTGACCTGGGAGATCAGATCCGCCTGCCGGCGAGCGTTGTTGCGCAGGCTCTTGAACTGGCGGTCGTCCAAGCCGAAGGCGCGCAGCGCCTCAACCGACTGGACCACGGCGACATCGTCAGCCGTGAAGTAGCCGGATTCGTCCGGCGCGAGCAGGCCCAGCTTGACCAGGTGAGCCACCGTCTTCTGGTCGGAGTTGGCCTGCTCGGCAATGTCCCCGTCGGTCAGACGGGTGGCAACTGGGGCACGGAACTTGTCCGGGCTGACCAGGGTTTCGGTCTGGCCCGCGCTGACAATCGCGGTCACCTCGCCCGAGTCCATGGCCTCGAGCTGCTGGCGGATGACCTTCAGCGGGGTGTAGTTGTCCCGCTGGGTGGTCAGGATGTAGCGCAGGCGCTCCACGTCGTCATTGGTGAAGCGGCGGTAGCCGGAGGCGGTACGCTGCGGCGTGATAAGCCCTTCGGCCTCCAAGAAGCGAATCTTGGAGACGGTGACCTCGGGGAATTCCTGATTCAGCTTCCCCAGGACCACGCCGATGGACATGGTCTTCGCCTTCTTGGCAGCTTGTCCTGCTGCTTGGGTCTTCTTTGGTACTGCGCTCACTGTGCCTTACTCGCCAATTCCCTAAAACGAACGGTTGTTAACGCGCGGTCGCAGCAACCCGCCGGGCAGACAGAGCTAAACCCTGCGTGCCACAACGAGCCGGCACTGCGGGATGTCCCCGGGGGTCGGGGGCCGGGATCCAAAACTTCCGCGCGGTGCGGACTTAGTCCTAAATGTGCTACGGACCCTAGTCTTGGTTAGCAATGAATACCAGACGGAACTTGCCGATCTGGATTTCGTCGCCCACCTCAAGAACCTGGCTGTTGCGCGGCTCGCGGTTGACGTAGGTGCCGTTGAGCGATCCCACGTCGACGACCTCGAACTGGCCGTCCTGCTTGCGGAACTCGGCGTGCTTGCGGGAAACCGTCACGTCGTCCAGGAAGATGTCGGCCTCCGGGTGGCGACCGGCGGTGGTGGTGTCCTGGTCCAGCAGGAAGCGGGCGCCAGCGTTCGGGCCGCGCTTAACCACCAACAAGGCCTGGCCCTCCGGCAGCTGGTCCGCGCTGGTGGCGCCGGACTCCGAGGTTGCCGCCGCGCCGTTTTCCATTTCCTTCAGCAGGTCAGCGCGGAAGACCGAGGTAGTCTCGACCTGCGGCTCCGAGGTGCCGTTGTTCTCACTCATTGTTTTACCTCCGGTTGGTGGCTCTCAATTAACTATTCCAATAATAGCGACTTCGCGCGACGCGCGGGCGGCCGTCTACTTAAACAGATTACCTATGCTGCTCAAGGCGGAGTTGCCTGCCCCCGCGAGGGGGTTATCCGAGACCATATATGTCCAGGTGGCGCTCGGGCGCGCCAGGCCGGCGTCCGCCAAGTGCGCCCCGGACTCGTCGATCGGCACTGTGTGGAATGTCTCCGCCGCCTGCTCGACCGCGCGCTGCGCCAGGTCCTTGAACTCGCGCACGGCGATGCGGTGGTACTCGTCGATGGGAGTTTCACGGGCGATCGCCCGCAGGTGGATCGACTCGCGCACGTCGTCGAGGTGCTCTAGGTGGTCGGCCCAGCCCAGATCTAGGTGGTAGAGCATGATCTCCCGGGCAGCGCGCACCCGCGCGTCCTCGCTCACGCCGGCCTCGGTCAGCTCCGCGGCCCGCTGCGGGGCTCGCTCGGCGAGCTCCTCCCACGCCTGCGGGGTGTCGAGAAGCTTGGCGCGGCGCTCGTCGATAATAACGCGCTGGTCGGCCAACAGCTGGTTGTACTTCCACGTCTGGGCGTGGATCTCCAGCAGCTGCGCCTCTGTCACGCGCTGGCAGTGGGCCACGAAATCGCGCACGCGCTTGGATTCGACCCGGCCGTCCCCATCCGGCCGGACCGACAGGGTCTCGTCCTCGCCTCCCTGGCGGACCACGTCGTCCTCCAGCGAGACGAAGATGACGCTGCGGCCCGGGTCCCCCTGGCGGCCGGCACGACCGCGCAGCTGGTTGTCCAGCCGGGAGCTGCGGTGCCGCGAGGTGCCGATGACGGCCAGGCCGCCCAGCTGACTGACCGCGTCGTGGTCGGCCTCTTCCGCTCCGCCCAGGCGGATGTCCGTGCCGCGGCCGGCCATCTGGGTGGACACGGTCACGCGCCCACGTTCGCCGGCCTCGGCGATGATCCGGGCCTCCTCCGCGTCGTTTTTCGCGTTGAGCACGTTGACCTGAATGCCCAACTCCTCGAGGGCGGCGGCAAGTGCCTCCGACTCGGCGACGTCGTGCGTGCCCACCAGGATCGGCTGGCCGGCGGCGTGCAACCGCTGGATCTCGCCGACGATGGCCCGGTTCTTTTCCGCGATGGTCGAGTAGATGCGATCGGGCTCGTCCTCGCGGACCAGAGGCTCGTTCCGGTCGATGACCGAGACCCGCAAGTTGTAGAACTGCCGCAGCTGGTCGGTGGCCTCGACCGCCGTGCCGGTCATGCCGCAGACCGTCGGGTACCGGCGCATCAGCTCCTGCAGCGTGATGGTGTCGAGAATGCGCCCGCCCTCGGAGACCTCGAGGCCCTCCTTCGCCTCGACCGCGGCCTGCAGGCCGTCCGGCCACCGCTGGAGGTCTGCGACGCGGCCGCGGGAGGCATCGATAAGCTGCAGCTGCCCGTCGGCCACCAGGTAATGGATGTCGCGGATGAGCAGCGCCTTGGCGTGCAGCGCCAGGTTGACTTTGACCAGGATGGTGCCGATGTTTTCTTCCGAGTACAGCGAGTCGATCCCCAGCGCCTTCTCCACGCGCTGGGCGCCCTCGTCGGTCAGGGAGACCGTGCGGCCGTCCTCGGCGACGATATAGTCCTTGTTCTCGGTCAGATGCCCGACCACATCGGTGATTTGCCCGGTCGGCGCCTGCCCCGGCTCGGAGCCGGCCAGCACCAGCGGGACCAGGGCCTCGTCGACGAGCACGGAGTCCGCCTCATCTACCAGCGCGACGTCGGGACGGGCCTGCACCGTCTGTTCGCGGGCGGTGATCTGGTTGTCCCGTAGGACGTCGAAGCCCAGCTCGTTGACCGGGGCGTAGATAACGTCGCTGCGGTAGGCGGCGCGGCGCTCGGCGGAGGTCATCTTCTCTGTCACCGGGGCCACGGACAGGCCGAAGAACTCGACGAGCGGGCGCATCCACTCGGCGTCGCGGCCGGCCAGGTAGTTGTTGACGGTAACCACGTGGACGCGCTTGCCGGTCAGGGCGAAGCCGGTGGCGGCCATGGCTCCCACCAGGGTCTTGCCCTCGCCGGTGGCCATCTGGATCACGTCGCCCTCCAGCAGGCGCAGCACGGCCTGGGATTGGACGTTGAAGGGAGACATGTCTAGGCGGCGCTCCGCAGCCACGGCGAGCGCGGCCAGGAAGGCCGGCTTGTCGGCGACCTCCCCGTTTCGGATGGCGTCGTGGCCGGCCTGGGCCACCGCCGCGTCGTCGAGCTCGCGGAGCTGGGCCACGGAATCTTCCGCGCTCGTTACTACCGCTTTCGACTTTTTATCGTTGCGCTCAGACTGCGCGCCCATCGCTTTCCAGAACCAATCAAATGCGCCCATGGTTGTGTGGCATCCTCCTCGAACGTCGGTCCCTTCAACTCTAATAAACCCGCAGTAGCTCGTGCGCAGTCGCCTCGTTATCCTTATAGGCATGCAATCAGTGAACGTCACCTTACCGTCGTCCACCGGCCTGAAGATGGCCGGGACAATAGACTTCCCCGATACCCCGCCGGAAGCCTTCGCCATCTTTGCCCATTGCTTCGCCGGCTCCCGCCACACCCCGGGTGCATCCCGTACCTCGAAGAAGCTCACCGACTTCGGGATCGCCACGCTGCGCTTCGATTTCCCCGGCCTGGGCCAGTCGGAAGGCGCGTTCGCGGACACCACCTTCCACCAGAACGTCGCCGATATCCACGCCGCGGCGGAGTGGCTGGCAGACAACTACCACGCCCCGCAGCTGCTCATGGGCCACTCCCTGGGCGGGGCGGCCTCCCTGGCGGCTGCCGCCACCGGCATCCCGTCCCTGCGCGCCGTCGCCACCATCGGCGCGCCCTTTGACCCGGCCCACTCCGTTCTCCACTACGCCGACAAGATCGGCGAGGTTGATGCCAACGGGGCCGTCGACGTCGTGCTGGGCGGGCGCACGCTGACTATTTCGCGCGGCTTCCTGGAGGACCTCGCGGAGACCAACCCTGTCGATTACCTGAGCAAGCTGCGCAAGCCGCTGATGGTGCTGCACTCGCCCATCGACCAGACTGTCGGCATTGACAACGCCCAGAACATCTTCCGCGTGACCCGCTACCCGAAGTCGCTGGTCGCCCTAGACAAGGCCGACCACCTCATCACCAAGCAGGGCGCCGCCCAGCGCGCCGCCGATCTCATCGGCGCCTGGGCCGAGCAGTTTATCGTCCCCGATAACCAGCCGCCGGCGGTGGCGGCGGATGCCGCCGAGGCCCACCTGGCCTACGGCACCAAGATGGGTGTGGTCGTGCGCCACAACGAGCGCTCCGTAACCTCCGACCGCCTCAAGGCCGACGGCGGCAAGGGCCAGGGCTTTACCCCGGAGGGCCTGCTGATGTCCGCGATTGCCGCCGGCACGGCCCAGGCTGTCAAGGCCGCCGCCCGTGGCATGAAGCTCGACGATGTCCACGTCACCGTCACCCAGGGCGAGGGCGCCAACTTCACCCGTTCCATCAAGCTCTTCGGGGATCTGGACGCCGGCCAGGAAAAGGCCCTGCTCTCCGCGGCCCGCCAGGCCGACATCCTCGAGCTCATCAGCAACGCCCGATTGGTGGATGAGGATAAGTGAGCACCCACCGCCCCTTAGCCGATGACTCCCGCTGCCCCTGCGGCACCGGGTTGACCTTCGGCGAATGCTGCGGCCAGTACCACGCCGGCAAGCCGGCGCCGACCGCGGAGACCCTCATGCGCTCGCGGTTTAGCGCCTTCGTCACGGGCAACGAGGACTACCTGCTGGCGACCTGGGATCCCTTCACTCGGCCCAGCGAGCTTAACCTCGCCGATGATTCCGTCCGCTTCTATCGGCTCGACATCCTCGACACCGTGGCCGGCGGGCCCTTGGATGACAAGGGCATCGTTGAGTTCGAGGCCTTCTACAAAGGCGCGGCGACCGGAAGTCAGCGCGAGCGCTCCAGTTTCAGCCGCACCGACGGCCGGTGGATCTACACCACCGGCGCTTAAGCCCCAAGGTCCCTAGACCCAAAGCTCCCGCCCGCCCTCACCCCGGATGTGCAGGCGATTCGACGAGCGCAATGACACTGTTGTAACCTTAGTCAACGTTGCAACAAGCAACGGCGGACTATGGCGCAGTTTGGTAGCGCACTACACTGGGGGTGTAGGGGTCGCAGGTTCAAATCCTGTTAGTCCGACAATATCCGGCGACGGTTTTGCGAATCTAGCTTCAATCAATTGTGACACCGTCTCCGACAGATAGACCCACCGCGCCAACGCGGTGGGTCTAGTCGTTGTGGACTCCTTGGCGTCCATAAACAATAAGAAACACAACATGGTTCGTCCCCTCTAAAACGACTTCTAGTCCGGAACCCCACACGGTTTTCCGAGCTAGATGTAGAAGGAAATTCAGTTGGTCTTATGCAGCCGCGCCCGCGACCTGCGCGTGCCCCATACGCGGCCTTAACGGTCTAGCGTGACCACCGTCGGGCGCGGTTGCGTATCCGCGAAGCCACCGCTGACGACCTGCCATTTATCACCGCCACCCTGCGAGCGGGGCACCTTTGTCACCCTTGCCGACGCTGGTGGACACCGCGCGGGACTCACCCGAATCCAGGGCGGTGACACTGCCCGCGGCCCCATCCCGCTTACCCGGTCTGTACACGAGGCCACGGTTGCAGACATGTCCGCCACCACACCAGGACTTACCATCAACCTGCCCAATATCGTCCATGACGACCTGATTATTCGCTGCACCACTTTTGACCCGCACGGGTGCGTTCCCGCAGCCACAGACGAGTTTCCCGGCGTGGACTACTGCCCTAGCCTGCACCACCTGCTGCGGGACGAACCAGCCCCCCCCAGGCATCGACATCACCCACGACATTATCCGCGCGCTACTTCCCTACCGCGGGATCCACATGGACATCGAGCCGAGGGTTCTCGACGGCGAGGTAGACATCGAACGGCTGTAGCTACAGGCTTAGCTTTAGGCGATGAAGGAAACCCAGCAGTGTTGCGATGCTGCGGCTGGGGCTTCTCTTTTGCCCAGTCCCCAAGGGGACGTGTCACCAAAACGGAGGCACCCTCGGCCTAAATGTCGCCACCACCAGCTAGGGTTATGAGACGAAACTGTCTCTCAGACCCAAAAGGACACCTCAACAGTGAGTACAGCTGAACTGAATCAGTCCGTCGTGTGGAACACCGCCGACAAGTACCTGCGCTCCATCGTAGAACCCGAGGACTACGGTGACTACATCCTGCCGCTGACCGTCCTGCGCCGCTTGGAGTGCATTTTGGCACCCACCAAGGACAAGGTTGTAGACCTTGCCACCAAGCTGCACGAGGAAGGCATGAGTGAGGCCTACCTGGACTGGGAAGTACAGTCACAGTTCGGATTGTCCTTCTACAACACCTCGCGGCTGGACTTGACTCGCATCGCGGAAACCGACGACCACGTATTCGACTCCCTCATGGATTACGTCGGGGCATTCTCACAGAGCGTGCGCGATATTTGGGACGCGTTCGACTTTGCGGTCAAGATGCGCACGCTTGACCAAGCTGGTCGCCTATGGCCGGTGGTCAAGCACTTCTCCACCATCGACATGTCTGTGGAGGCACTACCAGACGCACAGATGGGTGACCTGTTCGAGCACGTCATGTACCGCGCTTTTAACACCAAGGGCAAAGCTGCGGGTGCCTTCTATACCCCGCGCGATGCGATCCGTCTCATGGTGGACATCCTCTTTGAATCCGACGACTTGGGCCTAACCTCGCCGGGTGCCTCACGCACCGTTTACGACCCTACCGCGGGCACCGGCGGCATGTTGCTCGTGGCCGAGCGCGCGTTGAAGGAACTCAACCCCAACATTGAGGTCAACCTTGCAGGCCAGGAACTCATGCCCACCGGCTACGCCATTGGCAAGGCCGACCTACTCATTCAAGGCGGTGAACCAGACGCGATCCGCCACGGTGACACGTTGCTGATAGACCTGTATGAGGGCGAGCAGTTCGAATACATCCTATCCAACCCGCCGTTTGGCTCTGACTGGTCAGTGCAACAACCATCAGTCAAGGAGCAGGCCAAGGTACCTGGTTCGCGCTTTAGCCACGGCCTGCCCAATAAAGGCGACGGCCAGATGCTATTCCTCTCTCACGTGGCTTCCAAGCTCATGCCCGCAGGCAAGAACGGGTCCGGGGGACGTGGTGCAGTGGTATCCAACGGCTCTCCGCTGTTTACAGGAGGCCCCGGTTCAGGCCCCGACCAGATCCGCGCGTGGCTGCTAGAAAACGACCTGGTGGACGCGATTATCCAGCTGCCCACCAACATGTTCTACGGCACGGGTATTTCCACCTACATCTGGATTCTGGACACCAACAAAGAAGACCACCGGAAGGGCTTTGTGCAGCTAATCGACGCCTCCGCGTGCTGGTCTGTGCCAGACAAGGGCTTGGGCGACAAGCGCCGCGAGATGCGCGAGGCCGACCGCGCCAAGGTGCTAGAGGCCTACAGCACTTTTGCCGACAGCGAGATGTCGAAAGTACTCACGCCAGATGATTTGGGCTTCCGCGATGTGAAGGTGACCAAGCAAGCACGACTAGGAGTCCACGTCACCGACGACGCAATTGCTGAGGTACTAGCGCACAAGCAGGCTGTTAACGAACACGCCGACGTGGTGTGCGCGGTGGCTAACGCTTCCTACAACGACCTGCCGGACGCGCTCAAGGCCGCGGCCAAGGAACACGGCGTGAAGATGCCCGCTACGCTTATCGACGCCATCTCCAAGGCCATCGCCATCCCCGACCCAGACGCAGAGCCAGCAGTTGACCGCAAGGGCGACCCGGTTCTCGACCCGTCATTCACCATGACCGAGCGCGTGCCACTGACCGAAGACATTGACGAGCACATGCAGCGCGAAGTACTCCCCTTCGCACCCGATGTCACTTGGGATGAAACCAAGGCCGTCACCGGCTACGAGATCCCATTTAAGCGCGTGTTCTACAAACCCGAACCCGTGCGCCCCCTAGCCGAGATCGATGCTGACGTAGCCGAGGTCATGGGCCGTCTCATGGGCAAGTTCGGGCAGGTGAGGAAGTGAAGAGTGAGATGAAGCGCTTGGCACCCCTGTGGAAATTCGCGGAGGTATCACCGCCCACGCCGGAGTTCGCAAGCCTCACACGCAACGCTGAAGTGTCCTTTATCCCCCTTGAAGACGTTTGGCCGACGTACGCAGCCAACGACTTTCAAATCGTCAACTGGGAGACTCGTCTGACGGGGTATACGCCGTTTAGGCGCGGAGACCTCCTATTGCCTAAGGTCACACCGACGGTGACACACGGTCGAACCATGATTGCCGACATCACCACCAACCTGGGTGTTGCTTCCACTGAGGTCTATACCGTTCGTGCTCGTCCTAGCACTGACCCCCGCTGGCTAGCTTACCTGCTTGTAGGGACTGAATTTCTGGGTTTCGCAGGGGCTTCTGTACAAGGCACCGGAGGTTTGAAACGTATAAGCACACAGTTCGTGGAGTCTTATCCACTTCCCAATTCCACGCCAGACGAACAGCGCGCCATCGCTAACTACCTAGACCGCGAGACCGCCGAGATCGACGGCATGCGCGCCGATTTGGATAAGTTGGAGCGGCTGCTGACGGAGCGACGCAATAGTGCCATCGTCTCAATGGTTAGTGGAGAAAAAGTAGAAGGCGAAAGTGACCCTTTTCGGTGCTATCCCAAAATTAAACTAGATCGAGTCGCTTCTGCGTACCAGCCTAAAACTATCTCCCAAGAGGAAATGCGCAGCGATGGGCAATTCCCTGTTTATGGTGCAAATGGCGTAATTGGGCATTATCAATTTTACAACCATGAGGATTCCGAGATTACTGTAGCCTGTCGTGGCGCGACCTGTGGTGCTGTTAATATAACGCCGCCATTCTCTTGGATCACGGGTAATGCAATGGTAATAAAGCCTAGAACTCAGTACATTAATAAAATGTTTATGCGTTTTGCGCTTGAAGTCTCCGACTATGAATTAATCGTCTCCGGCAGTGCTCAACCTCAAATAACGAGAGAGACTTTATACAAACTTGAAATTCCCCTGCCACCCCTCGCCGAACAGCGCCGCATCGCCGACGAGATCGACCGTGAAACCGCTGAGATTGATTCGATGTTGGAAGATATTACGAAGCTGCGGGACTTGCTGGCGGAGCGCCGCGCGGCAGTGATTTCGGCGGCGGTGACTGGACAGATTGATATTCCTGCTTCACTCGACGACAAGGACGAACCTCATGCCTAAACGTGACATTATGCGCGAAGAGCGCCTGGAAGAGACCATCTGCGAGTCGTTGCAATCCAGCGGCTGGATTTATGAACCGGGAATGAAGGACACTAGCTGGGATGCACGCCTGGGGCTGTTCCCCGGCTGATGTGTTGCACTGGCTTTCTACCCAGTACCCAGAGGACTACGCCAAAGCCGTACCGCAGGATGCCCCTGAAGCAACGCGGGAGAATGCGGAGAGGTTGCTGCTGGAGTACGTCGCCAAGCGGCTCGAATCCGCAACGCGCAAGGACGCACAGACCGGACGCATCCGTGGCGGCCTGCTGGGTACTCTGCGCGAGGGCTTCAAGTACGCGCAGCCTAACGCGCGCTCAGCCACCTTTGGCCCCATGGTGGCGTTCCCACCAGCTAATCCGCTCAGTGTGTCTGCTGCCAAGCGAGCACAGGACAACCGCCTGCGCATTATCCGCCAGGTTCACTTTGACACTACCAGCGGCGAGACACTGGATCTCGTTGCCACGGTTAACGGCATTCCGGTAGCCACGTTTGAGTTGAAGACGGACAACACGCAGTCAGTGGCTCATGCGATAAAGCAGTACCGCAAGGATCGTGTGCCGTCAAAGAATCGCCGCGTACTCCTGCCGGGGCGCGCACTGGTTCACTTCGCAGTGTCGAATGACGAGGTGTACATGACCACCGCGCTTCACGGCAACGAGACGAGGTTCCTGCCGTTTAATCAGGGACATGACGGCGCAGGCGGAAACCCGCCGATTGCGGATAAGTCAGCTACGTCCTACTTGTGGGAGCAGGTGTTGCAGCCGAGGCTACTGCTGCGCATCTTGAGCGACTTCGCGGTATGGGAGCCGAATTCCACGTCCAAGCGCGGTGCGAAAGGTACCTTGATTTTCCCGCGCTTCCACCAGCTGCGCGCGGTGGAGAAAGTCACCACCGATGTCGCCGAGCGTGGCGCTGGCGGGCGCTACCTCATCGAGCACTCCGCAGGCTCAGGCAAGACAAAGACCATTGCGTGGCTTGCGCACCGCCTAATTAGGCAGGTGGCCGAGGACGGCACCAAGACCTTTGATTCCGTCATCGTGGTCACCGACCGCACAGCACTCGACACCAACATTCGCCAGGACATGCAGGCACTAGCGGCATCGCGCGGACTGGTGGTCTCGGTCGGTGAAAACTCTGGTGCTAAGTCGCCACAGCTGCGCGAAGCACTGGTAGAGGGCGGGCACATCATCACCTGTACGTTACAGACCTTCCCGTACGTGCTCTCACTGCTCGATGATGATCCGGATATTCAGGGCCGCAACTGGTGCGTGATTGCAGATGAAGCGCACTCTTCACAGACTGGTTCCTCCGCCTCGGCGCTGCGCGAGCTTCTCGCTGAGGTTGAGCTAGATGATTCGGAGGACTACACCGCTGATGACCTGCTAGAGCTGCGCCAGGAAGCAGTCGCTACCGCATCAAACATGACTTTTGTAGCGCTCACGGCCACGCCGAAGGGCAAGACCCTTAGGCTGTTCGGCACCCAGACCCCGGACGGCCACTACATCGCCTTCGACACGTACCCGATGGGTCAGGCCATTGCCGAGGGCTTCATCATGGACGTGCTTACCAACTACTCCACCTACACCATGTGGGCGGAAGTCCGCGACGAGTTGGGACGAACCGAAGAGGTAGATCAGTCCGAAGCAGTCTCCGACATGGTGCGTTTTGTCCGCCTGCACCCGACCTCCATTGCACAAAAAGTTGAGGTCGTTGTAGAGCACTACCGCCGCAACGTGGCCCACCACCTCGACGGCCAGGCACGTGCCATGGTGGTGACCTCCTCGCGCAAGGCAGCAGTGCACTGGGCGCGTGAGATGAACCGCTACATCAGCGAAAAAGGCTACGAGTTTCACTCGCTCGTGGCGTTCTCCGACGCGGTGCGTATGGAGGACGAAGCAGAGCCGGTCACCGAAGTCAGCATGAACGGCGAATCCGATGTAGAGCGCGCCTTCAAAGACGACGATCAGGACTACCGCGTGCTCATTGTGGCTAACAAGTTCCAGACCGGATTTAACGAGCCGCGACTGTGCGCGATGTATGTGGACAAGCACCTCTCTGGTGTCGCAACGGTGCAAACACTCTCACGCCTGAACCGAATTTATCCGAAGAAGCCTGCCCCGATGGTGGTCGATTTCGTCAATGATCCCAAACTCATTGAGGCTGATTTCAAGCGCTACTACCAGGGCGCGGTAATTGACACCGACATTGACCCTAATTCCCTGCACACGCTAGCAGATGAACTCGATACCGCGGGGTACTACGACTCCGACGAGATGAATAAGGTTGCCGAAGCCTACATGCCAGGCGAGGACTCAGAAAATCTGCGCGGTGCGGCCAATACGATTCTTGACCGCTGGCGCTCAGACCGAAACTCCACCGATAAGGACACCCGCGAGCGCGCCAAAGATTTCAGGGCACACGTCCTCAAATATCGGCACGCCTACGAGTTCCTCTCCCAGATCATTGCCTACGCCGATGGTGACGTGTCACGCCGCGCCATGTTGTGTAGCGTGCTGGAGCCGAACCTGCACATCACCGAGCTCGACGACGATGAAGACTTCCTGACAGGTGTCACCCTAGCCGGTGTCGCCATTGCCCAGAGCGGCGTAGAGGAAGACTATAGCGTGAGGAACAGTGAACTAGAACCGTTGAATGTCCCTGAGTTCACGGTTCGTCTTGGTGAGCCGAAAACCCCACTACGCGCGGCTTTTGACGAAGCCGTTGAAAAAGTCAACGACATCTTCTCCATGGCAGGTGTAGATGTCAACAGTGATGAAACCGCGCAGATGATTGTTGCTGCCTGGGGAACATTGTCCTCCAGTCCAGTAGCGGTGCGTCTGGGCAAAGAGAACAACCGCGAGCAGCTCAAACGCTCGCGCAAGTTCCAGCAGGAAGCCACCAGCGCCATCTTCGACGGCATCGAACAACGCAAACAGCGCGACGCGCTGCTTACCACCGACCGCGACGTGCTACGCAACGTGATTTCCACCTTGGCTGAAATCATGGCCGCGGCGAATGAGACTGGCGAGTTGGAGTAGGACAGAGGACTAACCTCCTGCCATCAACCCGCCTCCGACACCGACGCGGCCCATCAATCGACGGAACCGGCCACGGAAACTGGCGGAAACCATCGCTGTGGTGCGGGTCCTTGCTGGTGGGTGGGTAGTTTCGCGAAAGACTCTCGGCCCGTGCTTCGGCACGGGCCTTTTCATTCCCACTGCCGCCACCGCCCCATTTTCAGGGCGCTTCGCGGCCGAGTCGCCGCAACGGGGCCGCCAGGGCCGGTTAGAATAGCCGTCATTATGCGTACTCGCCGCCACCAGCTGTTGCCCCTGCTGGCTATTGGGATCATCGGTTGGCTAGTGCGCATGGGGGTTGCCGCCCGCGGTTGGTTCTACTGGGATGACTTCATCCTTATGGCCCAGGCCCCGGAGACAGCGCTGATGGCCCCGCACGACGGACACCTCATGCCGGCCGCCCGAGGAATCATGCGGCTGGTGGCGGGCGCCGGCGACCTCAATTGGGCCGCCGCGCTGTGCGTGCTGGGCCTGCTCAATGCCGTGGCTATCGCTGCGGTGGCATTCCTCGCTCACCGCCTACGGGGCGGCTGGCCGGTGCTGCTGGCCTTCGCCCTGTACTGCCTGTCACCGCTGAACCTACCAGCCACCAGTTGGCTCTCAGCCGCAATCAACCTGCTCCCGCTGGAAGGCGCCATGGCCACGGCGACCGCCTGCGTGCTCGGTGGAGCCCGCGTGGTTCGAGCCCGCAGCAATGACCGTCCGAGGACGCACGTGGCCGGGTGGGGCGCCGCACTCTGCGTGCTGGTGGGTTGCCTGTTCAGCGAGCGCATGCTGCTGGCCCTGCCCTTCCTCGCTTTCTGCTGGTTCCTCCTGGGGTGCCGGCGCAGCATCTTCCCCTCCCTCGGGGTGGCCGTGGTCTGGGCGGGTATCTACATCCTCGCGGTCGACCTCCCCCGCGCGGAAAGCCTGGGGCTTGCAGGGACCTTAAGGCACGGTTTCCTACAGGGCTTCCTGCTGGCCGCGGCCGGCGGCCCATTGGGGTGGGACAGGTGGCACCCGGGCCCTCCCTTTGCCACCCCGGTTACCGCCATGGTGGTAGTCGGTGTGTTCGTCGCGGCCGCCATCGTGGTACTAAGCGCACGCAACCGCCGCGGCCTAGCAGGTTTTCTCACCTGCGCAGCTTACGTGGCCGCCTGTCTACTCGCGGTCAGCCTGGGCCGGGGCGGCCAGGACACGGCCTTCGAGATCGTGCAGACGCTGCGCCACTTCTCCGAGGTCAGCGTGCTGCTGGTTATCGCCACGGCACTCGCCTTCCGCGGCCTGGACTCCACCACCTGGCCGGGTAGAATCCTTTTCGCCCTGGGCGCGGTGATTGGCGCCTTGAGCATCGCTAGCACTCTCAGCTATTCAGCGTCCTGGGCCGAACAGCCGGCCCGCGAGTATTTCCGGACCCTTAACGGCCAGCTCGCCGCGCGGGAGACTCCCCAGCTGGACCAGGAGATCGACACCCAGGTCCTGCTGCCAGTCGCCTACCCCGACAACCGGCTGAGCAAGATCCTGCCGGATGCGCCCGTCGCCGCCTGGACCGAGCACCCGGGCATCGTAGGCGGCGACGGCCGAATCCGCGCGGCCGACCTCCACCCCGCCCGCAGCACCATCCAGGCCGCGGCCGAACGCGATACCAAGCCTAGCTCCGGAACCGGAGCCGCCGGCATCGAGCAGTGCGGGCAAGAAATTGGAGCTGGCCAGGAACAAACCCTGCGCTTGGACGGCCCATTGTTGGAGCGCGAGTGGGTGGTGGAGCTCAACTACCTGGCCGGCGCGGAGGCAACGGCGGGGATCAGCCTAGACGGCGAGCGCACCGAGGTGCCCCTGCGCGCCGGGCTCAACCAAGTCTTCGTCCAAGTCACCGGCGGCGGGACCGAGCTCACCGTCGCTCTGCCCGAGGCAGCCTCCCCCATCTGCGTGCAGACCAGTCGCGTGGGCACGCTCTGGCCAGCGGGCTAGCACCTAGTGGTGCCGGTAGCGTGCGTTTTCCGGGACATCAAGGCCGATGGATTTCACCACGCCGATGAGCGCCAGGTCCATGATGTGGCTGGAAGAACGGAGCTTCTCCTCCTGAGACATAGCCACAGTCGCTGGCCGAGCGGTTAAATCCACGGGCATACCCTAGAATTGGCCAAAAGTAGCACAGTTAACATCTCGCTTAAGCATGCAAAAACCGCCGTGACCAAAGCGTTGCCACGGCGGTTTAAGGTGCTAGACGATTTACTTCTCGTCCTCGCCCTTGTTCTCGTCGTTGCCGGTGCCCAGGCGGTCCTCGACCTTGCCGCGGACGTCGGAGATCTGGTCGGACTTGTCCTCGCCCAGCTTGTCCTTGGCGAAGTCCTCAGCCTTGTCCAGGCCCTGAGAGGTGGCTTCCTTGCCCTTGTCAGAGTTCAGTGCGTCCTTAGCCTTGTCCATCAAACCCATTGTCTTTACTCCTAATAGTCTCGAGTATCTTGACTGCTTAAATCTTCACTTATCTGGACCGTTTGACCGGCCGCTACCGATCGTACCGACTTCCTTGCCACTCACCCACCGCGCGAGCGCAACAATTTGATAACCACCCGCCCTACAGTCGGAACTGTCCCAGCCTAGGGACACCCGCCGCGTCGCCGTATCGAGAGGAATTTACCCCCAAAAGGAGGGGTGAGAATTCTTCTGTTTCCAAAGAGCAAACAGGCCTATTTCCAAGTGTTAGCGTAATCCACAAAGTAGTGGCTCCTACGCTGCTGATGTCGATTGCACCGTTTACCTCCCCTACAAGGAGATCTTTTCATGACCTCTTCTGCCCCGGCCCAGGCATCCGGCCGGACCGTCAACACTAGCTGGGCTTTTTCACTCTTCGGCACCGCCGTGGGAGCGGGCATCCTCTTCCTGCCGATTAACGCGGGCAGCTTCGGCTTCTGGCCGTTGCTGATTGCCACCATCTTGATCGCCCCCATGACCTACCTGTCCCACCGCGCGCTCGCGCGCATCATGTGCGTCTCCCCGCGCCAGGGCGAGGACATCACGGTCGTCGTCACCGACTACTTCGGCCAGAAGATCGGTCTGGTCATCTCCGTGCTGTATTTCTTCGCGATCTACCCCATCGTGCTGATTTACGGCGTGTCCATTACCAACACGGTGGACTCCTTCATCGTCAACCAGTTCAACGGGCCGCACATTAACCGCGCGCTACTGTCCTTCCTTCTCATCGGCGCGATGACCCTGGTCTTCGCCTTCTCCGAGAAGCTGATGCTTTACTTGACCCAGTTCATCGTCTACCCACTCATCCTGTGCCTGGCGGGCGTGTCCATCTACCTCATCCCGCAGTGGGACCTGCAAAGCTTCATGGAGGTCGACTCCGGCAACTCACTGGCGCTCATCGGCGGGATCATCATGATTTTGCCGGTGCTGGTCTTTTCCTTTAACCACTCCCCGGCCATTTCCCAGTTCTCCCTGGCCATGCAGCGCCAGTGGGGCATCAAGTCGCACGAGAACGCCTCCAAGGTCTTGTTCGCCACCGCGCTGATGCTGACCGTGTTCACCATGTTCTTCGTCTGGTCCTGCACCCTGGCCCTGGGCGCGGACGGTCTGCAGGAGGCCCGCGAACAAAACATCCCGGTCCTGTCCTACTTGGCGAATATCTCCGGCGTTCCGGTGTTGGCCTACCTCTCCCCGGTCATCGCCATCCTGGCTATCATCTCTTCCTACTTCGGCCACGTGCTGGGTACCACCGAGGGCGCGCGCTACATCCTCAAGAAGGTCTCTCCTTCCCTGGCCGAGCGCACCACGCACCAGCAGATCACCAACATCGCCTACGCGCTCATCTTCATCACCACGTGGATTGCCGCCGTCCTGAACCCGGACATCCTGGGGCTTATCGAGAGCATCGGCGGCCCGTTCATTGCGGCCATCCTCTACCTGATGCCCATCTGGGCCATCTACCGCATCGATGCCCTCAAGCGCTTCCGCGGCCGCTGGACCAACTGGTTCGTGGTGGTTTTCGGCGTCATCACCATCTCCGCTGCGGTCTGGGGCCTGTTCAACTAAACGCGCCCCACGTGGCACGCCGCGCTAAGAGCGCGGCTTCTACGCTTGGCGGCTAGGTATCGCGGGTGCCCTCGGGGCGGCCCGGAATCCCGAAGAAGTCGAGAACCTTGTCGGTGGCAAAGCCCTTGCCAACATGGGCGTCTTTGTCATAGGCGCCGCCGGGCCAGACGTGCTTGCCGCCGCCAATCCGGATGTGCTGGAGCGGTTCCTCGCAGCCGCTCCAGGTCTGCAGCAGGGCCGAGTTGGCCAGGCGCTCGGTCCGGATGCGGGAGCTGCAGCGGTTGCGCTCCTCGTCGTGGGCTAGAACATCGACCACCGAGTTGTAGCGGGTACCGTGCCGTTTGCCGCCGTAGTACTTGACCACTGGATCGTTGGTCCCGTGCAGGTCCAGGCGGCCGACGGGTTGATCGGCGCAGTTGTTGTGGATCGCCTCATAATAGGCGGCCGAGATACTGGCGATGGACTTGAACGTCCCGGGCATCTGGCAAGCCAGGTAGGCCACGAAACCGCCGCCGTTGGACATGCCGGTCGCGTAGATGCGCTCGTCGTCGATGGTGTAGGTGGCGCGCACGGTGTCGAGGATGTCCTCGACGAAGGCGATGTCCTCGGAGCCCTTGGTGTCGGCATAAGGGGCCGGCGCCCACGCGCCGTTTTTGCCCTGCGGGTAGACAGAAATGGCTTCCGCGTGCCGGAAGTCGGTGTACTTGAAGTTGTTCCAGCTGGTTTCCTTCCAGCCGTGGAAGGACATCAACAGCGGCCACTTCTTGGCCGGGTCATAGTCTTCCGGCACCGCGAGCACGTAGGTGCGCCCCGAGGGCAGGTTGATCTCGGTGAAGCTGCCGGGCTCTGGCCCGTCCAGCGGGGCCGAGCGCGGGATGCCCAGATCGATGCGCTCCCTAGAGCTCGGAGCCGCCGCGTCCCTTTCGGGGGTGCCCTGGGAGGAGCACCCGGCCATTAGGGCGGCGGTCGCCGTGACTGCCGCTACTGCGCGGAGGATGGGTTTCACTGCGCTTTATCCCGGCCTTTCTTCCATGCGGCCCATAGGCGGGCGTACTGCCCACCGCGGGCGACTAGTTGTGTATGGTTGCCTCGTTCGATAATCCGCCCGCTATCCATGACGAGAATCTCGTCGGCATCGTAGGCCTGATCCAGGCGGTGCGCGACGACGAGGGCGGAGCGGGACTGGGTGACCGCCTGGGCCGCGTCGGTGAGCACCGCCGCGCCCGAGGTACCGGCCTCCGCGGTTGCCTCGTCCATGATAACCACCTTTGGATCCAACAAAAAGATCCTAGACAGGGCGAGTTGCTGCGCGGCGACCGGGTCCAGTTGTTGACCCCGGGCGCCAACCTCCGTGTCGAGGCCGTCCGGGAGCTCGGGGAAGCCCACGCGGTCGAGCGCGGCCTGCATTTGGGCGTCTGTGGCCGCCGGAGCCGCCAGCGCGAGGTCCTCGCGCAGCGTCCCGGAGAAGACGTGGACCTCCTGGGAGATCAGCGCCAGGCGGACGACGCGCTCGCGCGGTCCGAAAGGGCGGAGACCTCTACCCCATCGACGGTGACGTGCCCCGCGTCCGGCACGCGCAGGCCGGCCGCCAACGCGGCCACCGTCGTCTTGCCCGCGCCGGAGGCGCCCACCAGGGCGATCTTCTGGCCCGGCTGCACGCGCAGGCTGACGTCTTCGACCGCCCAGCCGTCGCCGTAGCCGAAGCTGACGCCTTCCATCTCGACCTCGCCGCGACTGGTGGGTGCGCCCGCGGCCGTGACGGGCCGCGGCGGGTCGATGACCACGCCCACGATGCGCGCCAGGGAGGCGTAGCCGGACTGGACGGTGTCCAGGATGCGCATGAGACCCAGCAGCGGTCCGCGCAGGCGGATGAGCATGAGCATGGCGGCCGTGACCGCGCCGACGCTCAGGCCGGCCGACTGCGTGGCCAGGTAGCCGGCGATGAGTCCGGCAGACAGCATGACGAGCTCGACGAGGGTCATCCAGAACTGCAGGGTGATCATGGTGCGCCGGGCGCTGTAGCCGCGCTCGACGACCTGCCAGGAGGCCTGACCGACCTTATGGTGCATCTCGTCTTCCAGGTGGAACGCCCGCACGGTCGCGTTGCCGCGGATGACTTCCAGGATGCGGCGGGCGCGGGTAGCCATGGACTCGCGTTCGGCCACGTAACGACCGGGCGCGACCTTGAGGTAGGCCCGCGCGGCGAAGAAGTACAGCGGGGCCGCACAGGCGACCACCAAGAGGAACTGCCAGTCCAGGGTCACCAGGGCAATGGCGGTGGCGACGATGGAGAAGGCCGAATTGCTCAGCACCGGCGCGGTCTCGGTGACCGCGGCGGACAGCTCCGCGACGTCGTCGGTAGAGCGCGAGACCAGGTCCCCCGTCCCGGCGTCCTCGACCCGGTGGGTAGGCAGGCCCACGGCGGTGGAGACCATCTGCAGGCGCAGCTGCGCGATGATCTTCTCCGTGACCCGGGAGATGAGGTAGAAACCCAGCGCTGCCAGGATCGCCGCGGCCGCAGCCGCGCCCAGCAGCTGGGCTGCCAGGCCGCCCAGGTGTTGCGGCTCGCCCGCGATAACGATGTCGACGATCCGTCCCAACCAGATCGGGATTAAGATGTTGGCGGCCGCGCCGGCGCTTAAGACCACCAGCGCTAGGACCAGCCGCCAGGCCGCCCCGGGGATGGCCTTCACGTTGTCGGCAACGCAGCGGCGCACCTGCGGCCACGTGGCGTTCGGGAACCGCATTAGGCGCGCACCTCCTGGGCCAGCCAGGCCGGCGAGGAGGTGTAGACCACCGTCGGCTTGTCCGCGCGGGTGGCCGCGATGCGCTCCACGATGGTGGCCTCGGTGACCGAGTCCACCGCAGACGTCGGCTCGATGAGCACGAGGACTTCCGGGTCCGCCGCGATGGCGCGGGCCAGGGCCACGCGCTGGCGCTGGCCGCCGGACAGGTGCCCGCCGTTGTCGCCCACCTCGCGGTCGTGGCCCCCGGGGATGTCCTCCGCCGCGGCCACCCACAGCGCCCGGGCGGCGGATTCGGCGTCTGCGGAAACATTGCTGCCCACGGTCCCGTCGAAGATATCGGCCTGGTGCGGGGCCACCAGGTAGCGCTCCCGCGGCAGTCGCGCCAGGTAGTCCGGGACCTCGCCGGTCTCCACGTGGATGCCCGGGCGCAGGGCCGGCAGCTCGGCGGTGTCATCGGCGGCGAATTCCGGCGGCTGGTTCAGCAGATCGACGATCCGGGCCCCGCTGGCCTGGGCGGCCGCCCAGCGCGAGGCGATATTGCGGCCCAGCATGGTCATTGGGGTGATGATGAACTGGGTCAGGCCGATGATCGTGATGAGCTCGCCCACGCTGAGGTACCCCTGCAGCGCCAGCCAACCCGCCACGCAGCCGACGACGATCACATACAAGCTGCCGATGCCGGTGGTCACCGCGTTCAGTCGCGCCTGGGCGGCGTTGGCAAAGATGGTCTTGTCGTAAGCGTTATCGGAGGCCTCCGCGTAGCGGCGCCGTACCGTATCGACCGCACCGATGCCCTTGATGATGCGCAGACCTTCCACGACGTCGGTGGCCGTGGCGGCCGCCTGGGCTAGGGCCGCCTGGCGCACGCTGGAGCGCTTGCGCAGCGGGCGCGCCGCCGTCAGAGAGCACCAGACGATGATGGGTCCGCCCAGCAGGACGGCCAGGCCCAGCGGCAGGTAGATAAGCCCCACCATGACGGCCACGTAGACGATGGAGACGACCTCGGCGACGGGAAAAACCGTCATGAACACGGCGTTCGCCACGCGCTGGGTGTCGGTGGAGGCGATGGACAGCAGTTCGCCGGCAGTGCGGCGCCGCCCGCCGATGCCCCGTGGATGGGTAATCCGGTCCGTGACCGCCATGCGCAGCTGGTGGGCGATGAGCAACATCGCCCAGTTAAACAGACCCCGGGAGAACCAGCTCGCCGCGGCGTTGACGGCGAAGAGCCCGATAAGCACCGCTACCCACACCACCAACGAGCGCAAGGAGCTGCTGGCTATCGCGTCGTCCACGGCCTTGCCGACGACCACCGGGGTAAGCCCGTTGCACACGAAGGTCACTGCCATGAGCACCGCGGCCGGGATTGTCCGCTGCTTCTGCGAGAAGACAGTTTTCAGCAGCCAACGCTTGTCGCCGGGTGCTGGAAGAGATGACATAGGGATCCATCCTATAAGGGAACATGAGAAACAGGTAAGTTTATTAGCGATGTCCACACAGCCTGACCCGCGCAATTTCCCGTCCTACCGCCCGCCCTCGGAAAAGGAGGGCCCCGAGTTCCGCGGGGCTGCCCACCGCACGGCCACAGCCCGGGCGTTCGGGCACGGCGCCGGAACCTACCACGACGTGCGCCCGTCCTATCCGGCACAGGTCGCGAAGCTACTGGCCGACCACGCCACCGTGGTCGATATCGGGGCAGGCACCGGAAAGCTCACGGAACAGCTGGCCGCGACCCCTGGCGTCGAGCGCGTCTGGGCCGTCGACCCTTCCGCCGACATGGCGCGGGTGCTGGAAGAAAACCTCGCGGTTCCGGTGTGGCGGGCCAAGGCCGAGGCCACCGCGCTGCCGGAGGCGAGCGTGGACGCCGTGGCGGCGGCGCAGACCTGGCACTGGGTGGACGTGCCGGCCGCCTGCGCGGAATTCGACCGGATAGTCCGCCCCGGCGGGCACGTGTTGCTGGTGTGGAACACCCTGGATGTCACCGATGATCCGTGGCTGCTGCGGCTTGCGCGCATCATGCACAGCGGCGACGTCCAGAAGCCCGGCTTTTTACCGGCCCTAGCCGCGCCCTGGACCATCGAGCGGGAGTTGCGCACGACCTTTACACAGGAGCTTTACCCCGCGCAGCTGCACCAGCTCATGCACACCCGGGCCTATTGGCTGCGCAACGGGGACAAGATCCACCAGCGGATGACGCACAACCTCAACTGGTACCTGCGCGAGCACACCGGACTGAGTGACGACGACGCGGTGCGGCTGCGCTACCGCACCGACGCCTTCCTGCTGCGCCGCGCCTAGCGCTTCTTGCGGCGCTCGCGCACGCGCACCGCAATCCGGACCGGGGTGCCGTGGAAGCCGAAGCGCTCGCGGAACTTGCGCTCCAGGTAGCGGCGGTAGCCTGCATCCAGGAAGCCGGTGGTAAACAGCACGATGGTCGGCGGCTGCGTGGAGGCCTGCGTGGCAAAGAGAACGCGCGGCAGGCGGTTATTCTTCATCGGCGGCGGGTTGGCCGCGATCGCCTCGCGCATCCAGTTGTTGAGCTGGCCGGTGGTCACGCGCTGATCCCAGCTCTCCAGGGCCTCGATCATGGCTGGTTCCAGCTTCTGGAGCGCACGCCCGGTCTCCGCGGAGATATTGATGCGGGTGACCCAGGGCAGGTGCGCCAGCTGCTGGTCGATCTCCCGGTCCAGGTAGTAGCGGCGATCCTCGTCCATCAGGTCCCACTTGTTGAAGGCGATCACCAGGGCCTTGCCGGCCTCGAGCACCATGTTGAGCACGCGCTGGTCCTGCTCGGAGATCTCCTCCGAGGCATCGATGAGCATGACGCAGACCTCGGCCGCGTCGATGATGCCGCGGGTGCGCAGGGAGGCATAGTACTCATGCCCCTGGGCGTTCTTGACCTTCTTGCGCAGGCCGGCGGTGTCGATAAACCGCCACAGCTGCTGGTCCAGCTGGACCAGGGAGTCGACCGGGTCCACGGTGGTGCCCGCAACGTTGTCGACGACGGCGCGGTTCTCGCCAGTGAACTTGTTCAGCAGCGAGGACTTCCCCACGTTCGGCTTGCCCACCAGCGCCACGCGGCGCGGTCCGGCGGTAATTGAATGCGCACGCGGGGTCTCCGGAAACAGGCGCAGGACCTCGTCGAGGACGTCCGCGCCGCCGCGGCCGTGCTGCGCCGAGACCGGCCACGGATCGCCCAGGCCCAGGCCGTAGAACTCCGCGACGTCGGCGTACTGGTTGTCCGAGTCGAATTTGTTGGCCACCAGGATGACCGGGACCTGCGACTTCTGCAGGCGCCGCGCCATGACCGAGTCGGTCTCGGTGATGCCGACCTTGGTGTCGACCACGAAGACAATGACGTCGGCGGTTTCCATGGCCACCTCCGCCTGGCGGGCAATGGCCGCGTGGATACCCTTGACGTTGGGATCCCAGCCGCCGGTGTCCTGGACGAGGAAGCGCTGGCCGTTCCAGTCGCCGATGTAGGACACGCGGTCGCGGGTCACGCCCGGATGGTCTTCGACCACGGCCTCGCGGCGGCCCAGGAAGCGGTTGACCAAGGAGGACTTGCCCACGTTCGGGCGGCCGACGATGGCCACGGTGCACAGGGCTTCCGAGTCGTACTGCTGGCCGCCCATCCCGTAGGCGGCCTCGATCTCGGCCCACTCTTCTTCCGTCAGCGGGGTCTCCGGGTCCTCGTCCTCGCCGTAGTCAGCGTCGCCGAACTCGGATTCGTCGAAGTCGTAGTCGAACTCCTCGGCATCAAAATCGGCCGCAGCCCAGCCCTCGTGGGGATCGCGCTCTAAAATCTCCTCGGCCGGCTCGGTGCCCGGGGTTTGCCCGTGCGGGGAGTAAAACTCGGTCTCGGTCTCCGGCGCGTTGTCGCGACCGTTGCCGGCGCCGTTGTCGTTGGGGTTATGAGTCATTACGGGACTCCTCTACTAGCTGCACTAAACGCTCTACTACCTCAGGGAGGGTGAGCTCGGAGGTATCAATGACGGCGGCGTCGTCGGCCGGGCGCAACGGCGAGGTCGCGCGGGAAGAATCCGCGGCGTCGCGGCGCTCGACGTCGGCCAACACCGCCTCGAAGTCGGACTCGCGGCCGACGGCGAGGTTCTGATCGTGGCGGCGCTGGGCGCGCACCTGCGCGCTCGCCGTCAGGTAGGCCTTCGCCGGGGCGTCCGCCAGCACTACGGTGCCAATATCGCGGCCTTCCACGATGGCGCGGTGGGCCTGGTGGGCCAGCTTGCGCTGCAGGGCGACCAAGTTGTCGCGGACCTGGGGGATGGCGGAGACGGCCGAGACGTTGCGGGTGACCTCGTCACCGCGGATCTCGCCGGAGACGTCCTCGCCTCCCAGGAAGACGGCGGTCGTGTCCGGGTCGTCGGAGACCTCCAGCGGCAGATCCTTCGTGGCCTCGATGACCGCGGGGGCATCGGCCGGGTCCACGCCGCCGCGTAAAACCGCCAGGGTCGCCACGCGATACATGGCGCCGGTGTCGACGTACTTGGCCGCGAGCCGCTTGGCCAGCTCGCGGCAGGTGCTGGACTTGCCGGTGCCGGACGGGCCATCCACGGCCAGCAGCAGGCCGTCGTTGGGCATATTGCTGAACATCTACATCCCCACTTCGTTGTACAGGCTGGTTAGTTCGCTGTCGTTGAGGGCGCGCATCTTGCCCGGCTTGAGCTCGCCCAGCTGCACCGTGTGGATCTTGGTGCGGACTAGGCGCTGGACCGGGTAGCCGGCGGCCTTGAGCATACGGCGCACGATATGCTTGCGACCCTCGTGCAGCTCGAGGCGGATCAGGGAATAACCTTGGTTCTTGTCCACCACCTGCACGAAGTCAGCCTTGGCGACACCGTCGTCGAGCTCGATTCCTTCCTTGAGCGCGCGCACGAGCTTCTTGTCCCCCTCGCCCAGCACCGTGGCGAGGTAGGTCTTGCGCACCTCGTACTTGGGGTGCATCAGGCGGTTGGCCAGCTCCCCGTCGTTGGTGAGCAGGAGCAGGCCCTCGGTGTCCGCGTCGAGGCGGCCGACGTGGAAGAGGCGCTGGCCGGCGGCCACGCGCTCGGAGATGAGGTCGCCCACGCAGGGCCGGCCCATCTCGTCCGACATCGTGGAGTGGACCCCGCGCGGTTTGTTGAGCACGAAGTATTCCATGTCCTCGTTGACGTTGACGCGGGTGCCGTCCACGCGGATGATGTCCACGTTCGGGTTGACGCGCACGCCCTGGCGGGTGATCTTCTTGCCGTTGACTTCGACGCGGCCCTTTTCAATGAGGACCTCGGCGTGGCGGCGCGAGGCTACCCCGGCCTTCGCCAGGACCTTCTGGAGGCGCTCGCCCTGCTGGGCGGGCGCGGCGGAATCCGCGGAGTCTTGGCCGGCATACAGCCAGTCGGCGCCCAGTTCTTCGGCTACCGACTGCGCGGTCGCGGCGCGGTCTTTCTTAGAAACGTGCTGGTGGCGTGCCGGTTTCGCGTTTGAGACGATAATCTCGTCGACGCGCTCCTTCTTGTCCGGTGTGCCATCGCGGCGAGCGGGTGGATTCACAGGTGCATCCTTTTCGAAATATGCAGTTGATTAGGTACCCCGCCATGCTACCCCAGTGCCCGCAGGCCACGCTAAACGCCGCGAGCAGGCCAAGGGCCCTAGCCCCAGTGCTCGGGCCCGCGCGCTAGTACTCCTCGTCGATGGCGTCGACGTCGGGCAGCAGCGGGGCCAGGTCGGGCAGGCGGGACAGAGAATCGATGCCCAGCAGCTCGAGGAAAAGCTCGGTGGTCTCGTAGCGGTGCGCGGAGCCTTCGAAGTCCTCCTCCGGCAACTCCCGGATGAGCCCGCGCAGGGTCAGCGTGCGCATCACGCCGTCGACGTTCACGCCGCGCACGGCGGCGACTTGGGCGCGCGTGACCGGCTGACGGTAGGCCACGACGGCCAGGGTCTCCAGGGCGGCGCGGGAGAGCTTGGACTGTGCGCCATCCAGCACGAAGCGCTCCACCACCGAGGCGTTGGCAGGCCGGGTGTATAGCCGCCAGCCTTCGGCGGTTTCGCGCACGTCGATACCGGAGCCGCGCGCGTCGTATTCCTGCGACAGCTCCCGAAGCAAGTCGCTGACCACCGTGGTCTCCTCGTTCAGCGCCGCGGCGAGCTGCTCCACCGGCGCGGGGGCGTCCAGCACCAGCAGGATGGACTCCAGGCGGGAGCGCTGTTGGGAAATCATGGGTAAATCCATGCGCCACAGTCTAGTCCCCCGCTCCTGTCCGCCCCGAGCGGGCCAAAAGTTTATCAATCCTTAATGCGCCCACACTTGACAGTCGATGTGATGTGCATAACATGGTGTCATGGATACAATCACACGAACTGACCGTCTACTCCTCATCCCGCTGTCGACCGCCAACGTGGAAGAAGCCCACAAGGTATACGGCGACAGCCGTATCTGGACGCACCGCCCCAACGCCCGCCACATGGACATCCGGACCACCCGCGCGCTGGCCGAGGTGGCCAGCAACTCCTGGTCACAGCACCAGCTCGGCCCGTGGAGCGCCTATTACCGCGACCGCCCCAGTGAGTTCCTGGGCGTGGGCGGCGCCGAATTCGTCGATGGCGCCGGAGGCTTCTGGGACATCAAGTACCGACTCCTGCCGGAGCACTGGGGCCAGGGGATAGCCACCGAGCTGACCAAGCAAGCCATCGAGTCCGCCCGCCGCGTCCACTCGGACGCCCCGATCACCATCCGCGTGACCACTAACCACCCGGCCTCCTCGCGCATCGCGGAAAAACTCGGGTTGGAAAAGATGTGGGAGGGCCGCCGTATTGGCACCGAGGACAACCCGGACGAGCCGGACGTGCGCGTCTACGCCGACCGCCAGCTGCCCGCCGAGGTGCTCGAGTTCATCCAGCAGCGCCCTTAAAGACTGCCCCAGTACCCCGCTGTGGTTGCCGCCTAGTCCCAGTTGGCGGCGGCGACCACGGCGGGGTCGACGTCGAGACCGGTCCAGCTGACCGACAGCGGGCCGAGGGACTCCGGCTGCTCGGTGTCGACCGCCTTCGCCTTATACAGCTCGAGCAGCGCCAGGAAGCGGCCGACCACCTGCATGGATACCGTACAGTCCCGGGTCAGGGCCGCAAAGCTCATCCACCGGGCCTGCCCCAGCAGCTTGAGCGTGTCCATGATCTTGCCGGCCTGCTCCGGCACGGACACGGCCACCTGGTGCACGTGCCCGATGCCGACTTCCTCCGGCGGCTTCGGACGGAAGACGCTGGCGGCCAGCTCCGCGAAGCTGGCGGGGCTGTGGCCAAGCCGGACCGGGGGTAAGAGATCGGCGAAGCGCTCCTCCATGCTGACCGCGCGCGGGTAGCGCCGCTGCGCGTGGCGCTGCCACTCGGCGAATTCGTCTGCGACCTGCTTGTAGGCCTTGTACTGCAAAAGGCGCGCGAAAAGCAGGTCCCGGGACTCGAGGAGTTCCAGGTCCTCCAGGTCATCCACCTCGCCGCGCGGCAGCAGGCGGGCGGCCTTGAGATCCAAGAGCGTGGCGGCCACGACGAGGAACTCCGTGGTCTCGTCCAAGTCCGCGTCCTGCCCCAGGGCGCGGGTGTATTCGACGAATTCGTCGGTCACCTCCGACAGCGCTAGGTCGGTGACCTCCATCTTCTTGGACTGGATGAGCTGCAAGAGCAGGTCAAAGGGGCCCTCGAAGTTATCCAGCGCGATCCGGAAGCCGGTGATTTCGGGCTGAACCGGCTCCCCCGCCGGCGCCTCGGCTACCGCGGCCTCGTTCTTAGCCACGCGACGGGCTGGTGCGCTCAATGACCTCGAGCGCCAGGTTGTGGTACTGCGAGGCCGCCTGTGAGCTCGGCGCCCAAGTGGTGATCGGCTCGCCGGCCACGGAGGTCTCCGGGAAGCGGACGGTGCGCGTGATGACCGTGTCGAAGACCTTGTCCCCGAAGTACTCGACCACCCGCGACATCACCTCGCGGGCGTGCTTGGTGCGGCGATCGAACATGGTCACCAGGATGCCCAGGACTTCCAGATCGAAGTTGATGCGGTCGGAGACTTTCTCCACGGTGTCCGTCAGCAGCGCCAGGCCGCGCAGAGAGAAGAACTCGCACTCCATCGGGATAATAACGCCCTGGGAGCAGGCCAGCGCGTTGACGGTCAGCAGGCCCAGCGAGGGCTGGCAGTCGATGATGATGAAATCATAGTCGCGGCGGACCGGGCGCAGCGCCCGGGCCAAGGTGTGCTCGCGGCCGACCTCGTTGACCAACTGGATCTCCGCCGCGGACAGGTCGATGTTCGCGGGCACCAAGTCCAGGCCGTCGACGGCCGTGTGCTTGATGGCGGAATGAATGGAGATCTGGCTGTCCAGCATGACGTCGTAGATCGTGTCTTCAATCTCGTCATGGGTCAGCCCCAGCCCCGCCGAGAGCGCGCCCTGCGGGTCCAAGTCCACCAAGAGCACGCGGCGGCCGAGCGCCGCGAGGCACGCCCCCATGTTGATGGTCGAGGTGGTCTTGCCGACCCCGCCCTTCTGGTTGCACATGGAGATGATGGTCGCGGGCCCATGGGAATCAAGGGGGGCGGGCTCGGGCAGCTCACGAACCGGCCGGCCCGTCAAGCCCACTTCGACCTCAGAGGCATCGAACAGACCATCGTCGCTCACAGTCACACCTGCTTCCTTGACTAGCTAGCGCGCCACGCAACGCCGGTACCGCAACTAGCAATTACACGCTTGTAATTAACACATTACCCTTAGACCGTAACGCGGCGACACCCAACCGTCACAGTCAAGGCTATTTGGTTGATTTTACGCGCGCGGATGGGCTGTCCGCCACACCTCGCGGAGGGAATCCGCGCTGACGTGGGTGTAGATCTGCGTCGTCGTCACCGAGGAATGCCCCAGCAGCTCCTGGACGGTACGCACGTCCGCGCCACCCTCCAACAGGTGCGTGGCAAAAGAGTGGCGCAGGGTGTGCGGGGAAATCTTCTTGCTCAACCCTGCCCGGGCCACCGCCTGTTGGATCACCGCCCACGCGGACTGGCGCGACAGGCGCTTGCCCCGGGTGTTGAGGAAGACCGCTGGGCTCAGCCCGCGGCTCAGAGCCGGGCGCCCGCGCACCAGGTAGGCGTCCACGGCCGCCTGAGCCATCGAGCCCACCGGTACCAGGCGCTCTTTGCCACCCTTGCCTTCGAGCTTGATGATGCCGTCGCCACCGGAGATATCGTCCACGTCCACGCGCATCAGCTCCGAGATACGCGCGCCGGTGCCGTAGAGCATCTCCAGCAGCGCGCGGTCCCGAAGGTCCAACGCGGTGGCCTCCGGGCCCTGGGGCACGGCATCGATAAGCGCCGAAACCTCGTCCACCGACAGGGTCTCGGGAAGGTGGGTGCCGGTCGAAGGCGGCGAGACCTCCGCAGCCACGTCGACGGCCACCTCCCCCTCGGTGACCGCGAATTTGTGCAGGCCGCGGGCCACCACCAGCGCGCGGCTGGCCGAGGACGCCGCCAACGGCCGGTGCCCGGCATAGCCGCGGCGCAGGTCCGCCATATAGGCCTCGACCTGGCTGGTCGTCACGTCCTTAAGGTCACTCACCCCGGCCTGTTCCAGCCACTCCAGGTAGCGGTTGACGTCCCGGCGGTAGTTGCTCAACGTGTTGCCGGCGGCGCCGCGCTCGACGGCCAGGTGATTGAGCCAGGTATCCGCCACCTCGCGCAGCGGGCTGTGGCTATCGCTCACCGCTTGTCACTCACTGCTTCTTCAGGTCCGGGCCGGGCCGGCGCGCCGCGATCGAGTTCGGGCGCAAATCAAAGGGGGCATCGACCCCGCGCAAGGTCCGCCCACCCTGCTGGTAGGCGAAGGCGGCGAGGATGCCGGCGACCGCGATGGAATTGACCACCTGGCCGGAAAAAACCATGTCGACGGCCTCCCCCAGGTCGACCCAGGCGCGTTCTATGTCGGCTTCTTCGTCCCCGACAGCGTCCAGCAGCTCCACCTCGTGCAGGTTCTGGGCCAGGTAGATGCGGCTGGCCTCCTCGCAGAAGCCGGGCGAGGTCACGATATCGGCCAAGACCGCCCAGTCCTCGGCGGTCAGGCCCGCCTCCTCCTGCAGCTCCCGCTGGGCGCCGTCGAAGGCGGGCTCGTCCTTGACGTCGAGCAACCCGGCGGGGATCTCCCACAGCCGCTGCCCCACCGAGTGGCGGTACTGCCGGATAAGCGCTACCTGGTCCTTTCCGTTGAGTGCCACAATGGCTACCGCGCCCATGTGCTCGACCACCTCGCGGTAGGCCTGGTGGTCGTCCGGCATGGACACCAGGTCCTTGCGGACGGCGATGATCGGAGCGTCCAGGAGGAGCTCAGAGTCGAGCGTTGCGAATTCGTGGGCCACGGTATCCCCTCTCGTGCTAGTTGGATTCCGGCTTGGCCGGCGCGGCGGCCTCTGCCGAGGCCGCGGAGCCATAGGCGCCGTCGCCGCCATCGAGCTGCTCGGCGACGGCGAGCACCGCCGCCATCCGGGCGAAGGAACGATCCACCGAGTCCACGGTGGAGATGTGCGAGTCGGCGCCGCGCAGGGAGCCGATCACGCCGTCCGGGGCGGCCTGCTCCACGCGGCCGGCCACGACGGTGTTGTTCCCCACCTCGTCGATGGCCTCGGCGAAGGTGCCCAGCGTCTCCGTGGCGTAGCCTTCCTTCTCGGAACCGGTCACCAGCAGCACCGCCTGCGCCGGGCGCATGGTCCCGTCCTCGTAGTCGATGAAGCCGGCCTTACGCAGCGCCTGCAGCAGCTGCGCGCGATCGTCAACGCTCGCCAGCGGCTGGGCGTCGTCCGGGTTCATGAGCATGGCCGCCCCCAGGGCCTGGCCGGCGTGGGTACCGGGCGAGATCCTGTCCTCGCTCAGCTCCGCCCCGGCGGGCAGGGTGTTGGCCACGATGGACTTCAGCTCGTCGGCCTTGTCCTGGGTGAAAAAGTCCTGCGTCAGCTTGAGGTGGCCGGCCTTTTGCGCGCCGGCGCTGTGCAACAGGGACTGCAGTCCGCGGATATCGCCGTCGGCGGCGTCCGGGGTGCTGATGACCAGCACCGGGCGGTCGCTCAAGGTGTCCCGCACCGTCTCGGAGCTAAACTCCCGGACGACCGAGTCGGAGGAATTAGCCTGGGCGCGCGCGATCTCCTTGTCTTGCACGGCCTTCTCATAATCACTGTTGTCGTTGTTCCCGCTGGCGGTAGGCGCCCCATCCATCGAGGGGGCCAGCACCAGGGCACCTAAGGCCACGCCCGCGGCTACGCCGAAACCAAGCCCGGCGATGACGCCGCCGGGTACGGAGCTAGAGCCTTTCACTTAAACCACCCTTGGACGGTCAGCGCCAGGTTATTCCAGGTGTCGACGAGATTGTCGGCGAATCCGCCGTCGCCGCCAAGGCCGACCACCAGCACGATGACCGCCAAGGCGACCAGGATACCCAGGATGGCCCACAGCCACGCGCCCCCGCCGCCGCGATTGACCGTGTAGAGGTTGATGATGGCGTCCGCGTCCACCACGCGGGTTCCCGCTTTGACCCGCGACAGGAGTGCGGCCGGCGTAGCGTGCGGGCGGTCGGCGAAGACGTCGTCCAGGTCCACGGCGTTGCCGACCTGCACGATCATCTGGGCGTCGTGGTAGTCAGCCAGCAGCAGCGCCAGGTCCGTGGCGGACTGCGTGGCCGCGGGGAAGGTCATCGCGCCGATGCCCAGGTCCTGGATGCGCTCCAGGCCCTCGGCCGTGCCGTCCGGCTCGGCCGGCAGGATCACGCGCGCGCCGGAGCGCAGCGTCTCGGCGGCAATGCCCGCCGGGTTACCCACAATGAGATCGGGCTTGTAGCCGAGCTCCACCAGGGTGTCGGCGGCGGCGTCGACGCCGATGAGGTAGGGCTCGTACTCGCGGATGAAGTTGTGCAGGTCCTTGACCTTGCCGCGGTGGCCCTCGGCGTCCGAGACCACGACGACCTTCCGGCCCTGCATTTCGGATCCCGCGTCCGGAACGCCGAGGCCGTCGATGAGCAGCGGGCCCTCGGAGTGGATGAACTCGATGGAGTTGCCGAAGTAGGCCTCCATGTGGTCGATGAGGCCGCGCTGGGCGTTGGCGAACTCGTCTTCGGCGGCGGCGCGCTCCACGAGCTTGCCGGTGCCGATCGCCTTATCACCCAGGTAGACGGTGCCGTCGTCGGTGATCCGCGCCTTCTTGCCGTCGCGGAACTCAGACATGAAGGCCTCACCGAGGTCCTCCAAGAGGACCACCTCGGCGTCCAGCAGCATGTGCGGGCCGTAGTTCGGGATGACTCCCGTGGTGAACTTGTGGAGGTTGATTACGGCAGCAGGGGAAATATCCACCAGGGCCTGGGCCTCCTGGCGGGAGATATCTGCGGCGCTAATGACGGCAATATCACCGGCATGGAACTTCTTCATGCCTTTGCCGCCCGGGGTGCAATCGCGCAATGCGCCGTGCAGCCCCGGCAGGTCGTCGTTGCGGGAAAACAAACTCATGTCTGGCATTGTCCCCCGTCGCGGGGCAAAAGTGGTTAAGGCGCGCGGAAAGATGCGACTTCCGCTTGCGCTTTGTCAAATAATTCCGCCGCGTGGGCGCGGCCGGTGGCCGTGTCGTCGAGACCGGCCAGCATCCGGGCGAGTTCCTCGATACGCTCCTGCCGGTCCAGGTTGGATACGCCGGAGATCACGGTCTCGTCGGAGACCTCCTTGGCCACGTGCAGGTGGCAGTCCGCGTAGGCGGCCACCTGCGGCAGGTGGGTGACCACGATGACCTGATGGTTGCGCGCGAGCTTGGCCAGCCGGCGGCCGATCTCCACCGCCGCGCGGCCGCCCACCCCAGCGTCCACCTCGTCGAAGACCATGGTTCCGCCCTCATTGTCCGCCGAGAGGATCACCTCGAGGGCGAGCATGACGCGGGAGAGCTCACCGCCGGAGGCGGCGCTGGCCAGGGGCCGGGCGTCGGCGGCGTCGTTGGGCGCCATCGCGATTTCGACCTCGTCCGCCCCGGTGCGCGAGTACTTCGCTGGCCGGACCGCGACCTCGATGCGCGCCTTGGGCATCGCCAGCCCGCGCAGCTCCTGGGTGACAGCCGCCGCCAAGTCCCCCGCCGCGCGCGTGCGTTCCCGGGTAAGCATTTCCGCCGCGGCGATCATCTCCTTTTCGGCGGCGGCGACGTCCTTCTTCAGCTCCTCGAGAGCCTCGCTGGAGACGTCCATGGTGCCCAGCTTGGCCACAGCCTCGTCCCGCCAGGCGATAACCCCCTGGATGTCCGGGGCGTATTTGCGGGTCAACTGCTTGAGTTCCTGTTGGCGCACCAGGGACTTTTCCAGAAGGTTTGGGTCGGCCGGCAGCTGCCCCAAGAAGAGCCCCAACTCGCCGGAAATATCCGCCAGCTGGGCGGTGATGTCTTGCATCCTCTCGCCTAGCGCCTGCAGCTGGGAATCCGAGCTGGCAGCCAGCGCCGCCGCGGCAGACCCCAGCTGGGTGGAGGCTGCCTCCTGCTCGGCGTAGCCGCCGGCTGCCTGCGCCCCGTCTGCCCCCTCGATGCCCTCTGGGCCGTCGATACCGGCCAGCGCCGTGGTGGCCGCCTCCCGCAGGGCGTCGACGTCCTGGAGCCGCCGGATTTGCTCGACCAGCTCAGTGTCTTCCCCATCCACCGGGCTGACTTTGTCGATCTCGTCGACGGCGAACTGCAGGCGGTCGACCTCTTGGGCCATCTCGCGGCGCGACTGCGTCTTGCGCTTGAGCTCGCGGGCTAGCTTGCGCCAGGCGGTGAACTTCTCGGTGTAGGCCTCGCGCAGGCCGGGCAGCGCCTCGTCGGAGCGGTCCAGGGCCGCCAGCTGTTGTTCCGGGGCGAGCAGGCGCAACTGATCGTTTTGTCCGTGGATGGTCAGTACCTCGCCGGTGAACTCGGCCAGGGTCGCGGCCGGGACGGCCCGGCCGCCCAAGTGGGCCTTGGAGCGGCCGGCCGCCCACACGGTGCGGGTGGTGATGAACTCGCCGTTGTCGTCCGGCTGCCCGCCGGATTCCTCGACGATCTCGGCCGCGCGCTGGGAGGAGGTGGCAAAGGTGCCCTCCACGACCGCTTTCTTCGCCCCGCTGCGCACGCGGGAGGCGTCCGCGCGGGCGCCGGCCAGCAGTCGCAGGCCGGTGACCACCATGGTCTTGCCGGCGCCGGTCTCACCGGTGAGCACGGTCAGGCCGTCGGCCAGCTCGGCGCTCGACTTGTGGATGACACCCAGATCTTCGATGGTGATATCGGTTAGCACGCCTATCACTGACTCCTTCCGTGGGGCGGTTAGCGCTGCGGGCCCCGCCAGCCCTCGACGGGGAGCCGCAGCTTGGACACCAGGCGGTCCGTGAACGGGTGATCGTCCAGCCGGACCCAGCGCACCGGGTGCTCGCCCCGCACGACCTCGACGCGGGAGCCCGGTGGCATGGCGATCTCGCGGAACCCGTCCATGTTAACCAACGCCGCCGACGTTTCGGAGGCGGATTCGACGGCGACGGTAGATTTCGGGGAGACGACTAGCGGCTTGGTAAACAGCGCGTGGGCGTTGTTGGGCACCACCAGGATGGCATCCAGCTCCGGCCACAGCACCGGGCCGCCGGCCGAAAACGCGTAGGCGGTAGAGCCCGTGGGCGTGGAAATCAGCACGCCGTCGCAGCCGAAGGCCATGACCGGGCGGGCGTCCACCTCCAGGATGGCGTCCAAGACCCCGGAACGGTTCAAGTTTTCCATGCTGACCTCGTTGAGAGCCCAGCTGCGGCCGATCAGCTCGTCGTCGGGTCCGGTGACCGTGACGTCGATGGTCATCCGGTCTTCGATGCGGTAGTGGCGCGAGACCACCCGCTCGATGGCCTTGTCCAGGGATTCTGCCTCCCATTCGGCGAGGAAGCCGACGTGGCCCAAGTTGATACCCAGCACCGGCACGTCCACGGCGCGTGCCATGTCTGCTGCGCGCAGGAAGGTCCCGTCCCCGCCCAGGACGAGTACCAGCTCGCAGCCTTCGGCTGCCGCCGCGGTGTGCTGGACGTGCGGGAAGACGGGCAGGATCTCGGCCGGGGCGCACACGCGCACGACGATGCCGGCCTCGTCCAGCAGCTGCGCCGCCCGGTCCGTGGCGGCCAGGTTGGTGCTGCGGCCGGCGTGGGGGACCAAAAGGATTTCGCGCTGCTGCGCCACCGTGTTTTCCTGGCTCACTGCGGCCCCTCCTTGATTGCCTTGTCGATCATTGTCTCCAATTCTGCCTGCCCCGGCTGCGTCTTCGCCTCATCGGCGACTAGGTGCAGGAAGTATTCCACGTTCCCGCTCGGTCCCGGCAGCGGGGAGGCACACACGTTCTGGCAGCTGAGCCCCAGCTCCTGGGCGAAACGCGCGATGTCGAGCGTGACCTCGGCGCGCAGCTGCGGCGAGCGCACCACCCCGCCCTGGCCCAGGCGGTCCTTGCCGACCTCGAATTGGGGCTTGACCATGGGCAGCAGGAAAGCGCCGGGCCGCAGGCAGGAGACGATGGCCGGCAGCACCAGCTTCAGGGAAATAAACGATAGGTCACCCACCATGGCATCGGCCGGCTGGCCGATGGTCTCAAGATCCAGGTGGCGGATATTGGTGCGATCGAAAACATGGACGCGCGGGTCGTTCTGCAGCCGCCAGAGCAGCTGGCCGTAGCCGACGTCCACGGAGAGCACTTCCTTTGCGCCGTTGCGCAGGCAGACGTCGGTGAACCCGCCCGTCGATGCCCCCGCGTCGAGCACGCGCTTGCCCTCCAGCGAGACGTCAAAGGCTTCCAACGCGCCGAGCAGCTTGTGGGCGCCGCGGGAGGCCCAATCGTCCTCGGGGGCGTGCTCGACCCGGATAGAGGCCTCCGGCTCCACGATGGTGGCCGGCTTGGCTGCCTTGAAGCCGTTGACGAAGACTCGGTCGCCCTTGATCATCTCGACGGCCTGCTCCCGGGAACGCGCGATTTTGCGCCGGACGAGCTCCGCGTCCAGCCGCCTGCGTGCTGGTGGCATCAGTTCTCCTGCAGCGCCGCACGCAGGACCTCGTGGGCGTTGTTGAGTTGATCGACTTCCTCCGGCAGGTCCCCAACCGGTTCGTTGAAAATCTCCGCGATCTTCGCGTCTACGTCCTCAGGGCTGACCTGGGTCTGCCGCGGATCGTGCGGGATGGGACGTGCCATTACCACCACGCCCCGGTGGTCTGGTCGGCCGCGTCGGAGGCCGGGCGCACATACCGCGGCGGGTGTGGCATGGCCCAGGCGACCTCGAGCACCGTCCGCAGTGCCTGCACCGGGGTCGCCCCCGGGTCGCCGCCGCTCAAGATAATGTCCTCGCCGTCGACGCGGGCGGTAAAACCGCCCTGGGCGCCCGGGCGCAGCTGCGCCTCCGGCAGGTTGATATCACCCATCGACTCACCGATAAACGTGGGGCGCTGGTCCTTGACTGCTTCGATGAGCGCCAGCGCGCCGGAGACCCCAGTCAGCACGTGGAAGGTGTCACAACCGGCGGCGTTGCCGCCCTGGATATCGGTGTCTAAGCGATCACCCACTGCCAGCGGGGCCTTAGAGCCAATCTCCAGGACGGCCTGGGCGAACATGGCGGCGGCGGGCTTGCCGGCGCAGGCCGGCTGCACCCCGGTCGCCGTAGACACGGCCGCCACCAGCGATCCGTTGCCCACGGCCAAACCGCGCTCCATGGGCAGGGAGGTATCCAGGTTGGAGGCGTAGAACTTCGCGCCGTTGCGGATAGCCAGAGCCGCCTCGGTCAGCTCCGCCCACCCGATGGACGGGTCGAAACCCTGCAACACTGCCTGCGGGTTCTCTTCCGCGCTGGTGACGACGGTGAAACCGGCCTGCCGGGCCAACTGCTTAAACGACTCGGCGCCCACGACCAGGACGGTCGCGCCGCTAGCTAACTCCTCACCTGCCAGGTTCAGGCAGGCCTGGGCCGAGGTCAGCACGTGCTTCGCGTCTGCCTGAATGCCCATGCCCACCAGCTTGTCGACGACGGCGCCGGGGCTGCGGGAGGCGTTGTTGGTGATATACACGCACGGCAGGCCGCAGGCGTTGATGATGTCCACGCTGGCGCCGATGGGGCGGTCGCCCTCCCAGACCGTGCCGTCGAGGTCAAGCAGCAACGAGTCGTGGGACTCTAACAGGGAAGCCATCTATCCGATTTCCTTCACGCGCTCGGCCGCGTCGGTCCACTCGCCCTCATCGATGGCGACAGTGTGCTGGAACCAGTCCTTGGCCTCATCAGTGCGGCCGGCCTGCTCCAGCGCGTTGGCGTAGGCATACGACAAACGGCAGGCGCTAATCCCGCGGTCGTCCTTGTTCGGGTTGAGCCGCGACAACGTCACCACGGCGGACTCGTTCTGGCCTAGGTCCTGGCGGGCGCCGGCCAGAACGATGGCCAACTCGATACGGGACTCTTCGTCCAAGTCCTTAGCCTCAGGCTCCTTAGCCAACTCCAGGGCCTTCTCCGGCTTGCCCAGACCGCGCTCGCAGTCGGCCATCACGGCCATCAGCCCCGGGCCGCCGGAGATACGGCGGGCGGCGCGGAGCTCCGAGAGGGCTTCCTTCCACTCCTGCGCGCGGTACGCGGCAATGCCGTTGACCTCACGCACCACGGAGACTCGCCCCGCGCGGTTCTTCGCCGCCCGGGCGTGGCGCAGCGCCAGCTGCGCGTCGTCCTCCATCCAGGTCGCTGCCATGATCATGTGCTTGGCGACAGCCTCCGCGTTGTCCTTGGACAGCACCTTCAGGTCCTGCAGGACCATCGGGTCCAGGTCGCGCACGTCAATATCGTTGGGCAGATCCGGGTCCGCCATGCGCTGGTTCAGGCGCTCTTCGCGGAAGCCGCTGCGCTGCGGGTGGCTGCGACGCTGCTGGGACGAGGACTTGCCACCGCGGCCCTTGTGGGCCGGCTTGCGCCCGCCACGGTTGCCGCCGTTGCCCCGGCGCTCATCCCGGGAGCCTTCCGAACGGTTCCCGTAAGGCTTCCGGCCACCCTTGTGGCCACCCCCGCGACGCTCACCGCCGGCGGAATCAAAAGACTTACGGCCACCTTCGTTGTCTGACATACCTAAATCCGTTTCTACCATCGCGACAGCAATCTAATACCCGCCCATTCTACTAGGCCAGGAAGTTTTATTAAGAACCCGCACCCGGGATGCACTAACAGCCCGTGGCTGAACAACCATAAGGCCCTATGCGGGCATGCGGAAGCACCCGGTAGAAAACCGTGGTGGTG
>NZ_KV823407.1 GCF_001815935.1 Corynebacterium sp. HMSC04H06
GGGAGCTGGCAGCGCGCCGGGGCCGGGCCTGCGCTTGCTCCTGCCGGCGGTGCTGCACGCCGAGGTCGCCGCCCACGGCTGCTTCGGCGAGCGCAGCGGGCTGGTGGGACGGATGGCTGGGCGCGCCGCCGCCATCGCCACGGGCTTGGATCCGCGCGGTTTCGCGGTGCCGGAGACGTTTTTCTTTCGGCACCGCCAGCAGTACGCAGAAACGCTGCAGGCCTACCGCGCCGGGGATCCCTTCCCGCTGCTGCGCTACCACCTGGCGGCCTGGGAGGCCGGCGGCAAGGAAGCAGAGGGCATCGCCCGCGCGGCTTAAGCACAGGACTTAGGCCCGTGCTTAAGTGGAAATCGGCACTAGGCCGGCCACTTGGCGGGGCCGGGGCGCCCGGCCAGCCAGATGCCGCCGGCGATGAGGGCGGCGATGCCGGCGACCACGCCGGCGCCGATGCCGACCTCCTTGGCCCCGGGCAGGGTGAACAGGGGCTCGGGATCCTTGAAAGTGCGGATGTCCCAGCCGTGCTCCAGGGCGTGCTTCTTCATGGCCCGGTCGGGGTTGACGGCCACGGGGTTGCCCACCTTTTCCAGCATGGGGATGTCGGTGGCGGAGTCGGAGTAGGCGAAGCTGCGGGACAGGTCGTAGCGGCCGGACTCGGCGAGGCGGTCGAGGGATTCCGCCTTGGCCGGGCCCTTGCAGTAGTAGAGGACCTCGCCGGTGAACTTGCCGTCCTCGGCGGCGAGCTCGGTGGCCACGACCTGGTCCACGCCGAGCTCGTCCGCGATGAGCTGGACCAGCGGGCGCGCGGAGGCGGAGATGATGATGACCTCGTGGCCGGCGGCCTGGTGGTAGGTGATCAGCTCCCGGGCCTCTGAGTAGATGGCCGGGGTGAGTACGGTGTGCATGGTCTGCTGGGCGATGGCCTCGACCTCGTCCACGGACCAGCCGGTGACCATCTTGGCGAGCTGGTCCCGGGTGGCGTCCATCTGCTGGCTGGACTGGCCGGCCATCATGAAGCTGGTCTTGGCCAGGGATAGCTGCAGGGCCTCGGTGGGGGTAATCAGACCGTTGTGCATGAACTCCTTGCCGAAGGCGAACGCCGAGGAGGTCGCGATGATCGTCTTATCGAGATCGAAGAAGGCCGCCACGCGGGTGGTGTCGGCGGGGAGGCGTTCGGGCTGGCGAGTCATAGGGGTGAAATCCTGACCTTAAATCCTGTTACTGAAGTGTCTGTCGTTTCCTGTGGTGCAATTGTTACGTTTGTGTTTAATCTACCGCAATTTCCGGTGCTTTCCTAGGGGAGTGGGAAAACTACCTACTCCATCGTAGGTTTGGCCTCGATGGTTACACTCCGCAGGAGCGCGCGCAAGGGCGAACGCCGGGTTATTCACACCAGGATGGTGACATGTGTCGCGGACCACTAATTCGTGGCCGCGCGCTGTGGGGTTGTTCACAGGCATTCTCGCGCGCCCTGGATTGGGTGGGTCAGACCGGCCAGAGTGAGGGGCATGAACGCACCGATTACTGACTTCATCCTCATCGCGGTCACGGACCCGCTGCTCATCCCCGAGGCCCAGCACGCCGCGGCGGCCGCCAGCGCGGAGGTCCGGCACGCCGTCGACCCGCGCGAGATCTCCCGGCTGGCGGCCCAGGCTAGGGCCGTGGTGGTGGACGAGACCACCGCCGCCCACGTGGCCAGCTTGCGCGGCCGGGCCCCGGCCTACTTCGTGGGCAACGAGCCGGGCCCGCTCAACTACGAGGCGGCGCTCAACTGCCACGCGGAGGCGGCGTTTATCCTGCCGGCGGAGTCCCGCCAGCTGCTGGAGACCCTGGGCGAGGTCATGCGCGGACCCGAGGAGGCCACCGCCGAGCACTGCCTGGTGGCCGTGGTGGGTGCCGGCGGCGGGGCCGGGGCATCGCTGCTCGCGGCCGCGCTGGCCCGCACGGCCGGCCAGCACCGGGCAGACGAGGCGGTCACGCTGGTCGATGCCGGCGAATTCTCCGGCGGGCTGGATCTTCTCCTGGGGCTCGAGCAGCAGCCCGGGGCGCGCTGGCCGGAGCTGCGCCTGGGGCAAGGCGCTATCGCCGGGCACGAGCTGCGGGCCGCGCTGCCGACCACTGCGGACGGGGTGGCAGTGCTGTCCGCGGCGCGCAGCGCTGTGGCCGATTCGTTTCGCCTCGAGCTGGCCGCCGTCGAGGCCGCCTCCGAAAGCGTGCGCGGGCAGGCGGGGATAAGCATCTTCGACTGCGACTGGCACCTGCTGCCGCGGCAGGCCCAGCACGTGGTGGTGCTAGCGGCCGCGGAGGTGCGCTCGACCGCGGTGGCCGCCCAGCTGGTGGCCAGGCTGGCCGCGGACAATCGCCGCTGCCACCTGGTGGTCCGGGACCGCGGTTGGTCGGGCCTCGGCCTCGGGGAGGTCGAAAAGATCTGCCACGCCGATGCCGTCGCGCAGGTGCCGACGAGTAAGAAGCTGGCCGCGGCCGTGGAGATGGGCGGGCTGCCGCAGCGCCTGCCCCGCGCCATCGAGGCCACCTGCCGCCAGATCCTGCAGGCGGTGGGCCAGGATGTCTAAGGTCTCGCGGCCTGCGCCGACGCCGTCGCCGCCGCAGCTTATCGACAGCCTCCAGCAGTGCGTGGCGGCCGAGCCGGAGCTGCTCCACCGGCCCGCCGAGCTGGCGCGCCGGGTCCGCCAGGAGGCCGGCGTTATCACCGACGTGGAGGTCCTGCGCGTGCTGCGCCAGCTGCGAGACGACACCACCGGGCTGGGCCCGCTGGAGCGGGTGATGAACTACCCCGGCATCACGGACGTGGTGGTCAACGGCCCGCACTCCGTCTTCGCCGACACCGGGGCCGGGCTCGCGGAGGTCCCGGTCCGCTTCGCAGACGATGCCGAGGTCCGCCGCCTGGCCACCCGCCTGGCCGTGGGCTGCGGGGCGCGCCTGGACGACTCCCAGCCCTTCGCCGACGGGCGGCTCGAGCGCAGCGACGGCACCATCCTGCGCCTGCACGCGGTCCTGTCCCCGCCGGCCGAGGGCGGGACCTGCCTGAGCCTGCGCGTGCTGCGGCAGGCGCAGACCAGCTTCGCGGAGCTCGTCGACAACGGCACCATCGACCCGGCGGTCGCCCCGGTCGTCCGGGATCTCGTCGCCGCCCAGGTCTCCTTCCTGGTGGTCGGGGGCACCGGATCCGGCAAGACTACGCTGCTTTCGGCTCTGCTAGGTGAGGCCGATGCCGCCCAGCGCCTCCTGGTCATCGAAGACACAGCCGAGCTCAAGCCCAACCACCCGCACGTGGTCAGCCTGGTCGCGCGCCGCTCCAACGCGGAGGGGCGGGGAGAGATCACCATGGACGCCCTGCTGCGGCAGGCGCTGCGGATGCGCCCGGACCGGATCATCGTCGGCGAAATCCGCGGCGCGGAGGTCGTGGACCTGCTGGCGGCGCTGAACACCGGGCACGACGGCGGGGCGGGAACCCTGCACGCCAACTCGCTGGCCGAGGTGCCCGCCCGCATGGAAGCTCTCGCCGCCCTCGGCGGGCTGGACCGGGCGGCGCTGCACTCCCAGCTGGCGGCGGCGGTGCACGTGGTATTCACCACCGAGCGCGGCCGGGACGGGCGCCGCCGGCTGGCCCAGATCGGGCTCCTGGAAGGCAACCCGGTGCGGGCGCGGGTGGTGTGGAGTGCGGAGGGCGGCCCGCGCGAGGGCTTCGCCGAATTCGCCGCCGAGCTTTCCGGGAGGCTGTCATGATGAGTGCCCTGTGGTGCTTGGCCGCGGCCGCCGGCGTGTGGGCCACGCTGCCCTCTGGGGCGGCCCGCCTGGGAGGAGCCCGGGGGAAAGCGCCGGGCGGGCTGGGCCCGCTGCGCGCCGCGCCGGCCGTGCTGGCCGGGGTCTTCGCGGTGACGCTGGTCAGCCTGTGGGTGGGCCGGGCTACGGTGGTGGTCGCCGGGGTCTTAGTGGCCGCGACGGCGTGGTGGGTGATCCGCGACGTGCGGCGAAACCGGACCCGGCGCACCGAGCGGGAGGTGCTGGCCGCCTTCCTGGGCACCGTGACCGGCGACCTGCGGGCTGGGGCCACCCTGCCGACGGCGTGGGCGCGCGGGGCGGAGGCCCTGCCGGCGGGCG
>NZ_KV823408.1 GCF_001815935.1 Corynebacterium sp. HMSC04H06
CAATACCTTTTGGATGCGGCCGGCATGGCACGGTCGACATTCTTCTATCACCAGAAACGACTCAGCGAGCCGGATAAGCACGCTGTGCTCAAAGACGCGATCCGGGGAAGCTTCGAGCGTAACAAGCATCGCTACGGCTACCGACGAGTGCTACTTGACCTGCGCAACCAGGGGTGGGTGGTCAACCACAAGCTCGTCTACAAACTCATGCGCGAGATGGGGCTTCGAGCCAAGGTCCGCCAGCGCAGGCCATATGTTTCCTATAACGGGACGATCAGCCACATTGCCGACAACACACTTGACCGCAAGTTCACCCCAGATAAGCCAAATACCGTCTTTGTCAGCGACGTCACCGAGTTCAGGGTCGCAGGCCGCAAGGTCTACCTGTCACCGGTGATGGATCTGTTCGACCGTTCAATCGTTGCCCACACCGTGGCTACATCGCCGTCGACAGCGTTTACCGCCGATTCTTTAACTAAGACGATTAAAACGTGTGCGCCTGAGCCTGGGTGGATGATGCATACCGATCAAGGTTTCCAGTACCAGCATTCGTCCTGGCGCAACCTGATTCATGACAACGGTGGTGTTCAGTCGATGTCGCGTAAAGCCAACTGTTACGACAACGCGGTCATGGAGAATTTCTTCGGGCACTTAAAAACCGAGATGTACCACGGAGAAGTCTTCGACACCGTCGCAGAGTTCAACCAGGCGATCGACGAGTACATCCAGTGGTACAACGCCGAACGCATCCAACAACGACTCAAGGGTCTGACCCCCGATGCAATATCGAAATCAGACCCTTGAAGCCCTAACCGCCTAGAATTAAACCAGTCCAACTTTCGGGGGCCAGTTCA
>NZ_KV823409.1 GCF_001815935.1 Corynebacterium sp. HMSC04H06
CTCCTACAAGAACGAGCTGATCCATACCCGGACGTGGAGCGACGTTGTTGAGGTCGAGATTGCAACGTTTGAGTGGGTCAATTGGTGGAATGAGTCTAGGCTCCATCAGCGGCTGAACTACCGGACGCCGGCCGAGGTTGAATCAGAGTTTTGGGAAAGTCACCCAGTCCAAGAAAGAATAGAAAACAAGGCAAATGCCTAGGAACAAAACCCGGGGCACTTCAGGGGGGGTGTCGAAAAGTTTTGTTTGTCACTACAAGGTGCCTGCGCATGAGGAGAGGGGTTTGTTTCAGCAAACCATATCAATCGTTAATTGTTAATCATGGAAATTACTTTATGGGTTTCGGCAAGTTAGAGACTCGAAGCTTCAACGGGTACACTGCCTTCAGTGCGCCAAAGTTGGAAGATTTTCGTCAGAGATGTAGCCAGGCTTGGCCGCGTCCCCAGGGCATGGATCATCCTCATCGGACTCATCATCACCCCCGCGTTGTATTCATGGGTGAACATCGCGGCCTTTCGTGATCCTTATGGCCATACCAACAACATCGAGGTGGCCGTGGTCAACGAGGATAAGGGTGCTAACAACGAGCTGACGGGGAAGATAGATGTCGGCAGCGAGGTCATTGAGAAACTCAAAAAGAATGACCAAATAGGCTGGCAATTCCTTGAGCGCGATGAAGCCGAGAAAGCTCTATTAGAGGGAGACGTGTATGCCTCGGTGACGATTCCGGAGGACTTTAGCGAAAACCTCGTGAGCATTCTCGACGGGAAGTTCACGCAGCCGCAGCTGGTCTACCGAGTTAATGAGAAGAACAACGCCATCGCCGTGAAGATCACGGATACCGGTGCGAATGGCCTGGACAAGCAGATTACCGCGGCCTTCAAGGAGCAGGTGGCCACCGTTGCTGCGGAAAACGTCAAGGATACCGGTACTGACTTCGAGCGAAAAGTCACGCGCGCGATGAACAACACCAGCTCCGCGTTCGGGGAGACCGCGCAGGAGATCGACGGCAACCGCGAGAACCTCGCGCGGATCCAGGGAAAGCTTGACGCCGCTGCGGATTCCACGTCTGGCGCCAAGTCCACGGTGGCTGATGTGAGCACCGCGCTGGGCGACGCCCAAGCCGCCCTCACCGAGGTCTCCTCCCTGGTCGAACAGGCCCAAGGAGGCATAGGGGACTTCACCGATAAAACCACCGGCGCCTTCGTCAGTGGTGCAAGTGCGGTGGCGGACGGTACCGCCCAGGCGCAGGAATCCATCGCGGATGTCACCGCGGGTCTGAACCAGGCTGGTGACCGCTTCGATTACGCCACGCAGCGGGCCAATACCGCCATTGATGCAAGTGCGGAGTCGATTGCGCAGCTTAAGGCATTGCGCGATTCCGCAACGCTCTCACCGCAGGTGGCCAAGGAAATTGATGATGCCATCCAGCGCCTCGATGAGGGTAATGAATCCAACCGCCAGTTGGTGGGGAACCTCAGTGCGCTGAGCAAGGATACCCAAGCCGCGGCGGATAACGTGCAGGCTAGCGCGGAGGCCATCAACCAGGCGGCGGCCGATACTAAGGCCACCTCGCAAACGCTGCGCGATACCGTGACGACGGCCGTGCCGGAGATTAACCGCGCCATGAGCAGCCTGAGCTCTACGGCGAGTGCTTTGAGCTCCACCCTGGAAGCCCAGAAGGGCACCATGCAAGAGGCAGACGGTCTCTTGGATGGTGTGGCCCAGCAGCTGCGTGCCACGAAGGACACCTTGTCTGATTTCGATGCCAACCTCCTTGCCCTGCAGGACAGCCTGCGCGCTATGCAGGGCGATGTGGGTTCGCTGCGTGTTGCGATGAACTCCAAGGTCGTTCAAGATGTCACCGGACTGGACGCGGAAGAAATTGGTAGGTTCTTTGCCGAGCCCATCGAGCTGAAGACCGAAACCGTGTACCCGGTGGACAGCTACGGCTCCGCCATGGCGGCGCTGTTTACCAACCTCTCACTATGGATTGGTGCCTTCGTCCTCATGGTGATCTTCCGCGTCGAGGTGGATAAAGAAGGCTTCGACCGCGTCACGGTGGGCCAGGCCTATATGGGCCGCTTCCTCCTTATGGCCTTGATGGTCATCGTCCAAGCCATCACCGTGACCGTGGGTGATCTGCTCATCGGCGTGCAGACCGTGAACGCGCCCGCTTTCGTCCTGACAGGCGTGCTCGTGGGGTTGGCGTATCTCAGCATTATCTACGCACTGTCGTCATCTTTGGGCCATCTGGGCCGAGGGCTCTGCGTGGTCTTCGTCATTATCCAGATTCCGGGTGCCTCGGGCCTGTACCCGATTGAGCTCTTGCCCAACTTCTTCCACGCCATCTACCCACTGCTGCCCTTCACGTATGGCATCGATGCGATGCGCGAAACCATCGGTGGCTTCTACGGCAACCACTATTTCAAGAACATGGGTGTGCTCGCCTTCATGTTCATTCTGTTCTTTGTCTTCGGCCTGCTGCTGCGTAAGGCCTTGGCGCACTTCAATGCCATTTTCAACCGCGAGCTGCGGGATACCGAGCTCTTTGACTATGAAAACGTGCAGGTTGTCGGCTCGGGCTACCGCATCGCAGACGTTATCCAGGCGCTGGATAGCCGCAGTGGTCTCAAGAAAGACTTGGACCGCCGCGCACACGACTGGGGCTATTGGCTCAAGCTGGTGGCCATTGCCGGCGTCATCGGAGTGGTGATCCTCATCGTGGTCTCAGGGCTGCTGCCTGCCCAGAAGCCACTGATCCTGGGCATTTGGACCGCATGGTGCTTCCTCATCATCGTCGCCGCGGTGACCCTGGAATACCTGCGCATCAGCCTCAAGCAGTCGGCAAAGCTCGTGACGATGGATGAGGACGAAATTAAGCATCCGGCCCGCATCGGCGCAGATTCCACGGAGGGGGAGAGCTAATGCGTGGAACACTCGGTCTTTTCCTCAATGACATGCGCACCGCATGCCGCAACGTGATGAGCGCGGTGATGCTGGTGGGCCTCGTCGTGATTCCAATGCTGTTCACGTGGTTCAACGTGCTCGCTAGTTGGGATCCCTTCGACAACACGAGCCAGCTCAAGGTGGCGGTGGCTAGCAAGGACACCGGCTATGAAAGTGATCTACTACCGGTGCCCATCAACGTCGGCAACCAGGTGCTCAATGAATTGCGTGCAAATGAGCAGCTAGATTGGGTTGTGACCACATCCGACGAGGCGATTGAAGGTACGAAGTCCGGTGAGTATTACGCAGCCATCGTGCTTCCGGAAAACTTCAGTACCGACATGATGAACTTCTACACGGATGGTTCCAAACCCGCGGAATTGTCCTTCTACATGAACGAGAAGAAGAACGCACTGGCGCCGAAGATTACCGGCCAAGGTGCAGAAGGCGTGTCGGCCCAGGTTGCTGAGGCCTTCACCACGACGGTCGGTGACGTATCCTTCGACCTCGTGACCTCGCTGTCGGATTTCTTGAACAAGGGCGATACCAAGGCTGTCCTGGACCGGATGCAGGCGCGCGCGGATGGCGTGCAGACACAGCTGGATATGGCGGCGCGTACCGCGCGCTCCTTTGCCGGCCTGGTCGATACTGCGGTTCCACTCATGGAGAGCGCTCAGCGCATTGCGGACTCGGCGGATCTGGATCTGCCGGAAGTCCAGTCCTCCTCACTCAACATTTCCACGGACGCCCTGCAACAATCTCTTGATGCCACCAGTGCTAGTTATGACGTGGTGCGTCAACGCGTTGATGCGCTTTTCGACGACGCCTCCACCTCCCGCGCCGACCGCGTCGCCGCGCTCAACACCTTTGCCGGCCAGGTAGAGGGCCCCATTGCCCAGTACCAGAACCTGCACGGCCGCATTGAAGCCCTGCCGCTTCCTGCCGGAGATAAGGAGAAGGTGCTGGGCCGTATCGAGGAGGCGATTGAGGCTCAACGCACTCTCCACGCGCGCCTCACCGCAGCGGCCAACGCGCCTGAACCCACGAAGCCCGACCTGTCTAGCTTCGACGATGCGAAGAAGGCAGTGGAAGGAATTTCTACCTCTGGCCTGCGTGAATCCCTGCGTGCGCTGCAGGATTCCTTGGGGCAGGTGAGCGCGGACTTGGATATCGCGAAGACCCCCGTCACTATCGATTCCTCCTCGCTGACGGACGCGCAGGACGCAGTGCAGAAGCTTGCCTCTGGCCTGCAGGATAAGGCCAACAAATTCGCCGATCTGAAGAAGGATATTGACTCCACTGCGGCGTCCGGTGACCTCAAGAAGCTGGCGGACCTCATTGGTTCTGATCCCGATGCTTTGGCGCGTGCGATTGCTGCGCCAGTGGACGTCGACAGGCAAGCGGTCTACCCAGTCAAGAGCTTCGGCGCTGGTATGACGCCCATGTATACGGCGCTCGCGCTGTGGGTCGGTGCACTGCTGACTGCAGTGAGCGTGCGCACGGACGTGGTGGACAAGGACAAGTACTCGCCGATGCAGCGCTTCTTCGGCCGCTTTGGAATGTTTGCCGCAGTTGGCCTCGTGCAGTCGACGATGCTCATTCTGGGCCTCATCTTCTTCGTGGGCATTGAGCCCGCGCACCCGATTCTCATGCTGTTGGCGGGTTGGGTTAGCTCGCTTATCTTTATGCTGATTTGCTACACCTTCGTGGTTTCCTTTGCCAACGCGGGCAAGGCGCTGGCGGTGCTCATGTTGGTGATTCAGGTGTCTTCGTCGGGAGGCGCCTACCCCTTGCAGGTGCTTCCTGAGTGGTTCCAAAACATTAGTCCCTGGCTGCCAGCCACCTACACCATCCGTGCCTTCCGCGCGGCCATCGCCGGAACCTATCAAGGTGATTTCTGGCTCTCCCTGTTCGCTCTCTTGCTCTTTGCCGTACCGATGCTGGTTCTGGGCGTGGTCTTCCACAAGCCACTGGAGAAGTTCACCAACGGCTGGGTGGAGACCTTGGAAAAGACCAAGCTGATGTAGTGCCTATACGCGCCTCGGACTGTGGAGCGAGGAGCGGGGCGCTACAGTAGCGCCTATGATGAAGGCACGTTTCCCGGGCTCGGTGTATGGAACAGGGGAGGAACCCGACCCGCGCTTCAGCATGGCTAATGAGCGCACATTCCTGGCGTGGATTCGCACGTCGCTGGCCTTTATCGCCGGCGGTGTGGCTCTGGAGACCTTCGAGCTGCCGCTGAACACCACGCTGACTCGCGTCGTCTCCGTCATCATGCTGATCGTCGCCATCATCCTGCCGGCGGTGGCATGGTCTCACTGGTGTGCCTCCGAGCGCGCAATGCGCCATGGGCGTCCGCTACCAGCTAGCCCGGCGTTGATGCTGATTGTTGGTGTGGTGATCATCATCGGCCTGATGATTCTGGTGGGCGAGCTACTAGCGTGAGCGAGCTTTTTGATCCTGGCCTCCAACCCGAGCGCACCCGCTTAGCCTGGCAGCGCACGGGGCTCGCGGGCCTCGTTGCCGGTTTGCTCGTCGTGCGTTCCGTTGCACCATGGGCCGCGCTGATTGTTGGGGTAGTGGTGGCGGTGGGGCTGTGGTTGGCCACCGCCAAGCTTCGCCATGCTGACGAGATCCTGGCCCGAGCTCAATCACCTGCTCTGCCTGGGGCCGCGGCGCTCGCCGCCGTTGCCCTGGGGACGATGCTTCTCGGGGCGGTTGCCTTCTTCGCGCTGTGGTAGCTCGGTTTGAACTTCCACAACCGCAAACCCCCAGACCTCGATCCCGAAACTCCCTGGTGGGCGGTGGGGCGTCGGCAAGCGCTAGGCGACGCCCACCTGCAGGTTGCGGGTTTCAGGTCTGGGGATCTAGTGGAGGTTTCGGGGGCCAGCGGCTAAGTGCCGCGCGATGGTGTTGATGAAGTCTTCTGGAGCTTCGCGCAGTTCTTGGGGAGAGAAGCGTAAGACGACAAAGCCCTGGTTCAGGAGTGCCTTTTGGCGTTGATGTTCGGCCCGAATTACCTCTTCCAGCTCGTTCTCGTATTTCACATTGCCGTCGATTTCAATGAGGAGCCAGCCATTAATCGCGAGGTCGGCGTAGTACTGATTGACTCGGTATTGGGCGCGCAGGCTGCGAACCGCGGGAAGGTCTGCGTCGAAGTGGTAGTACCGCCCGGCCATCTCGTGGTGTCCCATGACCTACAACAGGTGTCTATGGACGGGCTCATCAAGGTCGTCACCGACATCACCTCCACTGCCCACTCCCCAGGCAGCGAGTGGTGAGGGCGCGCGGCTGTCGGTTTGTCGGAGGCTTTTGTTCCTCCGCTTCCGCGGTCATTGCTCTCCGGGCCCGGTAGCATGGGGCTTATGGCTCGCAATCCCGTCCGTCCCACCTGCGCTCAGCCGCATCAGTGCTCCCTGGACGTGCGCATGCAGGTCCTGGCCCGTTCTCCGCTGACCAAGGAGCTGAACCCACTACAGCACAGGGAGCTTGACCAGCATCTGACCTCCTGGGCCTGGGCCGCGGGTGATCCCATCCTCCTAGCCGGCGAGCAGGCTCAGGGCAGCTATATGGTAGCCTCCGGTCGGGCTCGGATCACCCGGGACACCATCGATGGCCGCGAAATCACCGTCGACATCGCCGCCCCCGGGGATGTCATCGGCCCACTGCACACCTATAGCTCCCCAGCCACCGACTCAGCCTGGGCGATCGAGACCACCTGCGCGCTCTACCTGCCCGCCGAGGCCCTGGCCGAGGTCGCGGAAGCCTACCCGCAACTGGCGTTGGCGATCATACGGATGCAGCAGGACCAATTGGTCCGGTCCCGGGAACACCAGACCGCACAGATCACCTCGACTGTCGAGCAGCGCGTGGCCGCCGCCCTCCAACACCTGGACGCTAAGCTCGGGCAAATCCGACAAGACGGATCCAGCCTGCTTCAGGTCCGCCTGCGCCGCGACGACGTGGCAGGCATGGCCGGCACCACCGTCGAGTCCGCCTCCCGGGCAATGGCGAGGATGAAGAAAACCGGTGTCATCGACTCCGGCCGCGAATGGATCGCCATTACCAACCACCAGGCCCTGGCCGACCTAGTCGCCGACCTCTAAAACGCCCACATCCCTCTCTCTTTTCCAGGACAATTCCCTGGTCGGAGAGATTTGTCGTTGTTTGATCCAGGTCAAGGAAGTAACCCGGAAAGGACCGTATCTTTAAAGGTGCAAGCACAGGAACATAACGATAAAAGATGGAAGGACCTGGTTACGATGACCACCCCAGCCACGCTGAAGAACACCACCTTACGCTCTGATGAGTTCACCTGTCCGAGCTGTGTCGCCAAGATCGAAAACAAGCTGAATGGTTTGGACGGCGTAGAGAATGCGGAGGTGAAGTTCTCCTCCGGACGCATCTTGGTCACCCACGACCCACAGAAGGTCTCCGTACGTGACCTGGTTACCGCGGTAGCCGAGGTCGGTTACACCGCCAAGCCGTCGGCGATCTGACGTACTCCCGACCCCACAAGCCCGCCCGCACCAGAAAGTGCCGGCGGGCCATCTGTGCCCCCGGGCTACGAGCACCACAGTCTTTTTGCGATCCAGATCTCACTTTGCGGGTACTTGATGCGGATCAAGGTACTTTCTCCGGATTGTTCATAACTTAATGAGTGTCACAGAAAACACCTGATCTTCATCATGAAAGGACACCACCATGGCCGAAGTGACCTTTGCCAGTCTCCACGAGAGGATGAACTTCCTGCTCAAGGACCACGGGGTTGAGAACTTCGACGAGTCGGATCTGGACCTCGAATCCGTCTCCTCACTGCACGCCAAGGCGAACGCGTTATGTGCCGCCCACGGCGGTGACCCCTCCCGCATGGCGAACGATACCCTCGCCCAGCTGCACCCGAAGCTGGACTTCCTGATGAAGGGGCACGGCGTGGACACCGACACTGCCCGCCTGGACTTGAGCACACTGGAGGCTGTGGATGCCAAGGTCAACGCCATTGTCAACGCTCACGATCATTAGCGACTAAACCATCTTTCCGAAGTAGGAGCCGCGCTGTCCTCATGCCCACGCCGACCCGTGAACGACAGGGACCGAATCTTCTCGCAAGAACTCGAGCCCTGAATACAGGGGACATCCAGGGTGCCATACGCAACGGCTACTCCCGCCTATCACAGGGTGGCGGCGTTGTACCGCGTGAGCCGTCCTGCGGGTTAGGACGACACTATCACCTAGGACATCTCAATGAGACCCGTGACGCCTACCAGCGACGCGTAGATGACGACCTCGCCCTGTTCCCCTCCGTTGCGGCGCCTGACCCACACGGCCGCCACCCGATCCGGGAATGGCTGAGCACTCACACCGGCCCTCTCATGGACGCCGGCTGTACCGCCAAACCCTCGGCCTACTAAACACCCCCTATCCGAGTACCCGGGAAAGGAGCATGATCGACGCCACGTCATCTCCACGCTAGGAACCCACCAGCACCGTGCGGTGCTGGTGGGTTCCTAGCGTTGACAGGCCACGTGGCATACTCTTCTGCTCCACCTCGTCAGGTCGGAGGTGTGTGGGTAATTGATCCAGGTCAAGGAAGTTTCTCCGGAATTTTCCTAACTTAATGAGTGTCACAAGAAAAAGACCCTCAAAAAGTAAAGGACACTCATCATGAAGACCTGGAAAACCTGGGGCGTGGTCGCCGTCTCAGGCCTGCTGATCATCCTGTCCTGGCTCACCCCCGCTGGGTGGCTGTCAGACGGATTCATGATCGCCGCCGCGGTGGTCGCCGGCTGGCAGATCGCCGTCTCCGCCGTCCAGGCCCTGCGGATTAAGATGATCTCGATTGACCTGCTGGTCATCGTCGCCGCCATCGGCGCGCTGTTCATCAACAACTACTGGGAATCCGCCGCCGTCACCTTCCTCTTCGCCCTGGGCAAGGCCCTGGAGAAGGCCACAATGAACCGCACCCGCAAGGCGCTGTCGGACCTGGTGGACGCTGCCCCTGAGACCGCCACCGTGCTGCGCGACGGTGAGCCCGAAACCGTTGAGATCTGGGAACTGACCCCCGGTGACCTCGTGCTCGTGAAAAACGGCGAGCAGATCCCCGTCGATGGACGCGTGCTCTCCGGTCACGGCGGGGTCGACGAGGCCACCATCACCGGGGAATCCGTGCCCGCCGAGAAGGCCCAAGCCTCGGAGGTCTTCGCCGGTACTTGGCTGCGCTCCGGGGTGCTGCGCATCGAGGCGATCGGCATCGGCTCGGACTCCACACTGGCCAAGATCATCCACCGCGTCGAAGACGCCCAGGACGACAAGGCAAAAACCCAGACGTTCCTGGAGAAATTCTCGAAGTACTACACCCCCGGCGTCATGATCGCCGCCTTGGCCGTCGGCCTGATCACCCTGAACGTTGAACTGGCCCTGACCCTGCTGGTCATCGCCTGCCCGGGTGCCCTGGTCATCTCGATCCCGGTCTCGATCGTCGCCGGTATCGGACGCTCCGCCAAGGACGGGGTGCTCATCAAGGGTGGCGAATACCTGGAGACCTCCGCGAAGGTCGACACCGTAGTCGTCGACAAGACCGGCACCCTGACCAACGGCCGCCCCGAGCTGACCAACGTCGACGTTCTCGACCCCGCCTACTCGGACGATGAGGTGCTCACCCTGGCCGCCCGTGCCGAAACCGCCTCCGAGCACCCCCTGGCCGAGGCCATCATCCGCGGCGCGAAGAACAAGGGACTGACCATCGACATGGTCGAGAAAGCCAAACCGGTCACCGGCAAGGGCATCATCGCCCACGTCGACGACCACATCGTCGCTGTCGGTGCCGGCGACCTGCTCGACCACACCCCGGATACCCCCCGCATCCTCGAACTCAATGACCAGGGCAAGACCGCCATGTACGTCGGCGTCAACGGACGAGCCATCGGCATCGTCGCCGTCGCGGACACCATCCGTGACGACGCCCCGGCTGCTATCCGGTCGCTGCATGACAAGGGCGTGCGCGTGATCATGGCCACCGGTGACGCGCAGCGGGTGGCCCGCAACGTCGCCGCCGAACTCGGGGTCGACGAGGTCCGGGCCGAACTCATGCCTGAGGACAAGCTCGAGATCGTGCGTGAACTCCAGGCCCAGGGCCGCACCGTGGCCATGATCGGTGACGGCGTCAACGACACCCCCGCACTTGCTCAGGCCGACATCGGCGTGGCCATGGGGGCCGCTGGTTCACCCGCCGCCATCGAGACCGCCGATATCGCCCTGATGGCCGACAAGCTGCCGCGTCTGCCCTATGCCCTGGGTCTGGCCCAGCGCACGGTGCGCACCATGCGGGTCAACATCGCTATCGCCCTGGCCACCGTGGCAGTCCTGCTGGCCGGTGTGCTGCTTGGCGGGGTGACGATGTCGATTGGCATGCTCGTCCACGAAGCCAGCGTCCTGATCGTCATCGCGATTGCGATGCTCCTGCTGCGCCCCACCCTCAAGAAGGGCAACGTGGAAGAGGTATCCGCCACCGATGCCGCGAAGGAGGCGCTGAGCGCCTAACACC
>NZ_KV823410.1 GCF_001815935.1 Corynebacterium sp. HMSC04H06
GCTGCCCGGGCGCTGCTTAGTGGAGGAGCCGTCGGGGCGGTCGGGCTCTGTCGGGCCGGTGGGGGTCTCGGCATCGTCGGCCGCGGCGGCATCGTTAGCCCCGGGCAGCTGCGGGGCGCGCACTGGGGAGACCTCCCCGCCCGGGGCTGTCGCGGCGGGCGCGGTGGAATTGGAGCCGTTGAGTGCGGAGTCGGTGCCCGGCGACCAGGGGCGCGGGCTGGAGTCCGCCTCCGGTGCGGGGCGGGTTTCCTCCCGCGCGGGTTCGGCGGTCTGGCAGGCGGAAAGGCAAAGGGTAGCGGCGATGGCAAAGGCGGCTGTGCGGTAGCGCGGCAGCATGAAAGATTCCCCCGAATGTTTCTCGATAACTCTGTGTGCGTAGTCGGTGATTCATTGCGTTGAGTGAGCGTGCTGTGTGTATTTTCCCCGAGCAGGTGGCCGGTCCGCGCCACCGCGTTCGCTCCAACCGCCACCCTAGCGCAGGGCGACGGGGCACGCAGGGCGGGTGCGGGCGGCTACAACTTTTGTATAGCGCGAAAATCCGTAGAATGTGGGCTATGCCTACTTCTAGCGCCATGACAACGTCCAAGTCCGCCGAGCTTTTCGCACGAGCGGAGAAAGTGATCCCCGGCGGGGTGGATTCCCCGGTTAGGGCGTACGGTTCCGTCGGCGGGCAGGCCCGCGCTATTGCGCAGGGCAAGGGCTCGCAGCTGTGGGACGTGGACGGAAACACCTACGTGGACCTGGTCAGCTCCTACGGGCCGATGATCCACGGCAACGCGCACCCGAAGATCGTAGAAGCCGTGCAGTACGCGGTGGAAAAGGGCCTGAGCTTCGGCGCGACCGCTGAGGCCGAGGTGCAGCTGGCCGAGACCATCGTGGGCCGCACCGCCGTCGACAAGGTGCGCCTGGTCAACTCCGGCACGGAGGCCACCATGTCCGCGGTGCGCCTGGCCCGCGGTTTCACCGGCCGCCCGAAGGTCTTAAAGTTCGAGGGCTGCTACCACGGCCACGTGGACGCCCTGCTGGCCGCGGCCGGCTCCGGCGTGGCGACGCTGGGGCTGCCCGATAGCCCGGGCGTGACCGGCGCGCAGGCCCAGGACACCATCGTCGTGCCCTACAACGACCTGGAGGCCGTCCGTCAGGCCTTCGCCGAGAACCCCGGCCAGATCGCTTGCATCATCGCCGAGGCCGCGGCCGGCAACATGGGCACCGTCGCCCCAGACGAGGGCTACAACGCCGCGCTCAAGGAGATCGCGCACGCCGACGGCGCGCTGCTCATCCTGGACGAGGTCATGACGGGCTTCCGCACCTCCCACCAGGGCTGGTACGGCGTCGACCACGTCGCCGGCGACCTGGTGACCTTTGGCAAGGTGGTCTCCGGTGGGCTGCCTGCCGCAGCCTTTGGCGGCCGCGCCGACGTGATGGACTACCTCGCCCCGGTCGGGCCGGTCTACCAGGCCGGCACACTGTCCGGTAACCCGGTGGCCATGGCCGCGGGCCTGGCCTCCCTGGAGCTGGCGGACGAGGAGCTCTACCCGCGCCTGCAGCAGCAGGCCGACCGCCTGGAAAAGCTCATCCACCGCGCCCTGGAGCGCGAGGGCGTGGCCCACCACGTCCAGCGCGCCGAGTCGATGCTCTCCATCCGCTTCGCCGAGGGCGAGGGCCGCAACTTCGCCGACATGCAGGCGACCGAGACCTGGCGTTTCACCCCCTTCTTCCACGCCCTGCTGGAAGGCGGCGTCATGGTTCCGCCGAGCGCTTTCGAGACCTGGTTTGTATCTGACGCGCTTAGCGACAATGATTTCGAGAGGATTGAAAACGCACTTGCCACGGCAGCGAAGGCCGCTGCCGCCGCAACAAAGGAGAACTAGTGACTGCCACCATCGTCCACCTGGTCCGCCACGGCGAGGTCTACAACCCGGGCAAGATCCTCTACGGCCGGATCCCGGGCTACCACCTGTCGTCCCGCGGGCACTCCATGGCGGCGCGCACGGCCGAGGTTTTCCGCGGCCACGACGTGACCTACCTGGCGGCCTCGCCGCTGCAGCGCACCCAGGAAACCGCCCAGCCCATCTCCAAGGTCACCGGCTTGGACGTGGAGCTGGACAAGACCATCATCGAGTCCGGTAACCGCTTCGAGGGCTTGCGGACCAAGGGGCTGCGCTCCCAGCTGTGGAACCCGCGCCGCTGGCCGCTGATGCGCAACCCGCTGGAGCCGTCCTGGGGCGAGCCTTTCACCCAGATCGCAGGCCGGATGATGAACGCGGTCGAGCGCGCCCGCGATAAGGCCGCTGGCCACGAGGCGGTGCTGGTCTCCCACCAGCTGCCCATCGTGATGGTCCAGCGCACCGTGCTGGGCCTGCGCCTGCCGCACGCCCCGTGGGCGCGGGAATGCGATCTGGCGTCCGTGACCTCCCTGGTCTTCCAGGACGATGAGATCACTGATATCTATTACTCGTCCCCGGCCCACCAGATCTAGCCTTCTGGCCTCGTCTTTAAGTTCTTTAGCCGCCCGGTTATTAATTCAACGGTCTATTTTCCCGGCCTAGATTTTTCAGGTGTATATGTCTTCCAAGTTTGTTGCCGCCGCTGCCGCGCTGACCGCGGCGGCGCTGACCCTGTCCGCCTGCCAGCAGTCGGAGGAAAACTCCAAGAACGCCGTCGCCACGGGGGAGACCTTCGAGTTCATCACCCCGGGCGGGCAGACGGAGATCCGCTACGCGCCTGAGGAGCGCAAGCCGCTGCAAGAGTTCAGCGGCGAGGACCTGATGAACGAGGGGGAGACCATCTCCCTGTCGGACTTCGACGATCAGATCGTGGTGCTCAACTCCTGGGGCCAGTGGTGCGCGCCGTGCCGCTCCGAGTCGGACGACCTACAGCGGGTGCACGAAAAGCTCCAGGAAGACAAGGCCGGCACCGTCTTCGGCATCAACGTGCGCGACTATAACCCGCAGATTTCGCGCGACTTCAAGAAAGACAACGGCCTGGAGTACCCATCCATCTATGACCCGCCGTTCAAGACGGCGGCGGCGCTGGGCGGCGTGCCCACCGCGGTCGTGCCCACCACCATCGTGCTGGACAAGCAGCACCGCCCGGCCGCCGTCTTCCTACGCGAGATCACGGACCAAGACCTGCTGGAGGTCGTCGAGGAACTAGAGCAGGAGTCCGCCTAGCGTATGGACGCACAGCTAATTGTGGCCCAGTCGGGGCTGGGGCAGACGTTTGCGGACACCGCCGTGGCCGGTCCCCTCCTGTTAGGGATCATCGCCGCGGCTGCTGCCGGCCTGGTCTCTTTCGCCTCCCCGTGCGTGATCCCGCTGGTGCCCGGTTATATCTCCTACCTGGCCAGCGTGGTCGGCGGGGAGGTGACTTACGACGCGGAGTACGGCGCCCGCGTGGGCAAGCGCCGCCAGTGGGCGGTAGTCGGCGCGGCGCTGCTGTTTATCCTCGGCTTCACCGTGGTATTCGTGCTGGCGACGGTCTCCGTCTTCGGCGCGATCTCCGTGCTGACCTTAAACGCTGACACGCTCATGCGTATTGGCGGCGTGGTCACCATCCTCATGGGCGTGGTCTTTATGGGCCTGGTGCCCGCGCTGCAAAAAGACACCCGCTTGTCGCCCAAGCGCTGGACCACCTGGCTGGGCGCACCGCTGTTGGGCGGTGTTTTCGCCCTGGGCTGGACCCCGTGCCTGGGGCCGACCCTGGCCGCCATCATCTCCGTGTCCGCGGGCACCGAGGGGATGACGGCGCTGCGCGGCACCATCCTCATCATTGGCTACTGCCTCGGCCTGGGGCTGCCCTTCCTGCTCGTGGCGCTGGGCTCGGCCCGGGCCATGCGCACGATTTCCTGGCTGGGCAAGCACTCGCGTACCGTGCAGGTAATCGGTGGCGTGGCCATGATCCTGGTGGGCCTGGCACTGCTGACGGGCCTCTGGGGAGAATTCATCAACTGGATCCGGCAGTGGACCGTGGAATACGGCGCGACCCTCATTTAGTTAAGGAGCATTCGTGAAACAGATCGGCACCTGGCTCAAGCGGGGCTGGAACTGGCTGACCAGTATGCGCACCGCCTTGGCACTGCTGTTTTTGCTGGCGGTCGCCGCGATCCCCGGCTCCTTGCTGCCGCAGCGCGACCTCAACGAGGCCAATGTCAACGAGTTCATCGAGACCAACGGCACCATCGCCGAGATCTACGACAAGCTGCAGCTTTTCGACGTCTTCTCCTCCACGTGGTTCATCGCCATCTTCGTGCTGCTGACCATCTCGCTCATCGGCTGCATCCTGCCGCGCTCGTGGGATCACTACAAGGCGTGGAAGACCCAGCCGACCCGCCCGCCCAAGTTCCTGACCCGCATGCCGCTGCACTCCGAAGGCACCTCGGAGCGCGGCATCGAGGAGCTCAGCGACAAGACGCAGGCGATGTTCAAGCGCTGGCGCGTGGCCCGCTACGAGCCGGGCGAGGATCGTGCCGGGGCGCTGTCCTTTTCGGCCGAGCGCGGCTACTCCCGCGAGCTGGCCAACCTGATTTTCCACGTCGCCCTGGTGGCCATGCTGGTCACCATCGCCGTGGGCCGCATGGTCTACTACGAGGGACAGGTCATCGTGGTCACCGAGTCCGGCAAACACGTTTCTGCCTCCGATGCCGAGCAGTCCACCGAGTTCTGCAACACCTCGACGTCGAACTACGACTCCTTCCGCGCCGGCCCGCTCTTCGACGGCACGGGCCTGCACCCCTTCTGCCTGGTCGCGCATGATTTTACCGCGGACTACCTGCCGAACGGGCAGGCGGAGATGTTCACCTCGAACGTCTCCTACGCCGAGGGCGAGGACATCTACGCCAGCGAAGAGGCCTGGGACGACTACGAGCTCAAGGTCAACCACCCGCTGCGCCTGGCCAATAACCGCGTCTACCTGCAGGGCCACGGCTTCGCGCCCACCGTGACGGTGGAGTGGCCGGACGGGGAAAAACGCACGCAGACCATGCAGTTCCGCCCGGACGATCTGACCAACTTCCTGTCCTCGGGCGCCATGCGCTTCGACCCGCCGGCCGGCATGTACCCGGACCTCTACGAGCGCCGCCAGAACCAGCTGGCTATCCAGGGCCTGTTCGCGCCGACGGCCAGCTGGTCCGGCGAGAACGGCGAGCTGCTGTCCTCGTCCTTCCCGTCCATGATGGACCCGGCGCTGGCCATCGACATCTACCGCGGCGACGCGGGCCTGGACACCGGCACGGCGCAGTCCATCTTCTCCCTAGACTCGACGCTGATGCATTCGGGCGCGCTGCAGAAGCTGGAGCGCGTCAACCTGGGGATGGGCGAGTCGGTCACGCTCGACGACGGCACCAAGGTCACCTTCGACGGCGCCAACGAGTTTGCCAACTACCAGGTCTCCTACGACCCGATGCAGTTCTGGGTGCTCGTCTCCGCACTGGTCATGCTGGCCTCCCTCGTCGGCTCGCTGGTCATCAAGCGCCGCCGCGTGTGGGTGCGCCTGCGGCCGAACGCCGACGGCACCACCGCCATTGAGATGGCGGGCCTGTCGCGCACGGACCGGGCCGGCTGGTCGGAAGAGTTCCACGTGCTCTACCGTGAGCTGCTGGAGCTGCCCGATCCGGAGGAGACGGAAGAGGACGAGCTCTTCGATTACGAAGACAAATAATCCTGTCCATCTAAAGTTGGATTCCCGTGTTGGCCAGGGGTAGTCTAATCTGCGAACGCAATCTGTCAGAGTAGGTGTGTATGCCGGTCGATCAGAACCTGTCGAACTTTTCGGACATCGCGGTACAGACCGCGTTTGTCATCTATATCGTCGCCCTTTTCATGTCCCTTATGTACTACGGGCGCATGAAGAGCCTCCTGGAGACCCGCCGCGCGGCCCAGGAAGAAAAGGCGAAGGGCCGCAAGGAAAACAAGGAGCTCGCCACGGTAGGCGCCAGGTCTAGCGACGCCGCCGCCACCCCCGTCGGGGCCGCGGGCGCCGAGCCCGCCCCGACCGCGGATGAGGTCGCACACCGTGAGCGCCGCGCCGACAAGATTGGCAACATGACCCAGTCGCTCATCTGGGTGGCCGTGGTCCTGCACCTGGTGGCGATTGTCCTGCGCGGCCTGGCCACCGGCCGTTTCCCGTTCGGCAACCTCTACGAATACGTCCTGATGGTCACCGCCGGCACCATGGTGGTCGCCGCGATCTCCCTGCAACGCAAGCAGTGGCGCCCGCTGTGGCCGTGGCTGCTCACCCCGATGTTGGCCCTGCTGTTCTACGGTTCCACCAAGCTGTACGCGGAGTCCGCCCCGGTCGTCCCGGCGCTGCAGTCGCACTGGCTGCCCATCCACGTCACCACGGTCTCCGTGGGCGCGTCCATCGGTATTGTCTCTGGCATCGCCTCGATTTTGTACCTGCTGCGCCGCGCGCAGCCCAAGGGCGAGGAGCATGGCTTCCTGGGCACCATCACGATGATTTTGCCCTCGGCGAAGAAGCTGGACCAGCTGGCCTACCGCCTGGCGGTCATCACCCTGCCCACCCTGGGCTTAGGCATTGTCCTGGGTGCTATCTGGGCGGAGTCCGCCTGGGGCCGTTTCTGGGGCTGGGACCCGAAGGAGACTGTCTCCTTTGCCACCTGGATCCTCTACGCGGCCTACCTGCACATGCGCGCGACCCCCTCGGCCCGCAAGTACGCCCCCTGGGTCAACATCTTGGCGCTGGCCACCATGATCTTCAACCTGTTCTTCATTAACATGGTGGTCTCCGGCCTGCACTCCTACGCGGGCCTGAACTAGCCACGAGCTTCCCACTAGCTCACTACTGCCGCGATTGGTGGCGGGAGGTCTACTGAATGGAAAACCGCACTCGTAACAAGCCCGGCAAGCCGGCTGGGGACAACCCGCAGCTGCTGCACTTGGGCGACTACCTGGCCCGGTGCCGCCGGGAGCGCGGCATCCTGCAGCAAAAGCTCGCTGAGGACGCGGGCGTGTCCCGCTCGACGCTGCACACCATCGAGCACGGCGGCACGGGCGTGCGGTGGGAAAAGGTTGCGGCCGTGGCCCAAGCGCTGGGCCTGGAGCTCACGTTTAAAGACCAGTCCGAGTAGGCCGGGCCCACAGGCCCGCGGGGCTTAGGTCTCGTCCTGCGGGGGCTGCTGCCGGCGCTGGCGTTCCTGCTGGCGGCGCTGCTCGGCCTCACACGCCTCCCGCGCGCGGCGTTCCTTGAAGCGCTGCTTTTCAATGTTCCACAGGAACTCTTCGTCATCATCCGGGCCCTTGATCTGCTTGGGGCTTGGGGCGCGGTTATCCGCTTGGATTTCGGTCCGCTTGCCCCACGTGCCGGGGCCGAAGGCCTTCCAGACTAGGATGACGGCGGCAACGATGAGGAGGAGAAGGATGAGGCGTCCCATGCCCTCCATAGTACTTAACCGAAAATTAACCGACTAGCTTAGGCGAAGGTAAAATGTCTGACGTGTCAGCCCACGATAACGAACCCCAGAACCGCCCCGCGGCGGTCCCGGAATCGACCCCCAAGTCGACCCCGGCTCACGATGCCGCCCCGGCAACCCCGGCCGGCGATGCCCGGCCCGCCGGCCAGGCGGGTGCAGCGCAGCCTGCCGATGCGGTCACTGCCGCCGCGGGGGAGCGGGGCGAGCACGAGCCGCCCAAGCCCGACCCGGAGCTGCGCTCTGCCTCGCGCAAGGCGATGGCCAAGTACGGCCTGGCCCGCCTGGTTCTCTTCCTGGTCCTGACGGCGGTCATCCAGGGCCTAGCCATGCTCATCGGCGCCCCGGTGCCTCTTATCTTCTCCGCGCTGTTGGCCTTGTTCCTGGCGCTGCCGCTGTCGATGCTCATCTTCACCAAGTGGCGGCTCGAAGCCACGAACTCGCTGGCCGAGTACTCCCGCCAGCGCAAGGCCCACAAGGCCTGGGTCCAGCGCGAGCTAGCCGGCCGTAACTAGCGGCCGAAGAGGAAGGCGATCACCAGCATCACCGGCAGCGCGGCGAAGGTAGTCAGGAAGACGACGTCGCGGGCGACGGTCTGGCCGCGCTGGAAGGTGGCCGCGTAGTTGTAGACCTGCTGGGCCGTGGGCAGCGCGCAGAGGATAACTGCGGCGTAAGTGGCGTCGGCGCTCAGGCCGAAGATGCTCGCCAGGCCGAAGGCCGCCAGCGGCATGCCTACCAGTTTCAGGAGCGTCGCCGTCGCGGTGGGGCGGCGCGCGGAGGGGTCGGAAAGCACCCCGGAGGTCTTCAGGGAGGCACCGAAGCTCATCAGGATCATGGGGATGGACGCCCCGCCCAGCAGGCCGATGGGCTCCATGATGGGCGCGGGGATTTCCCAGCCGCGCCAGGCCACGATAAAGCCCAGGAAGCTGGCCACCACCATGGGGGAGAGCAGCCCAGTCTTGATCCCTCCCAGCAGGGACTTGCCGCCCAGCGCGCCCAGGATGAGCGGGGTGAACAGGACCATCTGGATGAAGACGACGGGGATGGCGTACGTGGAATCGCCCAGCACGTAGGTGCTCACCGGCAGGCCGATGTTGACGGAGTTGAAGTAGCTGGCCGCGGCCGCGCCGGAGGCGATATCCGGCAGGGACTGGCGGAAGTGCAGGGCCGCGTAGACGGTGGCGACCACCACGGTCGCCCCGATGACCACCAGGATGACCGGGGAGAAGACTACCCCGGGATCCGAGCGCGCCACGGAGTGGAAGAGCAAAGCCGGGGTCGCGGCGTAGAAGGCCACCCGGTTGAACATCAGGCGCTCGCGATCGGAGCCGATAACCCCGCGTACGGCGAGCACCCAGCCGACGAAGATGACGGCCAGGATGATGGCAAACCCGGTGATAACCCCTAGCATCTAGCGCACCTTTCCTGCAGTCGGTGGATCCTGCCTAGACGATGACCAGCGCGATGGCTACGACCACGGCCCAGATGAGCATGGCCCGGCCGGCCATGCCGAGGACCGGGATGAGCTCCCGACCCTGGGCGCCGCGGTTGACGGTGCGCACCGCGCCGAGCGCGAACGGGAAGTAGACCAGGCCCAGTAGCGCCAGCCAGGAGTCGAAGGCGATGCCGATAGTCAGCAGTACCGGCAACAGCAGGAGCACGGTAAACAGTAGGCGGGCTCGTTCGTTGCCCAGGGTGACGGCCAAGGTGATCTTGCCGGTGGCGGCGTCCGAGGGGATATCGCGGATGTTATTGGCCAGGTTGACCGCGGAACTCATCGCGCCAACGCCCACGGCCAGGGCGAGGCCGGTCCAGGAGATGCGGCCGGCCTGGGTGAACTCGGTGCCCAGCACGGCCACCAGACCGAAGAAGATGAAGACGGCGACCTCGCCGAGTCCGCGGTAGCCATAGGGGTTCTTGCCGCCGGTATAAAACCACGCGCCGGCGATGCACAGCGCGCCGACGAGGATGAACCACCAGGCACCCGCCCACAGGGACAGGATGATGCCGGCGGCACCGGCCACGGCGAAGCAGCCGAAGGCGGCGTACTTGACGTGGGCGGGCTTGGCGAGCCCGCCGCCGGTGAGCCGCTGCGGGCCGGAGCGGTCATCGTCGGTGCCGCGGATGCCGTCCGAGTAGTCGTTGGCAAAATTGACGCCGACGATGAGCGCCCAGGCCACGATGAGCGCGAGCAGGGCCCGCCCGAGGTGGGCTTGCCCCAGCGAGGCGGCCGCGCCGGTGCCGGCGACGACCGGGGCGAAAGCGTTGGCCCAGGTGTGCGGCCGGGCCCCTTCAATCCAATCCGCGCGGGTGGCGGAGTACTTCTTTCCAGCAGCTGACATACAGCCCATTGTGCCACGCGCTCAGTTAGCGCTTTAACTAACTGCCGTCCCAGAGCCAGCCGGAATCCCAACCGTCCTTCCCGAAAGTGCTCGTTCCAACCCGTCGAAGTCAACTTCCCACTTAACTTCCCACAGTGTTATGTTAAGTGGGAAGCTGGTGTAGCAGCCATGTTCTATTGTGCTCAGATGTAGCGTCGGGTGTTCTGCCGGCTGCGCCACGCATAGACACCGAGGGCAGCGGCGAAGACCACGGCGTTGGCTACGGTCATGGCGGCGGAGGTGGCAGCCTGGAGATGATAGGCGGCCCAGAAGCCGGCGGTGGCCGTGCCGGTTGCTACCAGGCAGGCGAGACCCAGCATGGGCAGCACGCGGTGGGCTAGCAGCCGGGCGGTGATGGCGGGGAAGACCATGAGCGCGATGACCAGCATGGCGCCGGCGGCGTGGAAGGCCGCGGTGGCGCTGAATGCCACCAGAGCCATGAACGCGGTGTGCAGGCCGCGCCCGCCTATTGCCTGGATGCGGCAGAACTCGGCGTCGAAGGAGCTAGCCGTCAGCCGCGGGAAAGCCACGGCGACAAAGGCGGCGTTGATGATGAGCACGGTCAGCATGACCCAGAGGTAGTTCGGGTTGGCGAAGACCGCCAGGTTGAGATCCCCCACCAGCACGGTGTGCACGTCCAAGTGGACGTGGCTCATCTTGGTCGAAATCAGGATGGTGCCGAAGGCGAAGAGGGCGGGGAATACCAGCCCTAGGGAGGCATCGCCGGTGACCAGCTTGGCGCGGCCGAGCCACTCGGTGAGCAGGGCGACAGCCAGCCCGCCGAGCGCGGCGGTCAGCAGGAGCCAGGGGGAGCCGATATCCGCGGTGAACAGGTAGCCCACGGCGATACCGGGCAGGACCGCGTGGCCGATGCCGTCGATGACCATGGACTCGCCCTTCAGCACGACGAAGATCCCGGGGATAGCGCAGGCTAGCGAGGTCAGGATGGCCAGCAAACAGGCGGAAAAAGCGAGACTCATGCGCGCACCTCCTGGCGGCGGTTAAGGCCCGTGCGGGCGAAGGATACGGCCACGAGGGCGGCCTGGACGAGGACGATGACTGGACCGGTGGGCAGCGGTCCGTAGGCGATGGAGATGTAGCACCCGACCGCGGCGGCCAGCCCGCCGAAGGCGGCGGACAGGGCAATGAACGGGAGCAGGCGGGTGGTCCACTGCCGGGCGGCGGCAGCCGGGGCGATGACCACGGCCACCATCAACACCACGCCGGAGACTTTGACCCCGGAGACCGTGACCACCGTGAGCGCGAGGAAGCTTAACCAGTCCAGCACCCGGACGGGCAGGCCGGCCACCTGTGCAAAGGAGACGTCAAAGACGACGGCAGACTGTTTATCGTGTACCCAAGAAAGAATCAACAATGTGCCGACGCCAATGACGAGTATGAGGCTCACATCGGCGCGCGTGAGGGTGGAGGCATTCCCCAGCAGGTAGTCCTGGATGCCGGCCTTGCCGGGCAGGGGGTGGCGGGAAATGTACTGCATCAACAGCATGCCGAGTGAGAAGAATGTGGTTAAGGTGGCCGCCATGGCCGCGTCCGGGCGCAGCGGGGTGCGGCGTACTAGGGCGTTGATGATCGCCACGGCGAGCACCCCGGAAAGCACCGAGCCGACGACGAGCGCCAGCGGGTTACGGCCGTTTAGCCCCAGCATGGTGGCGGCGAGGAAGGCGACGAGCAGGCCGGGCAGGGCGGAGTGCGAAATCGCATCCGCCAGCAGCGACTGGCGCCGCAGGTAAATCAGCGGCCCCAGCGCCCCGGCGCACACGCCTAGGCCCACGGTGCCAACGAGGGCCTGCGTGTAGGTGTAGTTGTCTAAGAGATCGAGCGGGTTCATGCAGGCAGCCCGAACATCTCATTGACCACGGAATCCTGCAGGGCCTCAGCTACCGGGCCGGTGGCCAGCACGCGGCCGTGGCCGAGGGCTACCACGTCGTCGCAGTAGTGGGTGACCTCCGCGAGGTTGTGGTGGACCAGCAGGACCGCGGCGCCGTCGTCGCGCCGGGCGCGGATGATGGACATGATGGCGTCCTGGCTGGCGGCGTCCACGCCTGCGAAGGGCTCGTCCAAGATGAGCAGGTCGGGTTCGTTCACCAAGGTGCGCGCCAGAAGTGTGCGCTGGCGCTGCCCGCCGGACAGTTGCCCGATGGGCATGTGCGCATGGCTATCCATCCCGGTTTCGTGCAGGGCCTTCGTCGCGGCCTCGCGGTCCGCGCGGCCGGGCCACTGCCACCAGCGCAGGCGCGGTAGCCGGCCCATGCGTACGACATCGGCCACGGTGGCGGGGAACTGCCAGTCGACGTCTGTGTGCTGGGGCATATAACCCAGCCGCTGGCGGAAGTGGTCGAGGGACTGCCCGTCGAAAGACAGCTCGTCCGCCGCCAGCGGCTTGATTAGCCCGGTCAGGGTCTTGACCAGCGTGGACTTGCCCGCGCCGTTGGCGCCGACCAGCCCCGTAATCGCCCCGCGGCGCAGCGCGAAGGAGGCGTCTTCCAGAATTGCGTGCCGGCCGTAGCCGGCGGTCAGGTGGCTGACGCGGAGCATCGTCCGGTCGCAGTCGCCGTTGCTGCGTTCCCGCGGCACCTGGTGAAGTGCGGACATTTTAGGACAGCGCCTCCGCAACGGCCTCGGCGTTGTGCTGGAAGGCGCCCAGGTAGGTATCCGTCGGCGCGGTCGGGCCTAGGGTATCGGCGAAAAGCTCCTGGTCGGAGACGTGAACGTCCCAGCCGCGGGAGTGGACCGCCTCCTTCAGGGAGGTAATGGCCTGCGGATTGGCTTGGTTGTCTTGGAAGATGACCGGCACCTTCTCCTTGGCGATGGTGTCGGCCAGCTCGGAGATCTGCGTCGGTGACAGCGCGGCCTCGGTGGTGACGAAGTCCGTGGCGTGGACCTCGAAGTTGAAGGTCTTGCCGAAGTAGTTGAAGGCGTCGTGGCCCGTGATCAGCACGCGTGGGTCGGCGCCCTCGAGCGCCTTTTCAGCCTTCGAGTGGGCGTCGGCGATCTTTTCTTCGTAAGAGTCGGCGGCCTTCTCGTAATCCGCGGCGTTGTCGGCGTCGATCTCGCCGAGCTTGTCACCGATTTCGTCGACTACCTCAGACCACAGCTGCGGGCTGTTCCAGATGTGCGGGTCGTAGAGCTTTTCGCCCTCCGGGCCCTGTTCCGGCCAGGGCAACAGGTCGCGCTTGTCGAGCTTCTCGCCGACGCCCAGCTGCTTGTTGCCCAGGGACTCGAGCTGGTCGATCATCTGGGCCTCGAGGTGCAGGCCGTTCCACAGGACCAGGTCGGAGTCGCGCATGGCCTCCATGTCCTGGGTGGTGGGCTGGTAGGTGTGCGGGTCGCCGCCCGGGCCGACCATGGTAGTGACCTCGGCGTCCGGGGCGATATTGTGCACGGCGTCGGCCAGGTAGCCGGTGGTGGCGAAGACGGTCAGGGGTTTGCCCGCGCTGCCCGCCGATCCGGCGGATTCTGCGGAGTCGGACGAGCAGGCGGTCAGGGTGGCAGTCAAGGTAGCCAACGTCAGGGCCGTAACGGCCAGGGAAGTGCGACGTTTCACCGTGGGTGCCACCTCCTTTCAAGAATATAGAAATGAATGTCGGTGTTCAACGGGTTGAACTACTAAGACCGTACACAGTGAACCCCGTGTTCTGCAACGAGCTAGCTAAAATAGCCCCTATGCATATCAGCGATCTGCCCGAACGCACACAGGACTACCTGAAGGTCCTGTGGGACTATGAGGAACGTCACGGCGAGGGCACCCCCATGGCGCTAGGTGAGCTCGCCACCGCGTTGCAGCAGAAGCTGCCCACGGCCTCCGAGGCGGTCAAGCGCCTGGCCAAGCAGGAGCTCGTGGTCCACGAGCGCTACTTCGGCGTGGGCCTGACCCCGACCGGTCGCGAGCTGGCCGTGGTGATGGCGCGGCGCCACCGACTGCTAGAGACCTTCCTGGTGCGCACCCTCGGCTACAGCTGGGACGAGGTCCACGCCGAAGCGGACGCCTTGGAGCACGCCACCTCCGATCGCTTCGTCGACGCTATCGATGCCCACCTGGGCCACCCCGACCGCGACCCGCACGGCGATCCCATCCCGCGCGCGGACGGCAGCTCGGAGCCGCTGTCGCCGCAACGCCTCGCCCAGGCAGAACCCGGGGCAGAGGTGATCCTCGAGCAGGTCAACGACTCCGACCCGGAGCTGCTGCGCTACCTCGACCGCTTCGCCGTGCACCCGGGATCGGCCTTGCGCGTGGTCGCCGCCCCCATGGCCGGGCTGTTAGAGGTGGAAACCTCCGCCGGGGCCACCTTCACCGTGGCAGAGGGCGTGGCCCAGGAAATGGTCGTCCGGCCGGCGGATAAAGACAGCTAGACTGGGCAGGTATGACTTCCCGCGTAGTTTTAGGCTGTACCTCCATGACCCCGCACTCCTACCCGGATTCCCCGCGCCGGGCGGAGATGGTCGACGTCCTGCGCGGCGCGCTGGCAGCCGGGGTGGATACCTTTGACACCTCGGAGATTCAGGGCCCGTTTACCGGCGAGGAACTGCTGGGCGAGGCCCTGGGCGGCCGCGGCACCGTGGTCACCAAATTCGGCTGGGAGATAGAAGACGGCACCCCGACCGGCCGGCTCAACTCCCGCCCGGAGGTCATCCGGGCCAGCGCCGAGGGCTCGCTGCGGCGGCTCGGAAGGGACCAATTGGACGTCTACCTCCAGCACCGCGTGGACCCCCAGGTGCCCATCGAGGAGGTCGCGGGTACTATCGGCGAGCTCATTCAGGAAGGCAAGGTTGCCCGCTTCGGCCTGTGTGAGGCCGCCCCGGATACCATCCGCCGCGCGCACGCGGAATGTCCGCTAAGCGTTATCCAGCACGAATACTCGCTGTGGACCCGCGGCCCGGAGGCCACCGTCCTGCCGGTCGCCCGGGAGCTGGGCCTGGATGTTATGGCTTATTCCCCGCTGGGCAAGGGCTTTTTGGCCGGCTCGGCCCAGCCGAACGATGACTCCTCGTCGCCGCGCCTGCACGCGGAGAACTTCGCGGCGAACCAGCAGCTGGCTCAGGCCCTCTTCGCGCTGGCCGAGGAGTGGGGGATGACCTCGGCGCAGCTCGCGCTGGGCTGGCTGCTGGCCCAGGGTGCGGACATCTACCCGGTGGCCGGCAGCACCAACCTGGAGCGCATCCGCGCCAACGCCGCGGCACAGCCGCTGGGCCCGGCCCAGGTCGAGGCCGTCGATGCCGCCGTGGCCGCCCACCCCGTGGCCGGCGCACGCTACACGGACAAGCACTTGTCGTTTATGGATGCCGGGTTGGAAACTGACTCCGGTACCGGGCAGAAACCCTAAACAAGGCGGGTAGAAAGTTTTTGGGGTCGCATGCGCGCTAGCCCCTAAAAAGCTGGACAATAGCCTGTCGGTTGACCTTGCCCGGGCCGGTGGTGGGAAGCTCGTCCATCCGGCGCAGATCCTTGGGCAGCTGCCAGCGCGGGGTATCGGCTTCCTCGAGCGCGTCGATGATGTCCCCGCGGGAGGCCCAGCCGGTGTAGGCGGCCACGATGGCCTGGCCCAGCCGCGGGTGGGGGACACCGACCACGCAGACGTCATTGACGCCGGGCACGGACTGGATGGCGCGTTCGAGAACCTCGGGGTGCAGCTTCAGCCCGCCCGAGTCGATGATGTTGTCCAGGCGGCCGGTGACCTCCAGCCGGGCAGCCTCGCCTTGGCCGTGGAGGACGCCGCCGTCAGAGGTGGCGAACCAGCCGGGCCGGGCGAAGGCTGGGTGATCCGGTACGTTGCGGTAGCCGCGGGCGATGGTGGGCCCGCCCAGGTAGATGCGGCCGTTATCTACGGCGACCTGGGTGCCGGGCAGCGCCTGGCCGTCGTAGACGCAGCCGCCGGCGGTCTCAGAGGAGCCGTAGGTGGTCACGACGGCGATGTCCAGCTTGGCCGCGGACTCGGCGAGTTGCGGGTGCAGGGCCGCGCCGCCGACCAGGATGGCGTCGAAGGCGCGCAGCGCCTCGATGCCGGCCAGGGAGTCCAGTGCCTTGCCCAGCTGCATGGGGGTCAGGCCGGTGTAGAGGCGATCTCCGGTGCGGGATAGTTCTGCGGCGGCGTGGGCGAAGGCGTCCACGTTGAAGCCTTCCGTCAGATACAGGCACCAGGGATCCACGCCAGCGACGAGCGAGCGGACCAGGACCTGGAGGCCGGCGATGTGGTGGGCGGGCATCGCCAGCAGCCACTGGCCGGGCCCGCCCAGGCGCTGGTGGGTGGCGTCCGCGCTGGCGACCAGGTTGACCGCGGTCAGCTGCGCGCCCTTCGGGGTGCCCGTGGACCCGGAGGTGGGCACCACCAGGGCGATGTCGGCGTCGATGGGCTGGCCGCAACGCTGGGAGTTGGTCAGCACCGTGGTCTTGGCGCGGTCCGTGGCGGGCACGGGGAGAAAAGACTTATGCCCCGCTATCGCCGCCTCCAGGTCGGGGAGGATGGCGGCGGGCCGGTCGGGGTGGACGGCTAGCGGGGCGAGGAGATGAGTCACGGTCACATAGTTTAGCCGCGGGCGGCGCGTTTGCCGAAGAAGATGCGGTCCAGGGAAATCTGGCCGGCGCCAACGGCGACGAAGGCGAGGGCGGCCGCGGCGATAGCGCCGACGAGCTCCCAGCCGCCACCGTCGATGAACAGGCCGGAGGAGAAGTGGTTGGCGAAAACGCCGGCGCCGATCATCTGCAGGACGACCAGGCCGCTGACCCAGCGGGTGAACAGGCCGGCGATGATGAGGATGCCGCCCACGAATTCGATGACGGCTGCCACGACAGCGGCCAGGCCGGCGGCCGGCACGCCCATGGCGTCGAAGGAGTCGGCGGTACCGGCAATACCCCACTCGCTGAACTTCTGCCAGCCGTGGCCCATGAGGATGATGCCGAGGACAATACGGGAAACAAGGAGGGCAATAGAGCTGCTGATTCTCATGGCCAAAACTTTACAGTTTAACTAATGTGCTGTCCATTCCAGAGAGAAAACTTGTTGAAAAGTCCGCAAAAATTATCGCAGACACACCAGAATTTATTAAGCGTACGGTTGGGCTTTTGTCACTTCCGAAGAATGTTGACAACCGTCCCGTTGTAGTCATCGGCGCTGGCGTTTGGGCCAGCGCATCTCTTTGATGCTTTCCGTCCGCGGCGGAGTAGTGCACTTGCCCGACCCCGGCTCCCCGGAGGCTCTAGATAAGGCCAAGGCCTATATCGACGCCAACCTGGAAAACTACGTGGCTAGCTTCATCGAAAACATGGGCTCCGGCCAGACCGATCAGGAGCTCTTCGATTTCATGCTTGAGCACATGGCCACCTATGGTCTGCAGGTCGTGCCGGTGTACAAGGAATTCACCGGCTTTGCCATCAACCGCGTCTGAGCCGCCATCAAGCGTGAGGTCCTCACCGTCCTAGGCCAGGGCGGCTCCGATCCGGAAGCTATCGATGCCGCCTTCAAGGAACTGACCCAAGGCCCCGACACCCCGCTGGAGCTGCTGGACAAGATGGTCGACGATGACAAGCTCGGCCTAAAGTCCGGCGAGGGCTTCTACCGCTGGGAAAACGGCCAGCCGCAGCTCTAGTCCTAAAAACCCGGCTAGTTGGGGACTATGACCGTATGTCGCCTAGCTCCGGCTCGAGTGACCTCCGCGGACAGTCCGTAGAGGCTCTTGATGAGCTTGGCGGTGACTACGTCCGTTGGCTTCCCGTGTGCGACTAGCTGACCGTCTTTAAGCGCCACGAGGTGATCGGCGAACCGCACGGCCTGCTGAAGATCGTGGACAACGGCGATGACTGTTTTGTGCTCATTGGCACTCAGGCTGGCGATTAGCGTTAGTAGCTCGTGTTGGTAGCCCAGATCCAAAAACGTGGTGGGCTCGTCCAACAAAAGCACCGGGGTGTCCTGGGCCAGCGCCATGGCCAGCCAGGCGCGTTGGCGTTGGCCACCGGACAGTTCACTCAGGCGTCGGTCTGCAAGTTTGCCGAGTTCCACGGTGGAAAGAGCCTGGGAAACTTTGTCCCAGTCCTGGCTGCTGCGCTGGCCCAGCAGGCCCTGGTGGGCGAACCGGCCGCGTGCGACCAGCTCGGTCACGGTGAGGTGCTCAGGGGCGCTTGCGTCTTGGGCCATCAGCGCGATGCAGCGAGATAGCTCCTTGCGGTCGAAAGAACCTATCTCTTTCCCATCGAGGCAGATGGTGCCGGCGGTGGTGGTCAGCACGCGCGCCAGCGCGCGTAGCAGCGTGGACTTGCCGCAGCCGTTAGGGCCAATGATGCAGGTGAATTGTCCGCGCGGGAACTCGACGCTTAACCCGCGTACGGCCGTAAAATCGCCGTAGCCTACGGTGGTCTCCTGCACTGTGATGGCGGGGGGTGGGGTGGTGGAGGACATGGAGGCGGTCAAGGAATCCTTTCTGGGGCTGGGGAAGGAGTTGAAGCTGTTCGACACTATCGCGGGCGAAGCCCAGCAGGGGCGCGGAGTCTATCTGCGGGAAGCTCGGCTGGTGGCCAGCATGAGGGCTATTAGATAAACCCCGCCGAGGGTCACGGTAACCACCCCTACAGGCAGCATGACGGTTGGAAACAGGTGCTGGCCGATGATGTCGCAGACCAATACCAGGGTGGCCCCGGTTAGTGCAGCGGCCGGTAGATTGACGCGTTGGCCACCGAGCAAAAAGCGGGTCAGGTGCGGTGCTGCCAATGCCACGAAAGAAATCGGGCCGGCTAGCGCTGTACACAGGGAGGTCAGTAGAGTAGAAATGGCCAGGAACAGTAGCCGGGTACGGGTGACGTTTAGACCCGTGGAGTAGGCGGTGTCATCGGCTAACTCCAGCGCTTCGCAGCACGGCCCCAGCACCAAGCTGAGCGCGGTGATTAGGGTCAAAATCGCTGCCGCTGGAGCGACGAACCTCCATTCGAGTCCGTTGAGCGAACCAGCTGCCCACGTGGCTACCGCCAGAGCGGTGTCCAAGTCTGCGTTCAGTATCAGGTAGCGGTTCACCGCTGCCAGGGTAAGTGATACTCCGATCCCGACTAGGATTAACCGCATCCCGCTTACTTGTCGGCGCACCGCCAGGGTCATGACAATCAGAGCAGTAAGACCGCCGCCGGCGAGCGCGCCAATCCCGACGTTGATAAAGCTGCTAAAACCCAGGTAACTGACCACGATAACGCCGGTGTAGGCGCCGGTGTTGAAGCCGATAATATCGGGTGAGCCCAGTGGGTTGCGGGTGAGAGTCTGAGACAGTGTCCCAGCCACTGCTAGCCCAGCACCGATTAAGGCGCCTGCCGTGACCCGCGGCAGGCGCCACCCATAGACCACCCTGGCGCCTAAACTGGATTCGGAGCCGGGATCGGGGTGGATTAGCGCCTGCCAGGCGGTGCCATGGTTCAGTCCAGCGCCAGGGAAAGTCAGGGCCAGCACCGCAGCGAGGAGCACCACCACGGTACTGAGAGTGATTACCATCCTACTCCGGCTACGGGAACGGGCGGCGATGTCACGAACGTCTGAGACCTCTGGCGTGCTCATAAAGTCACCTGCTTGCGTTGGGCTAGAAAAATCAAAAACGGTGCGCCGATGATGGCCACGGTCACGCCGGCGGGTAGCTCACCGGGCAGGAGAAGCCTTCCTAAGATATCCGCGGCGAGCAACAGGATGGGGCCGGTGAGTCCACTTACCCAAATCTGGTCACGTTCGTTGGTGATGCCGGCTTGGCGTACTAGGTGGGGGACTACCAGGCCAACGAATGCTAGGACGCCGACAGCTGCGGTGACGGTTGCCGCAAGCAGGGATACCACCAAAAGAGCTAGCGCCCGGGTGCGCGCGACGTGGACGCCTAGCGCCTTTGCAGTAGACTCGCCCAGCGGCAGGATGGCCAAGCGGGGGGCGAGGAATGCCAGAGCTACTAAGGCGACGGAAAGGCCGGTGGCCATGAGGTAGAGCGGGGTGGCGGCAGCCACGTCCAGGCTTCCGACCATCCAGGATTTGATGCGGGCGAATGTCTGTGGGTCCAGTAGTGACATCCCCTCGGAAAGGCCCTCGAACACGGCGGATACGGCCACTCCGGCGAGGACGATCCGTAGGGGGTCGATAGGGCCGGAGGCGTCGCGGCCGAGGCGCGTGACCAGCATCATCGTCCCGCCTGCGCCGACGAGAGCAGCGGCGGTAAAGGCGGGCGGAGAAGAAAGCCCCAGCGCGCTGAGTGCTAGCGCGGCGGCGAAGGCGGCGCCGGCATTCATTCCGAAGACCCCTGTATCGGCCAACGGGTTGCGCGTGATGATCTGCAGGACACAGCCGGCCATCGCGAGGCCCGCGCCGGCTAGGAGAGCGGCGATGGTGCGGGGGATGCGCCGTGCGAGGAGAATTTCTCTGGCTGTGCTGCCGCTTGACTCTCCTAGCAGTCCAGCAACTACCTCCGCGGGGTGGAAGAATTGAGCGCCCACGAACAGGCTGAGGGTTACCAGACACGCGAGTATTAGCACTGCAGAAGCGATAAAAACGGTCAGCGGCCGGGAAGGAACGCGACGGACTAGGGCGTTCGGCGCGCTCTGAGCAGGCACCATTGAGCTGTTGTGAGTCATATTGCTGCAATAGTAGCGCAAGTTAGTATAGGCTAGCCAACATGGTAAAGCATTTTTTGAATAAAAAACTCTCCCTATCAGGTGCGGCGACTGTCGTCGTACTCGCGCTAACGCTGACTGGGTGCAGCGCCGCTGAGAACAGTGAGTTCAAAGATGGTCAGGGAAACAAGGAGGTTGCCTACAGCGGTGAGCGCTTTGAAACCGCGGACGAGGAAACCGCGAAGTTGGGAACCGATGCTGAACCGGGCCAGTTCCCGCGCACCATCAAGCACGCCAGCGGTGAGACGGAAATAAAGGACAAACCGCAGCGCGTAGTCGTGCTAGACATGGGGGAGCTCGACTCCGTAGTTTCCCTGGGTATTAAACCGGTGGGGATGGTGACTTCTAAGGGGCAACACCCGGTCCCGGACTACCTAGCCGACCACGTGGAGGGCGTGCCCTCGGTGGGAACCATCCAGGAAGTCAACGTTGAAAAGGTGGCGGAGCTGAAACCCGATCTCATTCTCGGTTCGCAACTGCGCGTCGACGACTTGTACGGCCAGCTATCGGATATCGCACCGACCGTGTTGTCCATTCGCCCAGGTTTTCCCTGGAAGGAGGATTTTCGTCTCGTAGGTGATGCACTGGGCGAGGAGGAAAAGGCCGTGAGCATTCTCAACGACTACGCGGACACCTTGGCCGAGGTTAAGAAAAAGATGCCCGCGGACACCACCGTATCGATGCTGCGATTCATGCCGGACAAAATCCGCCTCTACGCCAACAAGTCGCTGATCGGCGTGATCCTGCACGATGCCGGCTTGGCTCGGCCGGAAAACCAAGACGTCGACGAGCTAGCTACGGAGATATCGCCGGAAACCATTTCTGAGGCTGACGGCGAATACATCTTCTACTCCAGTTACGGCGATCCGTCCGCCACGGGTGAAGCCACCATCGTGAATTCCGAGCAATTCAAGAACCTGCCAGCTGTCAAGGCCGGAAGAGCCTTCCGCGTCAGTGATGATCTCTGGTTCTTAGGGCTGGGGCCCACCGGGGCCGAGAAAATCGCCAATGAACTAGTCGACTACTTGGACGTCGACTAGCTGGCTTAGACATTAACCAGGTGCAATTGGTCTAGTAGTAATAAGGGAAGTTGTCCCAGTTGGGCTCGCGCTTTTCGAGGAAGGCTTCCTTGCCCTCGACCGCCTCATCGGTCATATATGCCAAGCGGGTTGCCTCCCCGGCGAAGACCTGCTGGCCCATCAGGCCGTCATCGGTCAGGTTAAACGCGAATTTCAACATACGCTGCGCGGTGGGGGACTTCATATTGATTTCGCGGCCCATCTGGATCGCCGCGTCCTCGAGCTCGCCGTGATCGGCGACCTCGTTGACCGCGCCCATCTCGTACATCCGCTGGGCGTCGTAGGTCCGGCCCAGGAAGAAAATTTCGCGCGCGTACTTCTGGCCAACCATCTTGGCCAAGTAGGCGGAACCAAAACCGGCGTCGAAGGATCCGACGTCCGCGTCAGTCTGCTTGAAGCGCGCCTCTTGGCGGCTGGCCACCGTCATATCGCAGACCACATGCAGCGAGTGCCCGCCGCCGGCGGCCCAGCCGTTGACCACGGCGATAACCACCTTCGGCATGGTCCGAATCAGGCGCTGGACCTCCAGGATATGCAGGCGTCCGCCCTCGACCTTCTCGCGCGCGGTATCCACCGTGGACTCATCCGCCGTGGCGTCATCGTGCGCGTGCTCCGTGGCGTAGCGGTACCCGGAGCGACCACGAATGCGCTGGTCACCGCCGGAACAAAACGCCCAGCCGCCGTCCTTCTGGCTGGGGCCGTTACCAGTCAGCAGTACCGTGCCCACATCAGGTGTGCGCCGCGCGTGGTCCAGCACCCGGTACAGCTCATCCACCGTGTGCGGCCGGAAAGCGTTGCGCACCTCCGGCCGGTCAATCGCCACGCGCACAATCCCATCCGCCCGGCTATCCCCGTGCAGCCGGTGGTAGGTCACATCCGTCAAGTCTTCGAAGCCGGCAACCGGCGCCCACAGCTCCGGCTTGAACGGGTTGTCCGTGCTGTATTTCCTTTGCTCAGTCATGGTCTCGACTGTAGTCAATCCCGGTGAGGTGGAACGGGTGTGGCCCCGCGGTCTTAGCCCGCTTCGGGGAAAGTGAAAAATTTTCCTTCAGGTAGGTCGAGGAAGCTCCAGATTCTCTAGGTGTGATGAACACAGCCTTGCTGGGTAAATGAGAACGCAAATTTAAGGGGAAGCTAAAGCGGTTGCGAATCGCAGGGGAGGAAGTAGTGTGTGGGGTATATCAAAGAAAGTTATAGGAAATATGGTTTTAACAGTCATGGTTGCGGTGATGCCCGCAGGGGTGGCTGGTGCTGAGGAAGTGGCAGATGCTTCCTCGGTTGAGCGCGAGAGGCTGCATCAAGTTATCGATGGGGGACAAGCTCAGAGTACCGACCCAGCTGCGTACGATTATATTCCGGAGGTGGACGATAGTCCGTCTGGGGAAACTCAAGATCGGAGTGCTTCTGGGTATGAGCCCATCAACGGGTTTGGATTCACTTTCAACGGCGTGCCGTTTAAAGTGACTACTGGAGAGCTGCAGCACAGGATTATTGGTTCCGGCAACTATATCGAGTCGGAGGGAGCACAGTATCGAGTCCCTTCAACCATTTGTAACTGGCGTGTCGATTATCAGAATCGTAGCGGTGCGCAGATCCACCGTACCTTCAAGTGGGCAGAATCACGCGGGCTGTAGTTTCGGCGCTGTGTCCGATAGTGGTCCCAGAAACGTTCATGTGAAGGCGGGATGTCAGCAGTGTGCCCGTTTGTTTGTGGCAGGCAAGTTCCGTGGTGAGCAATGCCATAACATAGGTTAGTTGCATGAAGTTTATCTCTCGGATTATTGAGCTAGGAGCGCTACTGGTTGCCTGTGTAGCATTTTCCATCGGATTTAATGCGACGAATAATGCTTCCATTTATCTGCACCCCGGAACCGGATTAGAGGAAGCAACTCGGCTCCTCGAACAGGCACAAGCAATGTTTACTGCGGCCGCATTTAGCGGAGTGGTTTTCCTTATGTTGTTCCTGATGAGGCTAATTAGGTTTTTCGTACAGAGGACCCAGCGAGACGGCTCCTGACTTGGGTGTTGCCTAAATTTTCCGGCTGTTTCTGAGTCTTGGGGCATCCGATGGCGGCAATTTGAGAAGTAAATGCCATGTTGCTTCCCCGAGTCTCAGTTCCGGTAACTGCCCAGTAGGCTGGGGACATGAATCTTGATGATGTTTTAGACCGCGCTCACGTGGTCCAGCTGCCCATGGCGGTGAAGTTCCGTGGGGTGACCCGCCGGGAGGCTCTGCTCATTGACGGGCCGAAGGGCTGGGGTGAATTCGCTCCCTTCCTGGAATACGGGCCGGAAGAATCCGCGCACTGGTTGCAAGCCGGTTTGGAGTCTGCCTACCAGGGCTTTCCGGTGCCGTTGCGGGAGACGGTTGAGGTTAACGGCACGATCCCGGCGGTGCCGGCGGAGCAGGTTCCGGAGATCATGCAGCGCTACCCGGGCTGCACCACCTTCAAGATTAAGGTGGCGGAAAAGGGGCAGACCCTGGATGATGACATCGCGCGCGTGGCGGCCGTGCGCGAGCACGTGGCGGCCACGGGGGCCACGCCGGTGCTGCGCGTGGATGCCAACTGCGGCTGGACCGTGGACCAGGCGGTGGAGGCCGCGCAGCGCCTCATGCCGCTGGATTACATGGAGCAGCCGTGCCAGACCGCGGAGGAACTAGCCGAGGTGCGCACCCAGCTCATGCGCCGCGGTATCTTCGTGCGCGTGGCCGCGGATGAGTCCATCCGCAAGGTCGAGGACCCGTTCCGCGTGGCCGAGCTGAAGGCCGCGGACGTGGCCGTCGTGAAGCCGGCGCCGCTGGGTGGCGTGCGCCGGGTGCTGAGCATCGCCAGCGAGCTGCGCGCTAGGCACATGGACATCACGGTGGCCTCCGCGCTCGATACCTCCGTAGGCATCAGCATGGGCCTGGCGGCCGTGGCGGCGCTGCCCAAGATTGCTGATGACGAGGACATTGACGTCGCCCCGGCCGCAGCGGGTCTGGCGACCGGCTCGTTGTTCCTCGAGGACGTCACCGCGCCCCGGGAAATCGTCGACGGGCACCTCAAGGTAGACGCCGCCGTCCCGGAGCCGGACCGCCTGGCCGCCTTGGCCGCCCCGGCGGACCGCCGCGACTGGTGGTTCGAGCGCCTGCGCCAGGCCTGGGAGTTCGTGCCTGCCCAGGAAGACTAATAGGGGACTTGTGGTGGGCCGCGCTGCTGTTAGCTTTCTGGACGTAGGCTGGATTACATGACGGAAGGAATGATTTCGGTCCGAGACGCCCACCTGCACAACCTGCGCCACGTCAACGTGGACGTGCCACGCGGCAGGTTGGTTGCGGTCACGGGGGTCTCCGGTTCGGGTAAGTCGTCGCTGGCGTTTGGCACCATCCACGGTGAGGGTCAGCGGCGGTACTTGGAGTCCGTGGCGCCGTTCGCCCGGCGGCTGATCGGCTCGGCCGTGGACCCGCAGGTCGAGTCCATCACTGGCCTGCCGCCTACGGTGGCGCTGCAGCAATCGACCTCCGGCGGCGGGGCGCGCTCCACCGTCGGGACGGTCTCCGCGATGGCGAATACGCTGCGACTGTTGTACTCCCGTGCCGGTAACAACCCGGAGGGGCTCTACTCCGATTCCTTTTCCCCGAACACCCCGGAGGGCATGTGCCCGACCTGCCAGGGCCAGGGCATCGAACACGTCCCGACGGAGGCCTCCATGGTCCCGGATCCCACCTTGAGCATCGAGGACGGCGCCATCGCCGCTTGGCCGGGGGCGTGGGCCGGCAAGAACTTCCACGACATCCTGGAGGAACTGGGCTTCGACCTGGACAGCCCCTGGCAGGACCTGCCGGAACAGGACCGGCAGTGGATCCTCTTCACCGACGAGCGGCCCGTCGTAACGGTCAAGCCACACCGCGGGGCCGACCAAATCCAGCGCAACTACCAGGGCACGTGGCGCTCTGTGGCCGGGTACCTGAACAAGACCCTGGCCGAGACCGAGTCGGACACTCTGCGCCGGCGCACCCTGTCCTTCATGGAATCGCGCAGCTGCCCCACCTGCCACGGCCGCCGGCTGAACCCGCGGGCACTCGAGGTCACCTACGCGGGCCGGCCCATCGATGCCACCAACGCGTTGCCGCTCGATCAGCTGCACGCCGAGCTGAGCGAGCGTGCTCCGGAAGAAAACTCGGCCGAGGACCTGCTGCTCAAGCAGCTGGTGCCGACGCTGGCCTCCGCGGTGGAACTGGGGCTGGGCCACCTCAGCCTGGATAGGCCCACCGCCACGCTGTCGGCCGGTGAGCTGCAGCGCCTGCGCCTGGCCGGGCAGCTACGCGCCGGGCTCTTCGGCGTGGCCTACGTGCTCGACGAGCCCTCGGCGGGCCTGCACCCGCAGGAGCGCGCCGCGGTGGCGCAGATGTGCCAGCGCTTCCTCGCCGAGGGAAACAGCGTCCTGCTGGTCGAGCACGACATGAACCTGGTGGCCCAGGCCGACTGGATAGTCGATGTCGGGCCGCAGGCCGGCAGCGGCGGCGGGGAGATTGTCTTCTCCGGCCCCGTGGACGAATTCATGGACCAGGCCGACTCGCCGACCGCGCGGGCGCTGCGCCACCGGAAGCGCGAGCCGAAGAACGCCCCGCGCGAGGCCACCGGCCAGCTGGAGCTGCGCGGCGTCCAGGCCCGCAACATGGACGACCTCACCTTGAACATCGGCCTGGGACAGTTCACCGTGGTCGCCGGGGTGTCGGGTTCGGGCAAGTCCACGCTGGTCAGCACCGTTCTGGCCGGCAAGCTGCGCGAGGAACTCACCGCGGTGACGGACACCGAAGAAGCCGGCGGATGGTCCATCGACTCCGTTGACGGGCTCGACCAACTCAAGCGCGTGGTGCAGATTACCCAGAAGCCCATCGGCCGCACGCCGCGCTCCACCCTAGCCACCTACACCGGCCTCTTCGACGCGGTCCGCAAGCTGTTTGCCGGCACCGACTACGCCCGCGGACGCAAGTGGACGGTCAGCCGCTTTTCCTACAACACCAAGCAAGGCCAGTGCCCGACCTGCCAGGGCGCGGGCAAGATCGAAGTTGAGCTGGTCTTCCTCCCCGGCGCCTACACCACCTGCCCGGACTGCGGCGGGGCCCGCTACAACGCTAAGACCCTGGAGGCGACCTGGCGCGGGTACACCATTGCCGACATCCTGGCCCTGACCGTGGACCAGGCCAGCGAGGTCTTCGACGCTGATGATAAGGCTGAGGCCAAGGTGGCGCGTGCCATCGAGACCCTCCAGGCCGTCGGGCTGGGCTACCTGCAGCTGGGGCAGGGCGCGCCGGAGCTGTCCGGCGGCGAGGCCCAGCGCATCAAGCTGGCCACCGAGCTGCAGCGCTCCCGCAACTCGCGCCGCGGCCACACCATGTACCTGCTGGACGAGCCCACCACGGGCCTGCACCCGCAGGACGCCGCGTTGCTGGGCGCCGAGCTCAACCGCCTCGTGGACGCCGGCAACAGCGTCGTAGTGGTGGAGCACGACCTGTCTTTTATCGCCCAGGCCGACCGTGTCGTGGAGATGGGCCCGGGCGCGGGCAGCCAGGGCGGGCAGATCGTGGCGGACGCCGCTCCGGCGGAGCTGGCGCAGCTGGATACCCCCACGAGCAAGGCCCTGCGCGCGGCCGTGTAACGGCTCCCGCCTGCCGGGGCGGGGCTGTACTCGGCGCGCCCCGATCCGGTACTAATGGGAGTTATGCCTAATCGTTACGATAATTCCGACGACGAGACGCGCTATATCGGCCGCGTCCCTAACAGCGGCAACCAGCAGCCGCAGGGCGGCCAGGAGCGCCCGCGTCAGTACTTCCCGGGCGAATACGACCCGAACCAGCCCCAGACGCAGCAGTACCAGGCCGGCTACCAGCAGCCGGGCCAAGAAACCTACGTGGGGCAGCCTGGCTACTACCAGGGTGGCTACCACGATAACTACCAGGGCAATGACCAGCAGCCGGTCAGCGACTATGAGCCGCCGCGGGAGAAGAAGTCCGGCTCGGGCCTGGCCGGGGTCCTGGGTGCGCTGGCCGTCCTGGCGCTGGTGGCCGCCGGCGCGTTGTTCTTCCTGTGGCGCAACGCCGCCAGTGAGGCGGACAAGCCCGCGCCGGAGCCGGTGACCGAGACAGTCACTCACACCACGCAGGAACCGACCACCGTCACCGAAACTGAGACCACCACGGATAGCTCCGGCGAGGGTGACAGCCTCCGGGACCGCGGCCGGGATCTGATCCCGTCGGAGGTGCCGGATGACCTGTTGCCGGAGAACACCGAAGACATGGATGTCGAGGGCTGGCTGCAGGATCTCTTCGGCGAAGGCGGAGCACTGGAAAACCAGTAGAGGCAGCTAGACTTAGCCACTATGACTGGCACGCAAGACAATTCCCCCGCCCGCGCGACCGACGCCACCGAGGTGGCGCGGGCAGTCGCAAGCGAACTAGCTAAACATCTCACCGACGTGGTCATCTGCCCGGGCTCCCGCAACGCGCCGCTGTCTCTGGCTCTCATCGCCCAGCCGGGCATCCGCGTCCACACCCGCCTGGACGAGCGCGCTGCGGCCTTCCTGGCGCTGGGCATGGCGCGCGTCCAGCGTCGCGCGGTCGGGGTCGTGATGACGTCCGGCACCGCGGTGGCGCACACGCTGCCGGCGATGATCGAAGCCTCCTACGCGCACCTGCCGCTGGCCGTGATTTCGGCCGACCGACCGGCGCGCCTGGTCGGCACGGGTGCTTCCCAGACCATCGAGCAGCAGGGGATTTTCGGCCGCTACTCCGAGACCACCCAGGTCACCACGGTCGAAGACGCCGCCAACATCGGCGAGCGCTTCGCCCGCGACCGGCAGGTCCACATCAACGTCGCGCTGGACAACCCGCTGGTGGGCGAGCAGCTGCCGGAGCCGGGCGCTGTCCCGGCGAGCGCGCCGCGGGCATCGAGCGCGGGCTGGGTCAACCACGGCGAGGTGGAGATCGACTTGAGCCGCAACACCCTGGTCATCGCCGGCGACGAGGCCTGGGCCGTGGAGGGCCTGGAAGACGTGCCCACCATCGCCGAGCCCAGCGCCCCAGCGCCGTACCACCCCGTGCACCCGGCTGCGGCGCACATCTTCCGCCGTGCCCAGGTCAGCGCGAACGACTACGTAGTCAACACGAAGGTCGAGCAGGTCATCGTGGTCGGCCACCCGACCCTGCACCGCGCGGTGCTGGCGCTAATCAATGATCCGGACATCGACCTGGTGACCCTCTCGCGCACCGCGGACTTCACCAACCCGCGCGGGGAGCGCGCCCGCCGCGGCACCCGCGTGAAGGTCACCGGCGAGGTCAGTCGCGAGTGGTACCGCATCTGCCAGGGCGCGGCCGAGGTCGGCGCCGAGGCGGTGCGCTCCGCGCTGGAGAACGAGGACTACGGCTTCACCGGCCTGCACGCGGCGGCCGCCGTCGCCGATACCCTGGCGGTGGGCGACTACTTCGTGGTGGGCGCTTCCAACCCGGTGCGGGACGCCTCCCTGGTGGGACTGCCCTTCGACGGGGTGGAGACCTATTCCCAGCGCGGGGTCGCCGGCATTGACGGCACCGTGGCCCAGGCCGTCGGCATCGCGCTGGCTGGCCAGTCCCTGCACGCCGACCTGCCGCGGGCCCCGCGCACCGTGGCGCTTCTGGGGGACGTGACCTTCCTCCACGACGCCTCCTCGCTGCTCATCGGGCCGGATAACCCGCGCCCGGAAAACCTCACCATCGTGGTGGCCAACGACGACGGCGGCGGCATCTTCGAGACCCTGGAGGTCGGCCAGGAGGGGCTGCGTGGCTCCTTCGAGCAGGCCTTCGGCACCCCGCACGAGGCGGACATCGAGTCCCTAGTCCACGGTTACGGCGCCGACTACCGCCGCGCCGAGACCCCGCAGGAGCTCCTCGACGTGCTGGCGGAGCTGAAGGAATACTCCGCCGGCGTGACCGTGGTCGAGGCCCGCACGACCCGGGAAACCCGCCGCGGCCTGAACGCGGCCATCCGTTCCCACGCCGGCGAATAGGTAGACCCACCCCATGCAGCAGAGACGCCACCGTCCCGCCATCCTGCGCCGGCGCGGCCGCCAGCTCATCCTAGGCGCCTACGCCGTGATGATCGTCGCCGCGATCGCGCTGGTGGTAGGTCCCTGGCTCAACGACCGGGAGATCAACCAGAACCCGGGGCGGGCCCTGGCGACCGTCACGGACATCGACTGGCTGCGCACCACCGTCGACTTCCAGGATGAGTCCGGGCTCTACCACTCCCCGGAGACCGGGCTGCTCTACCCCTCCGGGCTGGGCGAGGGGCAGCGCGTGTGGGTGTCCTATTCCACCGCCGACCCGGAGCTGGTCAAGGTGGAGGGCCGCGAGTGGACCCTCTCAGTCATCCCGGCGCTGTCCGTGTGGGCCGTGTCCACGGCGGCGGCTGCCGTATTGTGGTGGTTGTTAAACCGGGCAACTCGGGGTGTTAATAAAAATTAACCTCAAGTTCGCGCCGGGGCCACCAGCGGTTGAGTTTGATGAACAAGGATGAGCGTATGCGAGTAGCCATTGTTGCGGAATCTTTCCTCCCGAACGTCAACGGCGTGACCAACTCGGTCCTGCGCGTGCTCGAGCACCTGCACGCCAACGGGCACGAGGCCCTAGTGGTCGCGCCGGGCGCGCGGGACGGCCAGGAAGAAATCGCAGACTACCTGGGTTTCCGCATCCGCCGCGTGCCCACCGTGCGGGTGCCGCTGGTGGACTCCCTGCCCGTTGGCGTGCCGACCACAGAGGTGCTCGGCAGCCTGCGTGAGTTCCAGCCGGACATCATCCACCTGGCCAGCCCCTTCGTCCTGGGCGCGGCCGGGGCTTTCTCCGCCCGGCAGCTGCGCATCCCGGCCGTGGCGCTTTACCAGACGGACGTGGCCGGCTTTGCCACCAAGTACCACGCCTCCGCCCTGGCGCACGGCGTGTGGGAGTGGCTACGGATCATCCACAACTCCTGCCAGATGACCCTGGCGCCGTCCACACCCACCATCGAGGACCTGGAAAAGCACAACGTGCGCAACGTCCGCCGCTGGGGCCGCGGCGTGGACGCGGAACTGTTCCACCCCTCCAAGCGGGATGAGACACTGCGGCGCAGCTGGGACGCCAGCGGCAAGAAGAACATCGTCGGCTTCGTGGGCCGCCTGGCCGCCGAAAAGGGCGTGCACCGGCTCAGCGCGCTCAACGACCGGGACGATATACAGCTGGTCATCGTGGGCGATGGCCCGGAACGCCCCCTGCTGGAGGCCCAGCTGCCCACCGCGGTCTTCACCGGCGCCCTCAACGGCGAGGAGCTGGCTCGCGCCTACGCGAGTCTCGACCTGTTCGTCCACGCCGGCGAGTTCGAGACCTTCTGCCAGTCCATCCAGGAGGCCCAGGCTTCCGGCGTGCCGACCATCGGCCCGCGCGCGGGCGGCCCAGTCGACCTCATCGACGAGGGCTACAACGGCCTCCTGCTGGACGTGGACACCTTCATCGAGAACCTGCCGCGCGCGGCCGAGGCCCTGCTCAACCCGGAGATCCACGCCGAGATATGCGCCAATGCCCGGGAGTCCATCCGCACCAAGACCTGGGAGGGGCTGTGCGACCAGCTCATGGGCTACTACGCCGAGGTGCTGGAGGAGACCCGCCGGGTGCCGCTGACCATCCTGGGGCAGCGCCCGGAGCTGCCGCGTTGGGCCGCGCGCGCCCTCGGCGCCCGAGTGGCCTAGACTAGACAGCCGTGGCTAAGGCAAATCTGGACAAGCACCCCTTCGACGTCGCGCACATGTTTGACGCGGTCGGGGAGAAATACGATCTGACCAACACGGTCCTGTCCTTCGGGCAGGATGCCGGTTGGCGCAAGCGCACCCGCGAGCGCCTCAACCTGCAGCCGGGCGAGAAGGTCCTCGACCTAGCCGCCGGCACCGCGGTCTCCACCGTGGAGCTGTCCAAGTCCGGCGCCTGGTGCGTGGCGTGCGACTTTTCCCGCGGCATGCTGGCCGCCGGCCGCGACCGCAACGTGCCCAAGGTGGCCGGCGACGGCATGCAGCTGCCGTTCGCGGACAACACCTTCGACGCGGTGACCATCTCCTACGGCCTGCGCAACATCCACGACTTCGAGCTGGGCCTGCGGGAGATGGCGCGCGTGACCAAGCCCGGCGGGCGCCTGGCGGTCGCGGAGTTCTCTAAGCCCGTGGTGCCGGTCTTCGGCACGGTTTACAAGGAATACCTGACCCGCCTGCTGCCGCCTATCGCCCGCGTGGTCTCCTCCAACCCGGAGGCCTATATCTACCTGGCAGAATCCATCCGCGCCTGGCCGGACCAGGAGGAGCTGGCCCAGGCCATCAACGCCAACGGCTGGTCTAACGCCGGCTGGCAGAACCTCACGCTCGGCATCGTGGCGCTGCACTCGGCCACCAAGCCGGAGGAATAACTCTTTAAGCCGCGTCCCAGAGCGGGGAGCCGCGCCGGGCGCTGGAAATGGTGTGGCCGGCTAGCCGCCAGGCGCGGGCGATGAGATCGCGGTCCTGCTCGGTGACCAGGTTGCCCATCAGGCGTGCGGCCGCCGGCATGAGGGCCCGGCCCACCGGCCCGCGCAGGCCCACCGGGCCGACCACGGGCAGGAACTGCGGGTAGGTCAGAAGGCGGGCGGCGGTGCGCGCCAGAACGAAGGCCTCGCCGTAATCCGCGCGCAGGCGGTCCGGCCAGGCCAGGGTGAAGTCCTTCGGGCCCAGCATCTCCACCGCGCTCCGGGCGGTCTCCAGCCCGTAGTCGATGCCCTCGCCGTTGAGCGGGTTCACGCAGGCGGCCGCGTCCCCGATGAGCATCCAGTTGTCGCCCGCCACGTGGGAGACCGCCCCGCCCATGGGCAGCAGGGCCGAGGTCACCGCCTGGGTGGGGCCCAGCTGCCAGTCGGCGCGCTGCTGCTCGGCGTAGTGCTCCAGCAGCTTCTTGGTGTTGATCTTGGCCGGGCGCTTGTCCGTCGACAGCGCCCCGCAGCCCAGGTTGACCTGGCCGGATTCGGCCCCCAGCGGGAAGATCCAGCCGTAGCCGGGCTGGACGGTGCCGTCGTTGTTCTTGAGCTCCACGTGGGAGTGCATCCAGGGCTCGTCCGCAAACGGGCTGTCGCAGTAGGAGCGCGCGGCGATCCCGTAGACCTCCCCGCGGTGCCAGGTCCGGCCCAGCTGCTTGCCGAAGGTGGAGCGCACCCCGTCGGCCACGATGACCCAGCGCGGGAGCACCGTCTGCTCGCCCACCTGGAAAGACTCCACGCGGTTGCCGGCCAGCTGCGGATTGGTGGCCGGCGCGCCGAGCAGGGGAGTGGCGCCGGCGGCGACGGCGGTCTCGAAGACCAAGTTGTCGAAGTCGTGGCGCGGCAGGGCCGAGCCCTCCGCGCACGGGTACGTGCTTGGCCAGGGGGCGGTGACGTACCCGCCATAGCCGTGCAGCTTCAGGCCAAGGTTGCGGTAGCCCGGGTTGACTGTGATGCCCAGCTGGTCCAGCTGGTGCATGGCCCGCGGGGTGAGCCCGTCGCCGCAGGTCTTGTCGCGGGGGAAGGAGGCGGCATCGACAAGCAGCACCTCGTAGCCGGCGCGGGCGGCGTGGATGGCGGCGGCCGAACCGGCCGGCCCGGCGCCGATGACCGCCACGTCGCAAGTAAGTGGGGAAGATGCGGGGATATGCTGAGTCTGTGCCGACATGCCCCCTATTGTCGCATGCGCGCTTGCCCGCCGACCCCTCGAGTATGTCTAAAAATGAGTATTGGACTACGGTTGAGGGAGTTAAATTAGAGTATCGACCCCAAGGATCGCCTCCATGACCAACGGCCCGACATCGTCCCACGGCTCCGCGCAGTCCGTGGACTTGGGAGACCCCCAGCTGAACCAGCGCGTGGGGGCAGGCGTGGCAGCCGTCGAAGAATTGCTGCGCACTGAGATTACTCAGGGAGAGGATTTCGTCCACGAAAAGGCTCTCTACCTCGCGGAAGCCGGCGGCAAGCGCTTCCGCCCCGTCATGGCTTTGCTAGCCAGCGAATACGGCCCCGAGCCCGGCTCCGCCCGGGTGGTCAAGGCCGCCACCTCCGTGGAGATGGTGCACGTGGCCACCCTCTACCACGACGACGTCATGGACGAGGCTGAGCGCCGCCGCGGCGTGGAATCCGCCAACTCCCGCTGGGGCAACTCCGTGGCCATCCTGGCCGGCGACGCCCTGCTGGCGCACGCCTCCCGCCTGATGGGCCAGCTGGATACCCACACCGTCGAGCACTTCGCCGAGACCTTCCAGACCCTGGTCACCGGCCAGATGCGTGAGACCATCGGGGCGGGCGAGGCGAACGCCATCGAGCACTACCGCGCCGTCATCGAGGAAAAGACCGCGGTGCTCATCGCCTCCGCCGGCTACCTGGGCGCCTACCACTCCGGCGCCGCCCCGGAGCACGCGCAGGCGCTCAAGCGCATCGGCAGCGCCGTCGGCATGATCTTCCAGATCGTCGACGACATCATCGACATTTTCTCCGACCCGGAGGAATCCGGCAAGACCCCGGGTACCGACCTGCGCGAGGGCGTGTTCACCCTGCCGGTGCTCTACGCCTTGGAGGAAGACAGTCCCGCGGGTGAGCAGCTCGCGCAGCTGCTCACCGGGCCGCTGAAGGACGACGCCACGGTCGAGCGCGCCATCGATCTGCTGCGCCAGTCCGCCGGCCGGGAGAAAGCCTTGGACGACGTGCGCTACTACCTGGACCAGGTGGATACCGAACTGGCCCGCCTGCCGGACAACTCCGCCACCACGGCGCTGCGGCAGCTGGCCACCTACACCGTCAAGCGCGTGGGCTAAGCCTTAGCCGCAAGACCCCAGCGAGATGGCCCCTTGCCTGCCGATTTGTGTCGGGCAGGGGGTTTCGTAGTAGAGTAACTACTCGCACCAAGGTGCACGCCAGGTTGCCCGAGCGGCCAAAGGGAGCGGACTGTAAATCCGCCGGCATTGCCTTCAGAAGTTCGAATCTTCTACCTGGCACCAACAACAACTCCCCTTCACTTTTCGTGAAGGGGAGTTTCCTTATGCCCGCAGTTTCGGGCCGAGTCACACCACCTACTGGGAGCCGGCCAGCCCGCGCCGTTCAAGCAGCGGGCGGATGTCCTTGTCGTGCCCGCGCCACTGGCGGAAGGCGTCGGTGAAATCGCGGGAGGCGCCCGCGGACAGGATCCGCTCGCGGAAGGCCTGCCCGGCCTGTCGCAGGGACTCCGCGTCGCGGAAGAGTTCGAAGCCGTCGGCGTCGAGGGCCTCCGCCCACAGGTAGGAGTAGTAGCCCGCGGAGTAGCCGCCGGCGAAGATATGGTTGAAATACGTCGAGCGGTAGCGCGGGGCGATCCCGGTCTCGCCCAGGCCCACCTCCGCCAGGGTCTCCTGCTCGAAGTCGGCGATGGCCTCCGGCGTGGCGACCAGCTTCTCAGCCTCGGCGGCTGGAAGGCTGTGCCAGGCCAGGTCGATGACGGCTGCGGCGAGGTATTCCACCGTGGCGAAGCCTTGACCGAACTCGCGGGCGCGCCCCAGCGCCTCCAGCGTCTTGTCGGGGATGGGCTCGCCGGTGTCCACGTGGAAGGCATACGCCTTCACCAGGCGGGGATCCAGCGCCCAGTTCTCATTGATCTGGCTGGGGAACTCCACCCAGTCCCGCGGCACATTCGTGCCGGAGAAGGTCGGGTAGCGCACGTCGGAGAGCAGGCCGTGGAGGGCGTGGCCGAACTCGTGGAAGACGGTGTGCAGCTCGTCCTGGCTCAGCAGCACCGGCTGGCCCGCCGGCGGCTTAGACAGGTTCAAGACGTTGACCACCACCGGGCGGGTGCCCAGCAGGCGGGACTGCTCCACAAACGTGCTCATCCAGGCCCCGCCGCGCTTGGAGGGGCGGGTGAAATAGTCCGTCAGCAGCAGGCCCAGGCCGGTGCCATCGGCATCCACGACCTCCCAGACGTCCACATCCGGGGCGTAGCCGCCTAAGCCTGGGCGCGGGTGGACCGTGAGCCCATAGAGCATGTGCGCGGCCTGGAAGACCCCGTCGCGTAAGACTCGGTCGAGCGGGAAGTACTTGCGCAGCCCCTCCTCGTCGAGGGCGTAGTCGCGCTCGCGGACCCGGGACTGCCAGTAGGGCCAGTCCGCCGGGCCGAAGTCCGCGGCGTGGAAGCCGGCCTCCTCGCTCAACAGCTTGCCCTCGGCGGCGGCGTTGGCCGCGGCCGCCGGCGCCAAGTCCGCCAGCAGCTGCCGGGCCGCGGCCGCGGTACCCGCGGTCTCCTCCGCGATGACGTAGTCCGCGTGCGTGGCATAGCCCAAAAGCTCCGCGCGCCGGGCGCGTAGCCGCACCATCTCGGTCAGCACCGCGCCGTTGGATTCCGCGCCGCGTTGCTGGGAGGCCTCCCAGAGCTTAAACCGGGACTCTGGGTCCTCCAGGCGCGCCTGCTCTGCCTGCTGGGTGGGCAGTTCCAGCGGTAGCATGAAGCCGGTCCGGCCGGCCTGGGCGGCGTAGTCCCGGGCTGCGGCAACGCGCTCTTCCGGCAGGCCGCGCAGCTCCTCGGCGCTGTCGAAGCCTACGGCCAGGCGTTTGGTGTCGTCCAGCAGGTGGCGGCCGAATTCCTCCGACAGCGCGGACAGGCGCTGGTTCAGGCGGGTGAGCTCCTCCTTGCCGGCGGCGTCCAGGTCTGCGCCGCGGCGGGCGAAAGACCGCAGGAGGTAGTCCAGCAGCCGCTGGGACTCGGGATCCTCCGGCGCGGTGACCGCCTTAAGCCGGGCGTAGAGATCCTCGTTCTGGTAGACGGTGTCGAAGTGGGCAGAAAGCTCCGGGAATACTTCGCCGGCCAGCTCCTGCATCTCCGGCGTGGAGTCCGTGCCCAGCAGGTTCGCGAAGTAGCTGACCACCCGCTCGAGGTCGCGGCCGGAGCGCTCCAGCGCTTCCACCGTGTTCTGCCAGCTGGGCTCCGACGCGGCGATAGCGGCCACTTCCGCGTCGTGGCGGCGCAGCGCCTCGTCGAAGGCCGGGCGCACGTGCGCAAAAGAAATCGCGGCGAAGTCCGGCAGCTGGTAATCCAGCTTCGAGGGCACAAGCAGCGGGTTGGCGGCTAGCTCCGCGTTCCTCGCGGCATCCGCGGTTCGAGCCTGGGCCGCGGAGTCAGATTCGGCTGGGCGGGACGGTTGGTGGGACACAATCTTTCCTTTCTGAGGCGGCGGGGCGGCTAGCGGCCTTGGGGCCTGGCACAGCGCCGGGGACGAGGGCCGGCGCTGCAGCCGCAACGTCAAGGCCACCACGCTACGCCTGCCACTAGGGCAGGGGCGCTAAAATACATCAAAGCTAGCACAACTGTGACCCGCGCTACACGGGATTCGGGGTGCCACTTCATGCCGCGGCGCGCGCTGGACGGTGCAGGGGATTTCCGGGGCGTGCCTTGGGCCGCAGTCAGCAGTGGCCGGAAGAAGAACGCGACCAAGGCAAAAACAGCCGTCTTTCAAAGCGCTGAAAATGTGGTCTGTGCTGCCGATTTGTGAAAGTTTTAGGAATCGGGTTATTGTTATCAAGGCTTCAACGCGAGAGGGGCGGTGAGAATTACCGCTTGTCTTTAACGAGGCTGTGCCCCCTTAGCTCAGTCGGCAGAGCGTTTCCATGGTAAGGAAAAGGTCGACAGTTCGATTCTGTCAGGGGGCTCTGTTCGTTTCTGGGGTATTATCCAACAGTGCCCTTTAAGGAAGCGGTCACTTGGCGGTGTAGCTCAGTGGTAGAGCAAGCGACTCATAATCGCTGTGTCGCGAGTTCAATTCTCGCCATCGCTACCGGGAACAAAAAGCGCCCTCGGGCGCTTTTTTATTACCGATCTCCACCGAAAATGAGGGCGGTTTATTTATTAACCCGCTACTCTGGTAGGGTAGTCCGTGCTGTTTTAAACGCAGTACGCCTAGGGGCGTGGCGCAATTGGTAGCGCAACGGTCTCCAAAACCGTAGGTTGCAGGTTCGAGTCCTGTCGCCCCTGCCAAACTTATTTTCTAGCGAGGAGTTCAGACGTCGTGAGCGATAATCAGCGTCCAGATGCTGGCGCACAGCGCCCCACCGGTAAGCGTCAACGCTCCGGCGCCTCCACTACCTCCTCTGCTGACTACGCCAAGAAGCATGGCGGCCAGGTCGCTACCGCCAGCCCGCAAGATCAAAAGCCGGGCAATGGTGTGGCTTCCTTCCTTCCCGAGGTTGTTACCGAGGTCAAGAAGGTCGTCTGGCCGACTAGCAAGGAAATGGTCCAGTACACCCTGGTGACCTTCGGCTTCCTGATCGTGCTGACCGCTCTGGTCTGGAGTGTCGACACGCTGACCGGCCTCGGAGTTGAGTGGGTACTGACTCCTTAGTACACTAGGTAAACAGCAAGCTAGAAAGCTTAGTCCCGCCGCTTCCCGATGATGGGGAGGGCGGGATAATTTATTAGCCCACCGCCTATAATCGGTGGCACGCGAAACCCCAAGGTGAGGAAGAATCCAGTGAGCGAAGACAACAACCTCGAGAACTCTGTCGAGTCGGCCCTGTTGGAAAGCATCCAGGACAAGGCTGCCGACGCCGCCGAGAGCGCTGAGAACGCCGAGGGCGTCGAGGCTGCCGAGAACGCGGACGCCGCCAACAACGCGGACGTTACCGCTGCCGCCGAGGCCGGCGAAGGCGAGGCCCCGGCCGCTGCCGAGGAGACTGCCGGTGAGGCCGAGTCCGCCGACGCCGCGCAGGCTGAGGGGCAGGCCGGGGAAGGCGCCGAGGGTGAAGAAGAGGTCGACCCGGAGGCGGACTACCGCCGCCGCCTGCGCGCCTTCACCTCCGAGCTGAAGAAGCGCGACGGCAAGTGGTACATCATTCAGTGCTACTCCGGCTACGAGAACAAGGTGAAGACCAATCTGGACATGCGCGCCCAGACCCTGGGCGTGGAGGACTCCATCTTCGAGGTCATCGTCCCGGTCGAGCAGGTGCTCGAGGCCAACAAGGACGGCAAGAAGAAGATCGTCAAGCGCAAGCTGCTGCCGGGCTACGTCCTGGTCCGCATGGAGCTCAACGACGCGGCCTGGTCCGTGGTCCGCGACACCCCGGGTGTTACCTCCTTCGTGGGCAACGAGGGCAACGCCACCGAGGTCAAGCCGCGCGAGGTTGCCAAGTTCCTGATGCCGAACGACACCGCCGCGAAGACCGGCGAGGCCGCCGCCAACGCCGCCGAGGGCGAGCAGGTCGTGGCCATGCCGGAGAAGGAAGCCAAGAAGAAGATCGCCCACGACTTCCAGGTGGGCGAGGCCGTGACCATCCTGGCCGGCCCGCTGGCGTCCGTGTCCGCGACCATCTCCGAGATCGACGAGGAGACTGGCAAGATGCAGGGCCTGGTCTCCATCTTTGGCCGCGAGACCCCGGTCGAGCTGTCGCCGACCGCTATCGAGCGCATCAACTAAAACTCACCCCAGTTTCCCGCCGGTGCGAAACGCCGGTGCGGAGACGAACTGGGATTTGGGTCTGACAGGGCCCGTCCCGTAGTATTGACCGGCGTGTGTGGCCAAGTGCCGCATACGCCGTTATTCGTTCATCCCCGGTGGCCGAACCCGAAAGAGGGAAAGCATCCGGACGGCACCCGTTATTCATCGTGGCGGGCGTGCCGGTAACTAGGAAAGAGGTAATTCGATGGCTAAGAAGAAGGTTTCTGGCTTCATTAAGCTGCAGATCGAGGCTGGCGCCGCTAACCCGGCCCCGCCGGTTGGCCCGGCACTGGGTGCCCACGGCGTCAACATCATGGAGTTCTGCAAGGCTTATAACGCCGCAACCGAGAACCAGCGCGGCAACATCGTGCCGGTGGAAATCACTGTCTACGAGGATCGTTCCTTCGACTTCAAGCTGAAGACCCCGCCGGCAGCGAAGCTGCTGATGAAGGCCGCCGGCATCAAGAAGGGCTCGGGCGTTCCGCACACCGACAAGGTTGGCTCTGTCACCTGGGATCAGTGCAAGGAAATCGCTCAGACCAAGTTCGAGGATCTGAACGCCCGCGACATTGAGAACGGCGCCCGCATCATCGCCGGTACCGCCCGCTCCATGGGCATCACCGTCGACGGCGCGCCGGCCTAAGAAACAACTGCATGTGGTAGGGCCAGCTCCGGCCCGCCTAAGACCACACCACCCTTTACTCAAGAAAAGGACTGCTAATAATGAGCACCAAATCCAAGGCTTACAAGGCCGCCGCGGAAAAGGTTGACTTTTCCCGCCTATACCGTCCGCTAGAGGCCGCCAAGCTGGCCAAGGAGACCTCCTCCAAGAACTTCGACGCCACCGTCGACGTTGTCCTGCGCCTGGGCGTTGACCCGCGCAAGGCCGACCAGCTGGTCCGCGGCACCGTCTCCCTGCCGAACGGCACCGGCAAGGACGTCCGCGTGGCCGTCTTCGCCGAGGGCGAGAAGGCTACGGAGGCTGAGCAGGCTGGCGCCGACATCGTCGGCACCGAGCAGCTGCTCGAGGCCGTCAACGCCGGCAACCTGGACTTCGACGTAGCCATCGCCACCCCGGACCAGATGGCCAAGGTCGGCCGCGTGGCCCGCGTGCTGGGCCCGCGTGGTCTGATGCCGAACCCGAAGACCGGCACCGTGACCAACGACGTGGCTAAGGCCATCTCCGAGGTTAAGGGCGGCAAGATCTCCTTCCGCGTGGACAAGGCTTCCAACCTGCACGCCATCCTGGGCAAGGCTTCCTTCGACGCGGAAAAGCTGGCCGAGAACTACGGCGCCCTCATCGAGGAGCTCAACCGCCTGAAGCCGTCCGCTTCCAAGGGCGTCTACATGAAGAAGATCACCATCTCGACCACCAACGGTCCGGGCATCCCGGTGGATCCGTCCGTGCAGAAGAACTTCGCTGAGTAATTCCTAGCTAAGCCTTCCCACGGTCACGTAGATAAGTGCTAAACCCGTCCGCCCCTTCCGTTTCTGGGAGGCGGGCGGGTTTTGCTCTATCCTCGTCCTATGACACAAAAGCGCGCGGCGGTTGTAGGGGCAGGGCCGAACGGATTAACGGCGGCAGCGCGGCTGGCCCGGGCCGGCTGGGCGGTCACCGTCTTTGAGGCCCAGCCCACCCCGGGCGGGGCGGCGCGCTCCCTGCCCGGGGCGCTCGGGCGCGGCACCATCGTGGACTTCGGCGCGGCCGCGCACCCTTTCGGGCTCGTCTCCCCGGCGCTGCGCGAGCTCGGTTTTAACGACTGGGCGCACGCGCCGCTGCCGCTGGCCCACCCACTAGAGGGAAAGCCCGCCGCGCTGCTGCGGCCAGGGCTGAAAGAGACCGCCCGGGGGCTGGGCCGCGACTGTCAGCGCTGGGAGCTCATCCACCGGCCCATGGTCGAGGACCCCGAGCGCCACGCGGACAACGTTCTGCGGCCGATGGCGGGGTGGCCCCCGCACCCGGTGGACCTGACCCGCTTCGGGCTGCGGGCGCCGTGGCCGGCGCAGGCGCTGAGCCAGTTCTTCTTCCGGGAAGAACCTGCCCGAGTTTTGACGCTGGGCTCGGCCGCGCACGCGCTGTGCCCGCCGTCTCAGCCCCTGACGGCCAGCCTCGGCGTCCTTTTCAACGCCTTTGGCATGGCGGGCGGCTGGCCCGTGGCGCGCGGCGGCACCCAGGCCATCATCGACCATCTGCTGGGGCGGCTGCGAGCGGGCGGCGGACAAGTGATTTGTGGACAGCCCATCACGAGCATGGATCAGCTCGTCGACGCCGGCGGTCGGGCCGAGTGGGACGCGGTGGTCCTGGACCTTGCCCCACGCGGCGTGTTGGGTATCGCCGGGCTGCGCCTGCCGGGGCGGGTGGCGGCCAGCCTGCGCGCGTGGCGCTACGGGCCCGGAGTGCACAAGGTGGACTACCGTTTGAACGCCCCGGTGCCGTGGGCGGACCCGGCCGTGGGTGGTGCTGGCACGGTGCACGTGTGCGGCGGGGTGGACGATATCGAGCTGGCCGCGCGCCAGGTGGCCGCCGGGCAGCTGCCGCAGCGGCCTTTCGTGATGGTCTGCCAGCAGGCGGTGGCAGACCCCTCCCGCGGGCCCGTGCTGTGGGCCTACGCGCAGGTGCCCAACGGTTACCACGAGGCCTACCCGGGCCAGGTCACCGAGCGCATCGAGGCCCAGATCGAGCGCTTCGCGCCCGGCTTCCGGGACCTCGTCGAGGCCCGCCGGGTCAGCTCACCCGCGCAGCTGGCCGCCTATGATGCGAACCTGGTGGGCGGGGACATCGCCGCAGGCGCGATGAGCGGGCTGCAAATGCTCGCCCGCCCGCGCCTGACTGCCCACCCTTACCGCCTGGCCGACGGGGTCTATATGTGCTCGGCGGCCACCCCACCCGGCGGCGGGGTCCACGGCATGGGCGGCTGGAACTGCGCCGGCCGGATCCTGGGGCGGTAGCGAGGGACTAGATATCGTCCGGCAGGCCGGCCTGCCGCGCCGGCACGGCAGCCTTGTTTGCGCCGGCCTTGATGTCGGAGTAGGCCGCGAGCGCGGCCTTGCGCGACTTCTGCAGATCCACGATGGGCTCAGGCCCCAGGGGAGTCAGGTCTTCCGGGGCCCAGCGGCCGACGTACTCGCCGTGCGGGTCGAAGCGCTCGGCCTGGGTGACCGGGTTGAAGATCCGGAAATAGGGCGCGGCGTCGTCGCCGCAGCCGGCTATCCACTGCCAGCCGAAGGGGTTGGAGGCCGGGTCCGCGTCTACCAAGGTATCCCAGAACCAAGCCTCGCCTGCGCGCCAGTGGAGGCCTAAGTTCTTGGTGAGGAAGGAGCCGACCACCATCCGCACCCGGTTGTGCATGTAGCCGGTCTGCCACAGCTCCCGCATGCCGGCGTCGACTAGGCCGATGCCGGTGGTGCCGGCCTTCCACGCAGCAATAAGCTCGGGTTCCTCCTCGGCGCTGGCCCAGGCGAAGGAGTCGAACTGGCGGCGCACATTCACCGCGTGCAGCTCCGGCAGGTAGTAGAGGCGGTGCCAGGCGAAGTCGCGCCACAGCAGCTCGGTGAGGAACTTCTGCCCGTCGCCGGCCGGGGCCTGGTTGGTGGCCAGTAGCTCGCCGACTGCGGCCCAGACCTGGCGCGGGGATACCTCCCCGAAGCGTAGGTGGGGCGAGAGCCGCGAGGTCGCCTCCTCGGCCGGCTGATCGCGGCCCGACTCGTAGCCGGCGATGCCCTCCAGGAAAGACTCCAGGCGCGCGCGGGCGCCGTCCTCGCCCGGGACCCAGGTCTCCCGCAGCCCGCCCGCCCAGTGCGGGTCGGCCGGCTCGCTCATCGGCTGCCGGGCGAAGCCCACGGCGCCGGCATGATTGGGGATGTCGTCCACGCCGGCGCCGCGCAGCTGGGGGACCGGGAGGGGCGCGTCGTCGCGGACCTGGGCGCGGGCGGCCTTCGAGAACGGGGTGAAGACCTGGTAGGGCTTACCGTTGCGATTGGTGACCTCCCACGGCTCCACCAGGGTGTGGCCCGGGTGCGAGGCGACCTTAACGTCGCGGGCCTGGAGCTCGGACTTGACCGCGGCGTCAACCTCCCGCCAGGGCTTGTGGTAGCGGCGGGACCAGGCCACCGCGTCGATGCCCAGGTCGGCCACGAGGCGGGGGGGTGAGCTCGCGGGCATCGCCGGCCGCACGCAGCAGCGGCACGCCGTGGGCATCCAGGGAACGCGCCAGCCGCGCCAGGGAGACCTCGCGCCACCAACCCGCCGCCGCGCCCAGCGGACGGGCGGGGTAGGTAGCCGGCTCGTCTAGGACCACCGCGACCACGGGGCCGCGCTCGTTGGCCCAGTCCAGCGCCTGGTTATCGAGCAGGCGAAGATCGTCGCGAAACCACATCAGGCTAGTCATGGGCCAAGCCTACCAACGCCGCCCGCGCAGACGATTTTTTAAATCTGTAGGCCGGGTGCTAGGGTATACAGCGAAGTTTGAACGGGAGGTTTCCCGAGCTCAAGTTTCACCGAAGACCGTTGGTCACCTTCTTGTTGGAAGGTCGAAGGTTTCCCATCCACGGGAACGGCCCACGCAGGAGACACTTGTGCATCACATCCTATGTGTGCGCCCTGTGCTCTTGCACGGGGCTTTTTTGATGCGACGACCGGGCGAGTTAAAGCCCGCCCGGGGCAAGCTAGAAAAAGCTCCGGCGGAAAAACAAGAGATGTTTTGGAAGGAGGCGAGAGTTAAGATGGCAAACCCGAAGAACACCGCAGACCTGGCGGAGCTGAAGGGCAAGCTCGACGCTGCTGATGCGTTCGTGCTGACCGAGTACCGCGGCCTGACCGTGGCACAGCTTTCCGAGCTGCGTAACAACCTGGGCTTTGACGTTGACTACTCCGTCGCCAAGAACACCCTCTTCAAGATCGCTGCCAAGGAAGCTGGCATCGAGGGTCTTGACGAGCACCTGGCCGGCCCGACCGCTATCGCCTTCATCAAGGGCGAGGCTGTCGACGCTGCCAAGGTGATGAAGAAGTTCGCCGAGGATCACGACGCGTTCATCGTCAAGGGCGGTTACATGGACGGCAACGCTTTGACTGCCGACCAGGTCAAGGCCATTGCTGACCTTGACAACCGTGAGACCACGCTGGCCAAGCTGGCTGGCGCTATGAAGGGTTCTATGGCGAAGGCTGCCGCTCTCTTCAACGCTCCTGCAATCAAGGCCGTATGTACCGTTGCGGCTCTGCAGGACAAGAAGGAAGCAGAAGCTTAAGAATTCGCGCACAACCTGCGCAACAACTACACCACTACCGAGACGCTATTGCAGCGCTCACATAAGAAAGGATGCTTACCATGGCTAAGCTCACCAAGGACGAGCTCATTGAAGCTTTCAAGGAAATGACCCTCATCGAGCTCTCCGAGTTCGTCAAGGAATTCGAAGAGGTCTTCGACGTTGAGGCTGCCGCTCCGGTCGCCGCTGTTGCTGCAGGCGCTCCGGCTGCCGGCGGCGAGGCTGCTGCTGAGGAGAAGGACGAGTTCGACGTCGTTCTGACCGACGCTGGCGCCAAGAAGATCGGCGTCATCAAGGCTGTCCGCGAGATCGTCTCCGGCCTGGGCCTGAAGGAAGCCAAGGAGCTGGTTGAGTCCGCTCCGAAGGCCATCCTGGAAGGCGCCAACAAGGACGACGCCGAGGCTGCCAAGACCAAGCTGGAAGAGGCTGGCGCTTCCGTCGAGCTGAAGTAGTCTGAACTAGACTCACCTCGGCTTCGGCCTGAGCCTTCTTAAGGCTTTAACCACCTCCGCCTGCCCCGCATCACCGCGGGAGCGGGCGGAGGTCTTTTTATGCCTCCACCCGCGGCGGGGGAGGGGTCGCGCGCTAGAAACCGGGTGTTTCGTTATCAACCGGCAATTGCTGGGTTGTAAGATGCTGTACCATGCTGCCCAAATCCCGCATCATCTCCGTGATCGTTCTAGGCCTCGGCATCGCTTTGATTGCCGCGGGCGCGCTCGCGCCTGTCTTCCTAGACCTGCGGGCCAAGCTGCCGCTGGACGCCGAGTACACCACGTTTAGCTTCAGCGACCAGGGCGGCCGAGCGCAGACCGTGAGTGAAGAGGGGACACAGCCCTACGAGGGCCCGCTGGCCTACCAGCTGCACTACGACACCGTGGATCCCTCCGGCAAGGAGGATGCTTTCCTGCGGGTCGGGCAGACCACCGTGCGCGGCACCGAGGCCGACGCCGGGGATGTGGAGAACCTGGTCAGCGCCCAGGTGTGGAACTTCACCATTGACCGCGTCAGCGGCGCGGCACAGGGCAAGGCACGCCTGAACCACACGATCGCCTCGCCGGCGGCGGAGGTGGCCGTGGACGGCTACTGGCTGAAGTTCCCCTCGGCGGCGGAAAAGACCACCTACCCGGTCTTCGACCCGACCCTGCGCCAAGCGGAAGACGCCGTCTTCGCCGAGGAGCAGGAGATAGATGGCCGAGAGATCTATCGCTACGACCAGGAGATAGCGCCGGTCAACGTCGCCACGCTTTACGCGGGGATGGGCAATACCACCCAGTTCGAGACCCCCGACGGCGGTACGGAGCCGGGCTACCTGTTCCACTCCGGCAAGCGCAGCATCTACGTCGACCACGCCACCGGCATGGTGGTGGGCATGGATTTGGACATCGACGACTACTATGGCACCCGGGAGGGCGAGCGCCGCGAGGACGCCTTTGTGTTCCAGGCCTCCACCTCTGACGAGGATCGCGCCCAGCTCATTGAGCAGGCCGGCCAGATTCCGGATCCGCAGGCCGCGAATATCGCGCGCTGGATTGGCTTCGGCCTAGGCGTTGTCTTGACCATCATCGGGCTACTGGGAGTCTTCGGAGTTTTCGGTCCGCGCGTCCAGAAGGTCAAGCGGGCCCTCTAGGTCCGGGTCTGGGCTTGGGCTTGCGACTGTGTCTGGTCCGCCCGCGCCCGCTGCGTGCGAGCAAGAACCCGGCCGGGCACATAGACGATCGCGCGCGTCTTTACAAATCGCCGGATTTGATATAGGCTGTTTCGTTGCGCTGGAATCCGGATCCCCAGTGCACATTTAGCCTTGGCACGTGGTGATGGTAAAGCGACTTGACAAGGTGATTTTGTGCTATCTGAGCCCGCTGATTCCACAGCAGACCGAATGCTAAATCTACCAGCGGTTTTGCTTGCTCGCCCCTCCCAGGCGGGTTAGTGATCCGCGTGAGGTGCTGGAAGGACCCATCTTGGCAGTCTCCCGCCAGACCAAGTCAGTGGCCAATATCCCTGGAGCCCCGAAGCGTTATTCGTTCGCTAAGATTAGCGAGCCGATTGCGGTTCCGGGCCTCCTTGACTTGCAACTTGATTCTTTTGCATGGCTCATCGGCACGCCGGAGTGGCGTGAGCGCCAGCAGGCTGAACGTGGCGACGACGCGCGCGTTACCTCTGGCCTGGAGGACATTCTAGAGGAATTGTCCCCGATCGAGGACTACTCGGGCAATATGTCCCTGTCGCTGTCCGAGCCGCGCTTCGAGCCGGTGAAGAACACCGTCGACGAGTGTAAAGAAAAGGACATCAACTACTCGGCGCCGCTCTACGTGACCGCAGAGTTCATCAACAATGACACCCAGGAGATTAAGTCTCAGACGGTGTTCATCGGCGACTTCCCGATGATGACCGACAAGGGCACGTTCATTGTCAACGGTACCGAGCGTGTTGTCGTCTCCCAGCTCGTGCGTTCCCCGGGCGTGTACTTTGATCAGACGATCGACAAGTCCACGGAGCGCCCGCTGCACTCCGTGAAGGTCATCCCGTCCCGCGGCGCTTGGCTCGAATTCGACGTGGACAAGCGCGACACCGTCGGCGTGCGTATTGACCGCAAGCGCCGCCAGCCGGTCACCGTGCTGCTCAAGGCCCTGGGCTGGTCCGAAGAGCAGATCCGTGAGCGCTTCGGCTTCTCCGAGCTGATGATGTCCACCCTCGAGTCCGATGGCGTTGCCAACACGGACGAGGCCCTGCTGGAGATCTACCGCAAGCAGCGCCCGGGCGAGCAGCCGACCCGCGAGCTGGCTCAGTCCCTGCTGGACAACTCCTTCTTCCGCGCGAAGCGCTACGACCTGGCCAAGGTCGGCCGCTACAAGGTCAACCGCAAGCTGGGTCTGGGCGGCGACCACGACGGCCTGATGACCCTGACCGAGGAAGACATCGCCGTCGCGCTGGAGTACCTGGTACGCCTGCACGTCGGTGAGCGCGAGATGAAGGCGCCGAACGGTGAGATGATCTCCATCAACACCGACGACATCGATCACTTCGGCAACCGTCGTCTGCGCACCGTGGGCGAGCTGATCCAAAACCAGGTCCGCGTGGGCCTGTCCCGCATGGAGCGCGTCGTGCGCGAGCGCATGACCACCCAGGACGCGGAGTCCATCACGCCGACCTCGCTGATCAACGTGCGCCCGGTCTCGGCAGCTATCCGCGAGTTCTTCGGTACCTCGCAGCTGTCCCAGTTCATGGACCACAACAACTCGTTGTCCGGCCTGACCCACAAGCGCCGCCTGTCCGCACTGGGCCCGGGCGGCCTGTCCCGTGAGCGCGCCGGCATCGAGGTTCGAGACGTGCACCCGTCGCACTACGGTCGCATGTGCCCGATTGAGACCCCGGAGGGCCCGAACATCGGCCTGATCGGCTCGCTGGCTTCCTACGCCCGCGTGAACTCCTTCGGCTTCATCGAGACCCCGTACCGCAAGGTCGTCGACGGCAAGATCACCGACCAGGTCGAGTACCTGACCGCCGACGAGGAGGACCGCTTCTCCATCGCCCAGGCCGAGGTCGAGCAGGACGCCGAGGGCAACATCACCGGCGACCGCATCGAGGTCCGCCAGCGCGACGGCGACATCGCCGTGACCGATGCTTCCGGCGTCGACTACGTGGACGTCTCCCCGCGCCAGATGGTGTCCGTGGCTACCGCCATGATTCCGTTCTTGGAGCACGACGACGCTAACCGTGCACTGATGGGCGCGAACATGCAGCGCCAGGCGGTGCCGCTGGTGCGCTCCGAGTCCCCGTACGTGGGCACCGGTATGGAGCAGCGCGCGGCTTACGACGCCGGCGACCTGGTCATCACCCCGAAGGCCGGTGTGGTCGAGGACGTGACTGCGGACCTCATCACCATCATGGACGATGAGGGTCAGCGTGATACCTATATGCTGCGCAAGTTCGAGCGCACCAACCAGGGCACGAACTACAACCAGACCCCGCTGGTGTCCATGGGCGACCGCGTCGAGGCCGGCCAGGTGCTGGCCGACGGCCCGGGGACCCACAACGGCGAGATGTCGCTGGGCCGCAACCTGCTCGTGGCGTTCATGCCGTGGGAAGGCCACAACTATGAGGACGCCATCATCCTCAACCAGCGCATCGTCGAAGAGGACATCCTGACCTCCGTGCACATTGAGGAGCACGAGATCGATGCCCGCGACACCAAGCTGGGCGCCGAGGAAATTACCCGCGAGATCCCGAACGTGGCCGAGGACGTGCTCAGCGATTTGGACGAGCGCGGCATCATCCGCATCGGCGCCGACGTCCGCCCGGGCGATATCCTGGTCGGTAAGGTCACCCCGAAGGGCGAGACCGAGCTGACCCCGGAGGAGCGCCTGCTGCGCGCCATCTTCGGTGAGAAGGCCCGCGAGGTGCGCGACACCTCGATGAAGGTCCCGCACGGTGAGGTCGGCAAGGTCATCGGCGTGGCTCGTTTCAGCCGCGAAGACGATGACGACCTGGCCCCGGGCGTCAACGAGATGATCCGCGTCTACGTGGCCCAGAAGCGCAAGATCCAGGACGGCGATAAGATGGCCGGCCGCCACGGCAACAAGGGTGTTGTCGGCAAGATCCTGCCGCCGGAGGACATGCCGTTCATGGCGGACGGTACCCCGGTCGACATCATCCTGAACACCCACGGTGTTCCGCGTCGTATGAACATCGGCCAGGTCCTCGAGGTCCACCTCGGCTGGCTGGCTCACGCTGGCTGGAAGGTCGACGTCGACGATCCGGCAAACGCCGACCTGCTCAAGACCCTGCCGGAAGAGCTCTACGACGTTCCGGCCGACTCGCTGACCGCCACCCCGGTCTTCGACGGCGCGACCAACGAAGAGATCTCCCGCCTGCTGGCGTCCTCCCGCCCGAACCGCGACGGCGACGTCCTGGTTGACGGCGAGGGCAAGGCCACGCTGTTCGACGGCCGTTCCGGCGAGCCGTACATGTACCCGATCTCGGTCGGCTACATGTACATGCTTAAGCTGCACCACCTGGTGGATGAGAAGATCCACGCCCGTTCGACTGGTCCGTACTCCATGATTACCCAGCAACCGCTGGGTGGTAAGGCCCAGTTCGGTGGCCAGCGCTTCGGTGAAATGGAGGTGTGGGCCATGCAGGCATACGGCGCGGCCTACACTCTGCAGGAGCTGCTGACCATCAAGTCGGACGACGTGGTCGGCCGCGTGAAGGTCTACGAGGCCATTGTGAAGGGCGAGAACATCCCGGATCCGGGCATCCCGGAATCCTTCAAGGTGTTGCTCAAGGAGCTGCAGTCGCTGTGCCTGAACGTGGAGGTCCTGTCCACCGACGGCACCCCGATGGAGCTTTCCGGCTCGGATGAAGACGACATGGAATCCGGTTCCTCGCTGGGCATTAACCTGTCCCGCGATGAGGGTTCCGCCGCCGACATCGCCTAGCAACTCTGCTTTAGGTCCGCCGCTGGTTTCCCAGCGGCGGGCAAGGAAACAAGTTACTTTTTCAAATGCCAACAATTCCTCGTTAAACGAGGATGAAAGGGAGAATTTACGTGTTCGACGTAAACCTCTTCGACGAGCTCCGCATTGGTCTGGCCACCGCTGAAGACATCCGTCGCTGGTCCAAGGGCGAAGTTAAAAAGCCCGAGACCATCAACTACCGAACCCTGAAGCCGGAGAAGGACGGCCTGTTCTGCGAGCGCATCTTCGGGCCGACCCGCGACTGGGAGTGCGCCTGCGGCAAGTACAAGCGCGTGCGTTACAAGGGCATCATCTGCGAGCGGTGCGGCGTCGAGGTCACCAAGTCCAAGGTCCGCCGTGAACGCATGGGTCACATCGAGCTGGCCGCTCCGGTTACCCATATCTGGTACTTCAAGGGTGTGCCGTCCCGCCTGGGCTACCTGCTGGATCTCGCTCCGAAGGATCTGGAGCGCATCATCTACTTCGCGGCCAACATCATCACCTCCGTGGATGAAGAAGCCCGCCACAACGACATGTCCACCCTCGAGGGCGAGATGCTGCTCGAGAAGAAGGATGTGGAGGACGACACCGAGGCGGAAATCGCCGAGCGCGCGTCCAAGCTCGAGGCCGACCTGGCCGAGCTGGAGGAAGCCGGGGCCAAGGCGGACGCCCGTCGCAAGGTCCAGAACGCTGCGGACAAGGAGATGCAACACATCCGCGAGCGCGGTGAGCGCGAGGTCGCCCGCTTGGACGAAATCTGGAACACCTTCGTCAAGCTGGCCCCGAAGCAGATGATCATCGACGAGAACATCTACGAAGAGCTCGTCGACCGCTACGAGGATTACTTCACCGGCGGCATGGGCGCGGAAGCCATCCAGACGCTCATCCGCAACTTCGACCTGGAGGCCGAGGCTGAGGTCCTGCGTGAGACCATCAACAACGGCAAAGGCCAGAAGAAGATGCGCGCCCTGAAGCGCCTGAAGGTCGTCGCCGCGTTCCTGCGTTCCGGCAACGACCCGGCCGGAATGGTCCTGGACGCTATCCCGGTCATCCCGCCGGAGCTGCGCCCGATGGTCCAGCTGGACGGTGGCCGCTTTGCCACCTCCGACCTGAACGACCTGTACCGCCGCGTGATCAACCGCAACAACCGCCTCAAGCGCATGATCGATCTGGGCGCGCCCGAGATCATCGTCAACAACGAGAAGCGCATGCTGCAGGAGTCCGTGGACGCCCTGTTCGACAACGGCCGCCGCGGCCGTCCGGTCACCGGTCCGGGCTCCCGCCCGCTGAAGTCCCTGTCTGACCTGCTCAAGGGCAAGCAGGGCCGCTTCCGCCAGAACCTGCTGGGTAAGCGCGTGGACTACTCCGGCCGTTCGGTTATTATCGTCGGCCCGCAGCTGAAGCTGCACGAGTGCGGTCTGCCGAAGCTGATGGCGCTCGAGCTGTTCAAGCCTTTCGTCATGAAGCGCCTGGTGGAAAACGACTACGCGCAGAACATAAAGTCCGCTAAGCGCATGGTCGAGCGCCAGCGTTCCGAGGTTTGGGACGTGCTGGAGCAGGCCATTTCCGAGCACCCGGTGCTGCTGAACCGCGCTCCGACCCTGCACCGCCTGGGCATCCAGGCCTTCGAGCCGAAGCTGGTTGAGGGCAAGGCCATTCAGCTGCACCCGCTGGCTTGTGAGGCCTTCAACGCCGACTTCGACGGTGACCAGATGGCAGTCCACCTGCCGCTGTCTGCCGAGGCCCAGGCCGAGGCCCGCGTGCTGATGCTGGCTTCCAACAACATTCTGTCCCCGGCCTCCGGTAAGCCGCTGGCTATGCCGCGCCTGGATATGGTCACCGGTCTGTACTACCTGACCATGGACAAGGCCGAGGACGAGATCGGTGGCGAGGGCCGCTTCCACGAGGCGGAGACCGACAAGCCGGCCACCGGCGTCTACTCCTCCTACGCGGAGGCGCTCATGGCGCGCGACCGTGGTGTGGTGGGCCTGCAGGCGCCGATCAAGGTGCGCATCGACCACCTGCGTCCGCCGGAGGACATCGAGGCCGAGCAGTTCCCGGACGGCTGGGAGCGCGGCCAGGCCTGGCTGGCGGAGACCACCATCGGCCGCATCATGTTCAACGAGCTGCTGCCGTGGAACTACCCGTACCTCGAGGGCGTCATGGTCCGTAAGGGTGGGTCCGGCAACAAGGTGCTGCTGGGCGACGTGATCAACGATCTCGCCGTCAAGTACCCGATGATCACCGTGGCTCAGGTCCTAGACAAGATGAAGGACGCCGGCTTCTACTGGGCTACCCGTTCCGGCGTGACTATCACCATGTCCGACGTTCTGGTTCTGCCGAACAAGACCGAGATCCTGGAGTCCTACGAGAAGGAAGCCGAGCGGATCGAGCACAAGTACTGGGAGCAGGGCGCCCTGACCGAGCGCGAGCGCTACGACCGCCTGGTTGAGCTCTGGAAGGACGCCACCGACACCGTGGGTAACTCGGTGGAGAACCTCTACCCGGATGACAACCCGATCCCGATGATCGTTAAGTCCGGTGCGGCCGGTAACATGCGACAGATCTGGACGCTGGCTGGCATGAAGGGCATGGTCGTGAACTCCAAGGGTGACTACATCACCCGTCCGATTAAGACCTCCTTCCGTGAAGGCCTGTCGGTGTTGGAGTACTTCAACAACTCGCACGGTTCCCGTAAGGGACTGGCGGATACCGCACTGCGTACAGCGGACTCGGGCTACCTGACCCGTCGTCTGGTCGACGTGGCCCAGGACGTCATCGTCCGCGAGGAAGACTGCGGCACCCGCCTGGGCGTGCGCGTGCCGATCGGCACCGAGGTCGCCGAGGGCCAGTACGCGGTTCACGAGCTGTGGGAGACCTCCGCTTCCGGCCGCGTGGTGGCTAGCGACGTCAAGGACGCCGACGGCAACGTGCTGGCTGAGGCCGGCTCCGACCTGACCGAGAGCCTGACCAACAAGCTGGTTCAGGCTGGCGTGCAGGAGATCAAGGTCCGCTCCGTGCTGACCTGCCAGACCCCGGCGGGTGTCTGTGCTAAGTGCTACGGCAAGTCCATGGCTTCCGGACACCTGGTCGATATCGGCGAAGCCGTCGGTATCGTGGCCGCCCAGTCGATTGGTGAGCCAGGTACCCAGTTGACCATGCGTACGTTCCACCAGGGCGGTGTCGGCGGCGATATTACCGGCGGTCTGCCGCGTGTGCAGGAGCTCTTCGAGGCCCGTAACCCGAAGAACCGCGCCCCGATCGCCTCCGTGGACGGCACCGTGTCCCTGTCGGACGAGGGCAACTTCTGGACCCTGACCATTACTCCGGACGATGGTTCCGACAACGTGGTCTATGAGAAGCTGTCGAAGCGCCAGGGCCTGGCCCAGGTGCGCCGCCCGATGGAGTCCAACCCGGACGCCATGATCGAGCGTTCTCTGCGCGACGGCGATCACGTCGTCACCGGCGAGCGCCTGATGCGCGGTGCGGCCGACCCGCACGACGTCCTGGAGGTCCTGGGTCGCCGTGGCGTGGAGAAGCACCTCATCGACGAGGTCCAGGCCGTGTACCGGACCCAGGGTGTGGCCATCCACGACAAGCACATCGAGATCATCATCCGCCAGATGCTGCGCCGTGGCACGGTCATCGACGCCGGCTCGACCGAGTTTCTGCCGGGCACCTTGGTGGACCTGTCCGAGGCCAAGCAGATCAACGCCGCGCAGGTGGCCGAGGGCGGCGAGCCCGCACAGCTGCGCAGTGAGATCATGGGTATCACCAAGGCCTCCCTGGCTACCGAGTCCTGGCTGTCCGCCGCCTCTTTCCAGGAGACCACCCGCGTGCTTACCGATGCCGCTATCAACAAGCGCTCCGATAAGCTCATTGGCCTCAAGGAGAACGTGATCATCGGTAAGTTGATCCCGGCCGGTACCGGTATTTCCCGCTACCGCAACATCACTGTGAAGCCGACGGAGGCCGCCCGCAACGCGGCGTACTCCATCCCGACCTACAGCGATACCATCTACAGCGACGACAGCTTCGGTGAGTTCACCGGCGCCTCCGTCCCGCTGGAGGAGGACTTCTTCTAAAGGAAGTACTCCCGCGGTCTAACCGCACACATTCGGTCTGCACAGCGGCCCCGCACCTCCTACACGGGAGGCTGCGGGGCCGCTGTCTATGTTCGCTGTCCTTGCCAAGGCATAATCCCGCCAGGGCCTCTGGCCCACGGCCCGAGGGAGGGGGTTAAAGCCAGCCGTTGTCCTCGGCCGCGGCGACTGCGGCGTGCCGGTTGCCGGTGGCGGTCTTGGTCATGATGGCGGACAGGTGATTGCGCACGGTGCCCTCGCTTAAGTGCAGGGCCGCGGCGATGTCGCGCACGCTGTCGTACTCAGTCGCGGCGTGGCAGACCTCTATCTCGCGCTGGGTGAGCGGGTTGGGCGGGCTAAAGAGGGCTCGCTCGGCCAGTCCCGGATCGATGACGCGGTGGCCGGCGTGGATGCGGCGTACGACGTCGGCGAGGGAATCCGGCGGGGTATCCTTCATGATGAAACCGGAGGCCCCAGCGGCCAGTGCGCGCTGCAGGTAGCCGGTGCGCCCGAAGGTGGTCACGATAAGAACCTGGGTCTTGCCGGCTCCCAGCAGCCCTGCGTCGCGCAGCTCTTTGGTAGCTTGCAGGCCGCTGGTGCCGGGCATCTCAATATCCATGATGAGCACGTCCGGCCGGCACCGGCGTACCTGGGAGAAGATCTGCGCGCCGTCGGCGGCCTCGCCCACGACCTCGAGGTCTCCCTGCAAGCTCAGCAGCGCGGCGAGCGCCCCGCGGACCAGGTTCTGGTCGTCGGCGATGAAAACCTTGATGGGGGCCTTGGCTCCAAAGTCTTTAGTCATGACATATCCACTTCAATCCGGGTCCCTCGGCTTGGTTGGGAGGTGATGCCCAACGTACCGCCGGCGTCTTCGACTCGGGCGCGCAGGCCCGCTAGCCCGTTGCCCGGGGAGATGGTGTGGCCGATGCCTTCGTCGCCGACGACGAGGCGTGTGGGCGTGACCTCGATCCAGGCCTGGCGAGCCCGGGCGTGCCGGAGGATATTGGTCGTGGCCTCTCGTACCGCCCAGGCATACAAGACCTGATGCTTACCGGCGAGCTCTTGGGCGCGGGAGGGCTCCGGGACACGGGCGGCGATGCCCGCGGCGTGTAGCGCGTTTTCGGCATTGGCTAGCTCCACCGCCAGCTGCGGCTGGCGCAGCGCGGTCACGGTGGCGCGCACTTCGTCCAGGGAGGAACGCGTCAGCTCACTGATGGCGCGCAGCTCCTCCTCGGCCTTTTCCGGAGCGAACTGGAGCTGCCGCCGGGCGAGCTCGGACTTGAGATTGATGACGGTCAGGGACTGCCCCAACAGATCGTGGATGTCGCTGGCGATGGCCTCGCGCTCGCGCGCCAGCCGGAGGCGGCTCTCGGCGCTGCGCTCCGCGGCCTTCCTATCCTCGAGGCTCTTGTTGAGCACCATGAACGCCGGGGTGCACACGGCCAGGCCGGCCAAGGCGAAGGCGTTCGGTGGCTGGAAGATGATCAGGAGGATCACCGTGAAACCGGCTCCGCAACCGACCATGGCGTAGCCGGTCATCCCAGGCGTGACGTAGAGAAAGACGGCCGTGAAATAGGGCAGGAAGACCAGCACGTACCAGCCGATCAGCGGCAGGAGTGCTAGCGGACTGATCAGCAGGACGGCGCACCAGGGGAGTACGAAGAGGGGCAGGCGCCGGTGGGGTACTGATGCGTGGTAGCCGGAACCTAGGGCGTAGGCGAGGGCGAAAAACACAAAGCCGGCAGCGACGGTTGTTAGGGCTGTGCCGTTGAATTCTGAGAACAGGATGGGCACGAAGGAAAACAGCAAAAAGACGAGCCAGATGCTGCTCTTGGTGGCGTCGCTGCGGGAAAAATGCATGAGGCGGGTTAGCGTCCCTTCTGGCGGCGGTTGAGCAGTATGAAGGTGATGACGAAGATAGCAGCCCAGGCGGCGATGTTGGCTAGGGCGTTGGGGAGGGCTTCTTCGTGGTAGTAGGGTTCGTCGGAGATTATTTGTACCCCGTCGGTGAGGGGATAGTTGGCTAGGGCGTTGGCGCCGTAGAGGGGCGTGAAGCGCCCGAAGTCGAGCATACCGGCACTCAGCGGCATGAACATGTTGGCGGCGAAGGCGAAGACCACGATGAGCGTGGAGGCGATCGTAATCGCGCTGTCGGAGCGGAAAAGCTCCCCGAAGGCCATGCCGTAGACGCCGAAGGGCAGGGAAACGGCGATGCAGAGAAAGAAGCAGGCGGCCCACGCGCTCGCGGTCATGGTGGCACCGGTCAGGGCACCGGCGATGAAAACCGCCACCACGGGGAGGGTGCAGCGCAGCGCCAAGGACAGCACCTGGGCGGTCAGGTAGTGGCCCGGGGTGGTGGGGGTAAGCGCTAGTTGGCGGCCCCAACCACTGCGACTTTCCACGACCGTGCCTCCGGCCGCCGCGGTCGCGGCGATGACCGCGCCGTAGAGCGCCATGGAGACCATGACGAAGGCTTTCGGGTTGCCGTGCGCAAAGTCCGGCATGGACGAATAGTCTTGCAGCGCGCCGAAGAGCAGGTAGAAGCCGACTGGCATGACGACAGTGAAAAAGACGTTGGTGAAATCCCGGAAGGCGCGCTTGAGGTTTAGCGCCGTCAGGGAGCGGACAGGCGTGGCAGCGGATGCGGTGGTGGTCATTCCTGTAATTCCTTTCTTAGGCCCATCGCGTAGGCCAAGTCGTGACTTCGGAGTTCTTCGCGTGGGTCTCCTCCGGCCGCAGGCCGGCGTGGAGGTCGGCGGTGAAATCGGGGGCGATGTAGCGCAGTACCGCCTCGTCGAGGCTCGGGTAGCTGCCTTGGACTTCCGCCACGGTGCCGTTGGCGGTGACAAGGCCGTCCTGGAGGATGACTACGCGGTCGGCGTAGCGCTGGGCCTCCTCGAGGTAGTGGGTGGCGAAAATGATGGTCTGGCCTTCTCGCGCCTGGTAGCGCAAGGTGTGCCAGAATTCGTGGCGGGTGTAGATGTCCATGCCGGTGGTGGGCTCGTCCAAGATGAGGAGGTCGGGGCGGGGCAGGATTGCCAGCGCGAAACGCACGCGCTGCTGCTCCCCGCCGGAGCACAACCGGACCTTACGGTTTTGGATCTCAGTCAGCCGGGTCTCCTCCATGACTTCGCGCACGACCTCATCCAGCGGCGCGGACCGCGGGTGCAGCCCGGCTATAGCGCGTACGGTTTCCTCGACCGTGATGTCGGGGAGAAGTCCGCCGGACTGCATCACCGCGCCCACGCGCGACGTCTTCGCGGCCCGGGCGGGCGGCCCGCCAAAGAGCTCGATGGTGCCGCTGGTTGGTTCGGTCAGTCCTAGCACCATGTCGAAAAGCGTTGTCTTGCCCGCGCCGTTGGCGCCTACCAAAGCCACAACCTCCCCAGCGGGGATGGTTAGGTCAAGGTCCCGGATGGCGTTGACCCGCTTCTTGCCGCGCCCAAAGGCTTTAGTCAGGTGCTGAATCTCAATAGCTGGGGTGGGGGTGCTGTTCGTTCTCGCGTTCATGCCCCGAGTATCGGGGAGGAGAACAAGGGGTGTGTAGGCCAAAGATCCAGACATAGGCATGACAAATGTCATGGGTCGGGATCTTTACCCCCGCTCAGGCAGGGGATTTTGTCGTGCGAAGGGGCTTGCTATGCTAAACGCCTGTACAACTAAACAAACGCGGGAGCTGTTGGCGGCAACGTCCAGCGGCTGAGATGGCCTTGGGGCCGAACCGTAGAACCTGATCCGGGTAATGCCGGCGCGAGGGAGGAAAAATGCCGAATAGGCTTCATTGGCGTGTTGTAGACATCGTGGTTGCATCCATCTTGGGTGTGGCCTGCGGTCTGATTTTCTTGCTGTGGAACACCGTGGGGTACGCGTGGTTCATGGCCATGGATAGTCTCACACCGGGGCTCGGGGGACTGGCCACCGGTATCTGGCTGTTGGGCGGCGTCATTGGCGGCTTAGTGATACGCAAGCCGGGCGCGGCTATCTTCGTCGAGGTCCTGGCGGCCTCTGTCTCCGCGGCGCTGGGCAGCCAGTGGGGTATTGAGACGCTCTACTCCGGCCTGGCCCAGGGCCTGGGCGTCGAGATCGTCTTGGCGATTTTCGCCTACCGGAACTTCAAGCTGCCGGTGGCGGCGCTGTCCGGCATCGGCGCGGGCATCGGAGCGTTCATCCTGGAGCTGTTCACGTCCGCCAACCTGGCCAAGTCGCTGGAGTTCAACCTCATCTACTTGTCCTGCCTGATGGTCTCCGGCGCCATCCTGGCCGGCGTGCTCGGCTACTACCTGGTCCGCGCCCTAGCGCGCACCGGCGCCCTGGACCGGTTTGCGGTAGGCCGGGAAGCCCGTGCCTAGTCCCGCTGCCAGCCACCCGACGGGACTTCACGCCCGGGACTTCGGCTGGCAGCACGCCGGGCGCAACCGGGCGGCACTCAAAGACATTGAGCTCGACATCGCACCGGGCGAGCGCGTCCTGCTGTGCGGGGACTCCGGCTCCGGCAAGTCGACGCTGCTGGCCGCCTTCGCGGGCGTGCTGGGCGGCGATGACGAGGGCGAGCAGGCCGGCGAGCTGACGCTCTACGACGGGGCCGGCCACCGCGAGGTGCCCGGGCGCACTGTCCCGGTGGGGCTGGTGCTCCAGGACCCGGACGCGCAGGTGATTGCCTCCCGCGTGGGCGACGACGTCGCCTTCGGGTGCGAGAACCTCGGCGTGGAAAGGGAAGAGATCTGGCGCCGGGTGCGCCACGCCTTGGACGTGGTGGGCCTGGACGTCGGCTTAGACCACCCGACGCAGCGCCTGTCCGGAGGGCAGAAGCAGCGCCTGGCGCTGGCCGGAATCATCGCCATGGGCGCGGGGCTCATCCTGCTCGATGAGCCCACGGCCAACCTGGACCCGCAGGGTGCCCGGGACGTTATCGCCGCGGTGCGCGATACCGTCGAGGCCACCGGCGCGACGCTCGTCGTGGTTGAGCACAACTACTCCGGTTGGGAAGATCTGCTGGACCGCGCGATTATGCTCAGCGACGGGCGCGTGAGCGCGGATTCCACCGTCGCGGAAGTGGCCGCCGCCCGGGCGGTGATTGGTCTGCCGCAAGCCCGGCCGGTTGCCGCGCACGCGCCGGCCGCGATGTTCTCGCGTGACCTGGTCACCCGTTTCGGGCCGCCGCGCAGCTACGAGATCCCGGCCGGGGCCTCCACCGTGGTTACCGGGCCGAACGGCTCCGGCAAGACCACCTGGCTGATGACCATGGCCGGCCTGCTCGCCCCGGTCAGTGGTCAGATCGGCATGTCGGAGGAGGTCGCCCGTGGGCTGCCGCCCAGCCCGCGGAAGTGGAAGTCGCGGCAGTTGGCGCACCGCATTGGCTACGTCTTTCAGAACCCGGAGCACCAATTTGTTGCCCGCAGCGTGGCCGAGGAGCTGCGCGTGGGCCCAACGGTGATGGGCGAGGAGGTCCCGACCGCGCGCATCGACGAGCTGGTAGAGCGCCTCCGGCTCGGGCACCTGCTGGAGGCCAACCCGTTCACGCTCTCCGGCGGGGAGAAGCGCCGCCTGTCCGTGGCCACCACCCTGGTGACCGCGCCGGCGGTAGTGCTCCTCGATGAGCCCACCTTCGGCCAGGATCCGTCTACCTTCGCCGAGCTAGTCGTCATGCTGCGCGAGCTCGTCGAGGCCGGCACCACGATCGCCTCCATCACCCACGACGAGATGTTCATCGCGGCGCTGGGTGATGCCCACATCCGCGTCACGGCCCCCGAAGCCGCGTCTAGCGTGCCTGCGAGTCGTGCTCGCGGCCACCGGCGAGGGGAGGGCCGGAATGCCTAATATCCTGGCGACTGTCAACCCGGTGACCCGGCTGGCGCTGATGGTCATTATCACCACGCCGCTGCTGCTGAGCCTGGATTGGGTCAGCGCGACCGTCTCCCTGGGCCTGACGGTACTGCTCGCCCCTCTGTGCGGGGTGCCCTGGCCCCGGCTGGTCCGGCTGGCCTGGCCCCTGCTGATTATCGCCCCGCTGTCGGGCATCTCCATGCTGCTCTACGGCCGGCCGGGCGGGAAGGAGTACTTCTCCATCTGGCTGGCGGTGGTCACGGAGAACTCGGTTGAGCTGGCCATCGCGGTGATGATCCGTGTCCTGGCAGTTGCCCTTCCCGTGGTGGTGCTGGCGCGCGACATCGACCCGACGGAGCTGGGCGACGGCCTGGCCCAGGTGCTGCGGCTGCCCGCGCGCTTTGTCATCGGCGCGGTGGCCGGGGTGCGCATGGCCACGCTTTTTAAGGACGACTGGGCGTCCATGGAACGGGCCCGCCGGGCTAGGGGACTGACCGACCGCGGCCGGATTGCGCACATGACCTCAATGTCCTTCGGCCTGCTGGTCGTGGCCCTGCGGCGCGGCGGTAAGCTCGCCACGGCGATGGAGTCCCGCGGTTTTGGCCGCACCCCGCCGCACGGCAGGAGCCGGACCTGGGCCCGTCAATCCCGCCTGCGCACCCAAGACTGGCTGGTCATGGCCGGTGTTGTAGTACTCGCGGCCGTCCCGGTGGTAGTTTCGGTAATCACGAACTCTTGGCGATTTTTTGGATTGTGATAGCTTCTATGCCCTCTGACCAGCCCGAGCAACCTGCTAGTGGCGTCGCGGACGAGCCCTTCTCGTCCGCGGCGGCGCTAAAACACTTGAGTATCGACCGGCAGCAGGCCTACGTGGTCGCGCGGGTGTTAGAGCTCGCCGCCGAGACCAAGCGGCCGATGAAGCCCGTCACCGTGCTCATCGACGGCCCGTCGGGGGCGGGCAAGACCTGGCTCTCGGCCCGCCTGGCCGAGCGCGACAACTGCCAGGTGGTGCACCTGGACGAGTTCTATCCCGGCTGGCACGGCCTGGACCGCGGCTCGGAGATGGTCTACGAGCACGTCCTGCGCCAGATGAACCCCGGCTACTGGCGTTGGGACTGGGAGGCCAACGCCCCCGGCGAATGGATGAGCCTGGACGCCCGCGACGACCTCATCGTCGAGGGCGTGGGCTCGGTAACTCCGGAGTCGTTGGCCACCGCCCGTCAGCGCGGCAGCGTCGTGGCCGTCTGGGTCACCGGACCGCGGGAAGAGCGCAAGGAGCGCGCGCTGAGTCGCGATCCGTATTACGCCGAGTGGTTCGAGGTCTGGGAGGACCAAGAAAAGGAGCACTTCGCAGAACTCGAGGCCGCCGGAATTGAATTCGACGTCCACTGGGACTGGACGCCGGCGCAGGACTAGCGGAGGCAGAAAGCCAGCCGCGCCAGCTGCCTAACCGCGGTAATAACCCTCGGCGTCGCAGCCGCGGGCGGACTGGACCACCAGCTCGCATCCCCGCGCCCGCGCCGCGGCCTTAAGCTCCGGCAGGTGACTTTCCACCACGGAGCCGGGCCAGGAGGTGGTGCGCAGCTGCAGCCCCATGCCGGAAGAGTGGGCGGTGTCCGCGGCGATATCCAGGCTCTGCCACATCCGGTGAGCTACCGCGGACGTCACCCCGGCCACAGCGGGCAAGTCCCCGGGCAGGCCCTTGACGTCCAGGCCTATCCAGTCCGGCCGCGTGTCCGAATCCGCCAGCAGGCGCCGCAGCCGCGCCGGGCTATAGCCGCTGGTGTGCAGCCCCACCGGGAAACCGGCGGCGTGGGTGCGGCGGATGGCATCGGCCAGCCCGGGCACCGCCAGCGGCTCCCCGCCGGAGACGACTAGGGCATCGATAAGCCCCCTGCGCGCGTCCAACAGGTCGAGCACCTCCTCGAAGCTCTGAACGCCCTCGAAGCCGTGGTAGCCGCCGCGGTCTCCGAGGGGCTGGAGCGCCGGGTTGTGGCAGTAGCGGCAGCGCAGCGGGCAGCCCTGCACGAAGGCCGTGATCGTGAGCTTGCCCGGCCAGTCGCAGGTGGAAAAAGGGATGACCCCCGCGATTGGCAGCGAGGAGCTGGCCGGCCCGGCGGAAGCGCCCGGGGGATTAATGAGCTGGGCCGACATAAGACTCCGCGAAGTACTCGCGCTCGTGGAACTCGCCCTGCTTGCCGGTGTTGAAGCTGGACACGGGGCGGAAATAGCCCATCACGCGGGTCCACATCTCTGTAGCCTCGCCGCACTCCGGGCACTGTGGGTGCTCACCGGAGATATAGCCGTGCGAGGCGCAGATGGAAAACGTCGGCGTGATGGTGATATACGGTAGGCGGAACGTGTTAAGCGCCCGCTTGACCAGCGTGGCGCAGGCGTCGCCGGAGGACATGGCCGAACCCATGTACAGGTGCAGGACGGTGCCGCCGGTGTATTTGGACTGCAGATCCTCCTGGGCGGCCAGGGCGGCGAAGGGATCCGGGGTGTGGGCCACCGGCAGCTGCGAGGAGTTGGTGTAGTAGGGCTGCGCCGCGGTGCCGGCCTGCAGGATGCCCGGGAAGCGCTCCTTGTCCTCGCGGGCAAAGCGGTAGGTGGCGCCCTCGGCCGGGGAGGCCTCCAGGTTGTAGAGGTGCCCGGTGCGCTCCTGGGCCTGGGTCAGCAGGGCGTTGACGTGGTCCAGCAGGCGCGCGACTTGGTCGTGGCCCTGCGGATCGGTGAGATCGTAGGCGTCCTGGGTGAAGTTGCGGATCATCTCGTTGCAGCCGTTGACGCCGATGGTGGAGAAGTGGTTGTCCAGGCTGGGCAGCCAGCGCCGCGTGTACGGGTAGAGGCCGCGATCCAGGTTTTCCTGGACGAAGGCGCGGCGGCGCTCCAGGGTGTCTACGGCCAGGTCGACCAGCTCGTCCACACGGGCCAGCAGCGCCTCCTCGTCGTCGCGGTAGAGGTAGCCCAGCCGCGCGCAGTTGAGTGTAACCACACCGATGGAGCCGGTCAGTTCCGCCGAGCCGAACAGGCCGTTGCCGCGCTTGAGCAGCTCCGTGAGGTCGAGCTGCAGCCGGCAGCACATGGAGCGCACCATGCCGGGATCCAGATCCGAGTTGAGGAAGTTCTGGAAATAGGGCAGCCCGTAGCGCGCGGTCATGGTGAACAGGGCCTGGGCGTTCGGGCTGTCCCAGTCGAAGTCCTTGGTGATGTTGTAGGTCGGGATGGGGAAGGTAAACGGGCGGCCGTCGGCGTCCCCGGCGGACATGACCTCCAGGAAGGCGCGGTTGATAAGGTCCATCTCCGCCTGCAGGTCCCCGTAGCGGAAGTCGACGGGCTCGCCGCCGATAAGAGGGGTGATATCCACCAGGTCGGCCGGGCAGGTCCAGTCGAAGGTGAGGTTGGTAAAGGGCGTCTGCGTGCCCCAGCGCGAGGGCACATTGAGGTTGAAGACGAACTCCTGCAGGGTCTGCTTCACCTGCTCGTAGCTCAAGTTGTCCAGCCGCACGAAGGGGGCCATGTAGGTGTCGAAGCTGGAGAAGGCCTGCGCGCCCGCCCATTCGTTCTGCAGCGTGCCCAGGAAGTTGACGGCCTGGCCGCATGCGGACGACAAGTGCTTGGGAGGGGCGGAGCTGACCGTGGCGGGCACGCCGCCGAAGCCTTCCTCCAGCAGCTGGCGCAGCGACCAGCCGGCGCAGTAGCCGGAGAGCATGTCTAGGTCGTGGATGTGGAGATCGCCGGCCCGGTGCGCTTGCCCGGCGGCGGGGGAGAAGACGTGGTTGAGCCAGTAGTTGGCGGTGACCTTGCCGGAGGTGTTGAGCACCATCCCGCCCAGGGAGTAGTCCTGGTTGGCATTGGCGTGGATGCGCCAGTCGGCGCGCTCGAGGTACTCATCCAGGGTGGACTGCACGTCGATGGTCGTGTGCTGCGCAGGGTGTGCGGGAGGCTGGTAAGCCATGGGTGTCCTTTCGGTTCAGGGAAGTGGTGAAGCCGTCGCGGCAGGGCCGGTGCCGCGAGCCCAGGGGTGGGCGAAGTAAAAAGCGCTTTCGATGGACAACATAGCTGTAATTTCGACGGTGTGAATTAGCCAAAACTCCATATATTCCGGTGCGGTATCTCACGCCCACAACATGTTGTGGTTTGGGGGCAGAGTTCGCTGCGTGAACCGGGGGCCATGTAGTGGCCGTGACGTTCGCCCCAGACCGCCGTTCGACCTACCCCATCGGTGGGGAGGGGAAAGTTCCGTGGACTTTGTCACTAAACTTTCGGGCCGGCCGCGATTTTTCTTTTTGGCGTGTTATCCGGTAAGGTTCCAAAGGTCTCGTCGTATACGTGCGGCGAAGAAGTCTGATCCTTAAACTGGCCGCCGCTGGGGTGAGGTTCTGGACGTGCGGCAGGGCCCCGGAAAAGAGCCCTCATTTTTGCATGTTTAGTCCTCTTATCCGGCGGCCAGCCGTAGAAGTCAACAGAAAGACTGAAAATATGCCAACTATTCAACAGCTGGTCCGCAAGGGCCGCCACAGCAAGCGCGGCGAGGTGTCCACCGCTGCGCTGAAGGGCTCCCCGCAGCGTCGTGGCGTGTGCACCCGCGTGTACACCACCACGCCGAAGAAGCCGAACTCGGCACTGCGCAAGGTCGCCCGTGTTCGTCTGACCTCCGGCATCGAGGTTTCCGCCTACATCCCGGGTGAGGGCCACAACCTGCAGGAGCACTCCATGGTGCTGGTGCGCGGTGGTCGTGTGAAGGACCTTCCGGGTGTCCGTTACAAGATCATCCGTGGCGCGCTGGATACCCAGGGCGTCAAGGACCGTAAGCAAGCTCGTTCCCGTTACGGCGCGAAGAAGGGACAGTAATAAAAATGCGTAAGAATGCTGCTCCGAAGCGTCCGGTTGTAAAGGATCCCGTTTACCAGTCTGAGCAGGTTACTCAGCTGGTCAACAAGGTCCTTAAGGACGGTAAGAAGTCGACCGCAGAGCGTATCGTCTACGGTGCGCTGGAGATGTGCCGCGAGAAGACCGGTACCGAGCCGGTTGACACGCTGGAAAAGGCTCTGGGCAACATCCGCCCGGATCTTGAGGTTCGCTCCCGCCGTGTCGGTGGCGCTACCTACCAGGTGCCGGTGGAGGTCCGCCCGGGCCGCGCCAACACCCTGGCCCTGCGTTGGCTGGTGACGTTTACCCGCCAGCGTCGTGAGAACACCATGATTGAGCGTCTGGCCAATGAGATCCTGGACGCCTCCAATGGTCTGGGTGCTTCCGTGAAGCGTCGCGAAGACACCCACAAGATGGCCGAGGCCAACCGCGCCTTCGCCCACTACCGCTGGTAATTTCCAGCAGACTGCACGCACATGCCCGAGTAACGACAACCTAGTTTTCGCGCCGTCGCACGGCGCCCATAACTTGATAATCGTTGCTCGGGCATTTGTCTCGCAGGCCACTTTGGGTGTCTTAGGCGCCCATGTGCTGCTAAAGCGGCTTATTAGTGGCACAATTGACCGAGAACTATCCGTTTAACGACTATGAGTTGGGGTAAAGACTGTGGCACAAGAAGTGCTTAAGGATCTGAAGAAGGTCCGCAACATCGGCATCATGGCCCACATCGATGCTGGTAAGACCACCACGACCGAACGTATCTTGTTCTACACCGGTATTAACCGCAAGGTAGGCGAGACCCACGATGGTGCCTCCACGACTGACTGGATGGAGCAGGAGAAGGAGCGCGGCATCACCATTACGTCCGCCGCCGTCACCTGTTTCTGGGAAGGCAACCAGATCAACATCATCGACACCCCGGGCCACGTGGACTTCACCGTTGAGGTGGAGCGTTCCCTGCGTGTTCTGGACGGCGCCGTCGCCGTCTTCGACGGTAAGGAAGGTGTCGAGCCGCAGTCCGAGCAGGTGTGGCGTCAGGCCGCTAAGTACGACGTTCCGCGTATCTGCTTCGTCAACAAGATGGACAAGCTGGGCGCTGACTTCTACTTCACCGTGCAGACCATCATCGACCGCCTGGGTGCTAAGCCGTTGGTCATGCAGCTGCCGATCGGTGCTGAGGATGACTTCGACGGCGTCGTCGACCTGCTCGAGATGAAGGCCATCACCTGGCGCGGCAAGGTCGAGACCGGTGCTGAGCCGACCATCGAGGAGATCCCGGACGACCTCAAGGACCGTGCCGTCGAGTACCGCGAGAAGCTCGTCGAGGCGGTCGCTGAGTCCGACGAGGAGCTGATGGAGAAGTACTTCGGTGGCGAGGAACTGACCATTGAGGAGCTCAAGGCCGGCATCCGTAAGCTGACCATCAACTCCGAGGTTTACCCGGTCCTGTGTGGTACCGCTTACCGCAACAAGGGTGTCCAGCCGTTGCTGGACGCCGTCATTGACTACCTGCCGACCCCGATGGACGTCGGCGAGGTGCACGGCCACGCTGTGGGCAACGAGGACGAGGACATGACCCGTAAGCCGTCCAAGGACGAGCCGTTTTCCGGTCTGGCCTTCAAGATTGCCGCTCACCCATTCTTCGGTCAGCTGACCTTCGTGCGCGTCTACTCCGGTCGCGTCGCCCCGGGCGACGAAGTCATCAACTCCACCAAGGGTAAGAAGGAGCGCATCGGCAAGATCTTCCAGATGCACGCCAACAAGGAAAACCCGGTGGATGAGGCCGTGGCCGGCAACATCTACGCCATCATTGGCCTGAAGGACATCACCACCGGTGACACCCTGTGTGCCAAGGATGCCCCGATCATCCTGGAGTCCATGGACTTCCCGGATCCGGTTATCAAGGTCTCCATTGAGCCGAAGACCAAGGCCGACCAGGAAAAGCTGGGTACGGCTATTCAGAAGCTGGCGGACGAGGACCCGACCTTCACCGTCGAACTGGACGAAGAGTCCGGCCAGACCGTCATTGGCGGCATGGGCGAGCTCCACCTGGACGTCCTGGTCGACCGCATGAAGCGCGAGTTCAAGGTCGAGGCCAACATTGGTAACCCGCAGGTCGCTTACCGCGAGACCATTAAGAAGCCGGTGAAGTCCCTGGACTACACCCACAAGAAGCAGACCGGTGGTTCCGGCCAGTTCGCAAAGGTCATCGTCTCCATCGAACCGTACAACCCGGACCCGGAGACCCTGGAAGAGGGCGAGAACCCGCAGTACCTGTTCGTCAACGAGGTCACCGGTGGTCGCGTCCCGAAGGAATACATTCCGTCCGTCGACGCTGGTATCCAGGACGCCATGCAGTACGGCTACCTGGCAGGCTTCCCGCTGGTCAACATCAAGGCCACCCTGGAAGACGGCGCCTACCACGACGTGGACTCCTCGGAGATGGCCTTCAAGCTGGCCGGCTCCCAGGTCCTGAAGGAGGCTGTCGCCAAGGCGAAGCCGACCCTGCTTGAGCCGCTGATGGCCGTTGAGGTCGTCACCCCGGAGGAGTACATGGGCACCGTCAACGGTGACATCAGCTCCCGCCGTGGCCAGGTCTACGCCATGGAAGACCGCGCCGGCGCCAAGGTCGTCAAGGCTAAGGTCCCGCTGTCCGAGATGTTTGGCTACATCGGCGACCTGCGTTCTTCGACCGCCGGCCGTGCGAACTTCACCATGGTCTTCGACTCCTACGCCGAGGTTCCCTCCAGCGTGGCCCAGGAGATCATCGCTGAGCGCACCGGCAACGCCAACTAGGGGTATCCACCCCGGCAACCACTTGGGGTTTTCTAGACCCCAAGAACCTAGGAAGCTTGCGCGTTTGGTATTCTGCGCTAGGGAATGCCAGATCCTTCCTAGGAACTAGGTTGGGTCGGTAGCGGTCGAGCTGAGCTTTGTAACTCCGCAGTGTAAACACCGCGACATTGCAGGCTGAGCCGGCCGTTACCGCTCACCTAGGATCCGCAAAGATTCTTGTCGAGAGATAACGTCCGCACTAACTTCCGCGGACAGACTTCCCGCAAGGGCGGTTTGAAATATCCGTGGCATAAATCTAGGATCGTGTAACTGGCACGTAAAGAAAGCGTCATAAGCACGCGGTTACAACCCACGTGCCTATGGCAACTGTCAACCACGTGGCTGCGAAGGTCGTAGCCACCATATAGTCCAGGAGGACATACAGTGGCAAAGGAGAAGTTCGAGCGTTCGAAGCCGCACGTTAACGTCGGCACCATCGGACACGTCGACCACGGCAAGACCACCACCACCGCAGCGATCACCAAGGTGCTGGCTGACGAGTACCCGGAAGAGAACACCGCTTTCGCTTTCGACATGATCGATAAGGCTCCGGAGGAGAAGGAGCGCGGTATTACCATCAACATCTCCCACGTTGAGTACTCCACCCCGAAGCGCCACTACGCACACGTGGACGCCCCGGGCCACGCCGACTACATCAAGAACATGATTACCGGCGCTGCTCAGATGGACGGTGCCATCCTGGTCGTCGCCGCTACCGACGGCCCGATGCCGCAGACCCGCGAGCACGTTCTGCTGGCTCGCCAGGTTGGCGTTCCGTACATCCTCGTTGCACTGAACAAGTGCGACATGGTCGATGATGAGGAAATCATCGAGCTGGTCGAGATGGAGATCCGCGAGCTGCTGGGCGAGCAGGACTTCGACGAGGAAGCTCCGATCGTTCACATCTCCGCTCTGAAGGCTCTCGAGGGCGACGAGAAGTGGGTTAAGTCTATCGTTGAACTGATGGATGCCTGCGACGAGTCCATCCCGGATCCGGAGCGCGAGACCGACAAGCCGTTCCTGATGCCGATCGAGGACATCTTCACCATTACCGGCCGCGGCACCGTCGTGACCGGCCGTGTTGAGCGTGGCCGTCTCGAGGTCAACGAGGACGTCGAGATCATCGGTATCAAGGACAAGTCCATGTCCACCACCGTCACCGGTATCGAGATGTTCCGCAAGATGATGGACTACACCGAGGCTGGCGACAACTGTGGTCTGCTGCTGCGTGGTACCAAGCGCGAAGAGGTCGAGCGTGGCCAGGTTATCATCAAGCCGGGCGCTTACACCCCGCACACCAAGTTCGAGGGTTCCGTCTACGTCCTGAAGAAGGAAGAGGGCGGCCGCCACACCCCGTTCATGGACAACTACCGTCCGCAGTTCTACTTCCGCACCACCGACGTCACCGGCGTCATCAAGCTGCCGGAAGGCACCGAGATGGTTATGCCGGGCGACAACGTTGAGATGAGCGTTGAGCTGATCCAGCCGGTCGCTATGGACGAGGGCCTGCGCTTCGCTATCCGCGAGGGCTCCCGCACCGTCGGCGCCGGCCGCGTTACCAAGGTCATCGAGTAATCGATACCCCTAACGCGCCGCGCTAAGGCGTAATAGATTGAGCCGCTTCTCCTTTTGGAGAGGCGGCTTTTTCGCGTCTTGGGGCTGGCCGCGTCCCGCGCCGAGGGTGGGCGGGGCAGGCGCATTCGCGCGGTGTAATAGAGTTGGACGGGTGCATGATCCAACCCGAATTGAAAAGACCCTGGGCGCGCTCCAAGAGGCCTGGGAGGGCCGGCCGGAGGATTCCCTGGCCACCATCTTCGCGCAGCTAGCCGAGCGGGGGATTGGCTGGGGCACCAGCGACGAGGACCTAGTTTCTGCGTTGGAGGAGATGTCCCGGTCCCGGCCCGCCCTGCTTCCTACCGAGGGCGGGGTGGCTCAGGGCTGTTGGCTGGTCTCCACGCAGGCGCCCACCGCGCGCGTGATGGTCTACCCGGAGCGTATAGTCGTGCGTTCCTTCCGGGATAATGGCGGGCAGGCGCGCGCCCTGCAGCCGGTGGTTTGGGACTATTCCCGCCTGCGCCCTACCGGGCCGGCGCGTCCGCTGGTGGTGGCAGACGCCGAGGGCATAGAGCACCGCCTGGGCGTGTGCGAGTCCCTCCAGCGGGTGGACGACAAAGAGATTGCCAAGGCGCGGGAACTGCTTTCCTCGGCGACGCGGGAGAAGCCCCTGCGGCGCCGGGACGTAGGGGATGTGGTCTGGGTGATAAAGACCAACCAGGGCGAGACGCTGGTGCTAGGCCACGGCCTGCGGGTCTATTCCGCTGGCCGCCGGGACCTGCAGCAGCGGAGCCTTAGGTGGGAGAAGATAGAGCAATGCCGCCCGGGCGAGCAGATGGTTGTCTGCCTGCCGGGCGGCGAGGTGGCGCGCTTCGGCGCCATCGAGGACGTGCTCGTCGCGGAGTGTTAGGGCCGCCGCCAGCGGCCCTCGGCCCGCGGCTGGTTAGCGCGCCTTTAGCTTGGAGTAGTGGAGCTTGTACGTGGTGTCCACGTCCATCTCCGGGAACGCCAGGCGGATGTCGCTCTCGCACTGCTCGATCTCTGCGCGCAGATCCGCCAGGGGTGTTTCCGCGCTGCTGATGACGGTGTAGGCGATGGTGGGCCGCTTGCGGTCGTAGGTCACGCGGCGGTCCACGGTCTCCACGCCGTCGAGGTTTTCCAGGGCGCTGGCGATGCCCCCGGCAATCGGGTTCATCGACATGGTCACCTGGCCTTCGTCGTTGGAGGCCGAGGAGGTCAGCTTGTTGAAGCGGTGCGGGCGGGAGTTCGCCACGATGATCCACAGGCCCAGGATGAAGGCCACGACGGCGGTGCCGGCCAAGACGTAGACCCACCAGGACTGCTCGCTGAGGCTGCCCCAGACGTCGTGGTTGACCCATTCGGCGGCCTGGTTGGCGAAGCTGACGTCGAAGTGCATCAGGATGGGCCACAGGCCTAGCACGACGAGGACGACGCCCAGCAGGAAAAACAGTAGGCGGTCGACGGTAGCTAGTGCTCTAGACATTGGATTCGACCTCCTGGACCGGCTCGACGGTCACGCTAACCCGGGGGGTGGACGCCAGCGTCTGCAGTGATTGGCTAACGGCCTCCTCCACGCGCGGGGCCAGCGCCGGGTCTTCGGTGTCGCCGTTGACAGTTATCTTGACGTTCTTGTCCGTGGCCTGGGTGCGGGCGGCCGCAACGCCCGGGACCTGGCGGGCCACCGCACTGGAGCGGCGGGCCACGTCGACGGCGCGGAGCCAGACCGAGGACCGCTCGGACTCGAGGCGCAGGTGGGTCTTCCGGCGCGGTTTGAAGGCCACGATGAGGAAGATAAGGCCCACCACGATAGCGGCCACGCCGGCCCAGATCATCCAGGTCTCCAGGTTCTCCCGGGCCACCAGGTCGGTGACCGGGGTGACCCAGGAGCTGGCGTTGGCTTCCGTGGCCACGAGCCAGGTTTCCCGGCCGGCCACGACGGCCAGCGCGAGCAACAACAGGCCCAGGAAGATGGCCCAGCCGCGCGCGGCGGGGGAGGCCTTGGGCTGCTGGCCCAGGCCGACGATTTCCTTGTTATCGGAATTAGCGGACATCGTAGCCTCCCTTCTGCGGTTGCGGGTGGGACGCCTTCCGGCGGGTAAGGAACGGGACGATTTCGGGGCTGCGGACCTTCAGCGGCGTGACCTCGATCTGGCGCAGCGGCTCCGGGCGGGGCGCGTAGACGCGCGCCGGCGACGGATTGGCGGGCCGAATCTCGATCCGGCGCAGCGGCTGGCCGGACGCGGTGCGCACCGGGCGCGGCTGGTGTTCGAAGGCTTCGCCGTGGGCGCGCAAGCGTGCCGGGGCAGGTGCCTGCACCGAGCGCGGGGTGACCGGCTCCGGGGTGACCGGGCTGGTAACCCGTGGCTGGCGCGGCTGCGCAATCTGGCGCGGGCAGAACGGGGAGGCGTCCGCCGACACGGAACGCACCTCCGGTTCGCTGCCGGCGTCGATGGAACGCAGGCGGACCGGCTCAGGGGAGTGGATCTCCGCGAGCTTGTCGATGCCGCGGACCGTCTCCGGCTGCCAGATTCGGTGCGGGTTGACCTGCGGGCTGAACGCTGCGGCGTGCGGGCGGGCGGCCACGCTGGTCGGGGCGATGCGCTCGCCCGGGACCACGGTGCCTACGGTGACGTTGACCCGCGTGGTCTCGTAGTCCGTGTAGGTGTGCGCTGCCTCGGCGATAGCGGAACGGACCTGCTCCGCCACCTGAGTCACGGGCGCGGGCCAGGTCACCGCGATGGAAGCCTCCACCGCGAGAACGCGGCGGTAGGAATCTACCTGGGTGTGCACGCGCGGGAAACCGCGGCCAGCGATACCTGCGAGCTTTGAGTCCACGTCGCAGGTTCCGGGCACGGAACGGATGGCTGCCGTAACCAACTTGTCAAAAGTGCGGATGGAGATTTCCGTCGCGCCAGCGTTATCCGCCCCGGCCCCAGTGGGGTTGTTCGGGGTGTCGGTCATTAGCCTTGGCCCTTGTCTTTGCCGATGATGTTGTACCAGATTTCGGAAAGATTGATGCGGCCATCAAAGTGTGCGCCGATGACACCGCCGATGGCGCCGAACAGGATCATGAGCAGCACCAGGGGCAGGTTGCCCAGAATGATGGCGAAGGCCAAAACAACACCGGCGACGATGCCGTAAGTGGTGTAGTTGTTCATAGGTTTACCCTTCGGTGGGAAAGTAGAAGTCGGGCGGGTCGCTCGTCTACGAGGTCGGGCCAGGGGCCGGTTGGGCGACGGAAGAGTCCGCCTTCGGTACAGCGGAAGCGTTCGCGACGGCATCCGCGATGCGCACGTCGACGCGTTGCAGCTCAGGAACGGTCTCCCGAGCCTTATCGCGCACGCGGTCGGCCAAATCGTGAAGATCCTTGGTGCTGGAAAGATCTGCAACCACCTGGATTTCGATCTGGGTGTCGTCGCGCTGGTGCAGTTGGCGGATCCCCGGGACGCGCTGGCCCGGGAAATACAGAGAGACTTCCCCGAAGCGTCCGCCGAAGAGCTCGGCGACGCCGGGAAGTCCTTCCAGTGCTGCAGCTAGCCCTTGGGCCTGGTCTGCCTCTAAGAGGAAGCGAGAACGGGGGCTGGGCATGAGTTACTACGCCTGGTTGCCAGCGATGGCCTGCTGCTCGTAGTCGTCGTTGTCTTCCTCCGGCAGCTTAACGTCGTGGACGATGACGTCGACGCGGTCAACGTCGAGGCCGGTCATGCGCTCTACGGCGTTCATGATGTTGCGGCGGATGGCCTCGGCCAGCTCGTGGATGGCCACGCCGTACTCGGCGATGATGGCGACCTCGACGGAAGCGGTGCCCTCGGAAACCTCGACGGACACGCCCTGGCGGACGTCCTCGGAAGCGCCGAAGGACTCGCGGATGGAGCCCAGCATGCGGGCGCCGCCGCCACCCAGGGCGGAAACGCCGGAGACCTCGCGGGCGGCGATACCGGAGATCTTGGCAACGACGTCGTCGTCAATGGTGGTGGTGCCGTACTCGGTCTCCAAGTTGGAGTTCACCTTGCGCTGGGAGACCTCCTCGCCGCCAACCTTCTGGGCCGGGGCGTTCTGGGAAGCGGAATCCTGCACCTTGCTCTCGTTAGCCGAGCTGTTGTTGGAGTTCTTGCCGGAGTTTGCGGTGTTGTTAGCCACAGCTATTTCCCTTTCACTAATGGGGTTTTGTTTACGCCCCAAATTATACGGAGATTCCACGGAACCGGCTCGTTATTAATGCAGGGATAGAGAAATCTTTATGCGAAGGTGATTTTTAGCACTGTTTGGGCAGTGGTTTGGAAAAATCGAGTCTACGTGCTTTAATACAAGGGTTGCTTTAACACGGCAGCGTGTCCTCAGGACTGAAGGAAGGGCCGCGGTAGGAAACTACGGCAGGGCTTCCGGAAGGAAAAAGGAAGACGCTGACGCTGGTAAGGCGAACATGACGCTTTCGCATAGGGCCTGCTCCGGCAGGTGCTAACGAAGGTCTAAGGATCGGGCTAGGTCCGCGTTTGAGCAGAGACATCCCGAGAATTAGAACCGGAGAAGGGGCATGGCAAATAAACAGCGGCAGTATAGTAAATCGGTTCGGATTGCCACGTGTAATGCGTGAAAACCGTCCTCGAGTAACTTGAATTGACTTCGGGTCTTGTACCCCGAAAGGAAGTCGGTGCCTGTTTTTGCCAGGCTAAGCACTTCTTCGTCGTCATGGCAGTCAAGACAACTGGCGTTGCGCCCAGGCCCCTGGCCCGGACAACGTTATAGAGAAATCGAGAAGCAAGTTTCCACCGCTTCACGCCCCGGAAGAACCGGGTATGTGAAAGTGGGAAAGCGAGAAAGAGGATAAGCGTGGCGGGACAAAAAATCCGCATTCGGCTGAAGGCCTATGACCACGAGGCTATCGACGCTTCTGCCAAGAAGATCGTCGAAACTGTCACCCGCACGGGTGCCCGTGTCGTTGGCCCGGTGCCGCTGCCGACCGAAAAGAACGTATACGCCGTTATTCGTTCTCCACACAAGTACAAGGACTCTCGCGAGCACTTCGAAATGCGCACCCACAAGCGCCTGATCGACATTCTCGACCCGACGCCGAAGACCGTTGACGCCCTGATGCGCATCGATCTTCCGGCAAGTGTCGACGTGAATATTCAGTGATCGACGAATAGAACTTTGGTGGAGAAATACTAATGAGTGAAAACGAGATCAAGGGCATTCTGGGCCGCAAGCTCGGCATGACCCAGGTCTTCGACGAGGAGAACCGCGTTGTACCGGTCACCGTCGTCGAGGCTGGGCCGTGCGTTGTCACCCAGATTCGTACCGTAGAAACCGATGGCTACAACGCCATCCAGATCGCCTTCGGCGACATGGATCCCCGCAAGGCTAAGAAGCCGGCCGCTGGCCACTTCAAGAAGGCTGGCGTGACCCCGCGTCGCCACGTGGCCGAGATCCGCATGGACGACACCTCCGCTTACGAGGTTGGCCAGGACGTGACCGTTGAGATCTTCGAAGGCGTTGACTTCGTGGATGTCACCGGCACCACCAAGGGCCACGGCTACGCCGGCGCTATGAAGCGCCACGGCTTCGCCGGCCAGGGCGCTGCCCACGGTAACCAGGCTGCTCACCGTCGCGTCGGCGGTATCGGCGGCGCTGCTACCCCGGGCCGTGTCTTCAAGGGTAAGCGCATGGCTGGCCGCATGGGCCAGGACCGCGTTACCACGCAAAACCTGAAGGTTCAGAAGATCGATGCCGAGTCCAACCTGCTGCTCATCAAGGGTGCTATCCCGGGTGTACGCGGCGGACTCGTCACCGTTAAGACCGCAGTGAAGGGCGGTGCACACGCATGAGCAACCTTAAGCTAGACGTCCAGACCGCTGAGGGTAAGACCAACGGCTCCGTGGAGCTGCCGGCTGAAATCTTTGACACCGAAGCATCCATCGCTTTGATGCACCAGGTCGTCACCGCTCAGCTGGCTGGCGCCCGTCAGGGCACCCACGCCACCAAGACCCGCGGCGATGTCCGCGGCGGTGGCCGCAAGCCGTTCCGCCAGAAGGGCACCGGCCGAGCTCGTCAGGGCTCCATCCGCGCCCCGCACTACACTGGCGGCGGCACCGTGCACGGTCCGCAGCCGCGTAACTACGCGCAGCGTACCCCGAAGAAGATGATCAAGGCTGCTCTCTTCGGCGCACTGTCCGACCGTGCTCGCAACGAGCGCATCCACGTCATCGAAGAGCTGGTTCCGGGCCAGAAGCCGTCCACCAAGTCGGCTAGGGCCTTCCTCGAGCGCCTGACCGACCGCAAGAACGTGCTGCTGGTCATCGGCCGCGAGGACCTGAACGCTCGCCGCAGCGCCAACAACCTGGAAAACGTCCACATCTTGGACGCTGGCCAGCTGAACACCTACGACGTTCTGAACGCGGACGACGTTGTGTTCTCCGTTGAGGCTCTGCATACCTTCGTCAACCGTGTCAACGGCGCTGACGAGGCCAAGGAGGTCAACAATGGCTAAGACCGTTAACCCGCGCGATATCATCATCGCCCCGGTCGTTTCTGAAAAGTCCTACGGCCTGATGGAGCAGAACGTCTACACGTTCTTCGTCGCCAAGGACTCCAACAAGACCCAAATCAAAGATGCCGTAGAGCAGATCTTCGGCGTGAAGGTCGACTCCGTCAACACCGTTAACCGCGAGGGCAAGCTGAAGCGCACCCGCACCGGTTTCGGCCGACGCAAGTCCACCAAGCGCGCCTATGTGACGCTCCGTGAGGGCAGCGACTCCATCGACATCTTCGGCGCTGGCGCCTAAGAGGAAAGTCGAGAAGTAAGGAAGAATTATGGCTATTCGTAAGTACAAGCCGACAACTCCGGGTCGCCGCGCATCCTCCGTGTCTAAGTTCGAGGAAATCACTCGTTCTACTCCGGAGAAGTCCCTGCTGCGTCCCCTGAGCAAGACCGGCGGCCGTAACAACTACGGTCGCATCACCACCCGCCACATCGGCGGTGGCCACAAGCGCCGTTACCGTCTGATCGACTTCCGTCGTAACGACAAGGACGGCATCCCGGCAAAGGTCGCTCACATCGAGTACGACCCGAACCGCACCGCAAACATCGCTCTGCTCCACTACGTGGACGGCGAGAAGCGCTACATCATCGCACCGAAGGGCCTGAAGCAGGGCACCATGGTCGACTCTGGCGCCAACGCCGATATCAAGACCGGTAACAACTTGCCGCTGCGCAACATCCCGACCGGTACCATCATCCACGCTGTAGAGCTGAAGCCGGGCGCCGGCGCTAAGCTGGCCCGCTCCGCTGGTGCTTCCATCCAGCTGCTGGGTAAGGAAGGCAAGTACGCAGTGCTGCGTATGCCGTCTTCCGAAATCCGCCGCGTGGACATCCGCTGCCGCGCTACCGTCGGTGAGGTCGGCAACGCTGACCAGATGAACATCCGTTGGGGCAAGGCCGGCCGTCTGCGTTGGAAGGGCGTCCGCCCGACCGTCCGTGGTGTTGTTATGAACCCGGTCGACCACCCGCACGGTGGTGGTGAGGGTAAGACTTCCGGTGGTCGCCACCCGGTTTCGCCGTGGGGCCAGAAGGAAGGCCGTACCCGCAACCCGAACCGTTACTCCAACAACATGATCGTGCGCCGTCGTCGCCCGAACAAGAAGCGCTAAGAGGAGGTAAAAAATGCCACGCAGCCTAAAGAAGGGCCCCTTCGTCGATGAGCACCTCCTCAACAAGGTAGATGCTCAGAACGAGGCAGGCACCAAGCAGGTCATCAAGACCTGGTCCCGCCGTTCGACCATTTTGCCGGACTTCATTGGCCACACCTTCGCCGTCCACGACGGCCGGAAGCATGTGCCGGTGTTTGTCGACGACTCCATGGTCGGCCACAAACTGGGCGAGTTCGCCCCCACCAAGACCTTTAAGGGTCACGTCAAGGATGACAAGAAGGGACGTCGATAAGCGATGAGTGACACCATCACCAACGCCAGCGCTACGGCCCGTTACGTCCGCGTAACCCCGATGAAGGCGCGCCGCGTTATCGACCTGGTACGCGGGAAGTCCGTATCCGAGGCACTGGCTATCCTGAAGTACGCCCCGCAGGGCGCTGCTAAGCCGGTCGCTAAGGTCGTTGCCTCGGCCGCTGCTAACGCTGAGAACAACTTCGGGCTCGACCCGAAGACCCTGGTCATCTCCGAGGCTTACGCCAACGAGGGTCCGACCATGCGTCGTTTCCAGCCGCGCGCCCAGGGCCGCGCATTCATGATCCGTAAGCGCACCAGCCACATCACCGTGGTGGTCGAGAGCCAGCAGGAAGGGGCCAAGTAATGGGCCAGAAAATCCATCCTCACGGCCTACGTTTGGGCATCACTTCCGACTGGAAGACCCACTGGTACGCCGATAAGGACGACTACGCAAAGTACGTAGCCGAAGACATCAAGATCCGCGAGTACCTGTCGACGGGGCTCGAGCGCGCCGGCATCGCCGACGTCGTCATCGAGCGCACCCGTGACCGCGTCCGTGTCGACATTCACACTGCCCGCCCGGGCATCGTGATCGGGCGTCGCGGTGCTGAGGCCGACCGAATCCGCCGTGGGCTGGAAAAGCTCACCGGCAAGATGGTTGCCCTCAACATCCTCGAGGTCAAGCAGGTCGACGCCAACGCCACCTTGGTTGCTCAGTCCATCGCTGAGCAGCTGGTCAACCGCGTTGCTTTCCGCCGCGCTATGCGCAAGGCTATCCAGTCCGCTATGCGCCAGCCGCAGGTCAAGGGCATCAAGGTCCTCTGCTCTGGTCGTCTGGGCGGCGCTGAGATGTCCCGCACCGAGCGCTACCACGAAGGCCGCGTTCCGCTGCACACCCTGCGTGCGGAAATCGACTACGGCACCGCAGAGGCCCACACCACCTTCGGCCGCATCGGCATCAAGGTGTGGATCTACAAGGGTGACGTTGTCGGCGGCGTACGCGAATCCGAACTGAACGCTCCGGCGCAGGGCCGCGGCCGCGACCGTGGTGGTCGTTCCCGCCGTGGCGGCCAGCGCCGTCAGCGCGCACAGCAGAAGCAGGAGGGCTAATCCATGCTGATTCCTAAGCGCGTCAAGTACCGTCGTCAGCACCGCCCGGGTCGGCGCGGTGTCTCCAAGGGCGGTAACCGCATCAACTTCGGTGATTACGCCATCCAGGCTCTGGAGCCGGCGTACATCACCAACCGTCAGATTGAGGCCGCACGTATTGCCATCAACCGCCACGTCAAGCGCGGCGGCAAGGTGTGGATCAACATCTTCCCGGACCGTCCGTTGACCCAGAAGCCGCTCGGCGTTCGTATGGGTTCCGGTAAGGGCCCGGTCGAAAAGTGGGTGGCTAACGTCAAGCCGGGCCGCGTTCTTTTCGAGATGAGCTACCCGACCGAGGCCACCGCTATCGAGGCTCTGCGCCGTGCCGGCCAGAAGCTTCCGTGCAAGGTCCGCATCATCAAGAAGGAGGACCAGTTCTAATGGCTACCGGTACCCCCGCCCACGAGTTCCGCGAGCTCGACAACTCCGAGCTGGAAAACCGCCTGAAGGATGCGAAGGAAGAGCTGTTCAACCTCCGTTTCCAGAAGGCAACTGGCCAGCTGACCAACAACCGCCGCGTCAGCGTTGTAAAGCGCGACATCGCCCGCATTTACACCGTTCTGCGTGAGCGCGAGTTGGGCCTGTCCGTTGCTCCGGGAGCTGAGGCCTAATCATGAGTGAGGCAAACGTGACTGAATCCAAGAAGCAACCGACTCCGAAGAAGGAGAAGGAAAAGGGCGCCCGCAAGGTCCGCACCGGCTACGTGGTTTCTGACAAGATGCAGAAGACTATTGTCGTCGAGCTCGAAGACCGCAAGCAGCACGCCCTGTACGGCAAGATCATGCGCTCCAACTCCAAGGTGAAGGCGCACGACGAAGACGAGATCGCCGGCGTCGGCGACCGCGTCCGCATCGCCGAGACCCGCCCGCTGTCCAAGGACAAGCACTTCCGTCTCGTCGAGATCGTCGAGAAGGCTAAGTAAAACCCAGCCCTTTCGCGATTAAGCGATTAAGGCCCGCAGCAACCGTTTGGTTGGCTGCGGGCTTTTTCTATGTCCGGCCCCGCACCTGCACAAATGGACCTGCGGCGTGTTGCAGAATGAAAAGATGAGGGATTTGAGTTAAGGGGCCGGGATGTGGTTGAATATTAGGGTTGCTAAAAGCTTGGTCGGCGCGCGGTGCGTTCCGAACCGCAGCCCCGAGACCCCTCGACATGTTCGTTGTAAGGCTTTAGCTCCAATCATGTAAGTAGACCAGGTGTGGCAAGGACGGAAATCTTGTCGCACGTTAATCCAGGTCAGGAGACCCATAGTGATTCAGCAAGAATCGCGCCTGCGCGTCGCCGATAACTCGGGTGCACGAGAGCTGCTCGTCATCCGCCCGCTCGGTGGCTCCGTACGTCGCTTCGCTGGCATCGGTGACGTCGTCGTCGCCACTGTCAAGGAAGCCGTACCAGGCGGCAACGTTAAAGAAGGTGACGTCGTCAAGGCCGTCATCGTCCGTGCCAAGAAGGAAACCCGTCGTCCGGACGGGTCCTACATTCGCTTTGATGAGAACGCTGCTGTCATCCTGAAGGGTGAAAGCGAGCCCCGCGGTACCCGTATCTTCGGGCCGGTTGCTCGTGAGCTGCGTGACAAGCGCTTCATGCGCATCGTTTCTCTCGCCCCGGAGGTGATCTAGTCTTATGAAGATTCATAAGGGAGATATGGTCGTTGTCATCTCGGGCCCGGATAAGGGTGCCCAGGGCAAGGTCATCGAGGCATACCCGAAGCGCGAGAAGGTCCTCGTCGAGGGCGTTAACCGCATCAAGAAGCACGTCGCCAACTCTGCTACCGAGCGCGGTGCTGAGTCCGGCGGAATCGTGACCCAGGAGGCTCCGATCCACGTGTCCAACGTTGCGATCCTGGACTCCGAGGGCAAGCCGACCCGCGTGGGCTACCGTTTCGACGAAAACGGCAAGAAGGTCCGTATCGCGCGTAGCAACGGGAAGGACATCTAAACATGAGTGAGAACTACACCCCGCGCCTGAAGGCGCGCTACCGCGACGAAATCAAGAACACCCTCAACGAGGAGTTCCACTACGACAACGTCATGCAGATTCCGGGCGTGACCAAGGTTGTCGTCAACATGGGCGTCGGCGACGCTGCCCGTGACTCCAAGCTGATCAACGGTGCACTGGAAGACCTGGCCCTCATCACCGGCCAGAAGCCGCAGCTGCGCCGCGCACGCAAGTCCATCGCAAACTTCAAGCTGCGCGAGGGCATGCCGATCGGCGCCCGCGTCACCCTGCGTGGCGACCGCATGTGGGAGTTCCTGGATCGCCTGCTGACCATCGCGCTGCCGCGTATTCGCGACTTCCGCGGTCTGTCTGATCAGCAGTTCGACGGCCACGGCAACTACACCTTCGGCCTGTCCGAGCAGTCCATGTTCTACGAGATCGACATCGACAAGATCGATCGCCCGCGTGGTATGGACATCACTGTCGTGACCACCGCTACCAACGACGACGAGGGGCGCAAGCTCCTGCGCGAGCTGGGCTTCCCGTTCAAGTAAGGTAGCAAGCCGAGCTCTCAGCCGAGCCAAGGCTAGGAACTCGCGCTAAGCAAGAACCCCGGCGGGTACTCACACGAAGTACCGGCTGGGGTTCTTCTCTGTCTTCTGTCTTTGTTGGCTCCGTTTCGCTCTTTAGTTGACGCCCCCGTTCCGCTGCGATGCGTAGCAGAGTTCTGTGCGCTCTGCGGTGTATCCGAGATATAAGGTCGCTTAGAAAGCTGCATAGCCGCCTGCTGAGTGTCGGCGGCTGCTTACGGGCGCTGAGCTGGGCATAGAAAAGCTCCCGCAGTCACCGAGTTGGTGAGTACGGGAGCTTTAGCCTTTACGGCTTCGCGTAATTAGGCGAAGAACTTGCGACGGGCCACGAAGGCGGCGGCGCCTGCCATGGCGACGACGGCCAGGGCGATGAGGCCGCGTGCCACAGTGTTGGAGCCGGTCTCAGCGGCCATGCCGCGCGGGGCGGTGGCGGTGTCCTGAGCGGTGCCGACACTCTGGGCGCCGGCGGCGTCGTCCAGCTTGCCGCCCTGGGCGATGACCTCGTCCTTGTTAGCGGCCAAAAGTTCCTCGGAGGCGGCCTTTTCTTCTGCGGTCGGCTGCTCGTTCACGCGGGACTTGTCCTGGGTGTAGGTCTTGCCGTCCTGCATCAGGTACCAGGTCACGCCGCCGATGATGAGGGCTGCCGGCAGGGCCAGCCAAGCCAGCTTGGAGTAGTCCTTTTCTTCCTCGCCCTGCTGCTTGTTGTACTCGGCCAGCATGGCATCGGAAGCAGCGCGCATCTCGTCGGTGACCGGCTCGTTGACCTTAGCCGGGTCGTCGACGTAGACGCCCTTGTCCTGGGCGGACTGGTACCAGGTGGTGCCCTCTTCCTCGATGGTGGCCGGGCCGGGGATGCCCTCGTTTTCCGCGGGGGCGCCTTCCTCGCCGGCGTCACCGGATTCGCCTTCGGAGGTGAAGTGGTTTTCTTCGCGCCACTCATTCAGGGCATTGTCGAGCTCGGTGCCGGTCAGTTCGGTGGCATCCTCGCCGAAACCGGAGACGTACTTGCCCTCGGCGTTCTTGTAGTACTCCGTGCCGTCGACGGTGAGCGACATCGGGTTTTCCTGGGCCTGAGCGACGACGGTGCCGCCCAGGGTAAGAGCTGCGGCCAGGACGCCGGCGGTCAGGGTGCGGGTGAGCTTCTGCATGAGAGGTTCTCCTTGAGAGTGATGGGACGAGGCGCCAATTTCGAATAGAGGACCATGGCGCCATCGAAATAGAGTTTACTCCCCAATAGCCACTTTTGTCACAACAAGTAACAATTTTCTCTTCAGCAACTTTGAATACTTCGGCACAATGTGGGGTCCAAAAGGGTTGACAGGGTTCGGGGTGAATCTGCTCGGGATTGGGTAAATCTCCAGCTAGGTAGTGGATCGAACAGCTTTCGGCGTGTAAAATCCGTATCGCCCCAGCGTAAAGGTATTATTTAAGACCCTCTTCCTTCGTTGGGGGTAAATTTCGGGGGTATAGATATTTGCGCCGGTACGGGTCGCGGCGCGCTGCCGCTAGGCCGAGGCCGGGTCCTTGCCCGGGTAGGGCACGGGCTGGACCTCGTCGGGGGAGACCTGGTCCGGCGCATCGTTGCCGGCGTCGGGGCTGACCACGGACTCCAGCTGCCAGCCCACCACCGCGTTGCGGACGGCCGGCTGCCACAGGTTGGCGGGCTGGATGCAGCTGATGGTCAACAGGCGCCCGGGCTGGGGACCTTCACCCCACACGGCGGTATCGTCAGCCAGGCCACCCTTGTCGGGGTCGTGGAGGTCGGTTGCTGTATAGACCAGCCAGTCCTCGCCGGAGGCCTCCGTGCGCAGATAGAGCTTGTCGCCCACGCTGACGCGGTGCTCGTCGCTGCCGCCGTCGTAGAGGTTGTCGAAGACCCCGGACACACCCGCGCCCGTGTGTCCGGCGACCACCACGAGGTCCTCGGCGGTGGTGCCGGGCAGGGAATAGGGGCGGTCATCCGCGGTATACGTGCACGCGGTGTCCATGTTTTCCGGATCGATGGCGCCGTCCGTGACTCGGCAGGGCTCCGCGTCGAAATTAGCGTGAATGCCTACCGCCGGCACGTACATCTCCTGTGCCGGCGACGGGGCGATAGCCGGGGGCTGACCCGCGTGAGCCGACAGCTGTGGGGCCTGAGTGATCTCCTCCGGGGTGTCGACGGTGCGCTGGATGGAGAAGATCAGCGCGACCGTAGCGACGACGCCGACCGCGACGCGGACCGCACTGTTGTCGGACCACGCGCGGAGCAATCCGGGCCGGGCCTTGGCTTGGCTAGTGTTGGCTTCCCTGCTAACCGGCGCGGTCGAGACAGCCTCCTGCCGCGGGAAAGCCAAAGGGTGCTGCCGCGGGGCGGTGTCCGCGCTCCGGCGAGGGCTTGTGGCTTTCGGGCGTGGGCGGGCAGTGGAGCGTGAATCCGGGCGGGCAGCGTCGTCCCGGGCCTGTAAGGCGGCCCAGGCGCTGGTGTGTGGGTGGCTCGGCATCGAGGTGGCTCCGAAAGGGGTAAGGCGGGGAGGGAAAGGGGCCCGCCGGTGGGGTCGGGGGAACGAATATACACAACCATAGTGCCTGGAGTGATTGGAGTTGCAAAAGACACGGTTGGGGTGATGGGAAACTTGCTGCCTGATTATGCAACTGCTGTATAGCGCCTTAGAATTTTATGCGTACTAGGCCCGTGTGGCCCCTTCCGCGTAACCGCAGTAAAGGAAATCAAGGAAATCAATGTCGTTGAATGATTCGGCCGCCGCGGCCGTCAATAAGAAAGTGACCCTGCTGGATAAATCCTTCAGCAGGTTCGCCGGCCGCTCCACCCTGGCGGGCGTGTACCTGACCGTGGGTACGGCCTTCGCCGGTGTCGTGGGCAACTCGGTGGAGCAGTTCGCTCCCGGCCTGGGAACCCCAGTCTTTGCCATGCTCTTCGGCCTAGGCCTGTTCGCCATCGTGGTGCTCGGCGCTGACCTGGCCACCGGCAACATGATGTACATGGTCTACGGCGCGGTTAACAAGCAGGTCTCGTGGGGCAAGGGCCTCTGGCTGCTCATCGTGACCACCTTCTTCAACCTGGTGGGGGTCATCCTGTTTGCCGCGGCCATGGGCATGTCGGCGAAATTCTCCGGCATGGACCCCAGCCACCTCATCGTCACCCTGTCCGAGGGCAAGCTGACCAAGTCCCCGCAGGGCATGTTCGTCGAGGCCATCCTGGCCAACTTCGTGGTCAACATGGCCATCGTGGGCGGCATCTTCGCCAAGGAGGTCGTCTCCAAGTTCTTCATGATCGTGCCGATCATCGCCTGCTTCGTGGGCCTAGGCCTCGAGCACGTTATTGCTAACTTCTGCCTCTTCCTGCTCACCGCCTTCGGCTCGGATCCGCTCCCGGCCGCGCTGACCGTCGGCAACGTCGCGCTCAACTGGACCCTGGTCTGGCTGGGTAACTTGGTCGGCGGCGGCTTCCTCATCGGCGGCGTCTACGCCTGGCTGAACAACGGCCCCGAGGAATACCGCGACTAATCCCCACCGAAGGATGGGAAACTCAGACCTTGTGGCTCCGCGAGTTTCTTAATTTCGGCAAGTTCTCAACCGGTGAGGACAAGGCCCGCTGAGTGTATGCCCGGCGGGCCTTCGTAATCTGATGCTACTGATCTGGCGTTGGTGATCTGGTGGTGCGGTTGTAGCTAGCCCCGCGAGCGGTCCAGCTGGCCGGAGTACAGGTTAAACCGGTCGCCGCGGGCGAAGCCGACGAGTGCCATGCCGGCCTCGCGGGCGGTCTCGACGGCAAGTGAGGAGGCGGCGGAGACCGCAATCAGCGCGGGGAAGCCGGCCATGGCGGCCTTTTGTACCAGCTCGAAGGAGGCACGCGAGCTGACCACCAGCACCATGTCGTGGGCGGGCAGGCGGCCTTCCAGCAGCAGGTGTCCGATGACCTTGTCGGCGGCGTTGTGCCGACCGATGTCCTCGCGCACGACCACCGGTTCGCCGTCCATAGTGAAGGCGGCCGCGGCGTGGATGCCGCCGGTCTTTTTGAACTGCTTCTGGTGCTCACGCAGGCGGTCCGGGATGTTTGCAATGAGCTGCGGGTCCACGTCCCAGTGGGGGATGGGGTAGGGCAGCCTGTGCTGGAGTTGCTCGATGGAGGAGGTGCCGCAGACCCCACACGCGGAGGTCGTCAGCCCCAGGCGCAGATCCGATAGCTCGATGACGTTCTGCCGGGCCAGTTCCACGTCCAGCAGGTTGTAGGTGTTCTCCCCGTTGACGGTAGACCCGGTGCAGTAGCGCGCGGTCGTCACGTCGGTGGCGGTACGGATGTGGCCCTCCGAGTGGAGGAAGCCGTGGGCCAGCTCCACGTCGTGGCCCGGGGTGCGCATGGTGGTCGTAATCGTCTGGCCGTCCACGCGGATCTCCAGCGGCTCCTCGCCCGCGACGGTGTCGGCCCGGGTGTCTACCTGGGTGAGCTGGCCGCCCGAGTCGAGGCGCACGCGGGTGACGGCAAAGCGGGCGTTAACCCTGTTGGACACTAATCCTCCTGGTGTGGGTTCTCTGTGACCTGGTTTTTGGGGCCTGGGGTTTTACTGATCTGGTTTGCTATGACCTGGCCGGTGCGGCATGGTTGCTATTGCTTGGCGATCTGGGCGCGCAGCTTGTTGATGTGCTGCCGGGCCTCGTCGGTGTCCTGGGACGCGAGGCCGACTAGGAACGCGGTTAGCGGTGCGGCCGGGCGGGAACGGTTGTGGGCGACGTCGGCGGTCAGGTCGAGCAGTTCCTTGGTCAGGGCGGTGGCATCCGCCTTGTCCAGGCCCAGGTAGCCGGCGGCTTCGACGAGCCAGGCGTGGGCGGACTGCATGGGTTCTTTGTTGTTATCGATCTTCTTCGCATCATCAGACATGGAGCCCAGTTTAGGCCCCCGCGCAAAAGGAGGCGTTGGTGCTGGTGAAGGGGACAACGGGAGGCTGGTCGGGCTCTGAGACGGGGTGGCGGAAGGGGAGTGGGAAGCTGCCGCGGGCGGGCAAGAAGTCGTGAGCAGGAGAAATTTTACAAACGCCCTGCTGGTTGGGTACACTTTTCCGTTGGAATAGCGTCCGTCGGGGGTTTTGAACCCCTGACCTGCTTGGCAGTGCCCTAAGGGTCCTGCTGAGCCGTGATTTTTAGGCGCCTTCCAGGTAAGAATTGAACATCAACTTTGTTGTAGGCCCCTCGCCGATAGAGCGGACCGTGTCTGTATCAAAGGGTGGCGAGCGCCTCGCGGTATTGACCGCGGGGAGCGTGAGTAGCCCGAAATCACACGGAAAACGCGCGTGGTGAGTCCAGTCGAACGGGCAGGAAGTCTCTGTCTGCCTCGCGGCTGGGGTGGGAACCGCAACGAGAAAGGTAACGGTCGTTTAACCATGACCATGACTGATCCTATCGCCGACATGCTGTCGCGCGTGCGCAACGCAAACCATGCGCACCACGACACCGTGTCGATGCCGACCTCCAAGATTAAGGCCAACATCGCTGAGATCTTGAAGCAGGAAGGCTACATCGCTGACTACTCTGTCGAAGAGCGCGAGCTGTCCCTCGAGCTTAAGTACAACAACCGCGAGCGCTCCCTGTCCGGTCTGCGCCGCGTGTCTAAGCCGGGTCTGCGTGTGTATGCAAAGTCCACCAACCTGCCGAAGGTTCTTGGCGGCCTGGGCGTGGCTATCATCTCCACGTCCCACGGTCTGCTGACCGATCGTCAGGCTCAGGAGAAGGGCGTAGGCGGAGAAGTTCTCGCCTACGTCTGGTAAGGGAGGTATGACACATGTCTCGAGTCGGTCTAGCACCCATCGCCGTTAAGAGCGGCGTCGAAACCAAGATCAACGGACAGACCGTCGAGGTCAAGGGCCCGAAGGGCACCCTGACCGTCGAGGTCCCGGAGCCGATCACCGTCGCCGTGGAGGATAACGAGATCCGCGTCTCCCGCCCGGATGATCACCGCAAGCACCGTGCCCTGCACGGCTTGTCTCGTTCCCTCATCAACAACGCCGTTGTCGGCGTGACCGATGGCTACACCATCAAGATGGAAATCTTCGGTGTCGGCTACCGCGTTCAGCAGAAGGGTTCGAACCTGGAGTTCAACTTGGGCTACTCCCATCCGATCCTCATCGAGGCTCCGGAGGGCATCAGCTTCGCAACTGATGGCGCCACCAAGTTCTCCATCACTGGCATTGACAAGCAAGCTGTCGGACAGATCGCCGCGAACATCCGCCGCCTGCGTAAGGACGATCCTTACAAGGGCAAGGGCATTCGTTACGAAGGCGAGCAGATCCGCCGCAAGGTCGGAAAGACGGGTAAGTAAGCAATGGCAAACACTGAAAACAACAAGCGCACTCCAGTCGGCAAGGACATCTCTAGCCGTCGTCGCGAGGCACGCGCCCGCCGTCACTTCCGTATCCGTAAGACCCTGCGCGGTACCCCGGAGGCACCGCGTCTGGTTCTCCACCGCTCTTCCCGCCACATGCACGTCCAGGTCATCGACGACCTGGCGGGCCACACCTTGGTCTCCGCGTCCACCATGGAAGCGGACATTCGCGCACTCGAAGGCGACAAGAAGGCTAAGGCTTCCAAGGTGGGTGAGCTGATCGCAGAGCGCGCCAAGGCAGCTGGCATCGAGCAGGTTGTCTTCGACCGCGGTGGTTACAAGTACCACGGTCGCGTCGCAGCTCTGGCTGAGGCCGCACGTGAAGGCGGTCTGAAGTTCTAATGGTCAACGGAAACATCAACGGAAGGAACGCCTAATGTCGGACCGTGAACAGCGTGACGGCGGACGCTCCGCCGAGAACAAGAACAACAACCGCGGTGGCCACAACCGCCGCAATGATCGTCGTAACCAGGACAACGAGCGCGATAAGTACATCGAGCGCGTTGTGACCATCAACCGCGTCTCCAAGACCGTCAAGGGTGGCCGCAACATGTCGTTCACCGCTCTCGTGGTCGTTGGCGATGGCCAGGGCATGGTCGGCGTCGGCTACGGCAAGGCCAAGGAAGTCCCGGCCGCCATCCAGAAGGGTGCCGAGGAAGCTCGCAAGAACTTCTTCCGCGTCCCGATGATCGCTGGCACCATCACCCACCCGGTCGAGGGCCGCGACGCCGCCGGCATCGTCATGATGAAGCCGGCCGCCCCCGGTACCGGTGTCATCGCCGGTGGCGCTGCTCGCCCGGTGCTTGAGTGCGCCGGCGTACAGGATATCCTGTCGAAGTCCCTGGGCTCCGACAACGCCCTCAACGTCGTCCGCGCTACCGTGGACGGCCTCAAGCAGCTGGTCCGCCCCGAGGAAGTTGCCGCTCGCCGCGGCAAGTCCGTCGAGGAGGTCACCCCGGCCCGTATGCTGCGCCGCCGCGCAGGTCAGGAGGCATAAACAATGGCTCTGAAGATTACTCAAATTAAGGGCCTGGTGGGCACCAAGCCGAACCACCGCGCCAACATTGAGGCCCTGGGCCTCAAGCGGATCGGTCAGTCCGTCGTCAAGCAGGACACCCCGATCATCCGCGGCATGGTTAACAAGGTGCGTCACCTGGTCACCGTTGAAGAAGTGGCAGGGGAGTAGATAAATCATGGCTGATATCATCAAGCTGCACGATCTGCGCCCTTCCAAGGGCGCAAATAAGGCTAAGACCCGCGTCGGCCGCGGTGAAGCTTCCAAGGGTAAGACCGCCGGCCGCGGTACCAAGGGTACTAAGGCCCGTAAGCAGGTTTCGGCCGCTTTCGAGGGTGGCCAAATGCCCATCCACATGCGTCTGCCGAAGCTCAAGGGCTTCCGCAACCCGAACAAGGTCGATTACCAGGTGGTCAACGTGTCCGACCTGGCCAAGGCCTTCCCGAACGGCGGCGACGTTACTGTCGCAGACATCGTCTCCGCCGGCCTGGTTCGCGCCAAGCAGCCGGTCAAGGTCCTGGGCAACGGTGAAATCAGCGTCAAGCTGAACGTCACCGCTGACAAGTTCTCCAAGTCCGCTGTGGAGAAGATCGAGGCCGCCGGTGGTTCCACCACCGCGACCAAGTAAGTCTATTAAAGACCTACTAAACAACAATCCCACCGCCGGGTTCCCGTTTCCGGGACACCGACGGTGGGATTTTTCTATGTCTTATTTGCTACTCCAGCACTCACCGCCCTGTGGAAGCAAGCGCCAGGTGAACGGCGCGATAGGTTACTTTGACTCGCCGGAGGCCGGCGCGGAGGGCTCGGTGGAGGAGACGTCGTGTTCGTTCTCGCTGCGGGAGGAGTCGTCGCAGGCGGTGGCGCCGCCCACGGCGAGCAGCGCGGTCAGGGCGACGGCCGCCAAGCGGCGGGTAGGGTGAAGCTTAGTGGTAGCCATAGATAGAATTCCTTCCTTTAACGGCTAACGGTTCTCTGTCCTGCCAGCCTAGTCGTTTTTGCGGATGGCGTTGTGGGCTACCCGATTCCGCAGGGGAATAACGGCGATGAACGCCACGGCCACGACCATCCAGCCCGCGCCCAGAAGGAGCCCGGCGTTGGCCAGGCGCGGGGCGATCTCTAGATCCCCGGCGCTGTAGAGCATCACCAGGCCGATTACCGCGCCCCAAGCGAAACCGAACAGGCTGACGGTGATGAGGGGAGCGAAGATCTCGTAGGCGGCCACGCGGGTGAGAAAGCCCGGGCGCAGCCCCATCAGCCGGAGGCTGCGGGTCAGGTCAGCGTTGGCGAAGACCTCGTGCGCCTGGCCCTGCAGGATGGACATTGCCATTATGCAGAAGCCGAACGAAATGGTCAGGATGATCCCGGTGAAAACATCGTGGAAAATGATGGAGGTCTCCGGGTTCTCCCGCAGCGACTGGCTCAGATCGTCGTCCCCGAAGGGGGAGACGATCATGTAGCCGGCCAAGAGACCGAAGAGCGCGCTCGGAGAGACTCGCCGCCAGGCCGCCCGGGCCCCGGTGGCCACCCGGCGGGAGGCGATGAAGTTGGCGGTAGACCCCAGGGCGCCGGCAGCCCAGGCGCTGACCTGCAGGAAGAGCGGGGCGATGAGGTTTAGAGTTCCGATGAACAGGAGCAGGAAAACGGCGACGGCGAGCATAGCCGACAGGCTGGCAAAGAAGTCGAACTGATTAACTCCTACCAACAGGCCGACGGCGAGTACCAGGAAGGCCACGGCGCGCCACCACCGCAGGGCGCGGGGCAGCTGGCGGCGGGCTACCCCTAGCGGGCTCACCGCGACCCGCTGCATGCCGGCCAGGGCGGCGGCCAGCGCCAGGACGATAAGAGCGGATCCGACGGCCAGGTAGCCCCACCACGGCAGGTAGAGCTCGGACGGGGAGAGGGGAATCCCCATAAAGGTCAGGGCGGAAAAGGCGGGGGCCAGCAGCGCGCTGATAAACGCCCCGAGAACCGTGCCGAGCAGCGCGTTGATGCCCGTCTCCAGGACCGTCATGCGGGTGATGTCGCGGGCGCTGAGCCCGATGAGCCGCAGGGCGGCCAGCCGCCGCTCCCGCCCGGCGGCGCTGGTGACGGCGGCCTGGGAGATGAGGCTAAACAGGGCAGGAACGAGGAAGGCGCAGGCAGTCAGGGCCAAGACCGTCCAGGTGTGGGCGTCCATGCCCGGCTGGGAGGTGTCCAAGCCGGCCTGGAAGTGAGCGTTTTCGCCCCGGCGGTAGAACATGTACGTCCCGCCGGCGACGAGGAAGGCGATGGTCGCGCCCACGGTCAGCGAGCCGAGCGAAAGCAGGGTCAGGGTGCCGGTGCCGGTGCGGGAGGACACGGAAGCCCGGAACAGCTGCAGGGTCAGACCGCCGATGGGGGCGCGCGCCGGCGCGGACCGAGAGGGGCGGGCGTTTGGGGCTGCGGTGGGAGTGCTCATCGTGCGATCCCCAACTGGCGGTCGTCGTGGATGATGCCGTCGCGCAGCTCGATGCGCCGGTCCAGCCAGTCGGCCACCTGCGCGTCGTGGGTGACCAGCACCAGGGTGGAGCCTTGCTGGCGCACCAGCGTGGTCAGCATCTGCATGACGTCGTGCCCGGTGGCCTGGTCGAGCGCCCCGGTCGGCTCGTCGGCGAAGATGACCGCGGGCTCGGTGGCCAGCGCGCGGGCGATGGCCACGCGTTGGGCCTGCCCGCCGGACAGCTGCCCGGGGCGGCGGTCGGCGAACTCGCCCAGGCTCAGCTGATCCAGCAGGTGGACGGCGCGGCGCCGGGCCTTCCGGCGGGAGGTGCCGGTCAAGGTAGCCGGCAGCGCGATGTTCTCCGCGGCGGTCAGCTCCGGCAGGAGCTGCCCGTCTTGGAAGACGAAGCCGAAGGAGCTAAGGCGCAGGTGCGAGCGGTCGCCGTCGTTGAGTTCGGTCAGGTCGGTCGTTCCGAAGTGGACCCGGCCGGTGCTGGGCAGCAGGACTCCGGACATGCAGTGCAGGAGGGTGGACTTGCCGGAGCCGGACGGGCCCATGATGGCGGCGGTTTCACCCGGGGAAAGATCCAGTGTGATGCCGGAGAGGACATCGGTGCCGCCAAAATTCTTGGTGACGTCGTTGAGTTTCAATGTGGTGATCATGTCTACCTATTCAACGTAGGAAAACGCCGGCGCAGAAGCGGGGTGGTCCTAGATTTCTGGGTAGGGCTGGCCCTACCCCCACCGAAAGCGCAGGCGTTAAAGTCTGTCAGTGTGAGACTCCCGTGGAAGCATAACCCGCGCGCGGCCGTCGACCCGGCCGCCACCGACCGCGCGCAGGAGCGGGCTCAAGCCCAGCGCCTGGCCGAGCTTACCCGTGCCCGCCGGGCGATCGCGGACGCCTATGAAATCGAGCGCCAGCGCATCGAGCGGGACCTGCACGACGGCACCCAGCAGTACCTCGTGGCGGCCTCCATCAAGTTGGGCGAGGCCTTGCTGGACCTAGACGGCGTGGAGGAAAAGCTGGTGCGCGCGGCCAAGGAAGACATCGATAACGGGCTGAGCAGCCTGCGTGCGACCGTCCGCGGCATCCAGCCGCAGGTACTCACGGACCGCGGGTTGGTGGCCGCGCTTGACGATGCAGCGGTGGGGCTGGGGCCGCACGTCGCCGTCCGCGCCCCGCACCCCCTGCCGGAGCTGCAACCCAGCATTTTGGCCGCGGCCTATTTCTTCGCCACCGAGGCCATGACCAATGCCGCCAAGCACGCCCCAGGCGCGGCGGTCAGCGTCCTGGTCACCGCCGACGCCAACCTGCGCATCACCGTGGTGGACGAGGGGCCGGGCGGGGCCGAGCTGGCCCGCGGCCGCGGCCTGGCTGGGATGCGTGAGCGGCTGGCGGCTTTCGGTGGCAGGCTGGAGCTGACCTCGCCGGCAGGCGGGCCCACGCGGGTGGCGGCGGTCATTCCGTTGCTGTTGGAACGAGGAGAAACGGGGATCGGATAATGCGGACTGTTATCGCGGATGATTCCGCGCTGCTGCGCGAAGGCGTGGCCGGGCTCCTGGAGCGTCGCGGCCACCGCGTCGTCGGCCAGGCCAGCGACGCCGACCAGCTGGTCGGCCTGGTGCGCGAGCTGGCCACCGCCGGTCAGCTCCCCGAGATCTTAATCACTGACGTACGGATGCCGCCGCGCATGGCCGATGACGGCCTGCGGACCGCGGTGAGCCTGCGGCAGGAGTTTCCAGGCCTGGCGGTCGTGGTCTTGAGCCAGTACGTGGCCCCAGCCTATGCCGTGGAGCTTTTCGATAACACCGACGGCGGGACCGGCTACCTGCTCAAAGACCGAGTATCAGAAGTGGCAGACTTCCTTAAATCCCTGGACACCGTGGCCGCCGGCGGCGTGGTCATCGACCCGACGGTGGCGCAGGCGCTGATGAACTCGGCGCGCAGCGGCATCGGCGAGCTCACCCCGCGGGAGCGGGAGGTACTAGAGCTGATGTCCTGTGGGCTGTCCAACCGGGAGATTGAAAACAAGCTGTTCCTATCGACGGCGGCGGTGGGGAAACATGTGAGCAATATCTTCCTGAAACTGCGCCTGGACCCGGCAGAAGAAAACCGGCGGGTCAAGGCCATCTTGCGCTACCTCGCGCAGCGCCAGCTGCCCGGTTAAGGCGAACCTAACCGCGTTTAGGCCGTTGCTATTGGGGCTAACGCTTTTGCGGCTGGTAGGGTAATGGGGTCAAAACTGTTCATCCCACCCGGAGGGCTCACCAGGCCGCCTTCACCGCGCGCGTCGCGGACGGCGGCCTGGCTTTGCCCAGCGGGTCAAATGAGTATCCACCTCGAGGCAGTAGAAGGGCACCGGCACGCGCGAGGCGCGGGCGGTATTTTTCTGCGGACGCCCTCGGTAGGCCAGGAGGATTGTGTAGTGTCCGCCATTATCCAGGCATTTAAGGACGCCGATCTGCGCAAAAAGATCATCTTTACGATCGTGATGATCATCGCGTACCGCATCGGCGCGCAGATCCCGTCCCCGGGCGTCGACTACGGCGCCATCGCGGGCCGTCTGCGCGACCTGACGGAAGAATCCGGCAACCTGTACTCCGTCATCAACCTGTTCTCGGGTGGCGCGCTGTTGCAGCTGTCGATTTTCGCCATCGGCATCATGCCGTACATTACGGCCTCCATCATCGTGCAGCTGCTAACCGTGGTCATCCCGCACTTCGAGCAGCTGAAGAAGGAAGGCCAGTCTGGGCAGACCAAGATGACGCAGTACACGCGCTACCTCACCGTGGCGCTGGCGCTGCTGCAGTCCTCCGGCATCGTCGCCCTAGCAGACCGTCAGCAGCTGCTGGGCCAAGGCGTGGAGGTCCTGGTTCCGGACCGCAACATCTTCGACCTAGTGGTGCTGGTGCTGGTGATGACCTCCGGCGCCGTGCTCGTGATGTGGATGGGCGAGCTGATTACTGAAAAGGGTATCGGCAACGGCATGTCCCTGATGATCTTCGCAGGTATCGCGACCCGTCTGCCTACCGACGGCATGAACATCCTGCAGAACAACGGCGGCCTGGTCTTCGCCATGATCGTCGCCGGCGTCATCGTCCTGGTTATCGGCATCACCTTCATTGAGCAGGGCCAGCGCCGCATCCCGGTCCAGTACGCCAAGCGCATGGTGGGCCGCCGCCAGTACGGTGGTTCCTCCACCTACCTGCCTCTGAAGGTCAACCAGGCCGGCGTTATCCCGGTGATCTTCGCGTCCTCGCTAATCTACATGCCGGTGCTTATCACCCAGATCGTCAACTCCAACAACGCGGTCACCCCGGACAACTGGTGGCAGCGCAACGTCATCTCCTGGCTGCAGAGCCCGGCGTCCTGGCAGTACATCGTGCTCTACTTCGTGCTGACCATCTTCTTCGCTTACTTCTACGTATCGGTTCAGTACGATCCGGCGGAGCAAGCAGATAATATGAAGAAGTACGGTGGCTTCATCCCGGGCATCCGCCCCGGCCGCCCGACGGCCGAGTACCTGGGCTACGTGATGAACCGCCTGCTGTTCGTGGGCGCTGCCTACCTGGGTATCATTGCTATCCTGCCGAACATCCTGCTGGACTTCGGCGTGGGGCACTCCCAGGGCGGCGGCATGACCGCCTTCGGTGGTACCGCGATCTTGATTATGGTCTCTGTTGCCTTGACTACCGTCAAGCAGATTGAGTCCCAGCTTCTGCAATCGAACTACGAAGGACTGTTGAAATAATGCGTTACGTACTCCTTGGACCTCCCGGTGCCGGCAAAGGCACGCAGGCCGCTATCTTGAGCGAAAAGCTGGGCATCCCGCACATCTCCACCGGTGACCTCTTCCGCGCCAACATCGGCGAGGGCACCGAGCTGGGCAAGGAAGCCAAGTCCTACATGGACGCCGGCCAGCTCGTGCCGACCGACGTCACCGCCCGCATGGTCAAAGACCGCCTTGAGCAGGACGACGCCGCCAAGGGTTTCCTGCTGGACGGCTTCCCGCGCACCGTGGCGCAGGCCGACATCCTGAGCAAGCTGCTGGCCGACAAGGGCCTGGAGCTGGACGGCGTGCTGAACTTCGAGGTTTCCGAGGACGTCGTGGTCGAGCGCATGCTGGCCCGCGGCCGCGCGGATGACACCGAGGACACTATCCGCACCCGCCTGGGCGTCTACCGCGATGAGACTTTCCCGCTCATCCAGCACTACGGCGACGCCATCATCTCGATCAAGGCCGAGGGCGAGATCGAAGAGATCAACGCCCGCGCCATGGAAGCACTGGGGAAGTAGGTTAAGAGCCATTTCCATCTTCTCGCGCCGCAGCAAACGCATCCCCGCCCGTACCCCGGGCGAACTCGACGCCATGCAGGCGGCCGGCGAAATCGTCGGCCGCGCCCTGCAGGCCGTGCGCTTGGCTGCGGCGCCTGGCGTATCTACCCTCGAGCTCGACGCCGTCGCGGAAGAACTCATCCGCGGCGCCGGGGCTCAGCCCACCTTTAAGGGCTACGAGGGCTTCGCGGGCTCCATCTGCGTCTCCGTCAACGACGTCATCGTCCACGGCATCCCCGATAACGAGACGGTCCTGGCCGAAGGCGACTTGGTCTCCATCGACTGCGGGGCCACCCTCGACGGCTGGGTGGGGGACAGCGCCTGGACCTTCCCCGTCGGCGAGGTCAGCGCGGAGGCTGCCAAGCTGAACGATGCCACCGCCTGGGTCCTGTCCGAGGGGCTTCAAGCCATGGTGCCGGGCAACCGACTGACCGATGTCTCCCACGCGCTCGAGCTAGCCACCTGGGCCGCTGAGGAAAAGTTCGGTGTCGAGCTGTTCATCGTCGACGGCTACGGCGGCCACGGCATCGGCCGCACCATGCACGAGGAGCCCTACCTGGCCAACGAGGGCCGCCCGGGCCGCGGGCCCTATATCCAGGAAGGCTCCGTGCTGGCCATCGAGCCCATGCTGACGCTGGGCACCGAAGGCTCCGTGGTTCTGGACGACGACTGGACCGTCATTACTGAGGACGGCTCGCTGGCCTCCCACTGGGAGCACACCGTCGCCGCCACCGCCGACGGCCCGCGCATCCTGACCCCACGCTACGACAAGTAGCCCGGCCTTACTAGGGCCAGGCTCCCGAGAGCACCGGGCAGCGCGCGGCGGCGCTGGGCGGGAAAGCCCGTGCGCGGCTACGATTTGGTAACGTTCACGCCCGGCTGGGAAATTCCTCGGACAGAGGTCTATAATTTCCAGCATGTCGAAATTCCGCTTCAATGCCGTCCCCCTGGCTTTCCGTCGCGCCGCCCTCGCGCTGGCCGCCACGGTGGCCATAGCCGTCACCCTGATTGGTGGCGTACCGAACGCCCGCGCCCAGCAAATGCCGGACCCGACTCGTTTGTCCTCCCAGGTTCAGCTGAACCAAGGTAGCTCCGAACTGCCGAACATCGACCAGCTGTCCAAGCAGGTGCAGGACGAGGCTGACAAATTCTTCGGCGGGGCTCGCGAGCAGGCCTGGAACACCCGCAATCAGATGCTTGACGAGGTCAACAAGCTCAACCCGCAGGCCGCCAACGCCCTGCGCCCGGTCGTCGACAACGTCCTGAATGCTTTGTTCCCGGGCCTGGTGGCCCAGAAGCAGGCCGAGGCCAAGGCCGCCCGCGACGCCGCTGCCCGCGCCCAGGCTGAGCAGGCCGCCCGCGAGAAGGCTGCCGCCGAGGCCGCTGCCCGCAAGGCGGAGCAGGAGCGCCAGCGCAACGCCTTCAACCGCGGCCCGTGTCCGGTCGACGCCGCCGTCTGCGTCGACCTGGACGGCCGCCGCACTTGGCTGCAGAAGAACGGCGATGTCACCTACGTCGCCCCGTCCATGGCCCCGGGCAAGCCGGGCCAGGAGACCCCGCGTGGCACCTTCCACGTCAACCGTAAGATCAAGGACGAGATCTCCTACGAGTTCAACAACGCCCCGATGCCTTACGCCATCTACTTCACCAACAACGGCCACGCCTTCCACCTGGGCGACCCGGCGTACGACTCTGCCGGTTGCGTCCGCCTGCCGGGCCAGGCTGCTGTCCGTTACTTCAACGACCTGCAGATTGGTGACAAGGTCTTCATCTACTAAGCGAAGCTTCGACATCTGAAACTTTCCCGGCCCGCCCCGCACCGCCTTTTATGGCGCGGGGCGGGCCTTTTCGCGGGCGCTCGCCGGCTGGGATCCTGCACAAGGGTAGTGGCACGGGTTTGGAATTCGTGTCGTTAACGCGTATGCTCTTTGTTTGGTGTATGTGTGCGGAACTTCCCGCACGTTAAACGCCAGGCAGTAGACAAATACATGCAGTCGCTTTGGTTAGTCGCCAGCGGCTAGAAAAGTTGAGGTTATGGCTAAGGAAGGCGCAATTGAGGTCGAGGGCCGCATCATCGAGCCCTTGCCGAATGCAATGTTTCGTGTCGAGCTAGACAACGGACACAAGGTTCTTGCCCACATTTCGGGCAAAATGCGTCAACACTACATCCGCATCCTCCCTGAGGACCGGGTAGTTGTTGAGCTGTCTCCTTACGACCTGACCCGCGGACGCATCGTCTACCGCTACAAGTAAAGACAGTAAGCCTCCTTACCCAGGGGCGGCCGCAAGGTCGGTCGCCTTTTTCCACCTCAGGTCACGGTGGCTTGAGCCCCACCACAATTTCGCGCTGGCACCGGCACGGTCCGGGCGGCGCGCGAAATGGTAGGGGACGGGTAGGGAGAAAACCACCGTAAAAACCCGAAAGGACAAGCCACATGGCACGTCTAGCTGGTGTTGATCTCCCGCGCAATAAGCGCATGGAGATCGCTCTCACCTACATCTATGGCATCGGGCACACCCGTGCCAAGGCACTGCTGGAAAAGACCGGCATCTCCTCCGACCTGCGTACCGACAACCTGGATGATGACCAGCTGTCGGCACTGCGTGACGCGATCGAGGCTGAGTACAAGGTAGAAGGCGATCTGCGCCGCCAGGTACAGGCTGATATCCGCCGCAAGATTGAAATTGGCTGCTACCAGGGCCTGCGCCACCGCCGTGGCCTGCCGGTTCGTGGTCAGCGCACCAAGACCAATGCTCGTACTCGTAAGGGTCCGAAGAAGACGATCGCAGGAAAGAAGAAGTAATTCATGCCTCCAAAGACTCGTTCCGGCGCCCGCCGTTCTGGCCGTCGCGTCGTAAAGAAGAATGTGGCCCAGGGCCACGCGTACATCAAGTCCACCTTCAACAACACCATCGTCTCGATCACCGATCAGACCGGTGCTGTGATTTCCTGGGCATCCTCCGGCCACGTCGGCTTCAAGGGTTCCCGTAAGTCCACCCCGTTCGCAGCCCAGATGGCTGCCGAGTCCGCCGCCCGCAAGGCGATGGAGCACGGGATGAAGAAGGTTGACGTTTTCGTTAAGGGCCCGGGCTCGGGCCGCGAAACCGCAATCCGTTCGCTCCAGGCCGCCGGCCTAGAGGTGTCCTCGATCTCGGATGTGACTCCGCAGCCGCACAACGGCTGCCGTCCGCCGAAGCGTCGTCGCGTTTAAGGGAAGGAAGAGGTAACTAAACTATGGCTCGTTATACCGGCCCCGCTACCCGTGTATCCCGCCGTCTCCGCGTCGACCTGGTCGGCGGCGATATGGCGTTTGAGCGCCGCCCGTACCCCCCGGGACAGGCTGGCCGCAACCGCATCAAGGAATCCGAGTACTTGCTGCAGCTGCAGGAAAAGCAGAAGGCAAAGTACACCTACGGTGTCCTGGAGCGTCAGTTCCGCCGCTACTACGCAGAGGCCAACCGCCTGCCGGGCAAGACCGGTGACAACCTGGTCATCCTGCTGGAGTCCCGCCTGGACAACGTGGTCTACCGTGCTGGTCTGGCTCGCACCCGCCGCCAGGCCCGTCAGCTGGTTTCCCACGGCCACTTCACCGTCAACGGTAAGAACATCAACGTTCCGTCCTTCCGCGTGACGCAGTACGACATCATCGATGTCCGCGAGCGTTCTCAGAAGATGGAATGGTTCGAAGAGGCCCAGGACCGCCTGGCCGACGCCAACGTTCCGGCATGGCTGCAGGTCGTTCCGGAGACCCTGCGCATCCTCGTGCACCAGCTGCCCGAGCGTGCACAGATCGACATCCCGCTGCAGGAGCAGCTCATCGTCGAGCTTTACTCGAAGTAACCTTCGAAAAGTCATCTTTATCCCTCTACCGACGTCATATAGCGGGCGTCGAAAAGGAGAATTTCAATGCTCATTTCCCAGCGTCCTCAGCTCTCCGAAGAATTCATCGACTCGTCTCGTTCCAAGTTCGTCATCGAACCGCTCGAGCCGGGCTTCGGTTACACCCTCGGCAACTCCCTGCGTCGCACCTTGCTGTCGTCCATCCCGGGCGCGGCCGTGACCTCCGTCAAGATTGATGGCGTTCTCCACGAGTTCACCACCATCAACGGGGTCAAGGAAGACGTTTCCGAGATCATCCTGAACATCAAGGGCTTGGTGCTGTCGTCCGACTCCGAGGAGCCGGTCGTTATGTACCTGAGCAAGGAAGGCCCGGGCGAGGTCACCGCGGGCGACATTCAGCCGCCGGCCGGCGTGGAGATCCACAACCCGGATCTGCACATCGCCAGCCTGAATGACACCGCGAAGCTGGACATGGAGCTTGTCGTAGAGCGCGGCCGCGGCTACGTGCCGGCCGCCGCTACGTCTGGGGAAATCGGCCGCATCCCGGTCGACCAGATCTACTCCCCGGTCCTCAAGGTTTCGTACAAGGTCGAGGCAACTCGTGTTGAGCAGCGCACCGACTTTGACAAGCTGATCATCGACGTGGAGACCAAGAACTCCATAACCGCTCGCGACGCCCTGGCTTCCGCCGGTGGCACCCTGGTTGAGCTGTTCGGCTTGGCCCGCGAACTCAACACGGCCGCCGAGGGCATCGAGATCGGCCCGTCCCCGCAGGAGACGGAGTTCATCGCTGCCTATAGCAAGCCGATTGAAGACCTGAACTTCTCCGTTCGCTCCTACAACTGCCTGAAGCGCCAGGAAATCCACACCGTCGGTGAGCTCGCCGAGTGCACCGAGTCCGATCTGCTGGATATCCGCAACTTCGGTCAGAAGTCGATCAATGAGGTAAAGATCAAGCTGGCTAACCTGGGTCTGGCTCTGAAGGACACTCCGGAAGACTTCGACCCCACCCAGCTGGAAGGTTACGACGCTGAAACCGGTGACTTTAAGGATCCGGCTGCAGACGATTCCGAGTAAAGAAGCTAGTGCGCCGGCCCCGCCGGCTGCAGCGCTCATTTAAAACGCTAACGAGGAGTACATAATGCCTACCCCGAAGAAGGGTGCCCGTCTCGGCGGCTCCGCTGCCCAGCAAGCTCACCTGCTGAGCAACCTGGCAGTCAGCCTGTTCGAGCACGGCGCTATCAAGACCACCGATGCGAAGGCGAAGATGCTTCGTCCTTACGCCGAGAAGATCATCACCAAGGCCAAGTCCGGCTCCGTTGCCGACCGCCGCCAGGTTCTGAAGCTCATCCCGCACAAGGATGTTGTTGCTTACCTGTTTGATGAGCTTGCCCCGAAGTTCGCTAACCGCGACGGCGGCTACACCCGCACCATCAAGCTGGACAACCGCGCCGGCGACAACGCTCCGATGTCCCAGATCTCCCTGGTGACCGAGGAGACCGTCTCCGCCGAGGCTAACCGCGCTACCCGCGCCGCCGCCTCCAAGCAGGCCGAGGCCGAAGAGGCTGAGGCTGAAAAGTCCGAGGAGGCCGCTGAGGAGGCTTCGGCTGAGGAGACCACCGAGGCTTCTGCTGAGGCTGAGGCCGAGGCTGAGGACAAGTAAGTCCTTCTGACTCAGTAAAACCGCCCGTCCACTCCGCACCTGCGGTAAGGCCGGGCGGTTTCTTTGTGCTGTGGTGTCCGCGCCCAGCGCGGGATAGGACCGCGCTGGGTGAGACAGCGGCCGATACAACAACGAACCGCCGGCGGCCCGAAGGCTACCGACGGTTCGCTGTCTCTGTCTCTCTAAGGTTCCCCAAGCCACTGCTTGAAAAGGAATACTCCTCCGCGGCCGTTCAAGCCGCCTCTGCGAAGTCCGCCCCGCTTTGGCTGTCATCAGCCGCCCTGCGGGGCGCAAGGACCATCTCTCAAATCCACACCAAGGAAAGCGGAAATGATCGCCTTCCCTTGGCGCCTGACAATTATTGTGGCAGGTCAGTCTGTAAAGGTGCTGTTAATGCAGTTTCCACACATTCAGCTATCCCACATAATGCCCGCTAGGTGCCAAGAAATCGGGTCCAAAAATTTTTTTCCGGCCCGGCGTGGCGGTAGCATGTGGGCCTATGAACTCTGCTGAGCATCCCCGCCAGGCCACCCCGGAGGAAACGGCCAATCCCTCGCCCGCCGTCAGCGTGCGGCGCGTGCGCTTGGACGTGGCCTACGACGGCACTGGCTTCCACGGGTGGGCTCGGCAGAAGCCGCAGCAGGGCAACGAGCTGCGTACGGTGCAGGCGGTCATCGAGGACAAACTGACATTGATCCTGCGCCACCCAGTCGAGCTGACCGTCGCCGGGCGCACCGACGCCGGCGTGCACGCGGCCGGTCAGGTCGCGCACTTCGATATCCCGGAGGAGTCGCTGCAGCAACGCTCCATCGACGGGGATCCGGGCAAGCTAGTCCGCCGCCTGTCCAAGCTCCTGCCGGACGATATCCGGGCCCACGACGTGGACTTCGCCCCCGCCGGCTTCGACGCGCGCTTTTCGGCCCTGCGGCGGCACTACCTCTACCGGGTGACCACCTCCCCGGCCGGAGCGCTACCCATGCGCAGGGCGGATACCGCGGTCTGGCCGAAGCCGGTAGACATCGACGCCATGCAACAGGCCGCCAACCTCCTGGTGGGTCTCCACGACTTCGCGGCCTTCTGTAAAGCCAAGCCGCACGCCACCACCATACGCGAGCTGGAGAGCTTTACCTGGGAGGATGTCTCGACGGCCACCGAGCCGAATCTGTACCAGGCGCACGTGGTCGCTGACGCGTTTTGCTGGTCGATGGTGCGCTCCCTGGTGGGCTGCTGCCTGGCGGTGGGGCAGGGACGTCGGAACGTCGACTTCGCCACGGCCATGCTCGCGGAGAGTCAACGCTCCTCCCAGATCCCGGTCGCCCCGGCCAAGGGGCTCAGCCTGGTCGGCGTGGACTACCCGGCCCCGGAAGAGCTCTCCGCACGGGCGGAGGCCACCCGGGCCAAGCGCAGCGGTAGCGAGCTCGGCTAAGCCCGGCTACCCTGTCAGGCAGCGGCAGAGTTTGCAGAGTTTATTGCCTGCCGACAGTACGGTTTCTACAGCAGCGATGGGGTGTCGCTGGCTACCCAGGGGGGAAAATTTTATGGCGCGTCCAGTGCCTACGACGAAGGCGCAAGTATCCGGCCACAAATTCCTGCACAGGCGGGTAGAGCATGGTCTGGTCATGGGGGATATCCGCATGATCCACGACCCGTTGTCTACCCGCCGGCGCGCGCTAGTCTTCGGGCTTATCGCCGTGGTGCTGGTGGCCATAGGCGCAGCCCTGCTGGCCTGGCTGCAGCCGGAGCCCAACCCCGGCGAGGCGCCCATTGTGGAATCCGCGGACAAGCAGCTCTTCGTGCTCGTCGACGACACCTACCACCCGGTGGCGAACCTGGCCTCGGCCCGCATCATCGCCGGCGAGCCGGCGGAACCGGCCCGCATCGGCACCCGGCACTTAGACGACGCGCAGCTGGGCGTGCCGCTGGGTATTGCGGACGCGCCCGGCTTTATCGCCGCCTCCGGCACCGAAAACGCGGTGGAGTGGTTGGCCTGCTTCGCCGGCGCGGACGCGGCGGAGACCCCCGGCTTCGTCATCACCATCGACGCCGTCCGCGAGTTCAGCGCCGGGGACATCGTGGTCACCGCCAACCAGGGGCACACCCTCCTTGACGGGCAGGCCGCGTGGGTGGAAACGGAAGGCACGGACTGGCTGGTGGACGCGCACGGTCGGCGCGAAATCCCGCCGGCGGAGACGACGGAGGGCCGGATAATCCGGCGCGCCCTGGGCGTGGACGCGGACACCTTCCGCTGGGAGCTGCCCGCGGAGTTGCTCAACGCGTTCCGGGCGCTGCCCGCCGTCGAGTTCCCAGACCCGCTGCCGGCCGTCATCGACACCGGTACCGGGGACCAGGGGCTGTGGGCCCGGACGGAGGAGGGCGTCTTCGCGCTGACCGAGCCGCAGGCCGGCGCCTTGGTCGATGCCGGCGCTGACCTGCAGCGCCTGAGCCACGAGGAGGTGGCCGCCCTGCCGGATGCCCCGGCGGCGCAGGAGGCCTTCAGCCTGCCCGAGGCCGCGCCTGAGTTCATCGATCCGGCCCACGGCTGGCTGTGCGCGACGGCCGAGGGCCGCGGGGCCGCCGCGCCGCCGCAGGAGGGGACCATCGAGCTGTCCGGCTCGGCCGTGGCCGACCGCTTCAGCGGCCTACCCCAGGGCGGGCTGGGGCTAAGTTCCGAGCACGGCTTCCACCTGGTCACCGCGCACGGCCTGCGGCATTCCGTGGAGGACGAGGCCACGCTGAAGGCCCTGGGCACGGGCACCGGGGGAGAAGTGCCCTGGCAGATCCTCCGGCTGTTGCCGGGTGGCAGCCAGCTCAGCCGGGAGAAAGCGCTGAAGGCCAGTTACTGAGCGCGCCCGCGCCGGAGTACGGCCCCGCCCAGGGCCGCGACTAACGCGGTGCCGGCCAGGCTGAGCAGCACCAGCTGCGCCCGCCGGGTGGCCGGGCGCACCGAGTCCTCGCCCGCGGCCACGGCCAGCGCCCGTTCCTCCTCGGCGTAATCGGCCGGGCGCGCGCTCACAGCCGCCAAGGGATCCACGCCGCCGTGGGCGGGCTCGGCC